>JARKNW010000133.1 GCA_029976075.1 Pleomorphomonas sp.
CTGTTCACCACCGGTCGCGGCACGCCGCTCGGCGGTGTCGTGCCGACCATGAAGATCGCCACCAACAGCGACCTTGCCAGCCGCAAGCCGCACTGGATCGACTTCGACGCCGGCCCCATCGCCACCGGCGAGACCACCGTCGCAGGCCTCCGCGACAGCTTCGCAGAGGCCGTCCTCGCCATCGCCTCCGGCAAACCGGCCAGAAACGAGACCAACGCCATCGCCGAAATCGTCATCTTCAAAACAGGCGTGACGCTCTGAGGCGAGGCTTACCGCTGCAAGGCGGCGAGCTTTGCAGCGAGACCGAGAAACAGCGCACCGAGCGAGCGGTCGAGCCACAAGGCCAACCGAGTGCTGGAGCGTAGTCGCGCCGTCAACCAGGCGCCGCCGAGCACCACCAGCGGCTCCACGGTTGCGGCAACGACGATGATCAGGATGCCGTGCAGCAGGAGCTGCAGCGGCACAGGTCCGGCGCCATCGACGACGAACTGCGGCAGGAAGGCCAGGAAGAAGATCGCCACCTTAGGGTTCAGGATGTCGACCAGCATGCCCTGCAGGAAGACGGCCGACAGGCGGCCCTCTGCCTGTGTCGTCCTGACGTCGAAGGCATTCGCCTTCGAGCGCAGGGCCGAGATGCCAAGAAAGGCGAGGTAGGCGACACCAACCCACTTCACCAGCGAGAAGGCAGTGGCCGAGGTGGCGACGATGGCGGACAGGCCGATGGCGGCGAAAGTCACATGACAGAAGGCACCAGCCCATAGACCGAACATCGCGGCAAGCCCCTGTCGACGACCGCCACGCGCCGTGTGGCCGAGGATGAAGGCGATATCCGGCCCTGGCGACACGTTCAGCAGAAAGGCCGCCGCGAAGAATGTCGCCCAGTGCGCCAAGTCGTAGCCCAGCATGTTCACTCCCACGCCATGATGGCTTCTGCTTTAGCGGTTCGATGACAGCGATGCATGCACGAAATGCTCCTCATGCCCGTCGACGCGCCGGCACGTGGCGCGTCGCCCGGGCGGGCACATCGAGGTCGGCGGCCACCTCGGGTTCGAGCGGCAGTGGTGCGTTGGCTGGACGTGGCGTCTGATCGATGAGATCGGACAGACCGCCCCCCTTGTCGGTGGCGCGCACCGCCTCTCCGGGCGGGGTCAGTGCCGTCGCGGCATCGTCGGCCGCGAGATGGCCGAGCAGATGCGTCAGGTTGACGATACGGTCGGCCACCACATGGATGACGCCGCTCTCCGACTGCATGCGCCCGGTGACCGACACCATGCGCGAGCCGAGCACGATGGCCCGGTGTGCCTCGAAAACCTTCGCCCAGACGATGATATTGGCAATACCGGTCTCGTCTTCGAGCGTCAGAAAGATGGTACCCTTGGCCGTCCCCGGCCGCTGGCGCACCACGATGAGGCCGGCCACGGTGACGCGACGGCCGTCGGCGGTGCGCGTCAGGTCGTCGCATGGCATGGCGCGCAAGTGATCGAGATGGGAACGCAGGAAGCTCACCGGATGGGCGCGCAGCGACATCCGGAGATGGCGATAGTCCATCACCACCTCCTCGCCCGGCGGCATGGGTGGCAGATGCATGTCCGCCTCGGTTTCGCGCCCGGTCTCCTTGGCCGCCAGGAACAGCGGCAGGTCGTCCTTGTCGCCGGATCGGCCAAGGCCACGCACCACCCAGAGCGCATCGCGGCGACTCAAACCGAGCGAAGCGAAAGCATCGGCATCCGCGAGCCGCTCCAGCGTTGAGCTCGGCAGACCGGTTCTGAGCCAGACGTCGCGAATGGAATCATATCCCCGGCCCCGTCGTTCGGCGATCAGTTGGCCATCTGCCGCCTTGAGGCCACTCACCTCGCGAAAGCCGAGGCGGAGGGCATGTGTCGTCAGGAACCGACCTGCCATCGAGGCGTGGCGCGGATGCGGCTTCACCTCCGGCGCGTCCGGCTCCAATGTCGCGTCCCACTGCGAAAGGTTGATGTCCGGCGGCCGCACGGTGACGCCATGGTCGCGCGCGTCGCGGACGATCTGGGCCGGCGCGTAGAATCCGAGCGGTTGGGCATTGAGCAGCGACGCGGCGAAAACGTCCGGATAGTAGCACTTGATGAAAGCCGAGGCGTAGACCAGCAGCGCAAAGCTCGCGGCATGGCTTTCGGGAAAGCCATAGTCGCCGAAGCCCTCGATCTGGCGGAAACAGTTCTCGGCGAAGGTGCGATCGTAGCCGCGCCCGACCATGCCCTCCACCATCTTGTCGCGGAAGGTGCCGATGGTGCCCATGCGGCGGAAAGTGGCCATGGCGCGCCGAAGCTTATCCGCCTCGCCCGGCGTGAAACCGGCGGCCACAATGGCGATGCGCATCGCCTGCTCCTGGAACAATGGTACGCCCAGCGTCTTGTGCAGAACCTGCGCCAGTTCATCCTTGGGGCCGAACTCCGGTGACGGAGATGGATAAATCTCGTCTTCGAGACCCTGCCGTCGCCTGAGATAGGGATGCACCATGTTGCCCTGGATGGGGCCGGGGCGGACGATCGCCACTTCGATGACGAGGTCGTAGAAATGGTTGGGCCTCAGGCGCGGCAGCATGCTCATCTGCGCCCGGCTCTCGATCTGAAAGACGCCGAGCGTATCGGCGCGCTGGATCATGGCGTAGACGGCCTTCCGCTCGGGCGGCAGGCTGGCGAGCGTCCAATGACGGTCATAATGTTCGCCGAGCATTTTCAGCGCCTTGGCGAGTGCCGTCAGCATGCCCAGGGCGAGGATGTCGACCTTCAGCATCCCGAGTGCATCGAGGTCGTCCTTGTCCCATTCGACGAAGGTGCGATCCTTCATGGCGGCATTGCCGATCGGCACGGCCTCGTCGAGCCGGCCGGCCGTCAGCACGAAGCCACCGACATGCTGGCTGAGATGGCGCGGAAACCCCGCGAGCTCACGGGCATATTTTAGCACCATCGCAAGACGCGCCTCGCTGGGATCGAAGCCGGTGCGACGGGCGTCATCGTCCTTCAATCCCTTCGATGGCGAGCCCCAGACCGAACCGGACAGCGCCGTCACCGCATCATCGGTGAGGCCGAACACCTTGCCCACCTCACGCACGGCGCTACGACCGCGATAGGAAATCACCGTGGCGGCGATGCCGGCTTTCTCCCGGCCGTAGCGCTCATAGATGTACTGCATGACCTCTTCGCGCCGGCCGTGCTCGAAATCGACGTCGATGTCCGGGGGCTCGTCGCGTTCGACCGAGATGAAACGCTCGAACAGGAGCTCACCTCGCACGGGATCGACCTCGGTAATCCCAAGGCAATAGCAGACGACAGAATTGGCGGCCGATCCCCGCCCCTGGCAGAGGATGCCCTTGGATTTGGCGAAGCGGACGATGTCATAAACGGTAAGGAAATAAGGCTCGTATTCCTTCTCGGCGATGATGGCGAGCTCGTGGGCAATCACCTGTCTGGTCTTCTCGTCAGCCCCCTCCGGAAAGCGGCGCTTGATGCCTTCCTCGACCAGTGCCAGCAGGGCCTCGGCTGCCGTGGCATAGCCCGCAAAGGCTTCGCGTGGGTATTCATACTTGAGCTCACCGAGCGAGAAATTGAGCCCATCAAGGAAGCGCACAGTCTCGCTCACTGCCTCTGGCAGATCAGCAAACAAGCGCTCCATCTCCTCCGGCTGCTTGAGATGACGCTCGGCATTTTGCTCGAGGCGGAAGCCGGCCTCGTCGATGGTCACATGCTCGCGGATGCAGGTGATGATGTCCTGCAGCGGTCGCCGCTCCGGAACGTGATAGAGCGGGTCGCCGAGAGCGATCGGCTTGAGGCCGGCGGACTTTGCCAGCGCCGCGAAGGCGGCAAGCCGCCGTCGGTCGTCGCCAAGCCGCGGCATGGTGATACCTAGCCAGATTTGGTCGTGTAAATCGGCGGCGAGCTTTTCCACCTGAGCACTGAAAGCCGGCAGAAGGCGGCGCTGTGGCACGACGATGAGCCTCAGCCCTTCGGAAAACTCCTTGAGGTCGTCAATCGTCAGGAGGCAGTCGCCCTTCTCCGCCCGCCGGTTGCCGTTGGTGAGCAATCGGCAGAGCCGACCGTAGGCGGCGCGATCCTTGGGATAGGCGAGGATATCAGGCGTGCCGTCGGTAAAGACAAGGCGGGAACCGACGGCAAGCCGCACCTCGTATTCCTTGGCCGCCACATGGGCGCGCACGACTCCGGCAAGCGTGTTGCGGTCGGCAATGCCGATGCCGGCATAGCCGAGTTGCCCGGCCGCTCCCACCATCTCCATGGGGTGGGAGGCGCCGCGCAGGAAGGAGTAATTGGTGACGGCGGCAAGTTCGGCATAGGCGGTCATGATCGCCTCCGCTCCTCAGGCAAACAGCCCATGCACGAACCAGCGTGGATGCGTGGTTTCGACTTGGAATAGGCCTTCCCGGAACATCCAGAACCGCCGCCCCTCGGCATCCTCGACGCGGAAATAGTCGCGCGTCGGCGCTTCCTGCCGCCACCATTCGCCAGCGATGCGTTCCGGCCCCTCGGCGCGCTTCACCTCATGCGTGACGCGCCGCCAGCGAAAGCGGAGCGGCGGACCATCCGGCACAGAGGCGATCGCTTCCACCAGTTCCGGATGGGCGAACAGGCGGATTGGCCGCTCCGGCGGATCGCCAGGCAGCGCCTCCATTGCCGGAAAGCTGCCCTCCCCTACCATGTGAGCCGGCACGGCACGGCTCGCCCGCTCGGGAATGTGGCTCGCATAGAATTTGAGACGCCGTACCCGTCCCCGGCCGATGCGGGCGCCGACCCGGTCTACGAAGCGCGTCAGCTCCAGCGCCGTATCGGGGCCGGCAAGCGACAGTACCTCGGCGTCGCGGCGGCTCGCCTCGGTGACGGCGACGGTGACGCAGTCGAAGCCATAGCCGGCGTCGAAATCTTCGGCGAGACTGTCGAGCCGGCGGCAGAGAATGTCCTGTATCACCGCCGCCTCGCGGCTCGGTCGACTGAGGCCTGCCTCGATATGAGAGAGGACGCCATCGACCCGCCAGAGGCTGAGGCGGAGACGCAACGCCCCCTCTCCGGCTGCCTCCAGCCGTTCGGCCAGTGTGCCGATTAGCGACAAGGCAACGGCGCGCACGTCCTCCTGGCGAGCGATGGGTTCGAAGAAGCGCCGCTCGGCGCAATAAGGCGCCACCGGCAGCCGTGGCGAGAAGGCTTCTTCGGCGAGCCCCAGTGCCCGATCGAGCTGGACGAGCACGGTCCGCCCGAAGCGAGCAGTCAGCGGAGCGCGCGGGCCATCGACAAGATCGCCGATACGCTTGAGGCCGACGCGGGCGAGTGCATCGACGGCGGTGGCATCAAGCCGCAACGCCGCCACTGGCAAGCCAACCAATGCCCGTCGTTCCTCGCCGGCTTGCAATCGGCCGCCCCGCCCGAATGCGGCCAGCGCATGGGCTGCACCGATGGTCGAGGCGATGCCGATGAAGGCCGTCAGACCCTGCCGTTCGAGCCGCAGCGCCATATCGGCCGCCAGCGCCTCTTCACCGCCGAACAGGTGAGCGCAGCCGGCGATGTCGAGCACCAGCGTGAAATCCTCCGGATAAGGAAACTCCGGATCGATGGACGACGTACCGATGCGGCGGCCGGCAAGCGGCGTATAGCGCTGAGCCCAATCGCACAGACGATCAAGGAAGGCCGCATCGGCCTCGGGATCGGCAGCACGCACGTCGAGACCGGGCACGCGGGCACGAGCATCGGCAAGGCCGAGCCCAGGCTGCAGCCCCAGCCGCACCGCCGATCCATCGACATGGGCAAGACGGGCAGCGCCACGGTGCTTGGCCGTCAGCACCATGGGCGGACGTGCCGCGCCGTCAACGGTTGCGGAAGGGGACAACCGCTCCCGATCCAGCCGAACGAGACGATCGGTCGCCAGATGCGGCAGCCAGACGACCAGATAGCGAGACTGCCAAGGAGCCGGGGCCTTCGGCTTTGTACCCGACACGCGGGGCTCGGAAGGATTGCTCATCGGTACGCCACTCCATCATCCAAACACCAACCTGGCCAAAGCGATTGCGCGCGAGGTCGGCCGTAAAAACCGGATTGCCGGGATGACGCCCACCACGGCTCGGAG
The DNA here is from genome assembly GCA_029976075.1 of Pleomorphomonas sp. GTDB lineage: Bacteria > Pseudomonadota > Alphaproteobacteria > Rhizobiales > Pleomorphomonadaceae > Pleomorphomonas. Next base: position 6,106 of record JARKNW010000133.1, read on the forward strand.
CCGCCCCGATACGCCAGCGCGTGACAGCGCTGGTCGGCCCCGGAGCACCGCCGGTTCTCAGCACAATTCCCGTTGTGCGGCCGCTATCGGCGATCAGCGACAAGCGGCGGCAGGCCGTCAAATCGAGATGACGGTCATCGCCGAACGGCTCGATCAGCACGGCTGCGAAGGCGTGGGCGGCAAGCCCTTCCTCGGCTGCGCGCAATACGTCCGTGGTGTCTCTGGCCGTCACCGCAATGAGACGCGAGGGATCGAGGCCAAAGGCGAGAAGGCCGGGACCGTAAGGCTCGCCCGCCTCGCGACCGGCCATTTCGGCCCGCACCCAAAGCCAGAGGCTATCGCGCCCGGCCGCTGCCAGAAGCAACCCGGCGCATGCCAGGGCGAAGCCGGTCGCCGCCGCCATGTCGGGGGCGGTAGCAGGGCTTATATCGTGCAGTGCGCCGCGCTTGAGGCCGCCGGTCGTCGCGTCGACCTCGGGATGGCCGAAAACAACAGCCGACGTTTCCGGTCCTGCCCAGGCATTTGCCGCTCGTCCACTGCGAAAGACGGAAACCGGTGCGGCGCGGCCAATGGCGGGGGCGATATCGTGCACCGGCACACCGGCCACTTCTTCTGCTTGAGCAGGACCGGCACGCTCCTCACTTCGGCCGCGTGCCCGTTCCAATTGGGCAATCTGCCGTCGAAGCATAGCAATCCTGTCCGTCGACTCGCTCGCGAGCACGGTTCATACCCCCGTTTCCGTGGCTTTTGTTCTCTATATGTTCCAGTATAGAAGCGCCCCTCGAAGAGAGTCAAGGACAGGCATGTGGCAGAGCTTCGCCAAAGGCTCACCATCGCGATGGAATTCACTGCCCACAACAAGATAAGGCTGGCGACGCTTGGCTGATGCCTCATCCGAGCATGGAGGCAATGCACGCCAATCGATGCATGCGAGATCCTGAAATCTCGGCAATTCGGGGGCGCCCCTCATCCAGCAGTCCCAAGTCGTCCTGTCGCAGCATGATCTTGAGCCGCCGGTCCACCTTGGTGCGCAGCTGTGGATATTCGATCGGCACCGCAATCTCGTCTGGCCGCTGCAATGGTACGAAGATCACCAGATCGAACGTGGCGAGAGCCCTGGCGATGCGGCCCAGCAAACGTCCCTGGGGCAGCCACTCGAAGCTCTCGCTCTCACTGACCACATCCAGATAAGCAAGAAAATCAAACGGACAGCGATCGAAAATCACGTCCTTTCCCACGATTTGTTCGAGGATCAGCGTGCAGCTTTGCCCAAGCTGCTCTTCAAGATCGACCGTGGTCGGCCCATCGGCAAATGGCATGCCGTTCTGGGCTAGCAGCCAGTAGGGCTCGGGCACGCTCTCATATTCTCCATGAGCCGATATGAAATCGTCGATCAGCGTCGTCTTGCCGCAGCCGTGCGTGCCGGTTACCGCGATGCGCATGCCTGCCCCCAATAGAGACTACCTTAAGATGCCTTATTTCTACTCGCCGCCATTGCCAGATTTTCGGGCCGAATTCCAATCTCCCGCCTCAGGCACTCCTTGCCTTGACGTTGCCATGGATTGGCCCCACACAAGCCTAGTCGGGCGAAGCGCCTAAGACAGTTCATTACCGGGATTTTCCGTGTCCTATCGTTCCCAAGAATTTGCTCGCATCGAAACGGCGACAGATGAGGCCATTCGTCTCGCCGCCACCCACATCCAGCGGGGCGATCTCGTCGCTTTTCCGACCGAGACGGTCTATGGTCTGGGTGCCGATGCGACGCAGGGGCAAGCCGTAGCCTCCATCTATGAGGCCAAGGGGCGTCCCTCCTTCAACCCCTTGATTGCCCATGTCGACAGCATCGCCATGGCAGAAACATTGGTCGTCTTCGACCCCCTGTCGCGGCGGCTCGCCGAAATATTCTGGCCGGGGCCACTGACGCTGGTGCTGCCGGCGAGACCCGACTGTCCAGTCTCTTCGCTGGCCACCGCCGGCCTCGACACGCTCGCCGTTCGCATGCCGTCGCACCGGGTAGCGCTTGAGTTGATCCGTGTCGCCGGCGTGCCGATCGTCGCGCCCAGCGCCAATACATCCGGCCACGTAAGCCCCACATCCGCGTCCCACGTCTATGGCGACCTTTCGCGCCGCGTCCCCCTGATCCTCGACGGCGGTCGCACCGAGGTCGGTCTCGAATCGACCATCCTGCAGATTCGCGACGATATTCCCTACCTCTTGCGACCAGGTGGCTTGGCCCGCGAAGATATCGAGGCAGCCATTGGTATCGCCATCGTCCGCTCGGAGGGCGATCCGTCCGCCGCACCGGTGGCACCCGGCATGCTCGCTTCCCATTATGCGCCACATGCTCGTGTCCGGCTGGATGCTCGCCGTGTCGAGCCCGGGGAAGCGCTCCTCGCCTTCGGCGGCGCTTCGATCCATGGCGCATCGGAAGCGAAACGCGTGTTCAACCTGAGCCCTTCAGGCAATTTGCGCGAAGCAGCAGCCAATCTTTTCGACATGCTGCGCCGAGCCGATGGCGACGACATCGCCGGCATCGCGGTGGCACCAATCCCGGTTCACGGACTGGGGGAAGCCATCCGCGACCGGTTGACACGGGCGGCGGCACCGCGGCGATAACGGACGCATCGACCGACACCGGATCCCGACAGGCACGGCGCCTCGTCAAACGCCCGCTTGCGCCTTGTCGCCTCATCGTGACGAGGGGGCATCGCTCTTCCGCAAGATGCGCTAAGCCTTCCTGCCACTTGACGGCGCGCTCATAGCGGCATCCTCTGTCTCAGGATTTTCACGGACGCTGCGAGGCGTCTTCCGAAGAGGGGCGGATGCGGACACTTTTCCTGAACCACCCGCGCTATCGCGACCATCTCGCCCCGGAAAATCACCCCGAGCAACCGGAACGCATGGCAGCGATCGAGCGGCGGCTCGAGGGCGAAGCCTTCCAGCACCTGATCCGCGACATGGCAAGACCGGTGTCCGACGCTGAAATTCAACGCGTCCACCCCGCAGGCTATATCGATCACATCCGCATCCAGGCGCCACACGACGGCCTACTGTCGATCAGCGGCGATACCATCTTATCGAATGGAACCTACGAGGCGGCGAGACTTGCGGCGGGTGCCGCCTGCCTCGCCGTCGACGAAGTGATGACCGGCCTCGTTGACAACGCCTTTTCCGCCGCCCGCCCGCCCGGTCATCACGCCAGTGCCCGGCAGGCCATGGGCTTCTGCTTCTTCAACCATGCGGCGATCGCCGCACGTCACGCTCAGGCGGCGCACGGGGCCGAACGCGTCGCCATCGTCGATTTCGACGTCCACCATGGCAACGGCACCCAGAACATCTTCTATTCGGACAAGACGGTTTTCTACGCCTCGATCCATCAGTCGCATCTTTTCCCGGGAACCGGCGAAGCCTCGGAGACTGGCATAGACGGGAATATCCTCAATGTTCCGCTCAATGCCGGCGCCAACGGAGCGGTTGCGCTCAAGGCACTGACCGACACCATCCTGCCGGCCGTCGAAGCCTTTCATCCCAATCTTCTGGTGATATCGGCCGGCTTCGACGCCCACTATCGCGACCCCCTTGGCGACCTCAATCTCGTTGAGTCCGACTATGGGACTCTCACTCGCGCCTTGATGGAGGTTGCCGACCGTGTCTGCGATGGCCGCATCGTTTCCCTGCTCGAAGGCGGCTATGACGTCGATGCCCTCGGCCTTTCGGTGGCCGCGCATGTCTCGGCCCTGATGGGGCATTGAGTCGCCATCAGCAACATCATTTTGGACGCGTAATCGGCAACGCGTTTATTTCCAATCACGGCCGGGGCTTACACACCTTGAGTGTTCAGAGCCATGCATGAGGATTTTGCCCTGACTAATCGGGCTCCAATTCTCACGAACAGCCAATGACGGTATCGTCTCGTCAGGCGCTGCCATACCGAGAGGCACGCAATCCAAAGGCTCCGGAAGTTTTTGCTTAAAGATAGGTTAAGATCTTCTTGGGATGAGCATTCGCTTTGCGTTGCATCAAATACGTGATTAGCTTTTGGTCTCAGTCAACACCAAAGCAAATGTCGCATTTTAGCCACGCACTTAAAAATCTAACTAGGCATAGGAAGAAATCCGAACCGCATGAATGCTGCCCGCCCTTGTTCAGCCGCATTTATAGGCATAATATATGAACGTGGAAGACGTGATTTAAACACAGCACTTCCAAACGAATACATAAGACAAACCACGTACCCGGCAACGGGGTAGGACGGTACCAGATGGTCAAACAGGCAGACGCTGTTAACAAAGGCCAGATCCAACAAGGCAGCGAGCTGGAACTCGACGCCCAATACCATGAGATCGGCATCCCGGCAGTGAATGCTGCCGCGCGCGCAATGCGCCGTCAGGTCCAGCAGAAGGACTACACGACGGCTCAGCAGACTGCGCCGATGTTCTCCTACGAGGACTGATCGGGAATATTTCGGGGCTGGCGCATGCCGCAGCCGGCCCGGCGATTATCTTTTCAGATTTTCTCCTGAGGCTCGACGCGCAGGTCCTGAATGAATAGGCGTGTGAGGAAGGGCTCGTGTCTCTGGAGTAAATGACTGAACTCTTCGAAGGCCGGAGCATTGCTCCGGCCTTCGACGTTTTGGGAACGCATTCAAGGTTGGGTGTCAACCGCCGTTTGCGTTGTGCATCTTGTCCGAGCCGTCCATCGGCATGGCATCATGACCAGCAGCGTCATGCCCCTTCGCCTTGGCATCGATGGCCTCGACTGCGAACTCCACGGGCACTTCGCCTGCCTTCTCGAAGACCAGGGTTCCTTTCACCTTGGTGCCGGCCTCGAGCGGCGCCGTCAGCTTCATGAACATCATATGGTATGAGCCGGGCTTCAGCTCGACGGTAGCACCTCCGGGAATATCGAGCCCCCCCTCAAGTTGCCGCATCTTCATGACGTCGCCGTCCATCTTCATCTCGTGTACTTCGGCACGTTCGGCGAGCGCAAAGCTGCCGCCGATCAATCGGTCTGCTTCGCTGCCGGTATTGACGATGGTGACGAACCCGCCCCCCATCTCGGCGCCTTTCGCCGTGGCACGCGTCCAAGGATGCTTCAGCAAGAGTGCGCCAGCCTTGAACTCATGGGCAGCAACTGGCTGGACAACCAGTCCTGAAGCGGCGGGCAAAACGGAAAATAAACCGGCAACCAGTGCCGTGCGGAGCAGAAGTCTGGAAATCTGGGCCATGGGAACCTCAGGGATAAGTGGACGACCGGTTGCCAAAGGGCCACCGGCGTCCCAACTGTCGGGCTGGATTCGTTGAATAGAGAATAGTCACACGCGCTTAAGCGGAACCGGACATTCGTCAACCAAGGCGCGGAGGTGCCCGCTGCGGCGGCGGACTGGCTGCCCGAGCCGGCACATGAAGAGACTGCGGCACCAGATGATCGCTAGGGAGCTCAAACCCAGAGGGCTCCGGCCATTCCACTGGCGGCGCGAGAATGGCGACGGCATTACCCAGACAGCAGGCGAGACAATCGTGGACAATCCGGACTGGCGCTTTGACTGGTTTCTCGGGGCTCGTTCCGGTCGTTGCCGAGCAGAGTACCGAGTGGGCTGACAGACCATCAAACCCTGCAGTCTGCGCGAGAGCGACCGGCACCAAGGTCTGTAGCAAAAGCGCATAAACGAACAGGACGCGCAACACGTCGCGCGCCAAGTCTCCAAGCGCCTTTTGCCAGTTGGTGCTCGCCATCGCCTCCCCGCGGATCATATCCGACGAAACACTTATCAGATTGTCTTGATGGTGCAATGTCCAACGAGAAAGACTCGACCGCTGCCGCGCCCGCGTATAGAGAGACGGCGGACGGTGACGCACCCTTCTCTCGGAGGGGGAGTCGCTGCATTCGGAGATTTCGCCCATCGCCAAGCGAACCGGCCTCGCGAAGGCCGGAGATTCCGGACGTTGCCCATGCTCAACGCCTTCCACCCCGTCGGCGACAAGCTCGAGTACGCGCCCAACTGCGGCGCGCTGGTGCCGGATCAGCATACGCTCTGGATCGACCTGATGACGCCGACGCGCGACGAGGAACTGGCGGTGGAGCAGTTCATCGGTGCCGAGTTGCCCACCCGCGCCGAGATGGAGGAGATCGAGCCGTCGAGCCGCCTGTCGGCGGTGAACGACGTCCTCTATCTCACCGCCGCCCTGCCCTGCCGGGCCGGCGGCAACGATCCGGGCATTACCGTCGTCACCTTCGTGCTCACCGACAAGCACCTCGTCACCGTCCGCTACGACGAGCCGGGCACCATCCCGCTCGCCATCAAGAACGTGACGACGGCGGGAGCCAACGTGACGACGCCGCATGGCGCGCTGCTGACCATCCTGGAGGCCGCCATCGATCGGCTGGCCGACGTCATCGAGCAATCCGGCGCCCGTATCGAGACTATCGCCCGCCGGGTATTCGAGGACGACTCGCGGACCTCGCCATCGGGCGACCGCTACAAGAGTTCGCTGCGACGCATCGGTCGCGAAGGCCTGCGTCTCGGCCATTTTCAGGAGAGCCTGATCTCCCTCTCCCGTCTTCTCCTGTTCCTCACCGCCAAGATGGAGGGGCCGCGCTATTCCAAGGAAGACGTGTCCCGCCTGAAGCCGATGAAGAGCGACGTGACCGCACTCGCCGACCATTGCCGAGGGCAGGAAGAGCGCATCACCTTCCTGCTCGACGCAACGCTGGGCCTCATCTCGATCCATCAGAACGACACCATCAAGATCTTCTCGGTTCTCGCCGTGATCTTCATGCCGCCGACCCTGGTCGCAAGCTTCTACGGCATGAACTTCCGCTACATGCCGGAGCTAGACTGGTCGTTCGGCTATCTATGGGGCATTGCCGTCATGATCCTGTCGGCAGTGGGCACTTATGGCCTCTTCCGCTGGAAGAGATGGCTTTGAAGCCGTCTGCCATTTTCCGGGGTTTTCAGCACGGCTTTAGAGCATTTTCGGTGAAAACAGGTTCACCGGAAACCCTCTATCTCTTTGTTGAGTCGCAATTCCGGGCGGAAAACCTGTTCCCACTTTTCCTGGAACTGCTCCAACCACGTGGTACATGCCCACCGCTTTCTGGAGGCCGCGGGCCACGGCGACAAGCAAAAGCCTTGTAACTGAAGACATCGAGGCGATTGAATCTGGCTGACCTGATTTTCTAATCTATGGCTACTCAAGCTCTTCAAATAGAAATTTAAAAGGTCACGCTAAAATTTCTTCGTATGGGATAGCCAGTGTTTCAACCGCCTCGATGAGCCCGATCGTCTTCGGGACCGCCGTTCCATCGCATGCGGGACGCCCGATTTCTATGACCTAATACGTAGAGGCTGAGAAATGGTCGCCCTGTGCCAGCCACCCCGCATTTCGTGTCAGCCGTTCTCACGTTAAAGGGTGACGACGGACAGTCGGCGCGCCTTAGCGGCCGATATCACTAATCCACCGCGTCCACCCCATTTCGGAGAGCTTCCCCGTCGTATCCGGCAAGCTTCGCCCCGAGTCGGCAAGCAGCCGCACCTCGCGCGGCGACAGCCCATACTCACGACGGAAAGCCCGGCTGAAATTCTCGGGACTGGGAAATCCGTACGCCGTTCCGATTTCGGAGATCGTCATATGCCGACAGCTCACCGAGCGTAGCGCCTGAAGGGCACGCTGCAGACGGCGACGGTTCACATAGGTGGCAAAACCGCCGACAGGCTCGAACAGGCGGTAGGCTTTCCGCCGCGACAGGCCGAAGGCGGCGAGCAAACCATCGAGGGAGAGATTGGGGTCGAGGAGATTGTCTTCGACGTGGCGCCTCAAGGCCACGAAATGCGCCAGATTGACGCCAGCCATGTTCCGGTCATCAACATGGCCGTTGACGGCGGCGGCCGCGAGGTCGAGCAGCGGATGGATCACCGTTTCCGCCTCGCCGCGTGACATGTTGTCTATCTGACCGTGAAAGCTCTTCAAACTCTCGCGGAACAGGGCAACCAGCGGCAGCCCGGCCGGAATGACCCGCATATGGGAAGCGTCGGGACTCTCGAGCCGAGAAGACAGCAGCCGGCGTGGCACCACGAGGCTGATCTGGTCATGATCGGTCGTGGTCGTCGCAAGTGGCTGGGCCATGTCGATCACATAAAGATCGCCCTCGCCCGCCACTTCGGAGTTGCTGCCGCCACGCGACGCACTTCTTCCCGAGAGGTAGAACTGAAGCAGGTAGCCATCCATGCCGTCACGGGCGATCTTGTAGCGGGAACGGTCGAAATCCTGCGCCGTACTTTGCAGGCGACCAAGGGCCACATCCCCCATGAAAGCCGCATCGACGTGGGCGAAGAAGCCATCCTCCACGCTCTTGCGAGAGCGGGAATCGAAAATGACGCTGATCGCCTCGTTCCAGGCCGTTTGGGCCAGATGAGCAGGCAGGTGACGGCTGTCAAAGCGGGATCGCAACAGTTTTGTGTCGGATGAATCGGCGCTCATCTGATATCGGGCGCTCCGGTCGTCTCTTAAAAACCGACAGTCTGGACAAATACCTATACATGGAGAGCAGGAAATATCAAGGCGACGGCTCATACCGACAGTCCACCTGCCGCCGGATATGGCAACGCCCGGCATCTCTGCCGGGCGCACGATTTTCTTGTTCGATGCAACAGCCTGCTGCCCTCAGGCAACCGTCAGGCGATATTTTGCAAAACCATCGCCAGCATCGCCAACCTTCTCGACCTTGACACCCGCGGGCACTGTTTCCAGCGTAGCGTTGGGTGAATCCGGGAACGTGACATTGACGTTGTCAGGCAGCTTGGCGATCGACCAGTTGCCGTCTGCCGACGGGTTGATGGTCTTGTTCGCAATGATGTAGCGGACAATGACGTCGCGGTTGCTGTCCGGCCCCTGGAACACCACCGTGCTGCCGTCGGCTCCCGGAAAATGGCCGCCACCGCCGGCACGATAGTTATTGGTCACCACCAGGAACTCCTGGGTCGGCTCGACCGGCTTGCCCTGATAGGCGAGTTCGACGATGCGATGCGCGTCAGGTGCGACCACCTTGCCGTCATTGTCGTAGCGCTTCGCCTGCGTCACATCGATGCGGTAGGTGACGCCGTCGATGACATCGTAATTGTAGGACGGGAATGACGTGTCGATCAGTGGCTGCTCATCCGCCTTCTTCGGGTCGATCCGATTGAAGATGCCGGCCGAACGCTCGAGCCACTCCTTCAACTGCTCCCCAGTGACTTTCACGATCCGGATGGTGTTCGGATAAAGGTAGATGTCCGCGACGTTCTTGATGGCGATCGGACCCTTGGGCACGAAAGTGTAATACTCTGGACCAGACCGGCCGCCGCATTTGAAAGGCGCCGCCGCGGACAGGATCGGCAAGTCGGGCAAGCCAGCCGCCTTCGCCTGCGTGGCGCCATACCAGAGCTGAGCCTGACTGACGATCTGGACGGACGGGTCGTCGGCGACCAACGCCCAATAGCTTGAGATCGCCGCCGAGGTTTCGCCGACCGGACGCCGCACATAGTCGAGCGTCGCCTCATGATCGGCCTTCACCGAGGCGAGCACGGCCGGAACGGCATCGACCCGCGCCACGATCTTCTTGTCCGGCGCCCGTTCGTAGATGGGACGCGCCTCGACCTTGAAACCATTGACCTTCCATCCCTCGCCTTCCTTGACGAGATCGAGGTCGATGACGCCGAGATGGCTCCCCCAGAAACCGGCCATTACCGTCGGGACGCCATTAAGCGTGCCCTTCTCGATGTCGGCGCCCTCAATGCCGGCGAAATCCTTGCCGGGGAACACAAGATGCTGGTGGCCGGTGAAGATGGCGTCGATGCCGGGAACCTTGGACAGGAACAGCGCCGCGTTCTCCTCGCCGCCAGTCCTTGCGCCGCCAGCGATGCCGGAGTGACAAAGGGCGACGACTACGTCCGACTGCTTGCGCAACGCCGGCAAGTACTTGCTCGCGGCGTCGACGATATCGATGGTCGTTGCCTTGCCTTCGAGATTGTCCTTGTCCCACTGGACGATCTGCGGCGGCACGAAACCAATGACACCGATACGCAACACGTGTTCGCCACCGTCCGTATCGGCCACCTTGGCATCGAAGATGCGGGTCGGCTCGATCAGCGGAGTGCCGTCCGGCTTCAAGACGTTGGCACAGACCGCCGGAAACTCGGCGCCGGACAGTGCCTTGCCCAGGAAATCGAGCCCGTAGTTGAACTCGTGGTTGCCGAGGGTGCCGCAAAGGTAGCCAAGGCCATTCATTGCGGCGATGATCGGGTGCTTGTTACCACCGTCGAGCCCCTTCTCGTAGGCGATGAAATCGCCCAGTGGACTGCCCTGGATGAGGTCGCCATTGTCGAACAGAACGGCATTTCGCACTTCGTCGCGTGCCGCTGCGATCAGGGCTGCCGTCTTGGCCAGGCCGACGGTGTCGTCCGCCTTGTCGCGGTAATAGTCGTAAGGATAGACGTTGACATGAAGATCCGTCGTAGCCATCAGGCGCAGGCGGACGGTCGGTTCAGCAGCCGCTGCGACAGCAGGGGCAAAGGCGACGAGCGCGCCAGCGGCGGTCGCTAGCAGCAGTTGGCGGCGGCTGAGACGATGGATCGGCATGGCGGCGTGTCTCCTGAACTAATGCCCGTCGACGGGCGAAGGCAGCGTGGCGACGCTGAAAAGCGCAGCTTATCGAAAATCCTCGAGCCGTCTCTTCTGTCGTCCCTCGGCGTCGAAGTTGTCGGGCTTCAACCAAGCCTCGAACGAGACCTTCAAGGCAGGCCAGTCGCTATCGATCACCGAAAACCATGCGGTATCACGATTGCGTCCCTTAACTATGACAGCCTGACGGAAGGTGCCTTCGTAAACGAACCCCAAACGCTCGGCAGCCCTCATCGAGGGAGCATTGAGAGCGTTGCACTTCCACTCGTAGCGCCGGTAGCCCAGGTCTTCGAACGCATGCTTCATGAGCAGATACTGCGCTTCGGTGGAAATGGCCGAGCGCTGCATCGACGGCGAAAAGGTAACCCAGCCGACCTCGATGGAGCCATTGACCGGATCGATGCGCAGATAGGAGAAGATGCCGACAGGCTTCTCACTCGCCTTGTCCACCACGGTAAAGAACAGCGGATCCTCGGACGAAACGATGGAGCCAATCCATTTGGAGAAATCGGCCTCGCTCGCGAAGGGACCAACCGAAAGATAGGTCCACATCCGGCCGGCCTCGTCGGCGGAGTAGGCAGCAAAGAGGTCGGAAACGTGAGAGACCGACAGAGGCTCGAGCCGTACTGTCCTTCCCTCCAGCACCGTCCGGGATGGGCGCGACCGCGGCGTCCAGCCAACCACGACCGGCCCGACGGGATCACCGTTTGGGTCCAACTCCTGAGCACTCATAACAGTCCCCCATAGAGCAAGCCACGGCCTGACAAAGCAATGCCCCCGCCAGTGCGGGCCTATTTGCCGACCACTCCCGCCAACTCGATCCGGCTTTGCCCAAGCGCGGTGAGTGCCGCCTGCACGATGCCGTGCGCATCAAGCCCAGCCTCGGCATACATGCGCTCCGGCTTGTCGTGATCAACGAAGGCATCGGGCAGCGTCAGTGCACGGAATCGGAAGCCACGATCAAAGCGCCCGTCGGCAATGAGCGCTTGGGCCACCTGACTGCCAAAGCCGCCAGTCGAGCCTTCTTCAACGGTGATCAGCAACTCGTGGTGGGCGGCAAGCTGGCGGATCAGCGCCCGGTCGAGCGGCTTGGCAAATCGCGCATCGGCCACCGTGGCCGGCAGGCCGAACGTGGCAAGCTCCTCGGCTGCCTTCAGCGCCTCGGTCAGGCGGGTACCGAAGGAAAGAATCGCCACCTTGCCGCCTTCGCTGACGATGCGGCCACGCCCGATTTCCAGGATGTGGCCGCGAGCCGGCAGATCGACGCCAACGCCCTCGCCGCGTGGATAGCGAAACGCAACGGGACCGTCGTCATAGGCGACCGCCGTCGCCACCATGTGCCGGAGTTCAGCCTCGTCACCAGGCGCCATCACGACCATGTTGGGCAGGCAGGCAAGAAAAGCTGTATCAAACGCCCCGGCGTGGGTCGCGCCGTCGGCGCCAACAAAGCCTGCGCGGTCGATCGGCAGGCGCACGGGCAAATTCTGCAGCGCGACGTCGTGCACGACCTGATCGTAGGCGCGCTGCAAGAACGTCGAATAAATGGCGCAGAACGGCTTCAGGCCTTCGGTTGCCATGCCCGCAGCAAAGGTCACCGCGTGCTGCTCGGCAATGCCGACGTCGAACATGCGCTCGGGAAAGGCCTCGGCGAACAAGTCGAGTCCCGTACCGGCCGGCATGGCAGCGGTGATGCCGACGATGCGCTCATCGCGCCGTCCCTCATCGACCAAGGTTTCGCCGAACACCTGCGTGTAGCTCGGAGCGTTGGCTTTTGGCTTGAGCTGAGCGCCAGTCACCACATCGAATCGGCTGACGCCATGATACTTGTCGGCCGCCGCCTCGGCTGGCGGATACCCTTTGCCCTTCTTGGTGACCACGTGCAGCAGCACCGGCCCATCCTTGGCGTTGCGAACATTGCGCAGCACCGGCAACAGGTGGGAAAGATTATGCCCGTCGATGGGGCCGACATAATAGAAGCCGAGTTCCTCGAACAGCGTGCCGCCGGTGAGGAAACCGCGTGCGTACTCCTCGGCGCGCTGCGCCTTCTGCCTGAGACCCTTTGGCAGATTGAAGGCGAGCTGCTTCATTGCCTCGCGCAGCGTCAAATAGGTGGGGCCGGAGACAAGGCGAGCCAGATAGGCGCTCATGGCGCCAGTCGGCGGGGCGATCGACATGTCGTTGTCGTTCAGAATGACGACGAGGCGGCTGTCCATGGCACCGGCGTTGTTCATTGCCTCATAGGCCATGCCGGCTGACATGGCCCCATCGCCGATGACGGCGATGACCTGATTGTCGTCCCCCTTGAGATCGCGCGCCACAGCCATGCCGAGGCCAGCCGAGATCGAGGTCGAGGAATGGCCGGCACCGAACGGGTCGTAGACGCTCTCGGCACGCTTGGTGAATCCGGAGAGGCCATTTCCTTGACGCAACGTACGGATATCGCCGCGCCGCCCGGTCAGGATCTTGTGCGGATAGGCTTGATGGCCGACGTCCCAGATCAGCCGGTCGCGCGGCGTATCGAACACGGCGTGCAGCGCAACGGTCAACTCGACCACGCCCAGTCCGGCACCCAGATGCCCGCCTGTCACGGAGACTGCGTCGATCATCTCGGCCCGCACTTCCGCGGCGAGTTGCTCGAGCTCGGCAACCGACAATACCTTGAGGTCGTCCGGCGACGATACCTTGTCGAGGAGCGGGGTGGCGGGACGCGGCAATCCAAAAATCCGTGAAATTACGAGGGCAAAACCCTTACCCACAAATAACAGCCAATGACAGTCTCTTCAATTCGCAAGCCCATCTTTATCGAGCTAAATTGAGGCGGATGCAGGGACACTCAACGAGCGAGACCAAATTGGATTTCAATCAGTTGATAAGGCGATCCTGGCCCGCGCCAATCATGATAGACTTCCCGACTCTCTCCGGAAAAGATGTGCCGCGATTGCTCGATTTCGCGGACCAACGGTCCGTAGCCCTTGGAAAACAGCGTGCGCAACGATCCGCGATGCATGGCGGAAGCGACGATGATCGATTCCAGGTGAAACAGCTCGAACCGGCCGGCATAGGCCGCCGGGCGTTGGATCGGCAGGCAGATGCGCCAGTCGAACGGTGTCCCGCCGTCGCGCGGCAGATTGTATGCCGTGAAAATCCAGGGACCGGACATCGTCAGTCCCAGTTCCTCGACCTCGGCAAGGATGGCGGGAGAGAGCTTGGCCGAAACGGATGCGACGTCCCTGATAGTGATCCTTCGCGTCGCGCTCAGCACCCACATATCCGGCGTTTCGACGATAATCATTCAGCCCCCCCTGTAATCATGGGGGCAAGTTATCGGGAAGTTGGCCAGTCCCAAGCGGCAGAATGAGATTTTCTTGCTCAAAAAGAGCCCGAAGACCGGCTGAGCAGGAAAATCATTCCTCCGCCTGCTCCGCTTACTCCCTATCAAGCGGTTCGACGCCAGCAGCCGAGCTGTCCCCGGCGATGCGGATCTTTTCCACCTTGGCTTCGGCAGCCTTCAACAAACCGTCGCAATGCTTGCGGAGGGCATCGCCACGCTCGTAGATGGAAATACTCTCTTCGAGGGGAACGGAGCCTTGCTCCAACCGGGCGACGATCCCTTCGAGTTCCTTGAGAGCCTGTTCGAAGCTGAGGGTACCGACTTCAATCGCGTTGGTCATTCTCGACAGCCTTTCGTCGATCAGGGATAGAGACGGGTGCGCGTCCAGCTGCCATTGCCGTCGGGCAGGAACCGAACACGATCGTGCAAACGGAACAATCCGTCGCGCCAGAACTCGATGGCCGTCGGCGACACGCGCAAACCCGACCAATACTCTGGACGCGGCACGGCCCCGACGCCGAACTTGAGCCCCCACTCGGCGACTGCTTTCTCAAGCGCAAAGCGGCTTTCGAGCGGGCGCGACTGCTTGGAAGCCCAGGCACCGATACGGCTGCCGCGGTCGCGGCTCTGGAAATAGGCATCCGCCTCTTCCTTCGACACCTCGGAGACGATACCGCGCACACGGATCTGTCGCTTGAGACTCTTCCAGTGGAACAGCAAGGCCGCCTTGCGGCTCTTCAGGATCTGCTCCCCCTTGGCCGAGCCGAAGTTGGTGTAGAAGACGAAGCCGCGCTCGTCGAAGCCTTTGAGCAGCACCATGCGCGCATCCGGCAGGCCGTCCTCGTCGACGGTCGCCAGCGTCATGGCGTTCGGATCGTTCGGCTCGCTCTTCTCGGCCTCCTTCATCCAGCTGACGAACAGCTGGTAGGGCTCTGAAGCCTCGGTGAAATCGGTCTCGGAAGTGGACATTTCTCGTCGACGCCTCGTCTTGCTGGCTGGCCGTCGGCCAGATTCGAGCCGTCAGCATCCGTCCGGCATATAGCCACATCCAGCCTGACGACAACCTTTCATGCGACAGTCCGAAAAGATTTTGTCAAAGCCGTGCGACCCGTATAATGGCACACTCTGGAACGGAACGTGATCGGGCATTACATGCTTGGCAGAACCTTGGTGCTACTCGGCACCATCATCCACTTGAAGAGGGCCAACCAGCATGCGTGATCCGTATGAGGTCCTGGGCGTGCCCAGGAGCGCGGACGAAGCGACCGTCAAGAAGGCTTACCGTAAGCTCGCCAAGCAGCATCATCCCGACGCCAACAAAAACGATCCGCGCGCCAAGGAGCGCTTTGCGGAGCTGAACTCTGCCTACGAGATCGTCGGCGACAAGGACAAGCGCCGGCAGTTCGATGCCGGCGAGATCGACGCCGACGGCAAGCCGCGCTTTACCGGCTTTGAAGGCTTTGGCGGCACCGGCGGCATGGGCGGCGGGTTCCGCCAGTCGGGCGGCCGAGCGTCCGACGACATCCTGCATGATATTTTCGGCGACGCGTTCGCCAACTTTGCAGGCGGCTCGGCGCGCGGTGGAGCGCGCGGCAACCGACGCAGCAACTTCTCCGGCTTCGAAAGCTTCTCGACCGGAGCGACCGGTGCTGGCGCGGGCGGCTCGCCATCCACCAAGGGCGCCGACATCATGGTGACGGCTCGGGTCCGCCTTGAGGACATCGTCGGTTCGGGCAAGGTGCGTGTCACCCTTCCCAACGGCAAATCGCTCGACGCGAAGATCCCGGCAGGGTTCGAGCCGGGCCAGCAGCTTCGTCTCAAGGGCCAGGGCGGTGACGGCACGCCTCCGGGCGACGCCATCGCCATTCTGGTTTACGAGCCGCACGCCCTGTTCCGCCCCGATGGCTACAACTTGCGTCTCGACCTGCCGGTCACGCTCGACGAAGCCGTGCTGGGCGGCAAGGTGAGGGTGCCGACGCTCGAAGGGGCCGTCGACATGACCATACCGGCTGGCGTTACCGGTTCGAAGGCTTTCCGCTTGCGCGGCAAGGGGCTGCCCGACAAGAAGAACGTGCGTGGCGATATCTTCGTCACGCCGAGAATCGTGTTGCCTGACGGAGCCGACGCCGGGCTTGAGAAGCTGATGGAGCGCTGGCGCGAAATGCGTCCCTATGACGTGCGCGGACCGGAATTCTCTTCATGAGCCGATTGCCGCCGCTGCCGCTGCCACCGGCACGCGGCGCCCGCCCCGCTCGATTTCTGGCCAGCCTCGCCTTCATGGTGATGGTGGTGGGGATCGCTTCCCG
The DNA here is from genome assembly GCA_029976075.1 of Pleomorphomonas sp. GTDB lineage: Bacteria > Pseudomonadota > Alphaproteobacteria > Rhizobiales > Pleomorphomonadaceae > Pleomorphomonas. The sequence continues at coordinate 22,401 of JARKNW010000133.1, forward strand.
CCACCTCGATTTCATATCGAGCGCCACCATGTACGCAGCGGTGGTGACTGGGCTTCTGCTGGCCCTGGCGGCGTTGGCTGTGGTTTCGGTGACCGTGCGCGACGTCTGGCGTGAGGGGCGTCGCGGTGCCAATAGTGCTTTCGCCACGATTCTTCTGATCATCGCGACCTTCTCGCCGCTGATCGGTACTATCGCAGCCTATATCGCATACCCCGCTCTCGACAGCGTCTCGACCGACACCGACGATCCGCCGGCTGCTCCCGCCGGATTTACCCAGGTTGCGTTTCCATTCGACTTGCGCGCCGCATCGGACAAGGCAGCGGCGTTGCAAGAGGACGCCTATCCGGACCTGACAACGCAAGCGGTAGATCTCTCCACCGTCGAGGCTTACGCCCTTGCGCGGCAAACGGTCGATGACCTCGGCTGGACGATACGTCAGACGGAAGAACCGGAAACGGAAGTTGCAAGCGGCCGCATCGAAGCCGAGGCGCGATCACTGGTTCTGGGCACTCAGGAAGACGTGGTTGTACGCATCCGTCCCGGCGATGGAGGCTGTCGCATCGATATCCGTTCACTGAGCCGGATGGCCATGCCGGATCTCGGCGAGAATGCCCGTCATGTCGGCGACTTTATCGCTCGCTTCGCCGAGGTATCGCGCCGACAGGCGGCCAACTAGCGCACTTTCAGCCAAAGTGGGGACAGGTTTTACGTCCGAAATCACGGTGAAAAACACGCTCTGGGGATCACTGGCGGCTGAGCCGGTCGCCGACCTGAGTGACAAGGCCTCGCTCTTGAAGCCAATCGGTATGGGCCGTCACCGAAAGGGCAGCCGCGCCTGACAGATCCGGATCGAGACCGATATAGACCGCCGACACGATCTCCTCGACGGTCCTGCTGCCGCCCGTCAATGCTCGCAGAATGGCGGCCTCCCGTGCCTCGCGATGTCGCTTCAGTTCGGCGATGCGGATCAGACCGTCATCCACCGGGCCGCCATGGCCGGGAAGATAGCTGCGGGCGCCGACACTTGCGAGGCGATCGAGAGACGACATGTAGTCGGCCATCCGGCCATCAGGCGGGACAACGACGCTGGTTGACCACGCCATGACATGGTCGCCAGAGAACAGCAGCCCCGAACCGGCAAGGTCGTAGCAAAGATGATTGGCGGTATGTCCCGGCGTCGAAATGGCCAGGAGATCACCGACTTCGGTCGCTGTGGTGTCTCCATCGCCTAGCACGCGATGGGGGCGATAGAGCGACCGGGATGCTCCTGGTACCGGTCCGACCACTTCTGCACCGGTCAGTTCCGCCAGTCGATCTACAGCGCCAACATGATCGGCGTGATCGTGAGTGAGAACGATCTTCCGGATCGGAGCACCGGACACCGCCGCGATATCGGCAACATGCATAGCGTCGTCGGGGCCGGGATCGATCACAGTTATCTCGCGATCGCCCAGCAGGTAGCAGTTGGTACCACGGAACGTCAGAGGTCCACCGTTGCGGGCCGTCAGCCGCCGGATACCAACTGCCACGGGCTCGGCGGCGCCATAGACAGGCATGAAGTCCAAGGCCGACTCTCCACTCAAGGCTTTGTTCTCCCTTACCATGGTTCACCATGGCGTCTCATGAAACAGCCTGACTCACCAGGACACCACATGAATCGCGATGACTCCGGATGAACCAGCATGGACTCTCATTCGGCAGGCTCGCGCCGGTCCGGGCTAGAAGAAGCGCTCGGCCAGCCAGAACGCCACCCGGGCCAGAACGACCAGTGCCGTGAGCGCCAGCACCACGATGATCACCATCGTCGAGACCAAGTTCCGGGTCGGCATCGGCGCGGCAGCATCTGGGGTCAAGCCCAACGCTCGTATCAACTCGCCGCCGCTCTCAGGATCGAAAACGAACGCCCCCGCCTGATAACCGGCACTTATCCGGAAGCCATCGAGGCCCATCGTTCGTACAAGATCGACAGGCTTCCACAGCACGATCGGTTCGCCTTCGGCGGCCATGATGGCCAAGCCATCGTGGGTAAGGGTGGCTCGCGCCGGGCGCCGGCATCCGTCGCCTTCGTCGAAAAATCCCCGAGCCGTAGCGCCCGCTGTCGTCGCCATGTCGCAATCTCCCGGCAACCCGCTGAATATGAAGGAGGCTCGCTTGCATTTCCACACGAACTGCCCCAAACCGATTCAAAATACAAAGTTCATGGAAATGCCGTAGAGGTTCGCGACCCTTGGCGTCGAAAGGCCGATACCGGCGCGGTCATCGTGGCTGGTTTCGGCGACGATCATTATCCTTACGCCTGCACGAGTTCGTCCTTGTCCAAGACCTTCGCCCCGCTCGTCTCGCTGCTGACCGGCATCGGTTTCCTGCTGTGCGGCAACGCGCTCCTCGGCACGGTGATTCCCCTGCGAGGTCTCTACGAGCACTTCACGCCGGTCATCATCGGCCTCATGGGCTCGTCCTACAATCTCGGCTTTGTCGTCGGATGCCTTGCCTGCCCCTATCTCATCTTGAGGGCCGGCCACATTCGCGCCTACTCGACGTTGGTGTCGCTCGCCGCCGCCACCACACTCGTCCACCCGATGGTCGTCGATCCGCTGGTCTGGATCGGCGCACGCTCGATTACCGGCTTCTGCCTTGCCGGTCTCTACCTCATCATCGAAAGCTGGCTCAACGATCGCGCCACCAACGACAACCGTGGCCTGATCATGAGCGTCTATATCGTCGTCAACTTCCTCACGACCACCGCCGGTCAGCTGATGGTGCTGTTGGCGCCGATCCAGCATTTCGAACTGTTTGCCGCCGCTTCGCTGCTGGTGTCGCTGGCCGTGGTGCCCGTGGCGCTGACAACCTCGGCACAGCCTGCTCCGATTGCCATCGTGCAGTTCCGCCCCTTGCGCCTTCTGAAGATGGCGCCGGTCGGCCTCACCGGAACCTTCATGATCGGCGTCGCCAACGGTGCCTTCTGGTCTCTCGTTACCGTCTTCGCCATCGGACGCGGCCTGTCGACGAACGGGGCCGCCATTTTTCTTTCCATCGCCGTGGTTGGTGGCGCCTTGATGCAATGGCCCGTTGGCCGACTGTCCGATGCCCATGATCGTCGTCTGGTTCTGGCGGGTGTCATGGTTCTGTCGGCGATCGCCAGCCTTCTCACCGTTCTGCTGCCCCTCGGCGGCAATGGCCTTTTCATCATGGCCTTTGTGCTCGGAACGGTGGTCCTCACCAGCTATTCGGTCGCGGCAGCCCACGCCTATGACCGTGCCGAGAAGTCCGCCTATGTCGAGATGGCGACCGGCGTTCTGCTCGCCAACGGCGTCGGCGCCGTGTTCGGGCCGCTGATTGCCTCCTTCGCCATGGAAAGCTGGGGCAACAGCTCGCTGTTCGTGTTCATGGCCATCGTCGAGTTGCTGCTGGCCGCCTTCATCGCGCTGCGCTGGCGCATCCGTCCGTCGCGTCCCGACGATCCGAAGGAAGCCTACGAGATGTATGCCACCGCGCCGGTAGGTGGTGCCATTCCGCCTGAGCCCCCGGCTCCTGGCGATCCCATCCTTCAGACGCCGGTGGTGCCGGCAACCGCGCCCAAGCCGCAGCAGGAAGCCGATTCTCCCTGACGGGGCCTTGCCAAAGGCCGGCGGCTGCCGCAAAGCAACGCCATGGCAAAGATCCGTCTCGATCAGCTTCTCGTCGCCCGCGGCCTCGCGGACAGCCGTGCTCGTGCCCGCGATGCCATTTTGCGCGGGCATGTGACCGTGGCCGGACGGCCGACTGACAAACCGGGTCTGGCCGTCGAGGAAGACGTGGTGCTTTCGGTATCCGATCCGGCTGCCGCCTATGTTTCCCGCGCCGCCTTGAAGCTCGTCGCCGGCCTCGACCATTTCGGCTTCGATGTCAGCGATCGGGATTGCCTTGATATCGGTGCTTCCACCGGCGGCTTCACCCAAGTGCTGCTCCAACGCGGGGCAGCTCGCGTTGTCGCGCTGGATGTCGGCCACGACCAGTTGCATCCACGGATTGCCGCCGATCCGAAGGTCATGAACATCGAGGGACTGAACGCTCGCGATCTTGCGTCTACGGACCTTCCCTTCCGGCCCGAGATGATCGTTTCCGACGTTTCCTTCATCTCACTCACCTTGGCGCTTCCGCCGGCGTTGGCTCTGGCCCGACGGCCGGGTGCCGGCGTCTTCCTCGTCAAACCTCAGTTCGAGGCGGGCCGACAGGCGATCGGCAAGGGAGGTCTCGTCGACGAGGCCACCGGTCGAGCGGCCGCCGAACGCATTCGCGACTGGCTCCATGGTCGCGATGGCTGGCGCGTCCACGACCTCATTCCGTCCCCCATTCTCGGGGGCGACGGCAACCATGAATATCTTCTCGGAGCGAGCCTTGACTGAACTCGTAATCGACCGTCTCGGCCACCGTGGTGACGGCGTCGCCATCCATTCGGATGGGCGCCAGCTATTTGTGCCGTATACTTTGGCCGGCGAAACCGTCGACGTCAGCCTTCAGGGGGACACCGCACGGCTCAACCATATTGTCACGGCTTCTCCTGACCGTACTGAGCCGGTTTGTCGCCATTTCGGCACCTGCGGCGGCTGCCTGTTGCAGCATATGGCGCCTGCGCCCTATGCCGACTTCAAGCGGCGGCTCGTGATCGATGCGTTGGCCGACCGTGGCTTGCATCCTGAAGTCGGTGAGACACGCGTCGTACCGCCGCATTCCCGGCGTCGTGCCACCTTTGCCGGCATCATGGCCGGCCGGCATCCGCTCGTCGGCTTCAACGAGCGGGCGAGCCACCGCCTCGTCAGCCTTGAAGAGTGTGCCGTGGTGAAACCGCAGCTTCTTGCGGTCGTACCGGCGCTGACCGCACTGACCGGCCTTGTCACCCCCAGGAAAGGCGGCCTGGACCTTACCGTGACGCTTACCGCCGGTGGCCTTGAGGTATCGGTCGCAGGCATCGCTGCGCGCGATGTCGACCGGTTGCGCCTGCCGCTGATCGAGCTTGCGTCGCGTTTCGATCTCGCCCGCCTGTCAGCGGCCGGTGAGGCGATCGTCGAACGCCGCCCTGCCGTCATCGATATCGACGGCGTTGCCGTCACCTTGCCGCCAGGCGGCTTCCTGCAAGCGTCGGCGGAAGCGGAAGCAATCATGGGCGAGCTCGTGACAGCTGCCATTCCGGCCAAGACGAAACGGGTCGCCGACCTCTTTTCAGGCGTCGGCACCTTTGCCCTGCGCCTTGCCCGGCAGGCTGAAGTGCTGGCTGTCGAGGGCGACGCCGGTGCCGTCGCGGCACTTGATCGGGCGGCTCGCGGCATGACCGGCCGCCATCGGATCACCACAGAAAGACGTGACCTGGCCCGTCGACCGCTCATAGAGAAGGAACTCGAGAAGATCGATGCCGTGGTATTCGATCCGCCTCGTGCCGGCGCCAACGAGCAAAGCCTGTGGCTGTCGCGCTCGAAGGTGCCGACCATCGTCGCCGTTTCCTGCAACCCCGCGACACTTTCCCGCGATCTCAGGACGCTGGTTGACGGCGGCTACAGGATCGAGACCGTCACGCCAGTCGATCAGTTCCTTTGGTCGAGCCACGTCGAAGTGGTGGCGGTGCTAAAGCGCTGAGACCACGAAGGGCAAGAGAACGTGCAAAGGGCCGGCGCAGCCTTGTGCGCCGGCCCTGTTTCATTTCTGCGCGATCTGGCTTCAGGCGAGCGCCTTGGCCGGATCGAGGTAAGCGAGGCCGAGCGCGTCACTGACCGCCTTGTAGGTGATCTTGCCGGCATGGACGTTGAGGCCATGAGCAAGGTGGATGTCGTCCTTGCAGGCCTGCTTCCAGCCCTTGTTGGCGAGCGCCAGGGCAAAGGGCAGCGTTGCGTTGTTGAGTGCGAAGGTTGACGTGCGGGCGACACCACCGGGCATGTTGGCGACGCAGTAGTGCACGACGCCACTCTCGATATAGGTCGGGTCGGAATGCGTGGTGGCACGCGACGTTTCCGAAGCGCCGCCCTGATCGATGGCGACGTCGACAAAGGCCGAGCCCTTCTTCATGGCAGCAATCAGCTCGCGGCTGATCAGCTTCGGCGTCCCGGCACCCGGCACCAGAACGGTGGAGATGACGAGGTCAGCGCCGGTAACGAGGTCGGCCACGGTGTCCTTGTTGGAATGGGCGGTCTTGATGCGCACGCCGAAAGTGGAAATGGCGCGGCGCAGGGCGTCGATCGAATTATCGACTAGCGTCACGTCGGCTCCCATGCCCAGGGCAACGTGGGTGGCATTGGTGCCGGCGACACCTGCACCGAGAATGACCACCTTCGCAGGCGCCACGCCAGCGACACCCCCCAGAAGGATGCCCATGCCGCCCGCGGCGTTCTCAAGCGCGGCAGCGCCCACCTGCGGCGCCATGCGACCGGCCACTTCCGACATCGGCGCCAGCAGCGGCAGCGAGCCGTTTGACGCCGTCACGGTTTCATAGGCGATGCAGGTGGCACCCGACTTCATCAGATCCTCGGCCTGCTCCGGATCGGGGGCGAGGTGGAGATAGGTGAAAAGCGTCTGCCCTTCGCGCAGCTTCTTGCGCTCGACGGCCAGCGGCTCCTTCACCTTGACGATCATATCGGCCTTGGCGAAGATTTCATCGGGGCCATCGACGATGGTGGCACCCGCCTTGACATAGGCGGCATCGGCAACACCGATGCCAGCGCCGGCGTTCTTCTCGATGACGACCTTGTGTCCGGCGGCGACAAGCTCGCGCACAGATGACGGAACGAGGCCGACGCGGTCCTCATGGTCCTTGATTTCCTTCGGCGTACCGACAAGCATTTTTATGATCCCCTGCTGGTTCTGCCGCCGAGTTTGGTCCCGGCTTGGCATGATGGCGCATATTTGGCCAAACTTGGCGCAATTTCTTGCACAGATTCAGCAGACTATCGCCGAAAAACGGCATAAAATTCTGACCTTCGCCCCTTGAAACGCAGGAAATTCAACCCATGCGCCTCGACGTGACGGATCGTGCGATCCTGACCGCCTTGCAAGACAATGCCCGACCGACTAACGCCGAGCTCGCGGATCGGGTCCACCTCTCAGCCTCGGCCTGTTTGAGGCGCACACGCCTCCTGGAAGAAAGCGGCCTGATTGCCCGCTTCGTCGCCATTCTCGATCCGCGAATAGCCGGCGTACCCGGCACGGCTTATGTGTCCGTGACGCTCGACAGCCAGGGCCGCGCTTCGCTCGACAAGTTCGAAGCCGCCGTGCGCGCCATACCCGAGATCACAGAGTGCTACCTGCTGGCCGGTCAGCACGACTATCTCCTGCGCGTCGTCTACCGGGACGCCGCGGATCTCGAACGGATCCATAGTGAGATACTGACACCCTTGCCCGGCGTCGTGCGCGTCCAATCGCAGCTGACGCTCCGAACGGTAAAACGATCCACCAAGCTACCGATCTGAAAGAACGACACCCGGAGCGAGGCGTCGATCAGATCGATCGACGCCTCGCTCCGGGCGCTCTTGTTCTACCGCAACTCCAGCGGAACGATGATCAGGCCGCCGTAACCTTGTCGAGGAAGTCCGCCAACAGCTCTTCGAGGGCCTTGGTTTCCCGCTCGACCTCTGCGGCGCTGTCCTTCACAGACTGCGCCGAGCGGGTCGTGGCATCGGCGGCGCTTGCCACCCGTTCAACGATGCCGAGGACCGAGCCGGTGGCGTCGGCGGCAGCGTGCACGTTACCGCTGATGGAGGTGGTCGCTTCGCTCTGCTGTCCCATGGCGTCGGCCATGGCAACGGTGTAGCGATTGACGGTTGCCATGGTGTCGGTGATCGACTGGATGGCCTCGGCAGCCTCCTCAGAGGAGGTCTGGATGGCAGCAATCTGGTGAGAGATTTCCTCGGTGGCCTTGGCAGTCTGGCCGGCGAGGTTTTTCACTTCCGACGCCACAACCGCAAAGCCCTTCCCCGCCTCTCCCGCTCGGGCCGCCTCGATGGTGGCATTGAGAGCCAGGAGGTTCGTTTGGCCGGCGATCGACTGGATCAACGTAACGATCTTGCCGATCTCTTCGGAGGCAACCCGCAAGCCGCCAACCTTGGCATTGGCGGCGTTGGCGCCCTGCGTCGCGCTCTCGACCACATCACGAGCAGCGTTGACCTGAGTCCCGAGATTGCGGATGGAGGCATCCAGTTCCTCGGCGGCGGCGGCAACCGAACCGACAGAACCCGACGCCGTCGATGAGGCATGCGCGGCCTCTCCGGTACGAACTGTCGTCTCTTCGGCGACATGGGTGAGATCGGCGGCGGTTGCTGTCATGTCGGCCATTCGGCGGGCAACGGCTTCGATGGTGTTATGCACCTCGGCTCGGAACTCGGTGACCAGGCGATCGACCTCCAACTGACGGCTCTCGCGCCGGCGTCCTTCTTCCAACTGCTGCTCTTCGAGCCGCAAACGCTCTATGGCAGCGGCGCGGAACACATCGACGGCGCGGGCAAGGTCGCCAATCTCGTCCTTGCGATCACGCCCCGACAACTGGGCATCGAGTTCGCCGGCACCCAGCCGACGTACGTCGGCGGCCAGTGTCGCCAGCGGTCGCGTCAGACGACGGGTGAGTTGAACTGCGATGCCGCCAACCAACAGAAGAACCGTGGCAGCAACGGCGACGAGGATCAGCGTCAGCCTGTTGACCGGTGCCAGCGCAGCCTTGCGGTCGTGAAGGGACAAAACCTGCCAGCCGGGGCGGACCTGCGCTAACGCGGCAAGTTCGACGACACCAGGCTCGATTTCCACCTGGAACACCTGCCCCATCTCCGCTTTGCGCGGCACGCTGGCAGACAGATCGATCAGCACGTCGCGCTTCGACGTCTGGCCGAAAGTGAAGCCCGACCCGGCCTGCGACGAGATCAGAATGGAACGTCCGGTTGCGCCAAGGCCAGTCTTGTCGGTCAGGATCTTGGCCGCAGGCGCCATGTTGACGCGCAAGGCCACCACGGCGACAAAACGCCCCTCCATGATCACCGGTGCCACAAAATAGCTGCTGAGGCCGACCGCCGAGGACGGATCCGGCATGAAACTGGTGAAGGCGGGCTTGAGCGCGGCAGGCTTGGCGCCAGGCGCCGGGATCATGGCCTTGACCACGTCGGCCAACCCGGCCTTGTCCTTGGCATCGGCGACGCGACGACCGAACAGATCGTCCTTGGCGTAGGAGTAGTAGGCCTTGCCGCCGTCATCGAACAGCACCAGATCGTCGAAGCCGGTATCGCGGAGAGCCGAGGCGACCGCCTTGTGACCGGTCGCGTGGTAGATGAAGTAGCGCTCCGACGTATCGTTGACGGCCGTCATCTCCTCACGGTGCTGAGGGTTCGGATTGCCGTCGACGAAGATCTGCCGCAGGCGGGCGCCCGGATCGTCATCAAGAAGCTGGTTCCAGGCGCTCTTGAACTCGCGAGCCGACTCTTGGAGGGCGGACGCGGAGGCAACAGCGGCCGCCTGGCTGGAGAGGCTGTCGATCCAGGACTGCAAGGCGGCGGCTCGGGCACCGGCCGCTGTGACGATGGCCTCACCCGAGAGATCGGTGACCGTCTGCTCCGCCATCCTTTGCGTTGCGAAGGTCAACACGGCGGCTAGCGCCAGCGCGGACGCCAGCACGACGAAAACTATTCTCCCCGTGAACGACTTCAGCATGCGTGTCCCCGCTAGACTGGCGCGGGACCGCCTGATTTCGCGATACCGAGATCGAGACCGGCGCAAACGCGCTCATTCGAAATCGGCAGACCGGCCCGGCTTCCGCCTAGGACTGGTCCCCGCCGTGACTGATACTTTCGTCTGAGTTTGTGCGTGGTCGCGCGTAAACAAGCGGTAAAGCGCATATGAAGATTTGGCGATATCTCCAAGATTGCAGCCTTGTTAGGCACAATCCCCAGCCGCGCCCGTCAACTGCAGTTCAAAACGGTGGACAACGTGCTGGCGCTCTCCAAAAACATGCGGTCCGCTGGTTCGCACCAGCTTGAAGCCTTGCGCTTCCCAGAAGGCTCGCGCCCGCCTGTTGGCATCGAGAACCCCCAGCAGAAGGCGCCGCGCACCGCGCTCCCGGGCATTTCGCTTGATCTCGCCAAGAATTGCCTGCCCCAGCCCCTTGTCGCGATTCTCCGGAACCAGAAGGAGCAGACCGAGGTAAGCATCCTCGGCCTCCGGATAGCCGAACGCCAGATCGCCAATGGCAGCAAGCGCCTGATCACCATCGGCAACGCCGAACTTCAACGGTGCCTCTGTGCCCCCCGGTGGCCGTTCCTCGAAGAAGACGCGCGCAGCCACCGCTGGCGACAGACCACTCTCAAGTGCGAGATAGTCCGAGGCGCGTCGATAGACGGCCTCCACCGCCTCGAAATCCCGCGCCACATCGAGCGGCAGGAGTGCGACCGATACCGCAACCATGACGAGCCGGTCAGCGCAGAGGAAAGGCGACTGCGCCGTCGCGACCGGTCTGGCCCCGGTGGCGCAGCTTGTGGTCGGCAAGCACCAGAGCCATCATCGCTTCGCCGACCGGCACCGCGCGAATGCCGACGCAAGGGTCGTGGCGGCCACGTGTCATGACGTCGACATCCTCGCCCGCAGCCGATACCGAACGCCGGTCGACGAGAATCGAAGAGGTCGGCTTGACGGCAAAGCGTGCAATCACCGGCTGACCGGTGGAGATGCCTCCGAGAATGCCGCCGGCATGGTTCGATGAGTGCAGGATAGTGCCATCGTTGCCCATGCGCATCTCGTCGGCGTTGGCCTCGCCAGTCAGTTCGGCAGCGGCGAAACCTTCACCAATTTCAACGCCTTTCACCGCATTGATGGACATCAGCGCCGAAGCGATATCCTGATCGAGCTTGCCGTAGATCGGCGCCCCCCAGCCAGCTGGCACGCCTTCAGCCACCACCTCCACCACCGCGCCAACTGACGAGCCAGCCTTGCGTACGCGGTCGAGGTAGGCCTCGAAACGCGGCACCGCCTGAGGGTCGGGGCAGAAGAATGGATTGTCGTCGACCGAACTCCAGTCCCAGTTGGCGCGGTCGATCTTCTCCGTACCGACCTGGACGAGCGCACCGCGAATGGTAACGCCTTCGATCACTTTTCGAGCCACGGCACCGGCGGCAACGCGCGCCGCCGTTTCGCGGGCGGAGGAACGGCCTCCACCGCGATAATCGCGAATCCCGTATTTGAGGTCGTAGGCGACGTCGGCATGGCCGGGGCGATACTTGTCGCGGATGTCGCCATAATCCTTCGAGCGCTGATCGGTATTGCGGATCAGCAGCGAGATCGGCGTTCCGGTCGTGACGGGACCGCCAGTGCGATCATCCTCGAATACCCCGGATAGGATTTCGACGAGATCATCCTCGCGTCGCTGCGTCACAAAACGCGATTGACCGGGTTTGCGGCGGTCGAGGAAAGTCTGGATGAACTCAGCCGTCAGCGGTAACCCCGGCGGGCAACCGTCCACGACGACGCCCAGCGCGGGGCCGTGGCTTTCGCCCCAGGTGGTGATGCGGAAGAGATGTCCGAAGCTGTTGTGCGACATCGAGTTGCCCGGAAATGATAAGCGGCGGCGGCCGCGACGATCTGGGATTTCTCTTATGGGGCGCGGAGGCTGCCGTCAAATGGCCGACAGATTGCCAATCTGCCGTATGATGGTTCGAACGTTGATTCGCCAACCTTCCAGACCAATGCCGCGCACCGCTTCATCCACCGCTCCCGACCTTCTCGCCGGCCTCATCAAAGAGGCTTGCGATCGCCGCATGGAGCAGGACTTCGCATGCCGCTGGGGTGGCCCGATCGCGGGCGTGGACGAAGTGGGACGCGGCCCACTGGCAGGTCCGGTCGTTACCGCAGCGGTGATTCTGACCGATGCGCCGTTGCCCGATGGGCTGACCGACTCCAAGCAACTGCGCCCAGACGTTCGCGAGCGGATGTATGAAGCCATTTGCCGCGACCATATCGTCGCTGTTGCCTCGGCGTCCGCTGCCCGCATCGACGCCATGAACATCCTCGCCGCCAATCTTTGGGCAATGAACCGAGCAGTACGGTCGCTGGCCGAACAGCCGGTGGGCGTATTGGTCGATGGGCGGGACGTGCCATCGGCTCTCACCGCTGCCGGCTACCGGGGAGCGGCAATCGTCAAGGGGGATGCCCGCGTCGCCGCCATTGCAGCAGCGTCGATCGTCGCCAAGGTGACCCGCGACCGCATGATGGAACTTCATGCCATCGAGTTTCCTGGCTACGGTTTCGAGACCAACGTCGGATACGGCTCCGCCAAGCATCTGAAGGCGCTTGTCGAACTCGGTCCGACCCCGATCCACAGGCGGAGCTTCCGACCCGTTCGTGAGTGCATCGAAGCGCTGGCGGCCGGCAAGCGGCCATGAAAAAGGGGCCGTCAAGGGCCCCTCATTCCGTTCCGATCGGGAAGATGGCTCAGCTGAAGCGCGCCTTCACCTCGTCAACGCCCTTCGAGATGAGATCCGCGGCAACCTCACCCTGCACCTTTTCGGCAAGCAGACGCTTGGATGCGGCAATCGCCATGTCGATGGCAACGCCACGCACTTCCGCAACGGCGGCCGCTTCCGCGTGGGCAATCTTTGCCTCAACGGTGCGAGTGCGATGCTCGATCAGCTCCTTGAGCGCCACCTCGGCGTCCGCCGTCATGCGCTTGGCCTCGGCCTCGGCGTGGGCGATGATCTCGGCGGCGTCCTTCTCGGCGGTCACGCGCTTCTGCTGGTACTCGGCCAGCAACGCCTCCGCTTCCCTTCTGAGGCGTTGCGCCGCGTCGAGCTCGGAGGTGACCGCTTCGCTCCGCTTGTCGAGCATGCGTCCGACCATGCCGAACACGCCATAATAGGCCAGCACGCCAAAGAAGAGGATCAGACCGACGAAAGCCCACGTGGTGTTGTCAAGCATTGTGGTCCCCTCAGTGCTTGCCGGCCGAAACGGCGGCTACGGCCGCAGCGGCCTCATCGCGCCCAACCTTGCCGACCAGCGCCTCGACAACCGCTTCGGTCGTCTCGGTGGCAATCGCCGACACGTGGTCAAGCGCGATCCTCTTGACGTCGGAGATGTGCTTTTCGGTGTCGGCCAGCTTGGTGGCTAGCTGTGCCTCGGCGGCGTGGCGTCGACCGTCGATCTCGTGCGCAACCTTGCTGCGCGTCTCATGAGCGATGGCGTTGGCCTTGTTGCGCGCGGCGGCAAGCGACGCCTCGTAAGACGCAATGGCCGCGTCCGTTTCCGCCTTAGCCTTCTCGGCCTCGACGAGGTCGCTGGCGATCTTCGCGGCACGTGCCTCAAGGATGCCAGCAATCTGCGGGATGACCTTCTTGGCCATCATGACGTAGAGCGCGATGAAGACGATGGCCAGCCAGAACAGCTGCGAGGGAAAGTTCGAGGGATCGAACGGCGGGAAAGTCCCACCCTCGTGCGCCACGGTCGTGCCGGTGGCATCCGTCGGCGCGTGACCACCCTCTGCCGGCACGCTTGCCGGCTCTTGTGCGTTGGCTTGGCTGATGAACCAGCTCATCGACGCTCAGGCTCCATGGGAAGATGATGACCAAACGGCGCCTCGAGGCGAGAACACCTCGCGAGGCGCCGGCTCGTCACGGCCGGCCGAAGGTGGCCGGCAGCATGTCGCAAGTCCTTGCCGGACTTGCGGCGACTGTCACGCGATCAGACGGCGAACAGCAGCAGCAGGGCGATGAGCAGCGAGAAGATGCCCAGCGCTTCGGTCACGGCGAAACCGAGGATGAGGCGACCGAACTGGCCATCAGCGGCCGACGGATTGCGGACGGCACTCGACAGATAGTTGCCGAAAATGCTGCCGAGACCGATGGCAGCACCACCGATGCCGATGGTCGAAAGGCCAGCGCCGATGAACTTCGCGGCTTCAGCTTCCATTGTAACGCTCCTTGAGAAACAAAGACCTGGATGGTTTTGATGGGGTGAACTTCGTCGATCCGGCCTCAGTGCCCCGGATGCAGGGCGTCGTTGAGGTACATGCAGGTGAGGATCGTGAAGACATATGCCTGGAGGAAAGCCACCAGGAATTCGAGTGCGGTCAGCGCCACCACCATGATCAATGGCAAGAGCGCGCCGAGGAAGCCGAAGGCGCCGAGGCTGGTCAATGTCACAACGAAGCCGGCAAACACCTTGAGGGTGATGTGGCCGGCCAGCATGTTGGCGAACAGACGAACGGCAAGGCTGAGCGGCCGCGACAGGAAGGAAATGATCTCGATCAGGGTCACCAGCGGCACGATTGCCGCGGGCACGCCCGAAGGCACGAACAGCTTCAGGAAGTGGGTGCCGTTCTTGTAGAAGCCGTAGATCGTCACAGTGAAGATGACGAGCAGCGCCAGCGCGGCGGTCACGATGATGTGCGAGGTGACCGTGAAGAAATAAGGCACCATGCCGAAGATGTTGGCCGTCAGCACGAACATGAACAGCGAGAAGACCAGCGGCATGAAGCGCATGCCGCCCTCGCCGGCCGCCGTTCTCAGCGTATTGGCGACGAACTCATAGGAAAGCTCTGCCACCGTCTGGGCCCGACCCGGCACCACGGCGCGCGACGAAGTGCCCCATAGAAGCACCAGGGCGATGGCCGCCAGCGTCAATACCATGAATAGCGAGGAGTTGGTGAACGAGACGTCGTAGCCATCGATGTTGATGTCCACCAGTTTGTGGATGCCAAACTGATGGATGGGATCGGTTCTTACGTCAGCCACCTTAAGGAGCTCCCTCGCTCGATCTCGCCCGCAAGACGGCACAGGGGCCACTTGCCCCGCCGCTCAAACTCAGTCTTCGCCGTTCCTATTCCGTCCGGGCGCCTTGCCCGATCCGGCAGCAAACGGATCTTTTGCCACGCCCGCCGCTCGCATGACGTTCAGCGTTCCGGCGGCGAACCCCAACAACAGGAACACGATCATGCCCCACGGGCTGGTCCCGAAGAGCCGATCGATCGTGTAACCGATCACGAAGCCGACAATCACCCCGGCCACGAACTCCGATCCGACCTTCAAGGCCTGACCGATACCCGTCAACCCGGACGATTGCGACCCGCTGCCAGAAGCCTCGGACGGAGAGCGCCTCGCTTCTGCCAGCTTCTCACCCAGCGCCCTGAGGCGGGGATCGCTTCCAGCGTCGTCCGGCCGTTCGTCATCCTGACCCATCGGCGGCATCCTCGAGAACGCAGTCGCCAAGGCCCTGCAAGATCGGGGTAATCCCTAATTTGGCGGGCACCATAGTGTTCACACGGATGCCTGTCAAGATTGGCACGGGCCTTAACATTCCATTGATTTATATGCCATTTCGCCTGCGGAGACCACACCCCTCCATTGACTACGACCTTAGTCGAGGTAGGCATAATCGATTAAGCTGCAAGTGCCTCGCAACACGCCGTTGAAAGCGACCGAAAGGTCAACTCGCCTCGCGGAAGGATTCGGCCGTCTGCAGGTCCACCGAGACCAGTTGCGATACGCCCCGCTCGGCCATGGTGACGCCAAACAGCCGGTTCATCCGCGCCATGGTGATGGGATTGTGAGTGATGACCACGAAGCGGGTTTCCGTCGATCGGGCCATTTCCTCCAAAAGGTCGCAGTAGCGTTCGACATTGGCATCATCGAGCGGCGCGTCCACCTCGTCCAGCACGCAGATCGGCGCGGGGTTGGTGAGGAAGACGGCGAAGATCAGTGCCATCGCGGTCAGCGCCTGCTCGCCGCCCGAGAGCAAGGTCATGGTCTGCGGCTTCTTGCCCGGCGGACGAGCGAGGATCTCGAGGCCGGCCTCCAGCGGATCCTCCGCGTCAACGAGCTGGAGCTCGGCGGTACCGCCGCCAAACAGGTGGACGAACAGCCTTTGGAAGTGAGCGTTGACGACGCCAAAAGCGTTGAGCAGTCGCTCGCGCGCCTCACGGTTCAGGTTCTGGATTCCCTGGCGCAGGCGGCGGATCGCCTCGATCAGGTCCTCGCGTTCATTGACCAGCGTATCGAGCCGTTCCTCGAGCTCGGCCTGCTCGGCCTCGGCTTGCAGATTGACACCGCCAAGTTTGTCACGCTCGACCTTCAACCGCTCGAGCCGGGTTTCGATGCCGGCGATATCCGGCAACGGCGCTTCCTCGTCGATCTCGGCTAGCTGTCGCAGGGCAAACAGCGGCGCGTCAAAGCGGTCGCGGATCTCGCCCGCATATTCCTCGAGCCGTTGCTTGGCAGCAGCGAGGCGCTCTTCGGCCCGCACCCGTCCCTCGCGTATCGTCGAGAGCTTGGCAAGGGCCTCGGCGGCAGCGCGATCGGCCTCGCTGGCCTGCAGCTCGCCTTCGCGCAACCGGTCGGAAGCCTCAGTGCTCGCTGCCTCGGCCGATGCGATCGCCCTCATCAGGTCGCGACGGGCCTCCACGATCTCGTCGGGGCGGTCGATCAGCTCGGCCCGCTCGTCCTCGACCTGAGCGAGACGATCATCGAGTTCATCGAGATGGGCGGCGGCATGACGGACGCGATCTCCCCAGCCGGCCCGTTCCCGGTCGATCGTCTCCATCCGGCGCTGGCGCAGTTCGCCCTCTCGACGGATCATGTCCACGGCGGCGCGCGCTTCGGAGAAGCGGGCTCGCGTGTCCGCTGCCTCGCTCCTCAGTTCCTGGACGCGAGCGGTAAGTTCGGCGGCATCGGCAAGATCGGCATAACGGTCCTCGGCCTCGGCCTTGCGTGCTGCGAGTTCCTCGGCGTCGGCGGCGAGACGTTCACGCTGACCGGCAGCCGCAGCACGGCGGGCAACGGTTTCAGCCAACGCCCGCTCGGCCAAAAGCAACTGATCGCGAGCGACCGAGGCAGCGCGTTCAGCCGCCTTGACGGCTTCGCGAGCCAGGCGCTCCTCGGTCTCCGCCTCGCGAAGGCGTGCTTCGGCGCTGTCGAGTACCTGGCGACGGGTGGCACAAAGTTCTCCGGCCGTCTCTCGCTGAGCATCGATCTCGGCAAGACGGTTGCGAGCGGCGAGCCGGCGGGCGGCGGCAGTCGGCGCGTCGGCGGCGGCAACATAGCCATCCCAGCGCCAGAGGGCTCCCTCCAGCGTCACCAGCGTCTGCCCCGCGGCAAGCAGCGGCTGCAACCGGGCAGCATCCACGGCCTCGATCACACCGATCTGGCGCAGACGCCGGCCAATGATGTCGGGACCATCGACGAACTTGGCAAGCGGCGGCACGCCGTCCGGCAAGGGTGCATCGACGGTCCCGGCACCGGGCATGGTCCAGTACGCAGGTGCGCGATCGTCGATCGGCGCCTCTATGTCCTCACCGAGGGCGGCGGCCAACGCCGTTTCAAAGCCTTTCTGTGGGGCCAGGCGATCGACGAGCGGGGGAAACAGTTGGCCATGCTCTATGTCAAGCATCTTCGCCAGAGTTCGCGCCTCGGTGTCGAGCTTCTGAAGTTCGCGTTCCGCATCGGCAAGCGGCCCTGTGGCAGCGAGACGCTCCTCCTCGGCGGCGCCACGGCTGGCCTCGGCCTCTGCGACCGAGGCCTCCGCTTCGAACACCATGGCAGCAGCCAGCTCGATCTCTTCACGCGCGGCGGCAATGGCATCATCGGCACCAAGGCGCTCGTCGAGCTCGGCCAGTTCCGCATCGATGCCCCCGAGATCACTCAGGAGACGATCGAGACGAAGGCCTGCGTCGCGGATCTCGCGCTCGAGCGCTCCCTTCAGCGCAGCCGCTTCGGCTTCGGCAGAAGTGGCTGCGGTCAGTTCGGCATCGACCTCGGCAAGCCGCGATGCGACTTCCGATGCAAGCACCTCCGCCTCGGCCCGCCTCTCTTCCTCGCCGAGCTCTTCGGCCGCCAGGTTCTCAGCCTCTTCGGCAAGAGCTGCCAGACGTTCGTCGTTCTCCGCCACGAGCGCCGCCTCGCGAGCCCGGTCGCGAGCAATTTCCTCGGCGCGGCGGGAAAGCTCGGCCAGACGCTCGCGGGCGCGCCGCTCCTCGGCCTCGGACTCGGCGAGCGCAATCCTGAGGCGCTGCAAAGCAGCGGAAGTTTCGACGGCTCGATCACGCAAGCCGGGCAGATCATGAGCGATGATGGCCTGAAGACGAACAGCTTCGGTCTGGGCTGCCTGGGCATCGGCGACGGCACCAAAGCTGTCCGTCATCTGTGCTTCGGCTTCCTCGACCTGGGTCATCAGGTCGCCGACACGCAGGAAGGCAACCGTGGCCTCGGACTTGCGGATGTCCGCCGACAGATTGCGATAGCGGGCCGCTTGGCGTGCTTGCTTACGCAAACCCTCGAGCCGCGCCTCGATCTCGCGCAGCACGTCTTCCATGCGCGTCAGATTGGTCTCGGCGCCCTTGAGGCGCAACTCCGCATCGTGGCGCCGGGAATGCAGCCCCGAGATGCCGGCCGCCTCTTCCAGAATGGTCCTGCGTTGCGTCGGCTTGGCAGCGATCAGTTCGCCGATCTGTCCCTGCCGCACCATGGCCGGCGAGCGAGCGCCGGTCGAGGCGTCGGCGAACAGAAGCTGCACATCACGGGCCCGCACGTCCTTGCCGTTGATGCGATAGGAAGAGCCGGCCTGCCGCTCGATGCGACGCGTGACCTCAAGCAGTTCGGCCTCGTTGAAGGCGGGCGGCGCGGTGCGCAAATCGTTCCGGAGCACCAGCGTCACTTCGGCCGCATTGCGGGCAGGCCGTTTGCCGGATCCGGAAAAGATCACGTCGTCCATGCCGGAAGCGCGCATCGCCTTGTAAGAGCTTTCGCCCATTACCCAGCGCATCGCTTCGACCAGATTGGACTTGCCGCAACCGTTGGGACCGACCACGCCCGTCAGGCCGGGTTCGATGACGAACTCGGAGAAGTCCACGAAGGACTTGAAGCCCTGTATCTTCAGCCGTTCGAACTGCATTGGCGATCCGCTTAGGCCCCACTCTATTCGTAGAGTGTGACCGTACCATGGACCACCATATCATGAAGGCCGCGACGCCACCCCGGCAAGGGGCGAGGCATCGCGGCCCTGTTGATATCCGAAGGTTATCACCAGCTGAGAATCAGCCTCAGAGCAGCGGATCGATCTTGGCCGACATCTCGTCAACCGACATGAAGCCGACTTCCCGCTTGCCGTTGATGAAGAAAGTCGGCGTGCCGGTGATGCCGAAGGCATCGGCACCGCGCTTGCGGGTCTCGTTGATATTGTCGAGCAGCTTCTGGTCGGTCAGCGTCGCTTCGAAGGTCGAGGGCGAGTATCCGAACTGCTTGGAGACGTTGCGCAAACCGGAGAGCGGATCATCGACAAAGGCCCACTGGTTCTGAGTCTTGAAGAGATAAGCCACGACGTCGAAGTATTTTCCGCCCGGCGCATTACGCGCCAGCATGAAGCCAGCTGCCGCCAGCGGATCAAGCGGAAACTCGCGAAGTACGAAATACATCTTGCCGGTGTCGATGTACTTGGTCTTGATCTCTTCAAAGGTCTTGTTGTGGAAATCCGCGCAATGGCTGCAGGTCATCGACATATACTCGACCACCTTGACCTTGGCATCGGGATTGCCAAGAGCCATTTCGGGCAGCACGCCCGGTTTCATCAGCTCGGCCTGATCGACGGTCGGCGATGGCTCCTGAGCGAAGGCCAATCCGGAGAGTGACGTCATGGCGGCGAACCCGGCCGCAGCAATTGCAGTAGTCATGAGGAAGCGGCGGCGAGTCAACATGTCGTTCCCTTTCGGATAACCGGCCCTACCGGGCAAGTCATTGGCGGCAAATTATGGCAATGACGCGTCAATGGGAAGGGGATGTGCGTCACGGGGCAAAGCAGAACGCCTGTGCAGATGGCCTCAATCGGCAATCAACCGGGCCTACCCTTACTTCCTTTCAATGTCGGCCACGAGCGTCACCACTGACGGCACGTCCGAGCCGTTCCACTGCCGCCTTGAGGCCATCATCGGAGATACCTGAGGCGAGTGTCTGCACCCTCGCCTCAGCCTCCGGCGAGAGTTTGGCGGGCCGTGGTCGCGGACGCGGACCTATCTTGACCGGGGGCAGTTGAAGCGGCTTCAGGCGACCGACGAGCCGATAGCCGAAGAATGTGTTGATGCGCTCGATCAACTGCGGGGCCTCGAGCGTCAGGCGCATGGCCGCCGCCCCGGAACACCTTACAGTGAGAACCGCAGGCTCGTGTTCCTCCTCGTCGATCAAGCCCTTCGGTCGGCGCGGCCAGGAAAGCTGGTCGGGGGCTGTCGTTTCGGCATAGGCGGGACCTACGATATCGGGCCAATGGGCGACGAGATCGAGCGTGGCGAAGCCGCGCTTGCGGCACGCCGCAGAAAGCGGTGCAGCGATGATATCGGCCAGCGGACGCACCCCTTTGTAGACGAAAGCCGGTTTTCTCACGCGCACCATCTGCTATGGAACCTCCAACGTCCCATCAGGACTTACCCTCAAACCGAGGTTATCCCACATGCCGGCGCCGTCCGCCACCGCCCTTCTCGATTGGTACGACATCCATGCCAGACGGTTGCCCTGGCGGGTGCCGCCTGAGGACCGAAAGCTCGGCATTCTGCCCGATCCCTATCGCATCTGGCTTTCCGAAGTGATGCTGCAGCAAACGACCGTGGCCGCGGTCAAAAGCTATTTCCTCGATTTTCTGGCACGTTGGCCAACCTTGCAGGCCCTCGCCGCCGCACCACGCGACGACGTGATGGCGGCATGGGCAGGCCTTGGCTATTACTCGCGGGCCCGCAACCTCAAGGCCTGCGCCGAGGCGGTGGCGCGCGATCATGACGGGCGCTTCCCCGACACCGTGGAAGGGCTGTCCGCCCTGCCCGGCATCGGGCCATATACGGCGGCGGCGATTGCCGCCATAGCATTCGATGTGCCGGCTCCCGTCGTCGATGGCAACGTGGAGAGGGTGGTCGCACGCCTATTTGAGCTTGAGACACCCCTGCCGGACGTCAAGCCGGAAATCCGCCGTCTGACGGCAACACTGACGCCCGAGGAGCGCCCCGGTGACTTTGCTCAGGCCATGATGGATCTGGGCGCCACCATATGCACACCCAAACGGCCGGCATGCGCCCTCTGCCCCTGGTCGGCACCCTGCCTTGCCCGCCGTCGCGGAGATGCCGAGACGTTACCGCGGAGGAAAGCCAAGGCCGAACGGCCGACGCGCTACGGAACCGCCTTCATCGCTCGCCGATTTGACGGCGCACTCCTGGTTCGCAGAAGGCCCGACAAAGGACTGCTTGGCGGCATGCTTGAGGTGCCCGGCACCGAATGGCGGGAGAGCGCTCTTCCCGAGGCTCAGCCACCGTTTCCGGCCATATGGAAGGACGCCGGGGAGGTGGAACATACCTTCACCCATTTCCATCTCGTATTGACGGTGAAGACGGTTGATGCCGGAGACAGGCCACCGCCAAGCGATTGTTTCTGGCTCGATGCCGCCGCCGTTGCCGGCGAGGCGCTTCCCTCGGTCATGCGCAAGGTGGTTGAGGCGGCAACCGGACGGCCCGCAAGGCGGTCAAGCCGCCGCGGGGGCAAAGTGACAGCCTCGGTAAAAGAGGAAGGTTGATCGCGTGAAAAGCGGGAATCCACGACTATCGTCGCATGAAAGGTTACTTGGTCGTTAACGGCGTTGGTGAGATAATTTTTCCGTTGGGGCAGAGCCCGAAAGTCATTTGATCGGCCTCCACCGGGTTGGGCTAACTCGGCGTGTTCAAGGCCTGACGATAAAGATTTTGAGGGTGAGGCAGCCTGGAGCTGTCCAGCACGGGTCAAAAGACCGGGCACCAAATAAAGAAATGGCTCTCCGATCCCATCGGAGAGCCTTCTTCATTTAAGGGCAAAGATTCTGATCAGGCGCCGGCGGCGGCAAGTTCGCTGCGAACGCGCCCGCGCAGTTCGTCGATCAGGACCAACGCCCCCTGCCTTTCGACATGCCAGTAGGTCCAACCATTGCAGGCCTCGAGCCCCTGCACCGAGGCTCCAACCTTGTGGATCGACCCGGCAACGGTTCCGGAGGCAATCGACCCATCGGCCCTGACCGTCGCGACATGGCGACGACGAGCGTCACAAAGCCGGTCACCCGGCCGGAGCAGGCCGGCCTCGATCAGTGAGCCGAAGGGAATGCGGGGTTCCGCACGCTTCGGCGTCACCACGGCGAGGCCATCGTCGGGTGCTCTCTCGACCGAGGCGATCCGATCCTTCGCGAAGTTGGCATAGGTGCTGTCGCGTTCCACGCCGACATAGTGCCGACCAAGACGCTTGGCGACCGCCGCCGAGGTACCCGTTCCGAGAAATGGATCCAGAACCACGTCGCCCGGTTTTGACGACGACATCAGGACACGCCAGAGCAACGCTTCCGGCTTCTGCGTCGGATGAACCTTGTCGCCATCGGCAGTCTTGAGGCGCTCGCCCCCCGTGCAGATCGGCAAGAGCCAGTCGGACCGCATCTGAAGATCGTCGTTGAAGGCCTTCATGGCCTCGTAATTGAAGGTGATGCCCTTGGCCTCCCGGTCACGCGACGCCCAGATCAGCGTCTCGTGCGCATTGGTGAAGCGCTTGCCCTTGAAGTTGGGCATCGGGTTGGCCTTGCGCCAGATGATGTCGTTGAGCACCCAGAACCCCAGGTCCTGCATGATCGAGCCGACACGAAAGATGTTGTGGTAGGAGCCGATCACCCAGATGGTGCCCGTGGGCTTCAGCACCCGTCGGCAGGCAAGCAGCCAGGCGCGCGTGAAGGCATCATAAGCCTCGAAGCTGTCGAAGCGGTCCCAGTCGTCGTTGACGGCATCGACCTTCGACTGGTCGGGACGGGTAAGGTCGCCGCCAAGCTGCAGGTTGTAGGGCGGATCGGCAAAAATCAGATCGACCGAAGCCTTGGGCAGGCGCTCCAGCGCGGCGACACAATCGCCAACGATAACGCTATCGAGCCAGTCGAACGCGGCAGGGGAGTGGAGAGAAACCTCGGACGACGACGCGGCCGCCCGCTGACGCAGTACACTCATGGCTCTCCCACTCCGACGCAAAACAAACAGGAGGGGGTCTTCACGCCCCTGCCGAAAACCAATCTCCTCCGGCAGGGTAAATTCGAGGTTAAGCGATGCGAGTCGTCATTGATTAATTATTTCAATGCTTTGTTAACCATATCTCGGACGCAGGGTGAACCCCTCCTCACGAGATCACTCCCGCCAAAGAAAATCACGCTTGCCGACCGGCATGCCGAGATGGCGAAGGATGTCGTAGGCCGTGGTCAGGTGGAAATAGAAGTTCGGAATGGCGAAGCCCTGAAGATAATCGACGGCCTTGAGTTCCATCGTCTCCTGGCGAAGCTTCAACGTCACGATCGTTTCCTCGCGGCCATTGACAGCCGTGGCAGGCACCGATGCAACGAAAGCGAGCGTCTTTTCGATGCGCGCATAAAGCTCGGCGAAGGTCTGCTCGGTATCGGGAAAGGAAGGAACATCCAGCCCCGCGAGACGCGCCATGGCGCCCTTGGCATGGTCCGTCGCGATCTGCACCTGCCGCTTCAGGTCGAACATGTCCGGAGCAAGGCGAGCGCCCAGTATGGCGTCTTCCGAGAGGTTGCGTGCCGGCCCCTCGGCTTCGCCGATTTTCAGAACATGGACAAGCGACTTGAGACGGGCCGTGAATACTGGCGCGGCAATGTCGTGAAGCTCGATGGTCATGGGAAATCCTTCCGGCTGGCGGGGCGCTTCCAAACGGCACCCCTGCTCTGCACGCGTCTCATTAGCCGCAGACAGCCGCGCGAACCAGTCAACTCTCGGAGATGTCAGCCCTTGCGTCCGGTCAAACCGGCGATCATGCCAACCGGCAACCTGATAGCGAGCAACAGTCCCGCCAGCGCCCCCACCGCGCCACCACCGGTGAGCGTTCCATCCTGACCGTCGGCGATCACCCGCACCACCGGTGTCCTCAGGCGAACGAGATGACGGCGCCCGATGCGGCGCATGAGATCGATGCCGGCCATGCCATCGCGCCGGTTGAAACCGCCGAGCTCCCGCAAAAAATTGCGGGAAATGATCAGCCCTTGGTCCGGATGCGTGACGCCCGCCAACCGGCCGAACAGTCGCAGCATATAGTGCTTGAAGCTGCCAGCGACGGTGTCATCGTCGGACGCAAGCCGGAAGACGGCTGCAAACCGGCTATCACCATGTCTGAGACGCCGTTCGGCTGCCGCTTGAAAATCGCTCTCCCAGCCCGGATCGAGCAGGACACCCGGCCGCAAGAACATCAGGAACTCGCCTCGCTGGGCCGCGGCAGCGCCTATGGCACAGCGCGCCCAAACGCCACCGGCGCCGGACATCAGATCGCAGCCAGTTCCCTCGGCAACAAGACGCGTCTGGTCTTCCGAGCCGCCGTCCACCACCACGACTTCACGCACCGTACCGTCGGCGGCACCGGTAACCAGCGTTGCCAGCGTACGGACGAGGGCTTCCTCGCTGTTTCGAGTGGGGATGACAACCGAAATCATACTTTCGTTCTAGCGGGTTTTCCTTGGAAGTGCGAGCCCGTCCGAACGCGGACCTTCGGATGTTCAACGACGGAGGGACCTCGCCGCAGACACAGCTCCCGAGTGGACAAACGGAAGAATGTTCTTGACCTGTTCTCGTTCAAGCATAAGATCAAATCATGAACATCGCATGCCAACACCTTATCGAGCCCATCCCGGCACCGGAGGTCGCCGACACGGCGATCACCGCCGGACGTCGGCGCGGCCGTGGGGCGGGCATCAATCCATCGGGCAGGTTCGAAGCCTACGCGCGAACCAGCTTTGACGACGGCTGGAACGACAGCGACGAGCTGCCGCCTTTCAAGACGACGGTTCAGGTCGAGCCGGCACGCACCATCGTTACCCGCAATGACAGCCCGGACATCGCCTTCGATCGTTCGATCAATCCCTATCGCGGTTGCGAGCATGGCTGCGTCTACTGTTACGCGCGGCCGAACCATGCCTATCTCGGACTGTCGCCGGGCCTCGACTTCGAAACTCAGCTCTACGCCAAGACCAACGCAGCCGAAGTGTTGGAACGCCAGCTAGGAGCACCTTCCTATCAGCCGAAGGTGATCGCCATCGGCACGGCCACCGATGCCTACCAGCCGATCGAGAAGGAGCAGAAAGTCACCCGGCGGATTCTTGAAGTGCTGGCGAAGACCCAGCATCCCGCGCTGATCATCACCAAGTCGGCGCTGGTCCTGCGCGATATCGACATTCTCCAGCCGATGGCCGCGCAAGGACTGGTCAAGGTGGCGATTTCGATCACCACGCTCGATCGCCGCCTCGCGCGCGCCATGGAGCCGCGTGCTTCCAGTCCGCAACGGCGCCTCGAAGCGATCCAGAAGCTCACGGAGGCCGGCATTCCGGTCGGCGTCATGATGGCTCCGATCATCCCCGCCGTAACCGACAGCGAGATCGAACGCATTCTCGAGGCGGCACACACTTTCGGCGCCCGCGAAGCCGGATACGTGCTGCTTCGCCTTCCGCTCGAAGTTTCGGAGATCTTCCGGGAATTTCTGCTCCGCGAACTGCCCGACCGTTATCGGCACGTCATGAATGTCCTGAAGTCGATGCGTGGCGGCAAGGACTACGACGCCGAGTGGGGCAAGCGCATGCGCGGTACCGGTCCCTATGCCTGGCAGATCGGCAGACGGTTCGAAATGACGACGAAGCGCCTGGGCCTCAACAAGCACAAGCTGAAGCTCGACACGGAGAAGTTCCTGAAGCCTGGCAACGGCGGCGTTCAGCTCAGCCTGTTTTGAAAGAGCGGCCCGCCCCTTGACGCCCCTTCCCTCCACCGACACTTCTGGACATTGAAGAAAGTTCGGAGGGAGAGGTCATGAAGCTTTTCGGCGGTGGCTCAAAGTTCGACTGGAAGGACCTGAAGGCGCCGGAACTAGACGACTTCGAGGCAATGGCCGCTGAAGCCTATGCTGCCCTGCCGGCCGACTTCCGGGAGTTGACCGGAGAGATCGAAATCCGCGTCGCCGACTTTCCCGATGAGGACGTCGTGAAGGAGATGGAGCTCGAAAGCGATTTCGATATCCTCGGCCTTTTTTACGGCACCGGCCTCGCCCATGACGCCGCGATACCGGAAACGGGGCGCCTGCCCAATCGCGTCTGGCTCTATCGGCGCCCCATTCTCGATTACTGGGCCGAGCACGAAGAGACGCTGGGCGACATCGTCACCCATGTGCTCGTCCACGAGATCGGCCACCATTTCGGCCTCAGCGACGACGACATGTATGGCATCGAGGACAACGAGCCATGACCGATACGAGCACCTTCCGCATCCTCGAGCCGGCGCCAGGCGTGTTCGCTTATTACGACGGACGTATTGCCGGTGTCCGTCTTCACTCGCCCGCGCCAAATTGGCTCGACGACGGCGCCTACAGTCTCGGCATTGCGTCCTACGCCATCGTCGAGGGTAGCGAGGCGATCGTCTTCGACAGCCATGTTTCGCTGGACCATGCCCGAGCCGTTCGCAACCATCTCGAAGGGCTCGGCGTAACCCGATTCACGCTGGTCCTCAGTCACTGGCACGACGACCACGTGGCCGGGAATGCCGTCTTCGCCGACGGACCGATCATTGCGCACCGCCTGACCCGCGATGCGCTGATCTCCAACCGCGAGAAGCTCGAAAACGCCAATCCGCCGATCCGGCCCCTGGTGCAGCCAACCGAGGTCTTCGATGACGGGCTGACGCTCGCCATTGGTGGCCGCAGCGTCGAAGCCCTGCATTTTGCCATTCACAGCGCCGATGGCGTGGTGCTCAGATTGCCCGATGCCGGGCTTCTTTTCGCCGGTGACGTCGTCGAGGACACCGTCACCTATGTATCGGAAGCCGAAGACACACCGAAGCATATCGCAGAGCTCGGCAGGCTGGCCGCTCTTCCCTTCCGGCGGATCCTGCCGGCCCACGGCGCGCCCGATCGGATTGCTGGCGGCGGCTACGACGAAGGACTCATCACAGCCAACCAAGACTATCTTCGACGTCTTGTTGCCGGCGAAGGGCGTGACGGCGCGCTGCTTTCCGCTTTTGTCGCCAACGACATTGCCGCCGGCCGGATCGGTTACTTCGAACCCTACGAGACCGTGCACAAGGCCAATATCAAGGCAATGGCGGCGGCGGGCTTTTGACCCCGCCACCAGCGCGATCGCAGACTCAGCTCTTGAGAGCCGCCGCATTCTCCTTCACCCAGGCAGCCACCTGGCGTGCCGGATGGCCGGTCAGTGTCCGAACGTCGTCCGTCACGACGGCCGTCCACCCTTCGCGAACCTGATAGAAGATCGAGGCAAGGAACCGGGCATAGACCTCGGGCACGCCGGCTCCGACGAGGGTGCCGACAAAGGTGTCATCGTCGACGGCCTGGTAGGCGACAGGCTTGCCGATGGCCTCGGAGATCAGCGCAGCGGCTTCGGAATAGCCGAGCGCTTCCGGCCCGGTCAGGTTGAAGGCCTTGCCGTCGAAGCGATCAGTCGTCAGCGCAGCGGCGGCGCTGTCGGCGATGTCGCGCACATCGATAAAACTCGACTTGCCGTCGGCGGCCGGCACGGCAATGACACCCGCCGCGTCGATGCCGGGCTTCCAGTAGTTGACGAAGTTGTCGGTGAACCAGTTGGGCCGCAGAACGACCCAACGCACGCCGGAATTTTCGAGAGCGATCTCAGCCTGGCGGTAGGGAATGGAGTCGTCGGCGTCGACGCCCAGTACAGACTGGAGCACGACCTTCACCCCACGCGTGGCTGCCGCCTCGATGATCGGCAACAGCAATGCCTTGGCTTCGGTATAGCCGCCCGGCAGCATGACGAATGCGCGGTCGACACCCTCGAACGCGTTGGGAAACGTCATGGGGTCGCCGACATCGAACACGACGCCTTCCGCCCCCTCAATCGAGTTGCCGCCGCGAGACGCCGCCTTGACCGCCTCACCACGGGCCATCAGCGCCTTTACCAGCGGCCGCCCGACGTTACCGGTGGCGCCGAGAACTAGAATCTTGCCGGCCATGTCGAAACTCCTTAGTATCTCGTAGAAACCATGTTTCCGTTGGGAACATAGTTTGTTTTGGAAATGCGGGAAAGAAGGCAGTTTCCAGTGACCAGGTTTCCTTGAGGAAACCGCCTGAAAGGACAGCATGAACCACGCCTACGACGTTTTCGATGATCGCTGCCCAACCCGCATGGTACTCGACCGACTGGCCGATAAATGGGCATTGCTGGTGCTTGATCGGCTGCAAGGCGGCCCCGTCCGTTTCAATCACCTCCGGCGCGATATCCGGGGTCTGTCGCAGAAGATCCTGTCCCAGACGCTGAAGCGATTGGAACGCGATGGACTGGTGAAACGCACCGTGCACCCCACCGTTCCGGTCAGCGTCGATTATGCCCTGACCCCACTCGGCCAGACGTTGACCGACACGGTCGCCGCCTTCGCCCATTGGGCCGAGCTCAACATGGACGCGGTCCTCGCCGCCCAGGCCGCCTACGACTCGGCCATAACAGGCTGACGGCAGACCTCAGGCATCGGCAATCTCACGCTTTTTCACTCACATCGTCCGTGCTATCGCCGGGGCAGTCGGCCGGTTGCCGTCGGGAGATTCAGAATGCGCGCCATATTCTACGAGCTGTTCGGCAAACGACCGGAGGTCCGCACACTGCCAGATCCAACCCCGGAGCCGCACGGCCTCGTGCTGAAGGTTGAGGCCTCCGGCATCTGTCGTTCCGACTGGCATGGCTGGATGGGCCACGACCCGGACATTGCCTTGCCGCATGTCCCCGGCCACGAGTTCGCCGGCCGCGTGGTCGCCGTAGGGCGCGACGTTCGCCGCTTCAAGGCAGGCGACCGCATCACCATGCCATTCGTCGCCGGCTGCGGATGCTGCCCGGAATGCGGCTCTGGCAATCAGCAGGTCTGCCGCAACCAGACGCAACCCGGCTTCACCCACTGGGGATCCTTCGCAGAATATGTCGGCGTGCACCACGCCGACGACAACGTGGTCGCGCTGCCCGACGAGATCGATTTTCCGACCGCCGCCAGTCTCGGTTGCCGCTTCGCCACATCCTTCCGCGCCGTGGTCGACCAGGGACGGGTACGCGGCGGTGAATGGGTGGCTGTGCATGGGTGCGGCGGCGTCGGTCTCTCTGCCATCATGATCGCCGCGGCGATGGGCGCCAATGTGATCGCCGTCGATATCGCCGATGACAAGCTTGAGTTTGCCAAGACCATTGGCGCCACGGCAGTCGTCAATGGTCGGTCCACGCCGGACGTCGCCGGCGCCATCCGCGACCTTACGGAAGGCGGCGCCCATCTCTCCATCGACGCCCTCGGCCACCGGGTAACCGCGCGCAACTCCATCCTCGGCCTCAAGCGACGTGGCCGTCACGTTCAGGTCGGCCTGATGCTCGGCGACGACGTAGAGGCGCCGATCCCCATGGCACGCATCATCGGCTGGGAGCTCGAGGTTTATGGCAGCCATGGCATGCAGGCCTGGCGCTACGACGACATGCTCTCGATGATCGCCGCCGGCAAGCTCGCTCCTCAGAAGTTGATCAATCGCCACGTCGGCCTCGACGAGGCGATCGACCTGCTCATCGGCATGGACCGGTCTCAAGAGACCGGTATCAACGTCATCACCCGCTTTGATTGAAGCGCTCGCCGCATCAGGCCGGATAGGTCTGATGCGGCCTCCAGGGCTTACTTGGCCGTGAAGAATGCCGGATGGAAGGCTATGGGGCGCCAGACCGGTGGCTCTCCGAAGGCCAAGGCTTGCACATAGAGATCTGGGACGCCGTCGCAGGTGAGGCCCGGCCGGGCTGCAAAACCAAAACGACCGTAGTAGGCCGGGTCGCCAACCAGCACGACACCCGCCGCTCCGATGTTCGGCAGTTGCGAAAGACCGGATCGGAGGAGCGCGGAGCCAATCCCGCGACGCTGCTCGCTGGGCTTCACGGAAAGCGGCCCCAGGCCGAACCAACGGCCGGGCATTTCGGTTTCAACCGGCGAAAAACCGGCGTGACCGACGATCTCTCCGGATGCCTCATCGACAGCGACGAGCGACAGGATGAGAACGCCGGCAGCGCGAAGATCGCGGACGATTGCCGCCTCGGTGCCGCTGGCATGGGCGGTCGTCAGGAAGGCGGCAGTGGTAAGCTCGCTGATGGCGGCACGATCGGCCACCGCTTCAGTTCGAATGACAAAGCTCATTTTTCAATTCCGATTGCAGGACAACACGACGCGGCGGCCGTTGGGGCAGCGATGCGCCAGCTATGCAGCGGAACGAGCCGAACCCAGAACCAGCGGCCCAGGTACGGCTCAACCCGCAGTGTCCAATCGAAATGAGAAGTTGAGCATCATCTCGTGGTTTCAGAACGGAATGTCGTCGTCGAGATCCGACGAGAAGTTGGAAGCCGGGGCGCCACCGCTCTGACCACGGCCACCGCCGCCCGACCGAGCTGGAGCGCGGTCCATCGGACCAGAGGAGCCGTAGTCCGAACCGGCATCACCACCGAAGTCGCCCTCGCCGCGACCGCCGCCCTCGCCACGGCTGTCGAGAATGGTCAGTTCACCACGGAAACGCTGCAGCACCACCTCGGTGCTATAGCGTTCCTGACCCGACTGATCGGTCCACTTGCGGGTCTGAAGCTGGCCCTCGATATAAACCTTGGAGCCCTTCTTCAGGTACTGCTCGGCCACCTTGGCAAGATTTTCATTGAAGATCACCACCGAGTGCCACTCGGTGCGCTCCTTGCGCTCGCCGCTCTGGCGATCGCGCCAGTTCTCCGAGGTCGCGATACGCAGGTTCACCACGGCATCGCCCGACCCCATCCGCCGCACCTCAGGATCGCGCCCGAGATTGCCGATCAGGATGACCTTGTTGACGCTGCCTGCCATGGCTTTCTTCCCTCAAACTCGCTATCTTCGATCGGCGTATTATGGCGCGCTCGACCCGTCAGGCTTTCGCCCGACACCATGCCTGCACGTTAACGCGGGCTCTGGACCAGCGATACCCTACCCCAACCGGGTCTGGGCCTTTTCCACAGTGAGAAAAGGACTGGCCTCCGCCCTGTGTTCCTGATACGTTCTAAACGCTTCACGAGGATGCTGCAACCGAATTCCGAGATTTTGGCATTTTCCTCCTTGGATCGGCAGCATGGCTGCCGCGCGGGCTGGCGTCTTGCAGTTCGTCGGCCGATCCTGACAGGATGCGTCAGCAGACCGGGACTAGCGTGGCGCGCCCTAAGGCCGCCAGCCCACGTGTTTTAGGCAAGAGATTTTCCCGCCTCCTGGTCTCCCCAGGGAGGCGCGACAAGGACGACGACAGACATGCCGAACAAGCCGACCAGCATTTTCGATCAGGCCCGGCGCTCCCTCTCGGTGCGCGGCGCGCGCGAGCATAACCTCAAGAACATCGACGTCGACCTGCCGCGCGACAGCCTGATCGTCATGACGGGCCTGTCCGGCTCCGGCAAATCGTCACTCGCCTTCGACACGATCTATGCCGAGGGGCAGCGCCGTTACGTCGAAAGCCTTTCGGCCTACGCCCGCCAGTTCCTCGACATGATGCAGAAGCCTGACGTCGACCAGATCGACGGCCTGTCGCCGGCTATCTCCATCGAACAGAAGACCACGTCGCGCAACCCGCGCTCGACGGTGGGCACCGTCACCGAAATCTACGACTACATGCGCCTGCTGTTTGCGCGCGTCGGTATCCCCTACTCGCCGGCCACCGGCCTGCCGATCGAGAGCCAGACCATCAGCCAGATGGTGGACCGCACGCTGGAGCTGCCCGAAGGCACCCGCCTCTATCTGCTGGCGCCGATGATCCGCGGCCGCAAGGGCGAGTATCGCAAGGAATTCGCCGACCTCCAGAAAAAGGGCTTCCAGCGCGTCAAGGTGGACGGCAGCTTCTATCCGATCGAGGAAGTGCCGGCGCTCGACAAGAAGATCAAACATGACATCGACATCGTCGTCGATCGTATCGTGGTCAAGGCCGACATCGCCTCGCGCCTTGCCGACAGTTTCCAGACGGCCCTCGGGCTTGCCGACGGCATCGCCTTGCTGGAGTTCGCCAATCTTGCCGAAGGCGAGAGCGAGCCGCGCCGCATCACCTTCTCGGAGAAGTTCGCCTGTCCGGTCAGCGGCTTCACCATTCCCGAAATCGAGCCACGACTCTTCTCGTTCAACAACCCGTTCGGTGCCTGCCCCAAGTGCGACGGTCTGGGTACCGAGCTGAAGTTCGAAGCCGAACTGGTCGTCCCCGACGACAGCCTCAGTTTACGCGGCGGATGCATCCTGCCATGGGCCAAGACCGGCGCCTCCTCGCCCTATTACGCCCAGACGCTCGAAGCGATTTGCCGTCATTTCAAGGCGTCGATGACGACGCCCTGGAAAGATCTGCCGCAGAAGGTGCGCGACGTCATCCTCACTGGGTCGGGCGGCGAGGAGATATCCTTCACTTATGACGACGGCCTCAGGACCTATACAACCAAGAAGGCGTTCGAGGGTGTGGTCGGCAACATCGAGCGCCGCTGGAAGGAAACCGATTCCGACATGGTGCGCGAGGAGTTGGGCCGGTTCCAGTCGGATCACCCCTGCGAAACCTGCAACGGCTATCGTCTGAAGCCCGAAGCGCTCGCCGTGAAGATCGCCGGATTGCACATTGGCCAAGTCACGCAGATGTCGATCCGCGAAGCAGGAGCATGGTTTACCGCCCTGCCCGATCAGCTCACTGCCAAACAGAACGAGATCGCCGTTCGTATCCTGAAGGAAATCCGCGAGCGCCTTCGCTTCCTCAACAATGTCGGCCTCGAATACCTGACGCTGTCGCGTTCCTCCGGCACGCTGTCGGGCGGCGAGAGCCAGCGCATCCGTCTGGCCAGCCAGATCGGTTCCGGCCTGACGGGTGTGCTCTACGTGCTCGACGAGCCGTCCATCGGCCTGCATCAGCGAGACAACGACAAGCTGATCGAGACGCTGAAGCATCTGCGCGATCTCGGCAACACGGTCATCGTCGTCGAGCACGACGAGGATGCCATCCTCGCCGCCGATTACGTGCTCGACATCGGTCCGGGAGCCGGCGTGCATGGCGGCAAGATCGTCTCGGAGGGAACACCGGCCGAGATCATGGCCGATCCGGCCAGTCTCACGGGACAGTATCTCTCAGGCACGCTCGCGATCCCCCTGCCCGACAAGCGACGCAAGCCGCAGAAGAACAAGTACCTCCGTGTCGTCGGCGCCCGGGGCAACAACCTCAAGGACGTTACGACCGACATTCCCATCGGCCTGTTCACCTGCGTCACCGGCGTGTCGGGCGGCGGCAAGTCGACCCTGCTGATCGATACGCTGTTCAAGGCGGCGGCGCGGCGTCTTAACGGCGCTCGCGAGCAGGCGGCACCGCACGACCGCATCGAAGGACTGGAGATGCTCGACAAGGTGATCGACATCGACCAGTCGCCGATCGGCCGTACGCCGCGTTCCAACCCGGCCACCTACACCGGCGCCTTCACGCCGATCCGCGACTGGTTCGCCGGCCTGCCGGAAGCCAAGGCGCGGGGATATGGTCCGGGGCGCTTCTCCTTCAACGTCAAGGGCGGGCGCTGCGAAGCCTGCCAGGGCGATGGCGTCATCAAGATCGAGATGCACTTCCTGCCGGACGTTTATGTCACCTGCGACGTCTGCAAGGGCCATCGCTACAATCGCGAGACGCTGGAGGTCCACTTCAAGGGCAAGTCAATCGCCGATGTGCTCGACATGACGGTCGAGGAAGCTTGCGACTTCTTCCAGGCCGTGCCGGCCATCCGCGACAAGATGACGGCTCTGCGCGACGTGGGCCTCGGCTACGTCAAGGTCGGTCAGCAAGCGACGACCCTCTCGGGTGGCGAAGCCCAGCGCGTCAAGCTGGCCAAGGAACTGTCCCGCCGGGCGACCGGCCGCACGCTCTACATCCTCGACGAGCCAACGACCGGCCTCCATTTCCATGACGTGGCAAAGCTTCTCGAGATGCTCCATGAACTGGTCGAACAGGGCAACACGGTGGTGATCATCGAGCACAATCTCGAGGTCATCAAGACCGCCGACTGGCTGGTCGACCTCGGACCCGAGGGTGGCGACGGCGGCGGCCGCATCGTCGCCGTCGGTACGCCGGAGGAGGTCATGAAGGTAGATGCGAGCTACACGGGGCGCTATCTACGCGAACTTCTCGATCGCCGTCCACAGCGGCGCAACGCGGCCGAATAAGAACAGAAAATCGAGTCCCACCCGCCGGCTAGCACCCCTCTTGCCGGCAGGGTGGGAAGAGCAGCTGTTATGTTCGAGGCTAAAAAGAGCCTCTGCAAGAGATTCCGGAAATCTTCATAACTTACTGATTTTAAATACAAAATATAAGACTTCACATACTGATTCAGGTGGGCTGCTTCTCATAATTTGAATCAGGATGAAGTCCTTCTGGCGCAGTGAATGAACAGCCGCTTGCCAGCGGCCGACGGGCGGTCTACCTCAGAGTTCCGACCCAACACGCGAGCACGCCCATGGTCCTTTCCCTTTTGCCCGACCTCGGCAAACGTACGCTGGTGATGGGCATCCTCAATGTCACGCCCGACAGTTTTTCCGATGGCGGCCGGTTTGCCTCGGTCGAGGCCGCTCTCGTCCACGCGGGCAGGATGACCGAAGAGGGAGCCGACATTCTCGATGTCGGAGGCGAGTCGACACGTCCCGGGGCAACCGAGGTGTCACTCGAAGAGGAAATCGCCCGCGTGGTGCCGGTCATCGAACGCCTTGCAACAGGCGACTTCCCCCCCATCTCGATCGACACCTACAAGGCAGGGACTGCCGAAGCGGCGCTCAAGGCCGGCGCGGCTATCGTCAATGATATCTGGGGTCTGCAGCGTGAACCGGACATGGCCTCTGTTGCCGCCGTCCATGACGCTCCGGTCATCGTGATGCACAACCGGACCGACATCGATCCGAAGATCGATATCGTCGAGGACATGAAGATCTTTTTCGAACGCTCACTGGAGATAGCGCGCAAGGCGGGACTTCCGGATACACATGTGATCCTCGATCCAGGGGTCGGTTTCGGCAAGACGCTCCAGCAGAACATTCAGGCCGTGGCGCGCGTCGGTGAACTGAAAGCGCTCGGCTACCCGGTGCTGATGGGAACCTCGCGCAAGCGAATGATCGGTGCTCTGGTCGGCGCGGAGCGACCGGTCGCCGAGAGACTGATCGGCACCGTCGCCTCGAATGTCGCAGCCATTCTTGCCGGTGCCGACATCATCCGTGTTCACGACGTGGCGGCCCATCGCGATGCCGCCGCCGTTGCCGATGCCATCAGGAAGGAGATGCGATGAGCGACCATATTCGTGTCCACCGACTCGCCATCTTCGCCCGTCACGGCGTACTGGCCGAGGAGGCTGTCATCGGCCAACGCTTCTTCATCTCGCTCGACGCGGCGGTCGACACACGCGCCGCCGGCGCCACGGACGATCTGACAAAGTCGGTCTCATATGCCGATATGGCCGACGTGGTCGTGGACATTGCCACCACGCGCCGGTTCAAGTTGCTCGAAGCACTGGCGGAGGCGATCGCGACGGAGATCCTTGCGAGCTTCCCGCTCGTCGAGGCCATCATGGTCCGGGTCGACAAGCCGTCGGCGCCAGTGCCGCACGTGCTCGACAACGTGTCCGTCGAGATCACGCGGAGTCGCGCCGATGGCTAAAGCAGCCCTCAGCCTCGGGGGTAACATTGGCGACGTGCGAGTCATGATCGCCAGCGCGTTGGACCTCCTGGAAGAGGCCGACGTGCGTGTGGTCGCCCGATCCTCCAACTATCGGACGCGTCCTTGGGGCAAGACGGACCAGCCGGATTTCACCAACGTCTCGGTGGTGGTAGAAACCAAGCTTCTGCCGTCCGAGCTGTTGGCGACCTGTCTCGAGGTGGAGCGTCGGCTGGGGCGTGTCCGTCACGAGCGTTGGGGACCGCGTGTCATCGACATCGATCTTATCACCTATGACGATGTGCACATGGAAACGTCCGAACTGACGCTGCCGCATCGTCATGCCCACGAGCGAGGCTTCGTCCTAATACCTCTTGCCGAGATCGCGCCGGACCTCTTGATTGGCGGCAGGACCGTTGCCGAGCTGGCGGCCCGATTCGCGAATGATCCGATCGAAAAGCTCTGACGCGCGGAGATCCGCCATGACCACTCTTCAGGTAACCGTCGCCACGGCCGACGAGGCGCAGTCCGCCATCGCCGCCGGTGCGACAATGCTCTTTGCGGCCGGTATTGCAGAGGGGTTGCCTGTCCCGGTTTCCACCACTCAGCTGCGTGCGATCCTGTCGGTGGCCGGCGAACGGGCCGAAGTGGTGGCAGCAGCCGGGAGCCTCTCGCCGGAGGGCTTGGTAGATCTTGCGGCGACCGGCGTCTCCGCGTTGGTCCTGCCGGTTCCGGAGGGCGACGCTGGCGCGGCGCTCCTATCGCGGATCGGTCGCTCGATGGCGACCAGCATTCGGTTGATCGCCGCGTTTCCGCCCGAGGCGGGACCGGACTTTGATCTCATGCCGGTAGCTGCCATCGCCGGCTTCTCGGGCGTCTGGCTAGTGGCCTCGGAGACGACTGACGGTCTCACCAAAGCGGTCAAGCTCGCAGACATCGCCCGCTTCGTCGCCGCCGCTCGTCGGTCAAAACTGACGGTTGGCCTCTCCGGTAGCTTGCGCGTGGTTGATGTCGGCACGCTGTTGCCACTCCGTCCCGACCATCTCGGCTTCCGCGCGGCAGTATCCGAGGATGAAGACCCCGCCAAGCCGCTCGATCAGGCCCGCATCCGGGCAGTCGCCGCCGCTTTTGCCATCCACGCCGCCCATACGGCATCCGAGGAATAAACGCGCTCAGGCAATCCAGCCGCTTTCAAGAGCAGCAGCCCACTCAAGCCGTCCAGCCTCGCGAGCAAGGCGGACGACATTGGCGGTGTCATAGGGCACGGCGTAGTGCACCACGGCCCAGCCGGCGTAACGCTTCTCGGCAACGGCGTAACGGGCTTCCGGCGCGCCAACCTGCATGACATGTAACGGCGCGTCGTCCGTGTACCCCTGCAGGCCGACGCTGCCCGGATTGACGACCACCGCACCAGATTTCAGCCGCACGATGCGCGGCATGTGGGTATGGCCACATAGAAGCAGGCTCGACGATCCGATGGCGACCGGCGAATGCGCCCGAGCCTCCACCAAATCGCGATCGGCAAGCCGCATGCGGCCTCCCTCTACCGTCTCCAACCAATACTCGACATCGGATGTCGGCGTGCCATGCCAGGCGATGACCGGACCAACCGACAACGAAGCCGGAAGCCCCTTCAGCCATGCAATATGTGCGCCCGAGAGCTGGTCGTAGGCGTGGCCGTCGGAAGCCCCCATGTCGGAGCGGGGCGTTGTGACCAGCGCCCTGTCATGATTGCCGGCGATGCAGGCGATGGATGAGGTCATCAGCATGTCCGCAGTCCGCCGGGCTTCGAGCGGCCCCGACAGGTGATCGCCGAGGCAGACTGTCGCATCCACCGAGCGACCAGAGAGGTCGTCGAGCACCGCCGCGAGCGCGTCGGCATTGCCGTGGATATCCGAGAGGATGGCGATGCGCATGGAGACTTCCTGAGAACCCGTCGCATGGCTTAGCGGATTCAAGGTCTCTCTCCAACTCTCCGCTTGGGAGGGAACATGCCCCCACGCAAAAAGTCTCCAAATAGAAAGGGCCTCGCGAGTGAATACGCGAGGCCCGAAACAGATGTTCTGTTCAGTCAGTGTCAGGCGAGCCGTGCCAGCGCTTCGCGCACCTTGACGAGCCGCTCGGCGTACCCCTCGCGCTTGGCCTTTTCCTCCTCGACCACCTCTTCCGGGGCCTTGGCGACAAAGGCGGCGTTGCCGAGCTTCTTGTCGATGCGCTCGATCTCGCTCACAAGCTTGCCTTCCTCCTTGCCGAGGCGGGCACGCTCGCCATCGAGGTCGACAACGCCGGAGAGCGGCAGCGCAATGACGCCGTCAGCCGTGACGATCTGGGCCGACTGGCCAGGCGCCACGTCGGCAGTGGACACCTCGGAAACGCGGGCAAGACGTGAGATGGCCGGCGTGTGAGTGCCGAGCCAGCCCTTCACCTTGGCGGAAGCGCCGACCAGCACCAGCGGCAACAGAGTCGCCGGCGCCACGTTCATCTCGGCGCGCACCGAGCGGATCTCGGTGATCACGTCGATCAGCCAGTTGATCTCGTCGGCGGCGTCGGTCGTCTCGCGGCTGCCTTCCGGCCAGGCGGTCAGCACCAGAAGGTTGTCGCGGGCCGGGCCGGTTTCGCCGGTCTTGGCCCAGAGTTCCTCGGTGATGAACGGCATGAAGGGGTGCAACACCTTCAGGATCTCATCGATCACCCAGGCGCAGGTGGCACGCGTCTCATCCTTGGCTGCACCATCATCGCCGGTCAGCACCGGCTTGGTGAACTCGAGGTACCAGTCGCAGAAGGAGTTCCAGACGAAGCGATAGATGGCGCCAGCCGCATCGTTGAAGCGATAGGCGTCGAGCGCCTCCGACACTTCGGCTTGCGTCTTGCGCAGCTCGGTGACCACCCAGCGATTGAGCGTCTCCGTCACCTTGTCGGGATCGAAACCGGCGACGCGGATGCAGCCGTTCATCTCGGAGAAGCGGACGGCGTTCCAGAGCTTGGTTGCAAAATTGCGGTAGCCCCCGACGCGGCTGGTCGCCAGCTTGATGTCGCGCCCCTGGGCAGCCATGGCAGCCAGCGTGAAGCGGAGGGCGTCGGCGCCAAACTCGTCGATCAGGTTGAGCGGATCAATGACGTTGCCCTTGGACTTCGACATCTTGGCGCCCTTCTCGTCACGGACGAGGGCGTGGATGTAGACGTCCTTGAACGGCTCGGTACCCATGAAGTGCTTGCCCATCATCATCATCCGGGCGACCCAGAAGAAGATGATGTCGAAGCCGGTGATCAGGACATTGGTCGGATAATAGCGGGCGAGCTCCGGCGTCTCATCGGGCCAGCCGAGAGTCGAGAACGGCCAGAGAGCCGACGAGAACCAGGTGTCCAGCACGTCCTCGTCGCGCTTCAGCTCGACCGCATTGCCGTAGTGAGCCTTGGCTTCCTCGGCGGCGGCGGCCTCGCTCTCGGCAACGAACACCTTGCCATCCGGACCATACCAGGCGGGGATCTGATGGCCCCACCAGAGCTGGCGCGAGATGCACCAGGGCTGGATGTTTTCCATCCACTCGTAATAGGTCTTTTCCCAGTTCTTCGGCACGAAGCTGGTGCGGCCTTCCTTGACCGAGGCGAGCGCCGGCTCGGCCAGAACCTTGGCGTTGACGTACCACTGATCAGTCAGGAAAGGCTCGATCGGCACGCCGCCACGGTCGCCATGCGGCACCTGATGGGTGTGCGGCTCGATCTTGTCGAGCAGGCCGGCAGCCTCGAAGGCGGCGACCACGAGCTTGCGCGCCTCGAAACGGTCCTTGCCATGCAGATTTTCGACCGTCAGGTCGAGTTCGGCCGACGGCGTGACCCCCTCGAAGAAATCGACATTACCCTTCAGGGTGACCGCCGCCTCGACGTCCAGGATGCTGATCGGCTTGCAGCCATGCCGCTTGCCGACTTCGAAGTCGTTGAAGTCGTGTGCCGGGGTGATCTTCACCGCGCCGGTACCCTTCTCGGGATCGGAATACTCGTCGGCAACGATCGGGATCAGGCGACCGACCAGAGGCAGCTTCACCGACTTGCCAACGATCGACTTGTAGCGCTCGTCGGTCGGATGAACGGCTACGGCGGTATCGCCAAGCATCGTCTCGGGGCGGGTGGTGGCAACGACGATATAGTCGCGGGTCTCGAACTCGGTTGGCTTTCCGGCCTCGTCGAAGGCGATCGGATACTGGTAAGTGACCCCATCCGCCAACGGATAGCGGAAATGCCAGAGATGGCCCTTCACCTCGGTCTGCAGGACCTCAAGATCCGAGATGGCGGTAAGCAGCTTTGGATCCCAGTTGACGAGGCGCTTGTCCTTGTAGATCAGCCCCTCGCGGTAAAGCTGGACGAACACCTTCAGCACGGCCTTGGAAAGGCCGGCGTCCATGGTGAAGCGTTCGCGCGACCAGTCGCAGGAGGCCCCAAGGCGCTTCAACTGGCCGACAATGGTACCGCCCGACTCGGCCTTCCACTCCCAGACGCGCTTGACGAACTCTTCGCGACCGATTTGGCGGCGATGGACCTGCCTTTCAGCCAACCGGCGTTCCACCACCATCTGCGTGGCAATACCGGCATGATCGAGGCCCGGCTGCCAGAGCACATCCAGACCCCGCATGCGCTGAAGCCGGACGAGAATATCCTGCAGCGTGTTGTTGAGCGCGTGGCCCATGTGCAGCGAGCCGGTGACGTTCGGCGGCGGAATGACGATGGTGAAGGTGCCCTTGCCCGGCTTTTTGCCAGCGCCGGCGGCGAACGCCTTCGCATCTTCCCAGGCCTTGGCGATGCGCGGCTCCACGTCCGCTGCTTCAAATGTCTTTTCCAGCATGATCCGACGTCTTTTTCCTGTCGTCTTGGGGTGAGCGACGGTTAGCCGCTGCGCCCTAGAAAATCAACAAGAAGCGCCCTTTTCACGGTCAAAACTGGTCCAATCCGCCACGACACCCGGCAGCCCGCCGCATTGCCGCCTCAGTCACGCGGCCATCGGAAAACCCGATATCGCGCAGCATGTGGTCGTTGAGATCCTCGACCCTCTCATGCCGCCACCATGAAAAAGGAGCGAAACGACTGGCGAACTCGACAAGTGCTGCTGCGAAACCAGCGCGCCAGCCATCGCGCCGGATCATGGTCTGATCCACGCAGGTCATGCTCTTATCCCTTGATCCGTTGATGCGGTAAGCGCAATCTCTGCCCAAAAAGCAAATGTTTCCAATCGAACCTTCGTCACAATCCATAAAGAGAGCTTATGCATGAAGCTGGGTCGGCAGATTCCTCTCAATGCGCTCCGGGTATTCGAGGCGGTCGCGCGCCTGATGAGCTTCACCCGCGCCGGCGAAGAACTCGGCATGACGCAAACAGCCGTCAGCTATCAGGTGAAACAGTTGGAAGGTGTGCTGGGTGAACTCTTGTTCCGACGGCTACCACGGCGGATCGAACTGACCGAGGCGGGGGAACGGCTGGTCCCCAAGGTGAGCGAGGCCTTTGCGCTTCTTGAAGAAGCGATGGCGGCGGCCCGGACGGCCGTTGATGAGCAACTGATCATCAACACCACGTCGACATTCGCCGCTCATTGGCTCGCGAGCCGTATCGGCAACTTCCAACTCGGCGCGCCGCACATCGCTGTCCGCCTCATAACCGACAATGCTCCGATGGATTTCGGCCGCGACCTCGGCGACGTCGCTATCCGCTTCGGCAAGGGCGACTGGCCGGGTCTTGTCGCCCACCATGTCATGGACCTCGACTTTGCTCCCATGCTCAGTCCAACGCTGCTCGATTGGGTCAAGCCGCTCAATTGCCCGCGCGATCTTCTCAAATGCAAGATCATCGACCCCGGAGATCCCTGGTGGCGACTCTGGTTCGAGGCGGCCGGCGTGAGTGACGCCGATCTAGAGGGGCGACAGCGAAACCTCTTCGGTTCGCAGACGCTGGAGGCGAGTTCGGCCATCGCCGGTCATGGCGTCGCCATCCTGACGCCGGCATTCTATCGCGAGGAGCTGGCGAGCGGCAGGCTGATCATGCCCTTCGATCTCATCGGCCGCGACGGTTCCGCTTACTGGCTTGTCTATCCGGAAAGCCGACGCAGCCAGCCGAAGATTCGGGCCTTTCGTGATTGGTTGCTCAGGGATATCGAAAAGCATCCGCCATAAAAGTCAAAAAGGGTTAACAGAACAGCCCGTATCGTTAACCTTATTTTTCTCAGGTTTCCGCGCCTGGTTTTGCAAATTGCCACGTCTAAAGCTGCAGAGGGAACTTTTCCCGGAGGCAGCAAATGTCATCCCTTTCGGCCCTGACCAGCAATAGCGGCAGCCTTGCCGCCCTTTTCGGAACGTCCAGCGGTAAAGGGACATCGGCCGCCGACGCCTTTGCGCCACCTCCATCGTCTTCAGACAGTCAAAGCAGCAGCTCGACATCATCGACGGTATCGTCGAGCAATGCCTTTTCGTCCTTCGGCGGCGACATGCAATCAGCTCTGCTGTCGCTACAGGAGCAGATGAACGGCACGGATGGCGCCATGATGCCGCCGCCTCCGCCACCAGCGGAAGCCACAACAGCGTCTTCATCTGGAAATGGAGCCGGCACGGCCGATAGGACAGCCTCAACGGCAGAGGATGCCACATCGGGCAAGACCCAGGAGGCCATGATGCCTCCCCCGCCGCCGCCCCAGGAAATGGCCTCGAGCGCCGACAGTTCGTCGACTGACGCCACATCAGCTTCATCAAGCACAACTTCGAGCACGACCTCATCGACCTCGTCCGCCGGCGACAGCTCCTCATCGTCAACGGATGGCGCCTCGGGCACAGGCAAGAGCAAGGAGGTGGTCAACACCACCTATCTCGATAATCCGGATGGCAGCACGACCATCACCGTCACCTATTCCGACGGTTCGACGAGCGTGACGACGACGGGCGGTCAAGGCCAATCGGCGTCAGGGTCGGATGCATCGTCCGGCGGCCTGCCTTACGGCCTGGGTGGCGGAAACGGCGCAGCCAGCGGCACACCCCAGTCACAGACGGTCAGCAACCTCTACGCCAGTGTTGCCAACAGCGCCTCCGTGATGACATCGGCCGGCGTCGCAGCCTGATAGCCGCCTAACCGGCCGTTGCGCGCGGCCCAAAGAGTATGATCGCGGCGCCGACGAGACAGACGGCCGCGCCAGCGACATCCCAACGATCCGGGACCTGACGCTCTACCGACCAGAGCCAGAAGAGCGAAGTGGCAATGTAGACACCGCCATAGGCTGCGAAGGCACGACCAGCGGCTGCGCTGTCGATCCGCGTCAGCAGAAGTGCAAACAGAACAAGCAATACGGCTCCCGGCAACGTCCACAGAATGGACCTGCCAAGGCGCAGCCAAGCCCAGAAAGCAAAGCAACCGGCTATCTCGAAAAAAGCAGCGAGGAACTGGAGAAGAACGGACTTCACGCCGCTCAGCGTCCGTGGGAGACGCGCTCGATCTCTGCCCGCACCAGCCGCTCGACAATCACTGGCAGGTTTTCATCAAGCCAAGCCCGCAGCATGGGCCGCAGCATCTCCTTGACGAGGTCATCAAGCGTCCGCGCGTTGGCTGCGAGAACAGTGTGGCTCAGCTGTCCAAATGCCGACTGCACGGTGGCACTGGCGGCTGCGGAAACCAAATGCTCTTCAACGCTGGGCTCGGGCTCTGGACGGCTGCGTGGCACCTCCGCCTTTGCCGGCTCGGGCCGGCGCACTGGCTCGGGCTCAGGTTCGGCGAAAGCAACTTCCGCCTCGTCTTCCTTGAGCCCTTCCACCAGTTCCAGCGGCTCCATCTCGTCGACCGTCGCCACATCCGCGAGATCGAGCACTTCCGGCTCTTCCCCGTCGTCGGCGTCGTCAACGTCCATTTCGGGCTCGGTCTCGTCGTCACCTGACTGGGCGAACAGCTTATCGAGATCGTCCTCGGAAATGTGCTCGTCCTCGAGTGCCGGCTTGGCCATCACCTCGACCTCCGGTTTTGCGGCAGCCACCTTGGCCGGAGTGGACTTGGGAGCGGCCGGTGCCTCCTTGGCGTCGGGCTCGTCGGCAATGATCCGCCGGATGGAAGCAAGGATCTCTTCCATTGAAGGTTCGGCGGACGCAGCTGCCTTAGCCATTGGTCTCTACTCCGAGTGGGTTACCCCACCAACTACTAAACGATCAATCCCGGCCGGAGTCCGCATGACGCCTGTGAGCAACCGGCTTGGAACGCCCCTTTGGCGGCAAACCCGAACGCCAGAATGCACGTCATCCACTGGAAACACCAGCGGAACACCTGATTCGACCTCAGAAGTATAGATTAGTTAACGCCGCTGGAAACGGTTTGCGCCGGGAATCCAATGGTTATCCCCGGCACCACCAGCGTCAGCGACCATCCGGCGTGCGCAGACCGATCCACTTGTCGCGAACCTGCTCGTAATGCTGCTCGGGACGGTAGGCCTGAACCTTGAGACCAAGGCGCTCGCGATCAAGGCGTCCCATGGCCGAGACGACGCTATAGCTGGCAACCACAAACTGCGCCTGCGCTCCCACTTCGGACAACCGAGCGTCAATCAGTGTGCTCTGGGCGTTGAGGACGTCCAGCGTTGTCCGCTGACCGACCTTCTGCTCTTCCACCACACCCTCCAGCGCCAGCCGGCTCGCGTTCACGGATGCCTCGGCCGCAACGATCTGAGCTTTGGCCGATTCAAGCGCACTCCAAGCCTGGGTCAGCGCGGCATCAACAGACATGCGCGCCACATCGACCTGCAGCTT
This sequence comes from Pleomorphomonas sp., assembly GCA_029976075.1. GTDB lineage: Bacteria > Pseudomonadota > Alphaproteobacteria > Rhizobiales > Pleomorphomonadaceae > Pleomorphomonas. The sequence continues at coordinate 66,829 of JARKNW010000133.1, forward strand.
GGCCTGACCAAGCTGCTCCTTGGCTTGGCGAACCGTGGCGTACTCGCCGCCCCCCTGATAGATCGGGATCGACAGGACAGCCGCCACTGAGCCGTCAAGCGTACGTGCACGATCCGGTGCAGATGTCGGGTTGTTGGATACATTGCCTGCGAATGTACTTCCCACGGTCCCCTGCACCACGAAGCTCGGCAGAAGGGCGCCTTCCTCGATCTCCACATTGTAAGACGCGGTATCGGCGTTGTAGATCGCCGCGCGAATCATGGGATGCTCGGTGCGCGATGCATCGACTGCGGCCGACAGCTTGCCCGGCAACAGTTTGGTGATCGGTCCCGGCGAGCGGAGGTTCTTCGGCTCATGGCCAACTACCTTCACATAGTTGGCCTTCGCGGTCAGCAAATCCGCCTGGGCTGAACTGACAGCCGAAGTTGCGGCAGCCAGAGCAGCCTGCGCCTGCGACACATCGGTTCGGGTACCCTCGCCAACCGAAAACCGGTCATTGGCTGCCCTTACCTGCTCCTGAAGAAAAGCGACGTTGGACTGGCGCAGTTCAAGCACTTGCCCGGACAGAATCACGTTCATGTAGGCAGAAGCGGTATCGAGCAGCGTCGATTGCTCGGTGTTTCGCAACTGTTCGCGCGAGGCCTTCACCGCCGACTCGGCCTTATGAACGCCGTTCTCAATGCGCCCACCCATGTAAATTGGCTGAACGATCTGGATCTGTCCCTGGACTGCCCCCGTGTCGGTATAGGTGCTCGCCCAGTTCGAGGTGCTGGTGGTACGAAACCGGGTGTCGGTGGCGGTCAGACCTGCCGAAACCTGGCCATTGATCGTCGGACGATAACCGGAGAGCGCCTGCGGCACATACTCATCGGTGGCCCGCGTCCCCGCCCGCGCCGCATTGAGAGAGGGGTTGTTGGCGTAAGCCGCAGCCATCGCCTCCTGCAACGTCTCCGCCGAGGCAACGCCAGACATGGCAACAAAAAGGCCGACGGCGGCCGAAAGGTACAGGGAGGGACGGAACGCCACGACACACCTCATGTTCACCACAACCCGACGCGGTATACTCAACGATTTGAATTCGGTCTTCTCACGCCTTCGCGAGGAAGCCGTGAGATCGCCATATTTGCTAACAAACCGTTAATCGTACGGCGACGGACTATAGCCGAAGAACAGACAAACGAAAGCGTAGCCTGCAACGTCGCGGCGAATTCAGTCAGATCGGTGCACAGAAATCACAGCAGCAGGGCAAGACCAAGCACAAGGCTTTACGCTGACCTACTGGCCGACACGGTCGTATAAAGCGTACTGCTACAGCACGAACCTAGAAGGCGAAAGTCTTGACCGCCTCAAATCCGGGCAGCAAGGGAACCGACGCATTGAACAGCGCGCGGCCGGAAATACCTGCGTCATCGCGCGTATAAAGCTTGGCCCAAGGTGCACTGCCCCCTTCCTCGACAAGAAGCATCCGTCCGCCCTTGGCGAGCTGCCGGGCAATCGCCTCCGGGAACGCCGAGACACTGCCATTGAATAAAATGACGTCGAAAGGTGCCGCGTCCGGCACGCCCTTGACCAGCGAAGCCTCGACAACCGCGACGTTGGGAGTGCCGGCGAGCTGTCGGCGGGCAAAGGCAGCAAGATCCGCGTCCTGTTCCAATGCCACCACAGATCCGGCGAGTCGAGCCATCACGGCGGAGCCGTAACCAGAGGCAGTGCCAACTTCCAGCACCTTCTCCGTCGGCTTGATGTTGGCAAACTGCAGCAACCTAGCCAGCACCATCGGCTGGATCAGGACACGTGCCGAACGGCCATTTCCGAGCGGCAGATCGCGATCAAGATAGGCGAGCGGCCTTTGGTCTTCCGGTGCAAAGGTCTCGCGCTCCACCACGCCCATTGCATCGATGATGCGAAGATCGGTGACATCGTTTGGCCTTACCTGACCATCGACCATCTTGGTGCGCAACGCCGGGAAATCGACCATGGATTCAAGTCCTCTGCCGGAATTCTCTTCCGGCTCATCCAATAACTGCCCCCCTCTTCCGAAACAAGGGCTTCTACGCAGCTTTGCGGAGTGGGAGAGCCACGATCGGCACTTTCCTGCAGTTGGCTGAATTCCAACAGCAGGTCTGCGGGTTCAAGACATCGCAATCCTGACCGAACCTCAAACCCGATGCTTTGTGAAATCTGGAGGCCACGGAGGGAATCGAACCCCCGTACACGGATTTGCAATCCGCTGCGTCACCACTCCGCCACGTGGCCCCATCGGGAAGGCTTCATAAGGGAGCGCAACGGCATAGACAAGGGGGCAGAGGGTGAAAAAGCATCAATGCAAAAGCCATGTCGCTCTTTCCCCGATAATGCCTGGATGACATCCACCACAACCTTGGATAAGCTATTCTACTGACCGTTGGAACCAGATGGTTTCGGCAGAAAGGATGGACCGTGGACCATCTCGCCCCTCTACCCCCGTCCACCAGCACAACGGAAGACGACGCTCCGGGTGCTCTTCCGGAAGCGGACATCCGCAAGGCACGCTTTCCCGATGGCTTTATCTGGGGGGCAGCGACCGCCGCCTATCAAGTGGAAGGCGCATGGAACGAGGACGGTAAAGGCGAATCCATCTGGGACAGGTTCACGCACAGGCCGGGCACGGTGCGAGGTGGGGTGACCGGTGACGTAGCCTGCGACCAGTATCACCGCTACGAGGAAGACGTGGCGTTGATGAGAAAGCTCAACCTCAAGAGCTATCGCTTTTCCATTTCCTGGCCACGGATCCAGCCTGATGGCGTCGGTGCCCTCAATTTGAAAGGGCTCGACTATTACAGCCGGCTGGTCGACACCCTGCTTGCCGCGGGTATTCGTCCGTGGTGCACCCTGTATCACTGGGACTTGCCGCAAGCACTCGAGGATCGCGGCGGCTGGCCGAACCGCGACCTCGCGGGCTATTTCGCCGATTATGCCGGCATCGTAGCGAAGCATCTGGGCGACCGCATCACCACATGGGCTCCGTTCAACATGCCCTGGGCCATCGCCTACATGGGCTACGCCGCCGGTGCCTTTCCGCCGTGCCGTACAAGCGTGACCGACTTTCTAAAGGCAGCTCACACGCTAGGTCTCGCGCAGGGCGAAGCGCATCGCGCCGTCAAGGCCGCCTCATCGAAGGCAACCTTTGGCAGCGCCTACGAAATGGCTCCGGCCTATCCGAAGACACCCAGCGAGGCCGATCGTGCGGCGGCGCGGCGATATCACGCCATGAACAACGTCTTCTTCCTGGAGGCTGCCATGACAGGCCGCTATCCGGACGCCTTCGTTGGAGAAGCACCACTGGACGTGATGGGCTTCAGGCCTGGCGACGAGAAGATCCTCAAGGCACCCCTGGACTGGATCGGCCTTCATTATTACACGCGCCGCGTCGTCTCCGATGCCAGCCACGAGCAGCACTTCGGTGGTGGCAGCTTCAGCGGAACCGAGATCGAGCCGGGAGCCCCGGTGGTCGCGATCCCTACACCAGGTTCAACGCCGAGATGCCGAAAGAAGGACCGCTCACAGAGGCTGGGCTCGAGATCTGGCCGCGCGGCATTTATGACCTCGTAACGCACATTTCTCGAGAATATGACAGCTTGCCAATCGAAATCACCGAAAGCGGATGCAGTTATCTCGACGCACCCTACGAGGAGAATGGCGGTCGGGTACCAGATCTCAGGCGTATAGCATGGTACCGGCAAGTACTTGCCGAACTCGCTCGCGCGATCGCCGACGGAGCGAAGGTTCGCGCGTTCCACGCCTGGACATTGCTGGACAATTTCCAGTGGGGCGAAGGCCACACCGAGCGTTACGGACTGATCTATACGGATTTCCGCAACCAAAAGCGGACAATCAAGGATTCAGGGCTTTGGTTCAGCCGCGTGGCCGCTACCAACCGGCTCGATTGGTAGGGCCGTCTTGCGCCAATGGCTGGAGGATGAGATGCGCGCCGCCATCATTCATACGGCAACTGCCAGCCCCGTGCTGTAGCCGCTCTGGCTGAACTGCTGTCCGATGGCACTTCTGCTGGCGATATGATCGGCCGCAGCCCGCTCGGCTTCGGCGACCGAGCCGTAGAGTTCACCGTCAAGATCCCAAACGTCATACTTTACAGCGACGAAACGCACCTGGTCCCCCGCTGGAGCAGCGACAGCAACGGCCTTTCCGGCCACCTCGATGACAATTGGCTTGGACATAATATAGCTCTCCTGGTCTATCGCCAAAGGCGAGACCATCATCCGGTCGATTGCGTTTTCCGTGAAAAGTGTCAGGTGCTTAGCAGAGACACATTCGCCATTGGCGTTTCGAGCCAAGATGATTGGGATGGAACGTCGAACGGCATACATTCGTTCGCGCGATCCGCGTGTTCGAAATGTTTGTCATTTTGACCTCCTTTCCCAGGAACGAGAGAGCATTTCTCTCTGGGACAAACCGATACTGATCAACAACGACCGAAATATGACGCCGTCCAGTTGGGCTTTGGTCGTATTCCGAAGACGCCGCGAACCAATCTCGCTTGTCCTAAATTCAACTTGCCATAAGTGGAGTCACCACTCCAGAAACGAAATATCAAAGTCAGGCACATTCGCGTGAAGGGATTTCCCAAGCGTCTTGGGCCTGCATGAGTCCAACGCAACAAGCTACATCGATCCGACGTCTCGCTTTCTCCAGCGGTTGTAGCGTCGCAACACCCAGACCTCGGCACGACGGCGCAATCGGCGAGCCAACGGCGAATCGACCGACAGGATGACGAATCCCACGGGAATCATCCAAAACCCGACGACCGGCAGGAACCCGACCAGGCCCATGGCCACAAAGGCCAAGCCCAGGGCGACGCGGAGAGGCCGGCTTTTCGGCAGTCGTACCGTCCTCCCCCGGAGCTTTATCTTCGTCATGAAGCGCCTTTCATTGCGACCGCATTCCGCGGAAATCAGTCTCGGACAAATAGGAAAGCACCCATCGCCTTTCAAAGACCGCCAACCCGGCTTGCGGGAAAACACTGCCCCGGCGAACAGAAAAACCTTTCGATGCCATGCCGTTAGCCTTCGAATATCCACCTTCTCCGAGGTTTTCACACCGGGATCGCATTTTCCTTGCGGAGGGGGCTTTGCAAACCGGAACAGCTTTGTTATACGCACCGCCACCGAAGCTGTTCCGCGATAGCTCAGTTGGTAGAGCAGGTGACTGTTAATCACCGGGTCGTAGGTTCGAGTCCTACTCGCGGAGCCATCGGTTTCCCAAGGAAATCAAGCTGTTAAATTCAGCCCTCTACGGATAATCTGTGTGCCGTTGCGCTTGCCGCCATCGTATCACGACGGCAGAGAGAAGAAGCTATCGATAGCCAGCGCTGCTGCACCGCGTGCCCAGGCGTCGTCGTTCCAGAACTCGACGAACACCTCGGTGTTCCGCTGGAAATTCTTCTCCTTGAGCGTCGCAACCAGCGGTGATTGCCGCCCCCCCTCAAAGCATTTGTTATCGAAGCTGACCGAGTCGCTCGCGTTGGTACTGACCGCTCAGCACTCGCTCACACCATCCCAGATTACCGAGATACCATTCTACTGTTTTCCGAATGCCGGAATCGAACGTTTCTAGCGGCGTCCAACCCAGTTCGCGCTGGATCTTGCTGGCATCGATGGCATATCGGCGATCATGCCCCGGACGATCCTGAACGGAGGTGATCAGCGCCCTGTAGTCCGTGAACGACTTTTCGGGCTCGGGAGGCGCCACTTCCTGAAGGACATCGCAAAGGGTCCGGACCACATCGATGTTCTGTTTCTCGTTGTGGCCGCCGATGTTGTAAGTCTCGCCGACCTTGCCCTCGGTCACCACCTTGTAGAGCGCCCGGGCGTGGTCTTCCACGTAGAGCCAGTCGCGGATCTGGTCGCCCTTGCCGTAGACCGGCAGGGGCTTGCCCTCCAGCGCGTTGAGGATCATCAGCGGAATGAGCTTTTCGGGGAAGTGGTAGGGGCCGTAGTTGTTGGAGCAGTTGGTGACGATGACCGGCAGGCCGTAGGTGCGGCGCCAGGCGCGAACCAGGTGATCCGAGCTGGCCTTGCTGGCCGAATAGGGGCTGCTGGGTGCGTAGGCCGTCGTTTCCGTAAAGAGACGCGACGCGGCGCCGTCCTCGTCGTCGGGGTGCGGCAGGTCGCCATAGACCTCGTCTGTGGATACGTGATGGAAGCGGAAGGACCGTTTGCGCTGGTCGTCTAGGCCCTGCCAATAGCTGCGCGCGGCCTGCAGAAGGGTATAGGTACCGACAATATTGGTTTCGATGAAAGCCGCCGGGCCGTCGATGGAGCGGTCCACGTGGCTCTCGGCGGCAAGATGCATGACGGCGTCCGGCCGATGCCGGGCGAATACACGTTCCATCTCGGCACGGTCGCAGATATCGACGCGCTCGAAGGCGTAGCGATCCGACGCTTCGACCTTGCTTAGGTTCTCGAGGTTTCCGGCATAGGTCAGCTTGTCGACGTTGACGACCTCATCGCCGGTGTTGCCGATGATGTGGCGGATGACCGCCGATCCGATGAAGCCGGCGCCGCCGGTGACCAGGATCTTCATTCCCGTCTAGCCCCGAGATGGATCAGCAAGTGAGATAGGGAGAGAGAGTTGACTGTGTAAGCTTCGCATTCAAGGTGGCCTAACATATCGGGTTCGTCGGGTTTCCCCAAGCAATGATGGGCATTAGAACAGGTCAAATAGCAAGGACGATGCCCCTTGGCATGATAAATCTAAAATAACACAGTCTCATTCGACCGTTTTTACTTACACCTTCGCCACTTCCTCCGTAGAGACAGAGGTAGACAAGGCAAGGAGCACTTGCCCATTAGACGCTCTCTCAGTCACTCATGGCAGCGCCTGAAGGCGATGCCATTCATTGGCTACACCACGCAAGTATTCGCTGTATTCGCATCGAGGCATGCTCTCAACTAAAGCTTCGAACTGCACAATGGAGAGAAATCCCCTAACAAGCGCCGCCTCTTCGGGACAACCGATTTTCACCCCCTGTCTCCTTTCAATAGTTCCTATATAAGCAGAAGCCTCGTGCAGAGCACTACTGGTTCCAGCATCAAGCCAAGCGAAACCACGGCTCAATCGCCAAACCTGCAACCTATTGTGCTTTAAGTATTCCTGATTAATATCAGTTATTTCCAGTTCACCTCGAGGCGAAGGCTTTATTTTCTTCGCAATCTCTAGAACACTATTATCGTAGATATATACACCCGGTACTGCATAGTTACTTTTGGGCTTTGAAGGCTTTTCTTCTATAGAAATCGCCTTTCCATCTTTATCGAACTCCACTACCCCATATCGCTCAGGATCTTTAACATGATAAGCGAAGATTACTGCCCCCTCCATAAAGCCGCCAACGGCGCGTCGAAAATCATCGCCGCCGGAGAAAATATTGTCCCCAAGCATTAAAATCACGCCATCTGTGCCAACGAAGTCAGCCGCAATTAAAAAAGCTTGTGCAATCCCTTCAGGCTTTGGCTGCTCGCGATAAACGATTGAGACGCCCCACTGGCTACCATTTCCTAGTAGCTTTTGATATCTGTGCAAATCACTCGGCGTCGTTATTACGCAAATATCTTTTATTCCTGACGCGATAAGAACCGTAAGTGGATAATAAACCATAGGCTTATCATAAACAGCTTGAAGCTGTTTACTAGATACCTGCGTAAGGGGGTATAATCGCGAACCGGAACCGCCAGCGAGAAGAATCGCTTTCATTTATGCCACCTTGCCAACTTTGGACTCCCACCCATCGACATTACTTGTATCCGAGGAGAAATGACCAAGAGCCATATCGTTTATTTGCTTTTTTCATACTTAATCAAGCAGATCCAATGGAAGATACAAATCGCATTATAAAGCTCCTTCTGCACACAGAATCCAGCTGAAAGCGCCACAGACTGTCGACCTACGAGCTTCAAGTTGGGGGCCTATATTCACTCGTCACGACGAAATCGAGAAGAAGCTATCGATAGCGAGGGCGGCTGCACCGCGTGCCCAGGCGTCGTCGTTCCAGAACTCGACGAACACCTCGGTGTTCCGCTGGAAATTCTTCTCCTTGAGCGTCGCAACCAGCGGCTCGAGCAGGCACGGACCAAACAGCACGCCCTCGCCGCCGATCACCATGGTCTCCGGATCGAACAGGCTTGCGAGTGTGGCCGCCGCCGCTCCGAGCCGTCGGCCAGCGGTATCGAGAATCTCGCGCGCCACCGCGTCACCCTCCCCGGCCAACGCCGCCAAAGAGGCCGGATCAATGGTTCGATCTGACGGCCGGACGATGCCATAGGCATTGAGAATGGCGGGCAGCGAGGTCACGGCCTCAAGACAGCCAAGCCGGCCGCACTCGCAGCGCGGGCCACCCTCCACCACGGTAAGGTGACCAACTTCGCCCGCGCCGCCATAACGGCCGCGCAAGAGCTGCCCATCGACGATCATTGCCGCGCCGATGCCACGACCAAACGAGAACACGGCAAGCGAGGAAGCCTGCCGCCCGGCTCCGAACAGATGCTCGGCTAGCGCGAAGGCGTTGACGTCATTGTCGACCCACACGGGGGTGCCGGCCAGCTCCGAAATCAGCGCGGCGATTGGCACATCCCTCCATCCGAACCGGTCGCAGCGAAGACAGACGCCACGATCGGCGTCGTGCTGGCCAGGCATCGCAAGACCGACGCCGATCAGCCGCCGCCTATCCTCTCCCGACCGGGCGAGAAGATAACTGAGCGCATCGGAGATCGCCTTGGCGACAACCTCCGGCGAACGCGCATCCACCTCCGCCGTCAATGTGTCGATCACATTGGTACCGAGGTCTGTCAGCGTGGCGCGGAGATTGTGCTCCATCAACTTGACGCCCAGAGACACGTGACCGGAATAATTGAGATCGAGCCGTGTCATTCGGCGGCGCCCACCGTCGGCGACCATGTCTCGCTCGGTGATGATCTGCTGTTCCAGGAGCTCGGAGGATACATAGGATATCGCCGCCGGACTAAGCCCAGTCGCCGCAGCGATGTCCGAGCGCGCGGTCGGTCCATGCCTGCGCAAATGGTTGAGCAACAGCAGCCGGTTGAGTGTACGCGAAGTGCTCTGGTTTCCCTTCAGCGAGGGCATGAAGACGCTTCCGTTAAGAGGAGCGCGCGGCTCCGTTCGCTTCACTTATAAAAATGAAAGGCTGCGTGATTCAACAGCCCGGATTTCTCCGTATGGCTTCGGTCTGTCCCGCCCATCAATCGGAAACATGACAGAATCCAGGAGCTCGGCAGTGGTTGCAGCCAACCCACATAAATTTCGATGATCAAAATTACCCCACTTGACTCGACTTTCATTTCATTTAATTAATTGAAACATATCCAGTCATCAAGGCGGTTGTCAGAATGCCTCGTTCCACTCGCGCGCAGTTTCCTGGAGATTTCCGGTGGGGTGTTGCGACCTCTGCCTTGCAGATCGAAGGCGCTTCCGACATCGACGGCCGCCGTCCGTCGGTCTGGGACATGTTTGCCGCCAAGCCGGGCCACATCCGAAATGGCGATAGGCCGACCTTGGCCTGCGACCACTACCATCACCTTGAGGAAGACCTCGATCTCATCAAGGCGCTGGGGGTTGGCGCCTATCGGTTTTCCGTCTCCTGGCCGCGCATCCTGCCGACAGGAACCGGCGCGGTGAACGAGGCCGGCCTCGCCTTCTACGATCGTCTGGTCGATGGGCTGCTGGAGCGCGACATCGAACCCTGGCTGACTCTTTATCACTGGGATCTGCCGCAGCCACTCGAGGATGCCGGCGGCTGGCCACGCCGGGACACTGCCCTCGCCTTCGCCGATTTCGCCGACGTGTTATCCCGCCGGCTCGGCGACCGGGTGAAACGCTGGATCACCCACAACGAGCCCTGGTGCAGCACCATCAAGGGCTACTACGAGGGCGAGTTCGCTCCCGGCAAGCGCGATCTTGCAGCGGCGATCCAGGCCACCCATCACGTTCTCCTCTCGCATGGCTTGGCGTTGCCGGTGCTCAGGGCCAATGTCGCGGACGCGAGTTGCGGTATCGCGCTCAGCCTGCACCCTATTCATACGGCGTCCGATTCCGAAGCCGACCGGCTCGCGGCCATCCGCCACGATGGTCTCAGGAACCGCTGGTTCCTGGACCCCCTGCATGGTCAGGGCTATCCCGAAGACGTGTTGCGCGAGCTCGGTGATGCCGCGCCGACGATTGTCGAAGGGGATCTCGCGACGATCGCCGGGAAGACCGACTTCCTCGGCATCAACTATTATTTCCGCGAGATCGTCGCCGACGATCCCAAGGGCGGGCCGATGCGGTCACGCGTCGTTGAGGCCGAGGCTTCAGACGTCACGGGCTTTGGCTGGGAGGTCTATCCCGAGGGACTAACCGAACTGCTCATGCGCGTGACGCGGGACTACCAGCCGGCTCCCATCGCCATTACCGAGAATGGAGCCACCTACCCCGACGAGATCAGCGCCGATGGCGCCGTTCATGACGAACGGCGCGCGCTTTACATCCATCGCCATATAGATGCTCTGCGCGCGGCAATGGACGGCGGCGTCGATCTCATCGGCTATTTCGTCTGGAGCCTGCTCGACAACTTCGAGTGGGCGGAAGGCTACTCCAAGCGGTTTGGCTTGGTTCACGTCGATTTCGCAACCCAGAAGCGGACCATGAAAGACAGTGGTCGCTGGCTCGCCAGTTTCTTGAAAGGCTGAGCCGGCCTCAGCGGATGACAGTGTTGGAGGGGTCCGAAGGGAGAGTATCGGGCCGCGACGAAGGAGGAGAAAGATGTTCACGAAACTTGGAGTGCTGGGCTCGGTCATGGCCTTTGCCCTGACAACGACCACGCCGGTATTTGCCGGCACCGCCGAGGTCATTCACTGGTGGACCACCGGCGGCGAAGCGGCGGCGCTGAAAATTCTCGTCGATGCCTATCAGAAGACCGGCAACACCTGGAAGGACAACCCGGTGGCCGGCGGCGAGGCGGCCCGCATGGTGGCCCGCACCCGCATCCTCGGCGGCGATCCGCCGACGTCCATGCAGTGGCAGGTCGGCGCGCCGCTGATGGCGCTCGCCGAAGAAGGCCAGCTCAACGATATCGACGCCGTGGCCCAGGATTGGGACAAGCTGCTGCCCAAGGTGATCGCCGACAACGCCAAGTTCAAGGGCAAGTACGTCACGGCGCCGATGGACATTCATGGCCACAACTGGCTGTGGGGCAACCAGGCCGTTCTCGACGACGTCGGCATTCCCATGCCGAAGACCTGGGAAGACCTGATTGCCTCGGCCGACAAGATCCGCGCCAAGGGCTATATCCCCCTCGCCCTCGGTGGCCAGTCCTGGCAGGAAATCTTCGTCTTCGAAAGCATCCTGATCGACGTGGGCGGCCGCGATTTCCTGACCAAGGTCACCTATGACCTTGATGACACGGCATTGCGCAGCCCCGAGATGCTGAAGGCCTTCGAAATCTTCGCCAAGGTGCGCGACCTCGTCGATCCCGGCAGCCCGAGCCGTGACTGGAACATCACCGGTGGCCTGCTGATCAACGGCAAGGCGGCCTACATGATCATGGGCGACTGGCTGAAGGGCGAGTTCGTGGCGGCCAACAAGGCGCCGGGCAAGGACATCGCCTGCGAAGTCTTCCCGGCTGGCGGCAAGACGCTGGTGTTCGGCACCGATGCCTTCGCCATGACCGCCGTCAAGGACCCGGCGGCCCGCGAGGCCCAGCTCGCGCTCGCCAAGACGATCATGGATCCGGTGGTGCAGAAGGAATTCAGTCTGCGCAAGGGCTCGATCCCGCCGCGCCTCGACATCGACAAGACCGGCTTCGATCCCTGCGCCCAGATCGCCATGGGCGAAGCGGCCGAAGGCCATCTGTTCCTCGTTCCGGACAACGTGACCGACGCCACCGGCATCGGCGCGCTGGTCGACCAGATGACCACGTTCCTGCACAGCAAGATGACGCCGCAGGAAGGCGTCACGGCCATGGCCGATGCCATAGCCGCGACCCGCTGATAGGATTTCGACACGTTGGGCCGGCGGTAAACCCGCCGGTCTGCCTCCGATCCGTGAAGCGAGCTCCGATCATGCGCAGATTCCTCCAGCGGCACGTGTCGCAGGTCGCCCTATCGCCGTCCCTGGCGCTGATCGCGATCTTTCTCTACGGGTTCATCGCCTACACGGCCGCCGTCTCCACGACCAACAGCAAGGCCTTCCCGCGCTTCGACAGCTTCGTCGGGCTGGAACAATACTGGCGCCTGTTCCACACGCCGCGCTGGCATGTCGCCTTCACCAACATGTTCCTGTTCGGCGGGTTGTTCCTGCTCGTCACCATTTCGCTCGGTCTCGTCATCGCGATCCTGATCGACCAGCGCATTCGCGCCGAGAGCTTCTTCCGGTCGATCGTCATGTACCCGATGGCCATGTCTTTCGTGGTAACGGGTATCATCTGGCAGTGGCTGCTCAACCCAACGCTCGGTATCGAGGTGATGGTGCATCAGCTCGGCTTTACGAGCTTCCGCCTCGGTTGGCTGACCAATCCCGATACCGTCATCTGGGCTCTGGTGGTCGCTGCCTTCTGGCAGGGCTGCGGCCTCGTCATGGCACTGTTCCTCGCCGGCCTGCGCGGCATCGATGAGGACATCTGGAAGGCGGCGGCGGTCGACGGTATCCCCGCCTGGCGGGTCTACGTCTACATCGTCATCCCGATGCTGGCACCGGTGTTCCTCACCATCGTCGTGCTGCTGTCGCTGTCGATCGTTCGCGCTTTCGATCTCGTGGTGGCGCTGACCAACGGCGGCCCCGGCGTATCGTCCGACCTGCCGTCGGTGTTCATGTTCGACATGGCGTTCCGCCGCACCAATCTCGGTCTGTCGGCCGCCTCGGCGGTAGTGATGCTGGGCACCGTTCTGGCCATCCTGATTCCCTATCTCTACATGGAAACGAGGGAGCGCGCCTGATGTCGGCCTCGACTGAAGCAGTGTCTCGGGCCGCGCGATCCGGCTGGCTGACGCCCCGGCGCCGCAAGGCCATTCTGGCGCGCGGCGTTCTGTACCTGCTGCTCGCCATCGTCGCACTGTTCTTCGCTGGCCCGCTCTACATCCTGCTGAGCACGTCGTTCAAGACGATGCCGGAGATCCAGTCTGGCGGGCTGATGACGCTGCCGCACGAGCCGACGGTCCAGCCCTGGATCACCGCCTGGGGTGAGGCCTGCATCGGCATCACCTGCGGCGGTCTCAAGGGCTATTTCGGCAACTCGATGGTGATGACCATCCCCGCCGTTCTGATCTCGGTGATGATCGGCGCCATCAACGGCTATGCGCTGGCCAAATGGCCGTTTCCGGGTGCCCGCTTCGTATTCGCCGCGCTGGTGGCCGGCAACTTCGTGCCGTTCCAGGTGGTGTTGGCGCCGGTGGCCGTAACGCTTCGCACGCTCGGCCTGTTCGGCTCGGTCGAGGGACTGATCCTGATCCACGTGATCTACGGCATCCCCATCACCACCATGCTGTTCCGCAACTTCTTCCTGTCGGTCCCCAACGACCTGATCAAGGCGGCGCGCATCGATGGCGCCGGTTTCTTCTGGATCTTCTTCCGCATCGTACTGCCGCTGTCGCCGTCGGTGATCGTGGTGGCGCTGATCCTGCAGTTCACCGGCATCTGGAACGACTTCCTGTTCGCCGTTTCCTTCTCCAATCCGTCGAGCGCACCGATGACGGTGGCCCTCAACAATCTGGTCAACTCCAACTTCGGGGTGAAGGAATACAACGTCCACATGGCGGCGACGGTGATCGCCGCTGCCCCCACCCTCATCCTCTACATCCTGCTGGGCCGCTACTTCCTGCGCGGCATGACCGCCGGGGCCGTCAAGGGTTGACCGTCATGATCGACATCCGCATTTCCAACTGCAACAAGAACTACGGTTCGCTCAGGGTCCTCAAGGACATCAACCTCGAGATCGAACGCGGCGAGTTCATCGTGCTCTTGGGGCCGTCGGGCTGCGGCAAGTCGACGCTCTTGCATATCGTGGCAGGGCTCGACCGACTGAGCTCGGGCGAGATCGAGATCGGCGGCCACGACGTCACCGACGTCGAGCCCAAGGATCGCGACATCGCCATGGTGTTCCAGTCCTACGCCCTCTATCCGACCATGAGCGTGCGCAGCAACATGGAGTTCGGTCTTCGCATGCGTGGCAAGCCACTGTCGGAAATCCGGCCGCTGGTCGAGGAAAAGGCCCGCATGCTGCACATCGATCATCTGCTCGACCGACGGCCGAGCCAGCTCTCCGGCGGCCAGCGCCAGCGCGTCGCCATCGGTCGCGCCCTGGTGCGCGACCCCAAGGTTTTCCTGTTCGACGAGCCGCTCTCCAATCTCGACGCCAAGCTGCGCGCCAGCATGCGCACCGAAATCAAGAAGTTGCACCAATCGCTGGGAACGACGGCGATCTACGTCACCCACGACCAACTTGAGGCGATGACGCTTGCCACCCGCATGGTGGTGATGAAGGCTGGCGAGATCCAGCAGGTCGGCAAACCGGAGGAGGTCTATCACCGGCCGGTCAACCTGTTCGTCGCCGACTTCCTGGGTAATCCCGGCATGAACTTCATGAAGGGGCATCTTCGCATCGACGGCAACCGCGTGTCGGCCGACGTAGGCGCTGCGACGATACCGCTCGATGGCTATGGGTTTGAAACACCGCCAACCGACGGGCAAGCTGTGGTCGTTGGCCTCCGCCCGGAATCCGTGCAGCCGGCAAACGGCAACGACGCTTTCACCCTCACGCTCAAACCAACACTGACCGAACATACAGGGTCGGACAACTTGGTGGTGATGGCGATGGGCGACCAGGAGATTGTCGGCAAGTTCCCCACCGACACACTGCCAAAGCTTGGAGAACCGGTCACAATCAGCTTTGATCTCGGCCGTCTGTCGGTATTCGACGCTCAGACCGAGCGGCGCATTTAAGGCCGATCAGAGCGGGCGTTTGGCCTGCAGACCGGAAATCATGATGTCGATGATGGCGGCTGCCGCAGCCTCTTCGTCGTCGCGACCACCGCTGAACCTGACCATGCCTGCGAGTGCCCGCAGCAGGTCGATTGGCTCGGTGTCGATGCCGATGTCACCGGCAGTTACGGCGTTCCCCACCAAGAGATCGATCGTCCGCCTAGTCGCTGCGCCGGAAGCGGCAAAGAGTGACGACTTGCCGTCGGCAAGTGAGTCCAAGAGTTCCATCATGCCGTTCTTGACGGACAGGTAGCCGAAGAACAGGCGCATCCATTCTCTCAGCGCCTCGACCGGCGGCCGGCTGGCCGCAAGCTCGGCAGCCGCCCGCACCAACTGGTCGCTCTCGTTTCGATAGACCGCTTCGATCAGGGCGTCGCGCGTTGGAAAATGCCGATAGAGCGTACCGATACCGACGCCAGCCGTCCGGGCCACTTCCTCGAGGCTGGCAGCCCCTCCCCTCTCGGCGAATACCGCCTTGGCTGCGTCGATCAGGCGGGAGCGGTTGCGCTCGGCATCGGCGCGCGGCTTGCGAGTCGGCTTTTCGGCGCTGTCGATCACGTCCGCGTGAACCCCTTGATAAACGGAGGATGCCTCCGTATTTTCAAAAGCGGAGACAGCCTCCTCTTTTATTCTGAAACTGGCCGCCGAGCAATGGTTCGCCCGGTCCTGCTGGAGCAATCTCGAGACAGGGAGGAAAGATATGACCATAACATTCGGCGCAACCTCCACTACCGACGATGTGCTCGCCGGGGTGGATCTTTCCGGCAAGCGTATTCTCGTCACTGGCGTTTCGGCCGGCCTTGGTGTCGAAACGGCACGCGCGTTGGTCGCACACGGCGCCTTCGTGGTCGGGGCGGCGCGCGACCTCAGGAAGGCGGAAACAGCAATCGCGCCGGTGCGCGCTGCGGTCACCAAAGGCAACGGCGCCTTTGAGCTCATCGAACTCGACCTTGCCTCGTTCGCCAGCATTCGCGAGGCCACGGACAAACTCGTTGCCGATGGTAGGGCATTCGACGTCGTCATTGCCAATGCCGGCGTCATGGCTACACCATTCGGCCATACCGACGATGGTTTCGAAACGCAGTTCGGCACCAACCATCTCGGCCACTTCCTGTTCGTCAACCGCATCGCCGGGCTGATTGCGCCGGGCGGTCGCCTTGTCAACCTTTCCTCGGCCGGTCACCGCTACGCCGACGTCGACCTCGATGATCCGAATTTTGAGCGCACATCCTACGACCCTTGGATCGCCTACGGCCGTTCGAAGACCGCCAACATCCTGTTTGCCGTGGAGTTTGATCGTCGGCATCGGGCACGCGGCATTCGCGCGACGGCCGTGCATCCAGGCGGGATCGACACCGAGCTCAGCCGTCATCTCGGTGCCGGCGGAATGAAAGCGCGGGTCGAAACCATAAATGCCGAACTGGCCGCCGCCGGCAAGCCACCCATCAGATTGAAAAGCATACCACAGGGTGCGGCCACTTCGGTCTGGGCTGGGATTGTGGCGTCTGCCGACGAGATCGGCAGGCGCTATTGCGAAAATTGTCAGGTTTCGGAGATCACCGAAGGGCCGATCAGCCCCGATATCGGAGGCGTCCGCTCCTACGCGGTCGACCCCGATCGCGCCAAGGCGCTGTGGGCCAAGAGCGAAGAGCTGGTCGGAGAGCGTTTCTGACCACCAGGCCGCCGGCTAGATAAGTTCGCGGCCGGCGGCTAACTACCTCGATAAATTATAAATATTTTTCAGTCCCTTACATGTCACAAGGCATTCATGCGACTGTCACGCCTCCGTCATGCCCTCTGCCTACCAAGGACCCGCGCTCTTTTCGACGCGATCCAATTTTCAAGGGGCACATAATGCGCACTCTTCTTCTGGCGCTTGCCGCCAGCACGGCTCTGATCGGTGCGGCCGGTGCGGCCACCGTCTATCCGCTCGACCGGGCGACCATCCTTGCCGGCTCTCCCTTCGACTTCAAGGTCGAGTTCAACGGCCAGGTGAAGGCAGACGACGTCAAGATCACCGTCAATGGGGCTGACTACAAGGCGGCACTCGGGCACGAAGCTCAGTTCGTCGAAAACGAAAAGGGCAAGGACGACAAGGCCCTTGGCTCGGCCGTGTTGCTGCGCGGCGTCAAGATCGACCAGGCTGGCGCCTACAAGGTGGAAGTTGCCGCCGGCGACGAAAAGAAGTCGGTCACCTGGAACGTCTACGCCACTCCGACGGCCCCCAAGGCCAAGAACATCATCTTCATGTTGGGTGACGGCCTGTCGGTCGCCCATCGTACCGCCGCGCGCATCATGTCCAAGGGCATGACAGAGGGCAAGGCCAACGGCCGTCTCGCCATGGACGATCTCGACCACATGGCCTTCATCGGCACGTCGTCGACCGGAGCGATTGCCACGGACTCGGCCAATACCATGTCCGCCTACATGACCGGCCACAAGTCGGCCATCAACGCCCTCGGCGTCTATGCAGACCGCACGCCATCGTCGCTGGATGATCCCAAGGTCGAGAACATCGCCGAAGCGCTTCGTCGTCAGACCAAGAAATCGATCGGCGTCGTTGCTCTGTCCGAACTTGAAGATGCCACCCCGGCCGCGGTTGTCTCGCACACCCGCCGTCGCGCCGACAAGGCCGAAATCGTTGGCATGTTCTATGACGTCAAGCCCGAGGTCATGCTCGGCGGCGGCTCGGCCTACTTCCTCAGCAAGGACGTGCCGGGCTCCAAGCGCAAGGACGACAAGGACTATATCAAGCTGTTCCAGGAAGCCGGCTACAAGCTCGCAACCGACAAGGACGAGCTGGCCAAGGCTGCCGGCTCGGACAAGCTCCTCGGCTTGTTCCATACCGGCAACATGGATTATGCCGTCGACCGCATGCAGCTCAAGAAGGGCACCGTCGACAAGTTCCCCGGCCAGCCCGGCCTCGTCGAGATGACCAAGACTGCCCTCGATACGCTGTCGAAGAATCCGGAAGGCTTCTTCCTGATGGTCGAGGCCTCGGATATCGACAAGGCGAGCCACCCGCTCGACTTCGATCGTGCTGTGTTCGACACCATTGAGTTCGACCACGCCATCGCTCTGGCCCGCGAGTTCCAGGCCAAGAACCCGGATACGCTGATCGTCGTCACCGGTGACCATACGCATGGCGTATCGCTGATCGGCACCATCGACGACACCTTGAATGTCAAGGAAGGCCGCGAAAAGGTCGGCACCTACGACAAGGCTGGCTTCCCGAACTACGAAGACAAGGATGGCGACGGCTATCCGGACAGCATCGCCGTGTCCCGCCACCTCGCCATGTTCGCCAACAACGGCCCGGATCACTACGAGACCTTCGAGCCGAAGCTCGATGGCCCGTTCGAGCCGGCCGTGAAGAACCAGGATGGCGCTTACGTCGCCAACGAGAAGTACAAGGACGTGCCGGGCGCCGTGTTCGTCGAGGGCAATATTCCTCGCGACGAAGACACTGGTGTCCATGCCGTTGACGACGTCGTGCTGCAGGCCGCGGGCCCCGGCGCCGACGAGTTCAAGGGCTACATGGAAGAGAGCGACGTCTACAAGGTACTCGCCGATACCTTTGCCCTTGGCGTGAAGCAGTAAGCTCTCCACGGAAACATCGCGGGCCGGACGGTCGACGGCCGTCCGGCCCGCAGCTTTTCTGCAGATGGAGCCTTCCATGGCCGCGCTGGCAATCACGAGGATGAACCGCCGCCTGTTCCTGGCCGGTGTCGCCGCCCTTTCCCTTGCAGGAGTTGCAAAGGCTGGCGACACGCTGACCTTCGACGAACTCTACGGCAAGGTATCGGTCCTGGGCCTGGCCTTTTCGGACAAGGTAAAGGCGCTCGCCGGCAAGACGGTGTCGATACGTGGATTCATGGCGCCGCCACTCAAGGCTGAAGCCAAGTTCTTCGTACTCACCGAAATACCGATGGCGCTCTGCCCCTTCTGCTCATCGGACGCCGACTGGCCGAGCAATATCGTGGTCGTCTACATCGACGAGATGACGACATTCGTCCCGCCATCGAAGCTGATCGAGGTGACCGGCACGCTGGAGGTCGGTTCATGGACAGATCCCGAGACGGGCTTCGTCAGCCTGCTCCGCCTCGTCCATTCCTCGTTCGAGACGGTCTGAACCATGCTGCCTCTTGCCCTTTCCAATGTCTCGATTTCATTCGCAGGCCTCGCCCAACCGGTGCTTTCGATCGATACCCTGACGGTCCCGGCCGGTGGACGGCTCGCCGTCACCGGCGCATCCGGTTCGGGCAAGAGCACCTTCGTCAATCTCATCTCCGGTCTCGAGCGCCCCGACAGCGGGACGATCTGCTGGCGCGATACCGACATTGCCACTCTCTCGGAAAGCCGCCGCGATCACTGGCGCGCGATGAATGTCGGTCTGGTCATGCAGGACTTTCACTTGTTTCCTGGCATCACTGCCATCGACAATGTGCTGTTACCGGCTCGCCTTGCTCGCGCGGCCTCCGCCGAGGTAAAGGCACGTGCTCTCGAGCTTCTTTCCCGCGTGGGCCTTTCCCGTCCGAACCAATCGGTAGAAACCATGTCACGCGGTGAGATGCAGCGCGTTGCCGTTGCGCGCGCCCTCCTCCGCCGGCCCGGCGTGATCATTGCCGATGAGCCCACCGCCAGCCTTGATGCCGAAGCGGGTGCCGAGGTCGGCAGGTTGCTTCTAGAGCTGGCCGAACGGGAAGGCGCCACATTGATCGTCGTCAGCCATGACGAGCGGCTGACCGAACGGCTCGACAGGCGCATCCGGCTTGCATCCGGTCGCATTGTCGACGACACCGCCACGGAGGTTTCGCCGTGATCCGCTTCGTTTTTGCCGACCTTCGCCGGCTCTGGGCCGCCTCTCTGGTCATCATGCTTCTGGTGGCGCTGGCAACCGCGCTTGGCGTCGCCGTGACCTTGCAAGAACGGGCGCTACGCCTTGGTTCGGCGCGGGCGGCCGACAAGTTCGACCTGATCGTCGGCGCGCCGGGATCTGAGACGCAGCTCGTCCTCTCGTCTGTCTTCCTGCAGCCGGCTGCGCTGCCGCTGATGTCGGGCGATGTGCTGACAAAGCTCGTATCCGACCCTCGCGTTGCCTGGGCTGCGCCAATCGGGTTTGGCGATAACTTCAAGGGATACCCCATCGTCGGAACCACGAGAGCCCTGATCTCTGGAACCACAACCGGCTTCATTGAGGGCAAGATGTTTGTTCTTGAAGGTGAGGCGGTAGTTGGCTCGGCTGTCGATCTGGCAATCGGCGCTGAGGTGAAACCGATGCACGGAGCGGCCGGCGAAGGCGGCGAGACTCACGCCGACAGCACCTATCACGTCGTCGGCAAGCTTCAGCCGACCGGCACCGCTTGGGACCGTGCCATTCTCGTGCCTATTCAAGCTGTCTGGCACATCCATGGTCTCGGCGAAGATCACGATCACGAAGGCGATGCCTCCTCGTCGGAGCATCATGAGGATGCTTCCGCTGAGGCCTCCGGGCATGGAGCCGACGAGGACGGAGAAGAACATCATCACCACGGCCACATCGATGCCGATGCTGCGCTCAATGAGGACTTCAGCCACGCTGTTCCCGGCCTTCCGGCAGTCCTCGTTAAGCCAAAGACCTTCGGCGATGCCTACGCGCTGAGACAAGCTTATCGCGCATCGGAAGGCACCCGGGCCGTATTCCCAGCCGAGGTGCTGACCTCGCTCTACGCCACGCTCGGCGACGCTCGTACTGTCCTGATGTACGTCGCCTACGGAGCGCAGATCCTGGTCGCGGCGGCGTTGATGCTGATCGCCGTCATTCACGTCGCTCAACGGCGCAAGCAGATTGGCGCGCTCCGGGCTTTCGGTGCGCCACGGCTTGCGGTGTTCGGCATCGTCTGGCTGGAACTGTTGCTGCTCGTGGCGATTGGCGTCGGTGCGGGCTTCGGTCTGGGTTACGCGGCAGCCGAGCTCCTGGCTGGCCTGTTTACCGCACAGAGCGGTGTGCGCATGCCGGTAGAGTTCACCGGCTCCGATGCCGCGCTGGCTGCAACCTTCCTCGCCGTCGCCGCGCTGATGGCCGCTCTGCCGGCTGCCCTGGCCTACCGGCAGTCGCCGGTCGAAGCGCTCAGGGGGTAGCATCAGCACGCCGTAACGTTGACCGCGAGGCCGCCGAGCGAGGTTTCCTTGTACTTCGACTGCATGTCGAGGCCGGTCTGGCGCATGGTCTCGAGCGCCGCATCGAGGCTCACGACATGGCGGCCGTCGCCAGCAAGCGCCAGAGAGGCTGCATTGATCGCCTTGATGGCACCGAAAGCGTTGCGCTCGATGCAAGGGATTTGCACGAGGCCACCGACCGGATCGCAAGTCATGCCGAGATGATGCTCGATGGCGATCTCGGCAGCGTTTTCCACCTGCGCCGGGCTACCGCCAAGAGCGGCGCATAGACCGGCCGCCGCCATGGCCGCCGCCGACCCGACCTCCCCCTGACAACCGACTTCGGCACCGGAGATCGAAGCGTTACGCTTGATGAGCCCGCCGATCGCCGCTGCGGTCAGCAGGAAGGTACGGACACCGTCACGTTCGCCACCACAGAAGTCGCGATAATAGCGCAACACGGCAGGTACCACTCCGGCCGCGCCATTGGTCGGCGCGGTGACGATGCGGCCGCCAGCGGCATTCTCTTCGTTGACGGCTATGGCGAAGCAGGAGACGTAGTCCATGACGACCATGGGCGAGCGGTCATTGCCCGCCTCGCGCGCTTGAATTCGCTCGTAGAGCTGTCGGGCTCTTCTCCGCACGCCGAGGCCGCCGGCCAGTTCGCCATCACGAGCGAGGCCACGGTCGATACAGGCAAACATGGCATTGGCGATGCCATCGACAACGGCGAGGCAATCATCACCCGGCCTGCGGGCCAGTTCGTTGTCGAGGGCTATGTCGGCGAAGGATCGGCCCGTAGCGGCCGATAGCGCCAACAGTTCGGCAGCCGTGCCGTAACGCCATGGCAATGGCGTGTTGCCCGCGTCACCTTCCCGGTCTCCCTCACGCAATACGAAGCCACCACCGATCGAATACCAAACCTCCGACAGAAGTTCCGCGCCCGCAGAGTCATGGGCCGTGAAGCGCATGGCATTGGGATGGCGTTCAAAAGTGGCAACGCAATCGAAGACGACGTCGCGGTCCGTATCGAAGGCGATCACCCGACCATCGGGAAGCGGCAGGCTGTGCTCCGCAATGATCCTGGCGAGATTGTCATCAGCCAGATCGGGATCGATCGCATCGGGTC
This sequence comes from Pleomorphomonas sp., assembly GCA_029976075.1. Lineage (GTDB taxonomy): Bacteria > Pseudomonadota > Alphaproteobacteria > Rhizobiales > Pleomorphomonadaceae > Pleomorphomonas. The sequence continues at coordinate 89,120 of JARKNW010000133.1, forward strand.
GATAACCGGCGAGGCCGAGAATCAGTGCCTTGTCGGTGGCGTGCCCCTTCCCGGTCCAGGCGAGCGAACCGAAGGCCGTCGCCGTTATCCGGTTCACCTCCGAAAGCCTCGTCCCCAAGTGTCGCACGAAGAAGAAGGCAGCCCGCATCGGCCCGACCGTATGCGATGACGACGGGCCTATGCCGATCTTGAACAACTCGCCGAAGGCGGCCGGCTGGCGATCGTCGACAGCGGCCGGCAGAATGTCGGATGGCGAGAGCAAGGCCTTCGGTCTCCTCCGTTCGGCACCTTGTGGGGGCCAGGGATTCCACGCCATATGGGGTGGTTTGCGGTCGGCTGGCAAGAGTGATCGAAGGGAGAGATATGGCGAGCAATGATAGCGCTCAGGCGCCGGTGATCGTCTGGTTTCGCGACGATCTGCGATTAGCCGACCACCCGGCACTCGATGCCGCCAACGCGTCGGGTCGACCGGTGATTTGTCTGTTTGTGCTCGATGAGGGCACCGAACGGCGGCGGCCAGGAGCGGCCAGCCGCTGGTGGCTCGACAAGAGTTTGGCCACTCTCGACGGAGACCTCCGTCGCCTCGGCGGACAACTGATCGTGCGGCGCGGTGATCCGCGCCATATCGTGCCCGACCTTGTTGCACAGGTCGGAGCCAGCGCGCTTCATTTCAACCGCCGATACGATCAAGACGGGATTGCCATCGATGAGGCGATTGCTTCCGAACTCAGGCGCTTCGGTGTCGTCGTGTCGAGCCACGCGGCCTGGCTCCTGTTCGAGCCAAGCACGATCCGGACGAAGACCGGTGGGGCGTTTCGTGTCTTTACCCCGTTCTGGAAAGCCCATCGGCCGCATCTTGCCCCAAAGTCGCAACTTTATCGACGACCTGAGACCATTTCCTTTTCCGGTCTCGCTCTTGCGTCCGAACCACTCGCATCCCTGGGGCTGCATCCGCGCGCGCCCGACTGGTCGGGTGGTATCGCCTCAACCTGGAAACCGGGCGAAGCCGGAGCCAAGGCCCGGCTTCTGGCCTTTTTGGATAATCGCCTTTCCCGCTATGCCGAGGAGCGAGACTTTCCTGCGTTGGGAGCGTCGTCCAGCCTGTCGCCTCACCTTCGCTTTGGCGAGATTGCAGTCGCGCGCGTCGTTCATGAAGTCATGAAGGCGGAAGAGGCGGGCTCGGTATCTGCCGAGGCGGCCGAGAAATTCCTGGCGGAAATCGGATGGCGGGAGTTCGCCTGGCATCTACTATCGGGTTTTCCAGACCTCGCAACGCGAAACTTCCAGTCCGGTTTCGAGCATTTTCCCTGGGAACCGGATGCGGATGCCTTCAAGGCCTGGACCACAGGGCGTACTGGCTATCCGATTGTCGATGCCGGCATGCGGGAACTCTGGCAGACCGGCTTCATGCATAACCGCGTGCGCATGATAACCGCCTCCTTCCTCATCAAGCATTTGCTGATCGACTGGCGACAAGGCGAACAATGGTTCTGGGACACGCTGGTCGATGCCGACCTCGCTTCCAACCCGTTCGGCTGGCAATGGGTGGCCGGCACCGGCGCCGATGCGGCGCCCTACTTCCGCATCTTCAATCCAACCGCGCAGGGCGAGAAGTTTGATCCTGAGGGCGTCTATGTTTGCCGCTTCGTCCCTGAGGTCGCCAACCTGTCCGGCAAGCTCCTGCATAGACCTTGGGAGGCTCCGCCGTTGCTGCGCCCCTCGCCCGGCATTTACCCGCCCCCAATCGTCGATCATGAGGTAGCGCGAAAGCGTGCCCTCGCCGCTTTCGCAAAGCGTGGATAAGCCCCCGTGGATCGGTTGCATTTCGTAAGCCGGAGCGGGCGACAAAGCGGTCGCTCTGCGCTATAGACGGTGCTCATGTCGATGATCACAACCACTGCCGCGCTCGCCGATGCGTGCGCTCACCTCGCCCGTTTCGACTTCGTCACCGTCGATACAGAGTTTCTCCGGGAAAGCACCTTCTGGCCGAAGTTGTGCGTGGTTCAGCTTGCCAGTCCCGAACAGGTATTCGTGGTCGACGCTTTGGCGCCTGGTCTCGACCTGACGCCTTTCTTCGAACTGATGCGAAATCAATCGGTGATGAAGGTGTTCCACGCCGCCCGCCAGGACATCGAGATCGTCTGGCATCTCGGCGGCTTCGTGCCGGTCCCGTTGTTCGATACCCAGGTGGCGGCGATGGTGTGCGGCTTCGGCGATTCCATCTCCTACGACCAACTCGTGGCGCGGGTGACCGGGGTGGTGCTCGACAAGTCCAACCGCTTCACGGACTGGTCGCGACGGCCGTTGAGTCAGAGCCAGATCGATTATGCCGAAGCCGATGTCACCCACCTTCGAGACGTCTACCGCCATCTGAAGGACAACCTCGCCAAGGCCGGCCGCGCCGACTGGGTGGCAGAGGAGATGCGGGTGCTGACCTCCGAGGATACCTACCACACCGACCCCGACGAAGCGTGGCAGCGACTCAAGATGCGCGTCAAGAAGCCACGCGAGCTGATCATCTTGAAAGAGGTTGCCGCCTGGCGGGAGCGCGAGGCACAGGGGCGTGACGTGCCGCGCTCACGCGTCATCAAGGATGACTGCATCTACGAAGTTGCCACACAAGCGCCGACAACGGTCGAGGCGCTCGGTCAGCTTCGCACCATCCCCAAGGGCTGGGAGCGCTCTCGCTCGGGCGAGGAGATTCTCGCCGCCGTGCGCCGTGCCCTCGAGACCCCCAAGGAAGACTGGCCCAAGCTGCCGCGCCACCGCCAGCTTCCGGAGGGAACCGGGGCTGCCGTCGACCTGATGAAGGTTCTGCTGAAACTGGTGTCCGAGGCCGAGGGCGTCGCCGCGAAGGTGATCGCGACCACCGACGATCTCGAGGATATCGCCGTTTCCGACGAAGCCGACGTGCCGGCCATGCGGGGCTGGCGTCGAGAGATGTTTGGCGAACAGGCGCTGAAGCTGAAACGCGGCCATCTGGCCATCACCTTCGACGGCAAGAAGATCATCGCCATCGAGCGGTGATCGATCGGTCAGCCACCGAATGAGCAGTCTGCGAAGGGCACCTGCGGGCGCCTTTCGCGAAAGTAGTGTGGCGCCTTATCCTGCGACGCGGATCACGCCGTCCTTCAGGCCGCCGACCTTGGCAAGCTGAACCACGCGTTTCAGGAGGCGGTCGCCTGAGAGATCGCCGAGATCGACGGGCAGGTTCAGAATTAGCTGATCGCCATCGAGCGAAAGCCTCGTTCTGGGCAGCACGTCCGGCATGGATGCGGTGACCAGATAGGCAACACGCAGCACGGCCCCCAACGTGCGCGCCCGTTCCTTGAGACGCGTCGAAGCCAACTCGCGAATGCGGGGAGAAACGGCATCGTCGATCAGGCCGACATGCCGGTAGAAAACCGCAAGCGCCAGATAGGCTCGGCCTGGGTGATCGATACCGACAAAAGAGGCATTGGAGAGAATGCCCAGGCTCTGCTCTCCGCGGTAATCGGGGTGGGCGCGCCAGCCGATATCGGAGACCAGACAGGCTGCGGCACGCAGGCGCTTCTCGTCTTCGGTTTCCTCGATGCCCAACATCGAGAACGCAGCCTCCGACCAGGCAACCAGCTCCTTGGCATGCCGGGGCGAGCGCGAGCGTACCCAGTTGAGTTCGGAAGCCGCCTCGATCAACGGATCCTTGGAGCGTTCGTCGTCCGATAGCCGCTCGTAAAGATAGCCCTCTCTTACGCCAAGGGCCGAGATCACCACATGCGACGGGCGGATGGCGCGAATCACCTGCTCGAGCACCAGAGCGCCGTAGGGCAGCAGCCCCCGGCGGGAGCGAGAGACCACCTCGATCCTGTCGATGCTTTCGGGGTCGCGGCGGGCGACAACCCTCGCGAACTCCAGCGCTTCCTCGGCCCGGATCGAATAATGATGCATGACGTGCAGCGGATAGCCGGTCTCATACATGTGCAGGAGGGCAAGAGACCGCCATGTCCCGCCCACCGCAAAGAAGGGCAGCCCGTTGCATGGCATCTGCACGATGGCAGGCTCCAGTGCATCGGCGACAATCTTCTCGGCCTTGCGGATGGACCCCTCGGATGCCTCCCACAGCCGGATACCACCCAGCGGATAGGTGCGACCGGTGCCGACCGTACCGTTCTCGATGCGGACGAGTTCGAGACTGCCCCCACCGAGATCGCCGACGATGCCCTCGGACCGGTTCATGCCCGACATGACACCGAGCGCCGACAGTCGCGCCTCGTCGGCGCCCGACAGAAGATTGACCTCGACGCCGCAGATCTTCTCGACAGCCGCAAGGAACTCGGGACCGTTGGCCGCATCGCGGGATGCGGCGGTCGCCAGGATATAAAGCTCGACCGAACCACTTTGTTCGGCCAGAAGCTTGAAACGGCGAATGGCGGCCAGCGCCTGATCCACCGATTCCTGGTTCATCCGACCAGTTGCCGCCAGCCCCTTGCCGAGGCCCGCGAGCATCTTTTCGTTGAACAACATGGTTGGCGCCCGCGAGAGGCGCTCGTAGACGACGAGGCGAACGGAATTGGAGCCGATGTCGATGACCGACACCGGGCCATAACCCGGCAGCCGCCCCGGAGCTTCACACCGGCAGGTGCTTTTCGTTCCGTTCGGCAATAGACTTGGGTGCGTCGTTTTCAAGCGAGTGTCCACGTCCCGATAGTGATGGATGGGTCATGAAGTAACGGTGCGCGTTGAAGGGCTCTTCACCCGGCTCCGGCACAATGCGTTCGTGGCCTCCGTCGGGCAGCAGACGCCAGCTCTGCTGATTGTCGCGAAGGTTGGCCACCATGATCTGGTCGACGGTCTGGGCGTGCACGGTCTCCGTCGTCAGGGGCACCAGAACCTCGACACGGCGGTCGAGGTTGCGCGGCATCATGTCGGCAGAACCGATATAGACCGTAGCGCGTGGGTTGGGCAACGCCTGACCGTTACCGAAGCAGAAGATGCGGCTGTGCTCGAGGAAGCGACCGACAATGGATTTTACCCGGATATTCTCGGAAAAGCCTGGAATCTGGGGCCTCAGGCAGCATATGCCACGCACCACGAGATCGATTGAAACGCCGGCTTGGCTCGCCTCGTAGAGCGCGTCGATGATATCGGCGTCCACCAGCGAGTTCATCTTCATCCAGATCTGGCCCGGCCGACCGGCTCGCGCGTGTTCGATCTCCCGGCCGATGCAATCGATGATGGTCTTTCTCAACGTCAGCGGGCTCATGGCGAGCGCGTTGAGCGACTGCGGTTCGGCATAACCGGTGATGAAATTGAAGATGCGCGCCACGTCCTGGGCAATGGTCTTGTTGGCGGTGAAATAGCTGAGGTCGGTGTATATGCGCGCAGTGATCGGGTGATAGTTGCCGGTGCCCAGATGGCAATAGGAGGTCAGTTGCTGCCCCTCGCGGCGCACCACCAACGACATCTTGGCGTGTGTCTTCAACTCGAAGAAACCAAACACCACCTGCACGCCCGCGCGTTCGAGATCGCGCGCCCAACGAATATTGGCTTCCTCGTCGAAACGGGCCTTGAGTTCAACCAGCGCGGTGACCGACTTGCCGGCGTCCGCCGCTTCGATCAGAGCTCGAACGATCGGACTATCGTTGGACGTGCGGTAGAGCGTCTGCTTGATGGCGACCACCTCCGGATCGGCTGCCGCTTGCCGCAGGAACTGCACCACGACGTCAAAGGACTCGTAGGGGTGATGGACGATCAGGTCCTTCTGGCGAATGGCCGCGAAGGCATCGCCCGCATGCTCGCGGATGCGCTCGGGGTAACGCGGCGCATAGGGCTCGAACTTGAGATCGGGCCGATCGAGTGCGACAAGCTGGCTGAGATCGTTGAGGGCCAGCAGTTCGTCGAGCAACTGCACCTCGTCGGGCATGCAGCCGACGGCTTCGGTGACAAGCTGACGTAGCGCCACCGGTGTCGACCGTTCGAACTCGGCACGGATCACCAACCCCTTGCGGCGGCGCTTGAGGGCGCTTTCGAACAGACGAACCAGATCCTCGGCTTCTTCCTCGACTTCGAGGTCGCTGTCTCTCAGAATGCGGAAGCTGCCCTGCCCGCGCACCGTATAGCCAGGGAACAGGCGACCGATGAACATCGTCACCACCTGTTCCAGCAGGATGAAACGCGTCACGCCGGGGTGGGCGCTGTCGTCGGGCAGACGAACGAAGCGATCGATCTTGGCGGCCATGCGGATGAGAGCCACCATGCTCTCGTTGCCCCGCACCCTCACCAGATCAAGAACGATCGAAAAGCCGAGATTGGGAATGAACGGGAAGGGATGCGCCGGATCGACGGCCAGCGGCGTCAACACCGGAAAGATCGACGACAGGAAGTAATCTTCCAGCCAGACCTCATCGCCAGCCTTCAGCTTGTTCGGATCGACCAGAACGATGCCGGCCTTCTCGATTTCCGTCCGCAGGTCGCGCCAGCGGGCCTGTTGAGAATCCGCGAGCCGGGAAGCGGCTTCCGAAATGACGGTCAACTGCTCGGCCGGTGTCAGCCCATCGTCGGACCGGGTCGTGACGCGCTCGCGTACCTGCCCCTTGATGCCGGCGAAGCGCACCATGAAAAACTCATCGAGATTTCCAGCCGAGATCGACAGAAAGCGCAACCGCTCCAGCAGAGGATGGCTGGGGTTCTGGGATTCCTCGAGCACGCGTCGATTGAATCCCAGCCAGGAGATCTCGCGATTCACAAACCGCTCGGGCGACTCCATGGTCATGGCCGGCGCGGTGCCGGCGGCGGCCTCTATCGTCTCGCTCACGGCTGCATCCGCTTCGCTCATCTCCACGACCTCACGCTCGCGGGGCTGGTAAGCCCAGGTTCCAGGCAGGACCGACCGCTTATGGCCAGTCTAGCTTACGGACCAAATCCATGCACCAGCTATGTGACAGTTTGTCTACGGCTTCCGACCAAGGTCACAATCTCTTCGTCGGCTTCGCATCAATGCGTCAGCTTTCGCCCTCGGGAGACAGCACCTCGGCGGCAATCGCCTTGGTAATGCGACGGCCGCGGGCCAGCGATTCCCTATCGAGCGCATCGACCAGGGAACAGGCGGCAGCGCAGGACCGCTCCATGCGGAGCAGGATGTACTCCAGCACGCCGGCATCGATGGCGATCTGTCGGTCGGCGAGAAGCTTGATCATGACCTTTTCGAGAAGCTCGTCATCCGGCGGCCCTAGGAAAGCCGGCTGAGCGGCGCGAAGGCGCGACAGCAGATCGGGAAGTGTAACGCCCCACGCAGAAGGAACGGAATGAGCCGTGATCAGAACCGAGGCACCGCGGCCCCGTGCCGCATTGAGCAGGTGAAACAGCGCCTTTTCGTCGAGGGCAGGATCGTCTGCATCCTCCACGGCAACGGCACCGGTACCGACGAGCAGGGTTGGATCCGATGAAGAGAGATCCGAGGCGGTAATGACCGCGGCGCGGCTCTTTGCCGCCCATATGTTGACCAGATGCGTCTTGCCGGAACCATTCGGGCCGATCAGCAACACCACCGATGCCGGCCAATCGGGCCATGCATCGATGAAGGCCATCGCCTCGCGGTTACCCTCGCCTACCAGGAAATCCTCTCGGTTCATGGCAGCCTGATGCGGCATGGCAAGCGGCAACTGACGCGGTTTCATGCGGCTCATTGGGCAGCATCCTTGGGGATAATGACGGTTTCACCTGCAACAGGATCGCCAATCCTCGACTGTTCGTTATCGTAGAAAGGACTCTCGCGATACTTGGCGAAGGCGAAGCGAACCAAGACGGCCACCGACGCCGCCGCCGGCACGGCAACCAGAAGACCGACGAAGCCGAACAGCGTGCCAAAGGCGAACAAGGCGAACATCAGCCACACAGGATGCAGGCCGATCGACGAACCGATGAGCTTGGGCTGGAGGATGTTACCTTCGATGAACTGGCCAACGGCGAAAATGCCGACGATGACGGCGATCCAGGACCAGTCCGGCCAGAACTGATAAAGCGCCACGCCGATGGCGAGGCCGCCGCCGACGATCGACCCGAGGTAGGGAATGAAGCTGATCAGGCCGGCGACAAGCCCGATCAGCAGACCGAAGGACAGCCCGGCGAGCGACAGCGACACGGCATAGAAGAGGCCGAGCAGAGCCGACACCGATACTTGGCCGCGAACGAAGTTGGCGACGCCGACGTTCATCTCCCGGGCCAGGGCGCGGATGGTCTCGCGGTGGTGGCGCGGCAGGTTGTCATCAACGGTCGCAACCATGCGGTCCCAGTCGAGCAGCATGTAGAAGGCGACGACTGGCGTCACCACCAGGAGCGAGATCACCGAGATCAGGGTCTGGCCGCCGTTCCACACTGAGGAAATGAGCGTGCTCATGATGGCCGAGCCATCGCTGAACAACGCGCCGAGCGATCCCCGAATATCGGTCGCAGAGATCCGCAGCGCCTTGAAAAGGCGTGTTCCTGCCTCATGGCTCAGCCAGCGTTGCGCCGCATCGAGATAGGCAGGCATGTTGGAGATCAAGCCCTGAAGCTGGCTTCCCAGAACCGGCACGATGATCATCAGAGCCAACAACGCCACCAGGATGAAGAGAACGAGGATCAAGGCTGTGGCGAGCGTTCGCGACAGGCCCAACCGCTCAAGACGGTCCGCGACCGGATCGAGCAAATAGGCAAGCGCCATGCCGGCAACAAAAGGCAGCAGGATGGATGAAAAGACAAACAGCAGCAGGCCGAACACCAGCGCTGCGCATGTCCAGAAGAAAACCGCATTTCTGAGTTTCACGCGCAGCCCTCACCCTTGCATGAACGCAAGCCAGCCTTTGACGTAGGCGGCGGCGGAGACCAGGGTCAAGGCCGCCACACCCCAGCCCATGATATCCACAAGCGGTCCCAACTGCCACGTCAAGCCAAGATTGCCCAGCAACAAGGCCGCATAAACAATCTGCGCCGCCGTGTTGGCCTTGGAAATCAGGAGTGGCACGATCGGCACCGGCTTCGACGCCAGCCAGGACACGATGACTCCGCCAACGATCAGCACGTCGCGGCTCACCACGAGCACGGTCAGCCACAAAGGAGCGTGTCCCGTGGCAGCCAGAACCACGAAGATCGAAACCAGCAGCGCCTTGTCGGCCACTGGATCCAGCAGGCGGCCAAGTTCGCTCGCCTGCCCAGGAACATGGCGCGCGATGGCGCCGTCGACACCATCCGATACGCCAGCGGCCACGAAGACGGCAAAAGCCCATCCGAACTCGTCATCGAGCAGCAGCAGGATCACCACGGGAACGGCAATCAGGCGGGCCAGCGTAATGAGGTTGGGTATGGTCAAGAGGCGTCCCCGGGTGGAAAGGCTTCAAGAGCATCAACCGGCCGAAACCATGATCGAGCCGGCGATCCAATGCTCCCGAGCGTTGGCCGGAGCATCGTCCTCGAACTCGGGTCGGATCGTCTTCGTTGATGTTGCTTGGGTCATTTGAGCATCGCCACCGCGCTTTCCAAGACCGACCTCCGGCCATGACAGCCGATTTCCAGGCACGAGAGGCGGGAAAGACGCAGATTGGACTTGTCATTTCCCCTGGTTTCGGCTTCTTGCCGGTATTCACTTCAGGGGAGGCGTGAGGCTCCATGAACGGCAAGAACGGGCTCACCTATCGCGACGCCGGCGTCGACATCGACGCGGGAAATGCCCTCGTCGATCGCATCAAGCCGCTGGTCAAGGCAACTCGCCGGATCGGCGCCGACGCCGACATCGGAGGCTTCGGCGGACTGTTCGATCTCGCCGCCTGCAAGTTCCGTGACCCAGTGCTGGTGGCGGCCAACGACGGCGTCGGCACCAAGCTTGCCGTGGCCATCGAAGCGGGCATCCATGGCTTTGTCGGCATCGATCTCGTGGCGATGAGCGTCAATGACCTCGTGGTTCAGGGCGCCGAGCCGCTGTTCTTCCTCGACTACTTCGCCACCGGTCGCCTTTCGGTCGACACCGCGACCGAAGTCGTGGCGGGCATCGCGGAAGGCTGCAAGATGGCCGGCTGTGCGTTGATTGGCGGAGAGACCGCCGAGATGCCCGGCATGTACAAGGATGGCGACTACGACCTGGCCGGATTTGCCGTTGGTGCGGTCGAGCGCGACAGCGTGTTGCCACGCAACAGCGTGCGGGCTGGCGATGTCATCCTCGGGATTGCCTCGTCGGGCGTCCACTCGAACGGCTTCTCCCTGGTAAGGAAGATCGTCGAACGCTCCGGGCTTTCCTATGATGCGCCCTCCCCGTTCTCCAGCGATGAGACGCTGGGCGCGGCGCTGACGGTGCCGACCCGGATTTACGTCAAGCCGGTTCTTTCCGCCCAGAAGGAAACAGGCTCCATCAAGGCGCTTGCCCACATCACCGGCGGCGGCTTCGTCGACAATATTCCGCGCGTCTTGCCGGCGGGTCTGTCGGCGCGTGTCGATCTTTCCGCAGTCAAGGTTCCGAAGGTGTTCGGCTGGCTGGCCGAAGTCGGCGGGCTCGACCAGGCCGAGTTGGTACGCACCTTCAACTGCGGCATCGGCATGATCGCCGTGGTCGCGCCCGAAGATGTCGATCGGGTCGCCACCGCGCTGTCGGCTGCGGGCGAGAAGGTAATCCGCTTCGGCGAGATGGTCGCAGATCCGGACGGGCCGCGCACATTGTTCGAGGGCGCTCTGGAACTTTGAAAGACGAGAGCGCCGTGCGCCCCTGACGAGCGCACGTTGCTCCACTTCTTGTTATCGCATTGTGCGAAAACCGGACTTCGCGTTTTCGCACAATGCTCAAGTAGGGTCGCGTAATGGGCAAGCTCAAGGTCGGCATTCTCATTTCCGGGCGCGGATCCAACATGGCGGCGTTGGTCGAAGCGGCGCGCGATCCGGGCTTCCCGGCCGAGGTTTGTTGCGTTCTCGCCAATCGGCCCGATGCCAAGGGGCTGGAGTTCGCGCGTGAGCGAGGCATTCCGGCCGTTCTGGTCGATCACAAAGCCTACCCGTCCAAGGCGGCGTTCGAAGCGGCGGTAACCGACGAGCTTCTTACCCACGGGGTCGATTTCGTCTGCCTCGCCGGCTTCATGCGCATCGTGTCCCCGACCTTCATCGAGCGATGGCACAACCGGCTCATCAACATCCATCCATCCTTGCTGCCCTCCTACAAGGGGCTGCATACGCATGAGAGAGCGCTTGCCGACGGCGTCAAGCTTGCCGGCTGCACAGTGCATTTCGTACGGGCCGAGATGGACGTCGGGCCGATCGTCGCCCAGGCAGCCGTGCCGGTGCTCGCCGGCGATACGCCGGACAGCCTCGCGGCCCGCATCCTGACCGCCGAGCACCACCTCTATCCACTGGCTGTTCGGCTGATTGCCGAGGGCAAGGCGACGGTAACAGGTGAAGTGGTGGAGATCGCCCCCGAGGCCGCCGACGAAACGGCGCGCCTGTTCTCCGCCCGTTAAGTCATCAGAACAGGCTGCCTTGCGCCGGAGGCTCTCCGTCGTCGTTCGGCGCAGAGGGACCTTCTGCGATGTTCGACGACGAATCGACGACGAGCGGCTCGGCGAGCGGTGAAATCAAGGCTTCGTCGTCCTGCGACACGCTGTTTACACGCTCACTGACCGGAATGGCTTCGAGAAGATCGTCTTGAACCGGCGTCAAGAGGTGAGCGACATCGCGAGGACGATTGTTGCCGCAATCGAGCCACTCGTCCCAATCCTTGGGATCAAGGATAACCGGCATTCGGTCGTGCAGCATGGCCATTAGCTTGTTGGCCGAAGTTGTCAGGATGGCGCCGGTGTCGATCTCGCTACCGTCCGGGCCGAGCCATGTTTCGCTCAGCCCTGCAAACGCCATGATCGATCCGTCGCGCGGACGGATGTAGTAAGGCGTCTTGACCGTGCCCATGCGCCGCCATTCGTAAAAGCCGGAGGCGGGAACGAGACAGCGGCGGTGGCGCATCGCTGTTCGGAAGGATGGCTTTTCAGCCGCCGTCTCCGAACGGGCGTTGAATAGCAACGACTGGGTCTTGGCATCTTTCGTCCAGCCGGGAATGAGGCCCCACCTCACCAGGCGGACATGGCGAACACCGTCGAGCCCGGCATCGACGACCGCGATCGGCTGCGTCGGGGCGATGTTGTAGCGGTTGCTCAAATCAAGAATGCGGCGAATGTACTCGGCATCGATGGGATAGCCGAAGACATTCTGCATCGCCCTTAGCGACTCGATAAGCGCAAACCGACCGCACATGCACCGACCTCGATAACCAAGCGTTGGGGGAAGATCGTGATATCAGCTCTGCTTCTTGTGAAACAAATTCTGGCGTAAGGTATTTGGCAACCTTGACCGCGTTATGTTTCCGAAAGCGAATTTTTCGGCGGGGGATGAATTGGGGGGCACGGCAGGCACGGAAGAGCTCGTGAGACCGGAGGCCGACTTTTCTCCGGAGCGTCTCGCTGCTGCCAACATTCATCCCGACACATGGCTGGCCACCGATTATCTCAATCACTTCAATGAAGTGGTCATGCTGATCGACATGCTGCCGATGATGCCCGATTGCGCGCCCGACGTCGTCGCCTGGCAGCCCTGCTCCTACATCGACCACTTCCGCCTGTCGCACTTCAAGGAGCGCGACCTTGCCATTGCTGCATACGAGGCTGCCGATCCGGAACGGCGGCGGGCCTTCGACGATACTGTCGGCCGAATCGATGCGGCCATGGCCAACCTGCAGCAGATGATCATCAACGCTCCGATGGACGCCCTGCCGATCGAAGCGCTCACCGACCTATCGGAGATGCGCATCAAGCCCCTGCTCGCGCACGCCATGGGGCTCATCAATGGTGCACCGGTGGCGGCCATGGTCACCGAGGACACCGGCGACGCTCAGTCGGCCGTCGACGCACTGTTCGGGTAGAGCATGCCTTCCCCCAACCTCGTTCGTCAGCCTCGGATCGGCGTCAGCGTGGGCGTCTGGCGCGGTGGCGAAGTGCTTCTGGTGGAACGTTCGGGAGACCCGTCAGGCGGCCTTTGGAGCTTTCCCGGCGGCCATCTCGAATGGGGGGAGACCCTTGAGGATGCCGCTCGCCGCGAAGTGTTCGAGGAGACCGGACTCCGGGTGACGATCGCCGGGATCCCGCTCGTCCACGAGGTGATCTTGTCGGGCGGAGATGGTGGCACGTTCCGCCATTACGTGCTGATCGTCTTCGCAGCCACAGCCGCCGCCAATGCGGAGCCGATAGCCGCCTCCGATGCGCTCGCCGCCCGCTTCGTGTTGCCTGACCAACTCGCCGAACTCAGCCTGACGCCGAAGCTCGCCGAATTCATCGACCGTACGCGGGCGCTTGTCGAAGCGTGAGCCGCCCTCCTTGCCCAGCCGGGGCCAACGGTCCAGAATGCCCAGGTGATGTTCGGCGCGACAGGGAGCGTCTCTTGCTGAAGGTTCTGGCCGTGTTCGTGACGCTTGCCTCGGCGACGCCCCTTTTGGCTGCCGACGCAACCCCGCCGCCTTATCAGGCCGACGTCCTTCGTCTCTCGGAGGTATTGGGTGCAGCCGCCTACCTTGACGGCCTGTGTGGCGGAGCAGCGGCTGACTGGCGGGCCAAGATGGTCTCTTTTCTCGACGCCCAGGGACTTCAGGGGGCGGCACGCAGGCCGTATGTCGAAGCCTTCAACCGTGGACAGCGGACCTTTGCCGTGGCCCACAGGAGCTGTACGACATCGGCGCGCAGCGTACTCCAGCGTTATTTTGCCGAAGGAGCGCAACTCTCGGATCGTCTCGATCAGCGATTCGGCAGGACGGGCGATTCGCCCGGGGCTCCCGCCCCGTGATGGTTACCAGCTAGTTAACCCCGGTTCTTCAAAGTCGTTAACGCTCTTTAACGGATGGCGTTGCGTCTTGGCATAACGATGCTAGTGTGCCCCAGTCGATGACGCGGATCGGTGGGTGGCTTCTCGTGCCGTCAACTGATCCCCTAAAGTGCGGATGGGGCCGATGTCGGATATGCGGGACGAGCTGCTTGAGCCGGTAGAGGCCACGGTAAGCGATAATTTCAAGCATCGGGCCATGACGCACATGGAGCGCGCCTTCGACGATGCCGACGATGACGGTATTCCGGTCGATGCGGTTGCCCATGCCGCCCTGTTCGCTGCCCTGACGACCCTCGTCGAGTGTTTTGGCGAGGAAAGTGTCGCGAGACTTGTCGCCGAGCTTCCGGAGAAGATCACGTCGGGCGGATACACGCTGTTGCGTACCCTGCAGTAGGCCAAGACAGGCCATCGTGCGAGGCCGGGGGAGGACATGCGGATTTCCATCGGAGCGAACTTGTTCGCCGTAGCGATCGCGGCGGGCACGTTGCTGTGCGTTGTGCCAACCGCTTATGCCTTTGGTCTCGAGTCTCCATCGGAAACCAATCGCTCGTCGGGCAACGGCTACGGCTTCACCATTCCCAACGAAGCAGGCCCCAGCTCCGGCACCGGGCTGGCACCCTCATCTGACGAGGGACAAGCGGGATCTCTTCCCCAAGTACACTACGATCTCTCGACATTGCCGCCGCCCGTTGCCGCCATGCGCGAAAAGATCATTGCGGCGGCCCGATCCGGCGATCCGGCACAGATGCGATCGACGATCGGACTCTCAGACCCTGCGCCAGTCTTCTCTTCTACCGGAGAGGGAGATCCCATCGATATCCTGAAGGCAGCGTCCGGCGACAGCGCCGGGCTTGAAGTGCTGGCCATCTTGCTCGATGTGCTCGACGCCGGGTGGGTCGTGAAGGGAGAAGGTACGCCGCAGGTCCGCTATGTCTGGCCCTATTTTGCCGAGTTGCCACCGAACTCCCTCAGCCGTCGCCAGTTGGTCGAGGTCTATCGCGTGCTGACGGCCGGCGACTTCGAAGAAATGCGGGCCGTTGGCTCCTATGAGTTCTATCGTCTTGAGATTGCGGCCGACGGACGCTGGCTCATGTTCATGGCCGGCGAATGACTCTGCCGGGGTTGAGAATGTCGTCGGGGTCGAGCGCAGCCTTGAGGCGGCGCATCAGTTCGATATCCAGCGCTGGCTTTACCTCGGCCAGCAGGTCGACTTTCAGTCGGCCGACACCGTGCTCGGCAGCCACCGAACCATCGTATTTCCCGACTACGTCGTGCACCACGGCGTTCATCTCGTTCCAGTGCGAGAGAAACACCTGCCGATCGGCGCCTTCAGGCTGACTAACGTTGAAATGGATGTTGCCGTCGCCCATGTGGCCGAAGGGGACGGGTCGGCATCCGGGAAACGCCGCTTTCACCGCCGCCATCGCCTCCTCCAGAAACGCGGGCAGATCACCGATCGGCACGGAAATGTCGTGCTTGATGGAGCCTCCCTCGAATTTCTGAACTTCACTCATGCCGTGGCGTAGCCGCCAGAAGCCATCGATCTGGGATTGAGACTGCGCCACCGCAGCTTCAAGTGCCTCACCGGCCGCAGTTGCGCCAGTGAGAATATCCAGGATGGTTGCACCGGCTTCCGCATCGGACCGGCCCGAACTGACTTCCAGCAGCACGTACCAGGGAGCGCTGGCCGTCGGCAACCTGGCGCCCGACAGATGGCGCAAGGCGAACTCCATGGCGAGGCCGGACATCAGCTCGAAGCCGGTCAGCCCGAAGCTGGCGGTCGCCTGGGCACGAGCAAACAGGTCCAGCGCGGCCGCCGGCGACGCAACGGAAACGAAGGCGGCGGCAAGGCCGCGAGGGCGATGATGAAGCCGAAGGGCAGCAGCCGTAACGACCCCCAACGTGCCTTCCGAACCGATAAACAATTGTTTCAGATCATAACCGGCATTGTCCTTGCCAAGCCGTCTGAGACCGTTCCAGATACGACCGTCGGCCAGCACGACTTCGAGACCGAGGACGAGGTTGCGCGCATTGCCATAGGCGAGAACGGCGGTCCCACCGGCGTTGGTGGCTATGTTGCCTCCTATCTGGCACGAGCCAAGGGAAGCCAATGTCAGGGGAAACATCCGGCCCGCGGCTTCGGCAGCCGCGTGGATCGACGCAAGCGGCACGCCGGCCTCGGCGGTCATCGTAAGGCCGAGGGGATCAACGGACCGGATTTTGTTAAGCCGCTCCAGGGAAAGGATAATCTCTCCTTCTCCCGGTGTGGGTATCTGCCCTCCGACGAGGCCGGTGTTACCGCCTTGCGGTACAATTGCCGTCTTCGTCTCGTTGGCAAGACGGAGGATTGCGGCGACTTCCTCAGTGTTGGCCGGCCTCAGGACGAGCGGTGTTTCTCCCCTGTACAGGTCGCGCCATTCCACGAGATAGCGAGCCTTGTCGCTCTCATCGGAGAGGGCATGACCGGGCCCGACGAGGGCGGCAAAGCGGGAGATGAGAGCGGGTGTCAAAGGGGCTTTCATGTGGCGGAACCTACAGCCCCCGACCATGGCCGTCGAGGGCCGGCCGCAGTCACGACAGGCGTCCCGATGAGGCCGCTCCTCGACTTGCTATTGTCATAATCCTTGTGTCATACGAGCACGTCATCTGGATTTGATTAGGCGGGGTTACAAAATGGCAGGTGCTGTGGGTCTGATGGCGGGCAAGCGTGGCCTGATCATGGGATTGGCCAACAACCGTTCCATGGCCTGGGGAATTGCCAAGTCGCTCCATGCCGCTGGCGCAGAGATCGCGCTGACCTATCAGGGCGATGCGTTGAGGAAACGCGTCGAGCCTCTGGCCGCAGAACTTGGTGCGTTGGTGGTCGGTCATTGCGACGTCACGGAGGCCGACACAATCGATGCCGTCTTCGCAACGCTTGCCGAGAAATGGGGCAAGATTGACTTCCTGGTTCATGCGATCGGCTTCTCGGACAAGGACGAACTGACGGGTCGCTACGTCGACACCAGCGAAGCCAACTTCCAGAAGACCATGCTGATCTCGGTCTACTCCTTCACGGCCGTCGCTCGGCGCGCCGAGAAGCTGATGACCGATGGCGGCTCGATGTTGACGCTGACCTATTACGGCGCCGAGAAGGTGATGCCGAACTACAATGTCATGGGCATCGCCAAGGCTGCGCTTGAGGCCTCTGTCAAGTACATCGCCGTTGATCTCGGTCCGAAGAACATCCGCGTCAATGCCGTCTCGGCGGGTCCGGTCAAGACCCTGGCAGCATCCGGCATCGGCGACTTCCGCTACATCCTCAAGTGGAACGAGTACAATGCGCCATTGCGTCGCACCGTGACCATCGAGGAAGTCGGCGACAGCTCCCTCTATCTTCTGTCCGATCTCGGCCGCGCCGTCACCGGCGAGGTTCTGCATGTCGACAGCGGCTATCACACCGTGGGCATGAAGGCGGTGGATGCACCGGACATTTCGGTCATCAAGGACTGAGCCAATCTGGATTTCAGCCAAGCAAGCCAGCCGGGCCGAAAGCCCGGCTTTTTGCATTCCTCGCCCAACCTTGACAACGCGCCTCCCCACTCCTAGATGAGCGCCCATGGGTGAGGGACCCCAGCCGCCCGCCGGCGCAAGCCATGGTGAAGTTCCCGTCGATCGCTTCCGTAACAAGGCATCGAGACCTCTCGGCAATGCGGGCACCCTGCTTACGGTCATGTCCGATGCCATACGGAGAACGGTCATGTCGTCCCCATTGCCCACACTCGACGAGCTGAAAGCCCAGGCTCGCCGTCTCAGAAGCTCGCTTGCAGAAACCGGTAGCGAGATCAGCCATTCGAAATCGCTGGAGCTGATCGCCCGGCAGCACGGCTTTGCCGACTGGAATACGCTTTATGCCAAGGTTGGCAACGAGCCGCCGCGCCGCGCCTGGAACCCGGGCGATCGGGTGAAGGGAAGCTACCTCGGCAAAGCTTTCGAGGGCACCGTGCTGGCGCTCAAGGCAGCTACATCGGTACCCGGCTACTACACGATCACCGTCGATTTCGACGAACCCATCGACGTGGTCGAGTTCGAAAGCTTCTCGGCTTTCCGCAAGCGCGTTACCGCGACCATCGACGAGGAGGGCATCAGCCCATCGAAGACGTCGAATGGCCGGCCGCACATGGTGCTCAGCCCTTGATGATGCCCGGTCCAGGGTCCGCTTGACTTGTCGAGCGGCCCCTGGACTCAGGCGAGCAATGCCTTGGTCGCGGCCGCCACATCGGCCTGCCGCATCAGGCTTTCACCAATCAGGAAGGTCCGCGCACCGACGTGCGCCAACCGCGCAAGGTCGGCCGGCGTGAACACACCGGATTCAGCGACCAGGATCCGGTTACCGGGAATGAGCTTCGACAGCTCTTCCGTGGTCTCGAGTCGCGTTTCGAAAGTGCGAAGGTTGCGGTTGTTGATACCGAGAAGTGGAGAGCGAAGCTTCAACGCCCGCTCGAGTTCGACGGCGTCGTGAACTTCGAGGAGCACGTCCATGCCAAGCTCGAAAGCCGTATCCTCAAGGCACTTTGCGGTATCGTCGTCAACGGCTGCGAGGATGATCAGGATGCAGTCGGCGCCCCAAGCCCGCGCTTCGTAAACCTGATAAGGCGAAAAGAGGAAGTCCTTGCGGAGCGCCGGCAGTGCCGCCGCCGTACGGGCCGCCTTCAGATAATCGGGATGCCCCTGAAAGGACGGGGCATCGGTCAGGACCGAAAGACAGGCCGCCCCCCCCTCTTCGTAGGCCCGCGCCAAGGCCGGCGGATCGAAGTCAGGCCGGATCAATCCCTTCGACGGGCTGGCCTTCTTGATCTCGGCAATCAGGGCATAGCGCCCCTCGGCATGCTTCCGTTCGATGGCAGAGCGGAAACCGCGCGTCGGCGGTTGATCGGCCGCAATGGTCTTGATCATTGCAAGCGGAATCGCAGCTTCAGCGGCGGCTATTTCCTGGCGCTTGTAGGCCTCGATACGGGCAAGGATGTCAGCCACTACTGATACCTCAGACGTTGGAGCGTGCAACGAGCTTGTCGAGGGCCGCCAAGGCACGCCCGCTGTCGATGGAATCGGCGGCGAGGGTTACGCCATCCTTCAGCGTAGGGGCACGATCTGCGAGCACCAGCGCGGCAGCAACATTGAGCAGCACAGTGTCTCGGTAGGCGCCGGCTGCACCATTGAGCAATGCCCTGAGCGCCTGTGCGTTATCCTCCGCCGAACCGCCGCGCACCGCCTCGGGGGCATGGTGCGGCAACCCGGCATCTTCCGGCGTCACATCGAAGCAGCGAACCGAGCCGTTCCTCAGCTCTGCGACATAGGTCGGGCCGGACAACGTCATCTCGTCGAGACCATCGGAACCGTGGACAACCCAGACCGATTCAGAGCCAAGAGCGGCCAGCGTTTCAGCCACCGGCTGCAGCCATTGACGGGAGAAAACACCGACGAGTTGGCGCCGCACGCCGGCCGGGTTGGAGAGCGGTCCGAGGATATTGAAGACGGTGCGGGTTCCAAGTTCGACACGGCTCGGACCAACATGCTTCATCGCCGAATGGTGTACTGGCGCAAACATGAAGCCAACACCCGCCTCGCGAATGCAGGCGGCGATGGTGTCGGGTCCAATATCGATCCTGACTCCAAGCGCCATCAACACGTCCGCGGCGCCTGATTTCGATGAGAGGGCTCGATTGCCATGCTTGGCGATGGAAAGGCCGGCACCGGCTGCCACGAACGCCGACGCGGTGGAAATGTTGAGGCTACCCGAGGCATCGCCGCCGGTTCCAACGATATCGACCGCATCCGCCGGGGCATCCACCCTCAGCATGCGCGAACGCATGGACGACACGGCACCGGCGATTTCCTCGACGGTCTCGCCGCGCACCCGGAGCGCCATCAGGAAGCCACCGATCTGCGACGGCGTGGCCTCGCCGGTCATCATGATGTCGAAGGCCGACGTCGCCTCCTCCCGGCTCAAGCTGGCTCCGGAAGCCACCTTGGCGATCAGGGTCTTGAAATCCGCCATCGCTCGTTCCCGTCCATCATGCAATCTCCGGCAATTGCAGGGCAATGCCGGAGAGCGTTTCATTAAACCACCGTCCGCGCCGGCATCCAGGAGCCGTGGAACGGCAAACTCTGGCCCGTGGGCCAGATGCCCCATCAGTTGGCGTTGCCCGCACCGATCGCGGCGTTCAGCAGCGACTGATTGACCGAGGTACCGAACTCTTCCTGGGCCGCAGCGAGATACTGCCCATAAAGCCCCTGCCCCAACGCCGCAGCAATCTTGTCGGCAATGTCGACAGCCTCTCCGGCCCCTTCCGGCATCGGCGGATTGACCACCTCGGTGACCGACAGCACGATACGCGTGCCATCCTGTCCAGGGATGGCGGCCACGTGTCCCTTCGGCCCACCGAAGGCGGCATTGACGCCCTCGGCGCCAAGACCGGCATCGCCGGCCTGGCGCGTGACGCCCGAAGCCGTCTCGACCTCCACCGAAGCGGACTTGGCCAGATCATCGATCGGCGTGCCGCCCTTGAGAGCCTTGACCATCTCATCGGCCTTGGTCGTCAGGCGAACCTGCGCTTCGGCATCGGTCCAGGCGACAACCGCCTTGTCCTTTACTTCATCGAGCGACCGCTCACGACCCGGCGTCACCTTGGAAACGTTGTACCAGATGAAACCCCGGTTGACGGACAGCGGCTCGTTCTCACCGCCTTCTTCGGCAGCGAAAGCCGCCTTCAGAAGCTCCGCCTGGTTAGGCAACCCGGCCACCGGCTGATCGTCCGTGCCATTGCCTTCGGCGTCGACCTGCGCCGTGATGAGCTTCAGCTTGAAGCGACCCGCCACATCCTGCAGCGTCGCACCACCAGCCAGCGCATCTTCAACCTCGTCATGGATTTCCATCACGGAGCGCTCGGCAGCCTTGGCAGCAATCGCCTTTCGGATTTCCGGAGCCACTTCGGCCTGGGTCTTGGTATGCGCAGGCTGAATCTCGATCACGCGCAGAAGCACCGTGCCGAAAGATGACTTCACCGGCTCGCTCGGCGTGTTGATCGCAAGACCGAATGCGGCTGCAGCGACAGCCGGATCAAGTACCTTGTCACGGGAGAGGAGACCAAGGTCCACATCTTCCGGCTTGGAGCCGGCATCGACGATCAACTGATCGAAGCTCGCGCCCGCCTTGAGCTTGGCGGCCGCTGCGGTCGCCTCTTCGGGGGTCGCATAGAAAAGCTGCTGAATGCGGCGCTGCTCGGGCGCGCCATACTGATCCTTGGTACGCGTATACTCGCGCGAGACTTCCTCGTCGGTCACCGCCGACGTGTCAGCCACGCCCTCCGGCGTCAGAGCCAGCACCTCGATGGCGCGGAACTCCGGCGCCCGGAACTGCGCCTTGTGCTCCTCATACCACTTGGCAAGCACGTCTTCGGCAGGTTTGCCGATCGGCTCAACCTGGGCACGGGCCAGCGTAAGGTAACGGACATCGCGCGCTTCATTCTGGTACCGATAGATGGCGCCGACCATCGCCTTCGGCACAGTCAAGCCACCGACGAGACCGAGCGACAACTGGCGGCTCAGCTCTTCCTTACGCCGCTGGGCGATGAAAATCGCCTCATTGAGCCCGTTCTGGCTCAGAAGCTGGTTGAAGTAATCCCGATTGAAATTCTGTGCGCCGGGCGCCCGCAGCTGCGGGTCATCGACAATCGCCTGGGCAAGACGGTCGTCAGAGACGCCGAGCCCGACCGCCGCCGCCATGTTCGCGACCGTCGCCTCTCCCATGAGGGTGCCGAGCGTCTGCTGCGGCAAGCCGATGGAGCGGGCCATGTCCGGCGTCAACGCCTGGCCGATCTGGCGAGACAACGCCTGCGACTGCCGCTGATAGGCGCGCTGGAATTCACCAAGCGTAATCTTGGTGTCACCTACGGTCGCGAGTGTATCGGAATGCGATGCTCCGAGGCGGGAACCGACGCCCCAGCCGATAAAGGACAGCGTCAACAGGCCCAGAAAGATCTTCGCGGGAAGCGTGTTCGCCCCGCGGCGCATTGAATCAAGCATTGTGTCGTCCGTCTCGGGGGCGCGCGCGCCCATCCATCCCAGTCACGCCACCGGTCTCGCAAGGACCGCTTCGGCGCGCGGGATCATAGGGGCGGCGGCCTCCTGCCGCAAGCGCCGGTTTTGCCTGATAAAGCGCCGAAAACCGGCCTCGATCAATGCTTACCCATGATCTTGTCGAGTACGCCGAGCATCAGGGCCGACATCACGAAGGTGATATGCATGATCACCTGCCACATGATCTGCGTGTCGGTGTACTCATTGGCATTCAGGAACACCTGCAGGAGATGGATCGAGGAAATGGCGACGATCGACGAAGCGACCTTGATCTTGAGGCTGCCGCTGTCGAGCTTGCCGAGCCAGTGAATCTCGGCGTTGTGGTTGTCAAAGCGCCCGACGAAATTCTCGTATGAAGCGATCATCACCATCACGAGAAGACTGGCAACCAGCGCAGCATCGATCAAGCCGAGCATTGCCAGAATCATCTCGGCCTCCTCGTAGACGAAGACGTTGCCGATGACTTTCCAGAGCTTGACGCCGAAGGAAAGACCATAGACGGCGAGCGCCACCGAAAGTCCGATGAGGAAGACCACGAGAATCCAACGGCTTCCCAGAATGATACGCTCAACGACCGTCTCGAGTGCCTTCATAGTCAATAGCCCTTGCTAGCGTTTTGCACCTTTCGGATATAAATGCGCTTGCGGGTTTTCGCCTACAAGATCATCTTCCTGGCCGCTTTGAGGATTGAGGCCTGGCCCGGTTCGGGATGGTCCACACCCACGCAACGCATATCGAAGGAACGAGAGCATGTCGGTCAAGCCGCTGGTTGCCGGAAACTGGAAAATGAACGGCCTCAAGGCCTCTGTCGCCGAATTCGAGGCCATCGCCGCTGGCTATGACGCCGCCCTCAAGGCCAAGGCCGAGCTCGCCATCTGCCCGCCCTTCACCCTCGTTGCAACGCTCGCCCAGAAGGGCCTGCTTCCCGTCGGTGGCCAGGACTGCCACGCCAAGGTGTCGGGTGCCCACACGGGTGACACGTCGGCCGAAATGCTGAAGGACGCTGGCGCCACCTACGTCATCGTCGGCCACTCCGAGCGCCGCACCGACCATGCCGAGACCGACGCCATCGTCAAGGCCAAGACGGAAGCTGCCTGGCGCGCCGGCCTGGTCGCCATCGTCTGCGTCGGCGAGACGCATGCCGAGCGCACCGGCGGCAAGGCGCTCAGCGTCGTAGGCACCCAGGTCGCCGGTTCGCTGCCAGACGGCACGACGGCCGCCAACACCGTCATTGCCTACGAGCCGGTGTGGGCGATCGGAACCGGCCTGACGCCGACCGCTGCCGACGTCAAGGAAATGCACAACTTCATCCGCAAGGAACTGGTCAAGCGCTTCGGCGCCGATGCCAACGGCATCCGCATTCTCTACGGTGGCTCGGTCAAGCCGTCGAACGCCGCCGAACTGATGGCCGTCGAGGACGTCAACGGCGCGCTGGTCGGTGGCGCCTCGCTGAAGGCTACCGATTTCCTCGGCATTGCTGCCGCCTACAAGTGACGAAATCGGCATTGGCGTACCCTTCCCTCGGGGAGCGGTGCGCCACTGCCACCTTTGACAGGACACCGCCAGGAGGGCGGGCAGCCACCCCTCTCTCCAGCTTTTCCCGAGAACGGGAAAAGAGCATGTCGAGACCAAGCGCCCACCCTCAGAGGTGCGGCCATAGGATCGAAGGCTCGCCCCGCCGAAGCGTGGGCGATCGTGCCCCCCGCATCGGGGAGAGGCGCGAGGGGGAAAATCTAGCGAATAAGTGGAAAGGCCGATAAGAGGATCTTTCCGCTGGCCGATAGCCACTCGCACAGGACCACGCCCCATGACCTTCGACACCGTCCTCAGAAACGGAACCGTCGTCAACCACGACGGCATCGGCACGCGCGACATCGGTCTTCGCGATGGCCGCATCGCAGAAATTGGCGACCTCGCCTTGGCCTCGGCCGGCGAAACGGTTGATTGTACCGGCCTCACCATCCTGCCTGGCGTCATCGACAGTCAGGTGCATTTCCGCGAACCTGGCGCCACGCACAAGGAAGACCTCGAGACGGGTTCCCGCGCAGCGGTCATGGGCGGGGTGACGGCAGTCTTCGAGATGCCCAACACCAATCCTCTGACGACGACCGCGGAGCGCCTCGCCGACAAGGTGGCCGCCGGCACGCATCGCATGCACTGCGATTTTGCCTTCTGGGTGGGAGGCACACACGGCAACGTGCGCGACATTCCCGAGCTCGAACGCCTGCCGGGCGCCGCCGGCATCAAGGTCTTCATGGGGTCCTCGACAGGCGATCTGCTGGTTGCCGATGACGAAGGCGTCGCGGCCATTCTCGGCGCCACACGGCGGCGGGCTGCCTTTCACTCCGAAGACGAGGCACGGCTGATCGAGCGGAAGCCACTGCGCATCGCGGATGACCCGTCGAGCCACCCCGTTTGGCGCGACGTAACAGCAGCCCTACAATCCACGCAGCGGCTAGTGCGGATCGCCCGCGACAAGGGCGCCCGCATCCACGTGCTGCATATCTCCACCGGCGAGGAGATCGATTATCTCAAGAACCACAAGGACGTTGCGACCGTCGAGGTAACTCCGCACCATCTCACCCTGACGGCAGCCGACCACCAGCGGCTTGGTACGCTCGTTCAGATGAATCCGCCCGTGCGCTCGGCCTCTCATCGCGATCGCATCTGGTGGGGAGTTGCGCAGGGCATCGCCGACGTCCTCGGCTCCGACCATGCGCCGCACACCCTCGAGGAGAAGGCCAAGCCCTATCCCGACAGTCCATCGGGCATGACGGGTGTGCAGACGCTGGTTCCGATCATGCTTGATCATGTCAACGCCGGTCGCCTGACGCTGCAGCGCTTCGTCGACCTCAGTTCAGCCGGCCCGGCTCGCATCTTCGGAATGGCGCGGAAGGGCAGGATAGCCGTCGGCTACGATGCCGACCTCACCATCGTGGACCTCAAGCGCCGCGAAACCATCCGCAACAGCTGGATCGCCTCGCGTTGCGGTTGGACGCCTTATGACGGAGTGGAGGTTACGGGTTGGCCGGTCGGAACCATCGTTCGCGGTCGGAAAGTGATGTGGGAGGGGGATCTCGTCACCCCATCCACTGGCGAGCCGATCCGCTTCGTCGAAGCGCTGATGCCGGGGGCCTGACATGACGTCCCCTCTCAGCCATCTCGACGAAAAGGGCGCTGCCCACATGGTCGACGTCAGCGGCAAGACGATCACCGCCCGCACGGCCATTGCCGCCGGCAAGGTGATCATGAAAGCCGAAACGCTGGCGCTCATTGTGGACGGTCGGGTTCCGAAAGGCGATGTGATCGCAACCGCCCGTCTTGCCGGGATCATGGCCGCCAAGAAAACGTCCGACCTCATTCCGCTCTGCCATCCATTACCGATCAGCAAAGCGGCGATCGACATTTCGCCCGATCCGACGCTTCCAGGGGTGGAGGTCACGGCCATCGTTCGTTGCACTGGCAACACGGGCGTCGAGATGGAGGCGCTGACTGCGGTTTCCGTTGCCTGCCTCACGATCTACGACATGGTAAAGGCAGTCGAGAAAGGCGTGCGTATCGAGGCCATCCGTCTCCTCGAAAAGGATGGCGGCAAGTCGGGTCGCTGGCTGGCCGGCAAGTAAAGACGAGGGAAGCCCCTTTGCGTAAGGGCGTGTCTTCAAGACAACGCATCCTCGACTGAACTCAACCGAACACGGGGGGTACCCGCGGTGGATGGCTCTTCACTTACCACTCGATTGCGCCCACGCTCCTTTGCGCCATAGAGGGCGCGATCGGCCCGTTCGAGCGCCTGCTGCGCGCGTCCATCGGGACCGACAATCGCAAAACCTATGCTGATCGTAACGCGGCCGTGTCGAGAATCGGGATGCGCGATATCCAGTTCTTCAATCGCGTGGCGTAACGTCTCGAGACGGTCAGCGACGCGAGCTGTGCAAGTATCCGACAAGACGAGCGTGAACTCCTCGCCACCATAACGCGCCGCCATTTCGTTACTGGATTCAGTGAAGCTTTTCAGCGTCTTGCCGACCGTCTGCAGCACTGAGTCACCGGTACCGTGGCCGAACCGATCGTTGAACCGCTTGAAATGATCGATATCGATCATGGCAACGGCAAAGCCGACACCGGTACTTTCCAGCCGCTCGTCGCAACGCTTCAGATGGCCTTCCAACGCGCGCCTGTTCGAGAGGCCGGTCAGTGCATCGGTGAAGCTTGCCCGTTCGAGCTTGTCGACCATCAGATTGAGTGTCGATGACAGGATGGCGAACTCGGCAAATGGCGATCGGATCGTGACGCGTTGGCTTTGCTTGCCAGCGGCAATGAGACTGGCAAAGGCGGTGATCTGGCGGAGGCTTCGCAGGACCAGGAACTCGAGGCCAACCAAGAGGAACGCAGCGATCAGAAGAGTTTCCAGGCACCCCAGGGCGATGACCTCCAGCATTTCCCGATAGGCGACCGCACGTATCTGGCCGATGGGAATGGCAAAGATGATGCGTCCCGCCGCCATGGGGACCTTCACGACGCCGACCAGCGTCGAATCCCGGTCCTTGGTCATTGAGGGAATGATCCCGGTACCCATCGCCAACGCCAGGCTTACGACGTGGTCATCAAACGGCGGAGCATCCTGATCGAACACCAGCTTGTCCAGCATCTCGCCCTGCCCGTTCACGAGTATGGCTTGGGATGCATGTAACTGAAATTGCTCGAATGTCTGTCTCTTCATGGATGCGACGTCGAGCGTGACCAGCACGATGAACGAAACCCCTCCGTCGTGCCGCACGGCTCGCGCCGAGACTGCCGTGACTTGGTCGTTGACCTTGCTTATCTGCAGATCGCCCCAGGTAATTTCGGAGGAACGCACACTGTCTTTGAAATACTGCCGCTCCGAAAACGACATGCCAACGGCTTTCGTCTCCGAAGCGCAGTAGGACGTTCCCTGCGGGGTCAATAATGCGATGGCCTTAACCTTGTCGTGTGCATCGACGATTTTTTGCAAGGTCCTGTTGCATTGCTCCGGAGAGGTGAAACGCAAGGAGTCAATCAGCGCGACCGTTGACGACAGGTTCTCCAGCTCGACCTTCGCTCCAACGAACAGATCCTCCGTTCGAGCCAGCGAGAGCTGAACGCTCTGCTCCGCCACGGCGATGGCCGCCTGCATATTCTTTTCAGCCACCAGAATCTGACTCACCAGAAAAGGTGCCAGACTGAGACCGATCAGAATAAATATGACCAATCGTATCCGCATATATTGTTCCGTGGCCGAACAGGACGTTCAGGTTAAGCTACACAAGCAAATGCCATCCTAATGCTCGCGGGCGATTGATTGTCTCCCTCAATACTTCAGAATGAAAACGTTACCGGTTTCAATCGAGATTAATATTCTCAAAACGCCGTAGGTAACGTAGCGCACATCAGATTGCGGTTCCGGTGCACCGCGAATCGTGGTCTGTCGGCGCGCAGACGTAATGGCCTTCTCGTGAAAATCATGTCGCATGTTCCCTTCTCCGACCCATC
Organism: Pleomorphomonas sp.; assembly: GCA_029976075.1. Taxonomy (GTDB): domain Bacteria; phylum Pseudomonadota; class Alphaproteobacteria; order Rhizobiales; family Pleomorphomonadaceae; genus Pleomorphomonas. Next base: position 116,603 of record JARKNW010000133.1, read on the forward strand.
CGGTTCTCTCGTTGAGCGACTGGATCTGCCTCCCTCTGGGCGCGGCCGCCTGGATGGGATGACCTTCACGGTGAAGGACAACATCGACATCGCCGCTCACAGGACGTCCTACGGTAGCCCCGCCTGGAGGGACGCTCACATCGCTCCCCTGCATCATGCGGTCTGCGTCGACCAGTTGCTTGCGGCCGGCGCGTGGTGCGTGGGCAAGGTCGTGGCGGACGAGTTCACCTACAGTCTCGACGGGGAAAGCCAGTTCTTTGGAACGCCGCGTAACGCGAAAGCGCCAGACCGGATTCCCGGTGGCTCCTCCAGCGGATCGGCTGCTTCGGTGGGCAATGGTCTTGCTCATTTTTCAATCGGCACAGACTCGGGCGGATCGATCAGAGTGCCGGCAAGTTTGTGCGGCCTCTGGGGCATGAGGCCGTCTCTCCACCGCATATCGGAGGCTGGCGTCCTGCCGTTCATGCCGAGCGTGAGCACGGTCGGTGTTCTGGCATCGCGGTTTGGGTACCTCAACTCCGCTGTTCAGGTCCTGCTGTGGAGTGGCTCGAGACCGGCCGCTCGCTTGCGGCGCCTGCTGGTGCTCACCGAGGCTCTGGAGATTTCAGACAGGTCCGTGCGGGAGCAAGCCTGTTCGACCTTGGAGCGGATTTCCCGCAAGATCGGCATTCCCCTCGAGCCAGTCCGCTTCTCCGAAATTGCGGGAGATGATGTTCCGTTGAACGACTGCAACGTCAGGGCGCTTCGCGATCTGCAGACGGCAGAGTTCCAGAGCACCGTCGGCAACTGGATCGAAGCGACCAAGCCCGAGCTCGGCTATGCCTTCAGTATGGCATACGGCAATGTCGAGCGTTTCGATCGGCTCGCCGCCATCGACAGCCTCGGGCGTTGCGAGCGGTTCTTTGAGGCGATCAACGCCTGTCTTGCGTCCGGCACCGTAATCTGCTTCCCGACGACACCAGTGATCGCACCGAAGAAGGGAACACTGACGACACTCGATAATGTGTTGGACTTCTATGATCGGACCATGACCATCACCGCCTTTTCCGGGGTTGGACGTCTGCCGGAAGTATCCGCTCCATTGTTGACTGTAGATGGTTGCCCGGTCGGGCTTTCCTTCGCCGCCGGGCATTACCAGGACGAGTTCCTGCTTGCGGCAGTTCACGAGATGCTGGACGAGGACGCAG
>JARKNW010000137.1 GCA_029976075.1 Pleomorphomonas sp.
GGACAAAGCGGGCCATCGCCTGCACGAAGTCGGGATCGCCGAAAATGGCGTAGCGCTTGCCGTGCAGATAGGCCTGACTGTCGGCCATGGCGTCGACGAGGCGGCCGCGCTCAAGGCGGAGCGCTTCCGGGATGGCCTTGCCGCTGAGCGACGAGATCTTCATGAGAAGCTCGTCGGTGGCGCGGATGCCGAGCGGATAGTTGAAGCTCGCGGTCTCCTGGCCGACGCTTCCCGCGTATTCCAGCGTCTTGCGGCTGTTCCAATGCTGGAGGGCCACGGTTGCCTTGGCGCCCTTGGCCGCCTTCAGCTCATCGATGGTGGTGCCGCCGTCATACATGCGGTATTCGCCATCCGAGGGGGTGTCGAACTGATCGGCAGCGTCGCCAATGAAGGTGTAGCTGACACCCATCAGCCCCAGGATGCGGGCGAGTTCGCGGTTGTTGCCGACGCAGAAACCATCGAAGCCCGGAACGATATTGATGGTTTCGGAGGAGCCGGCAGCCGTCGCGTTGTCCTTCCAGAAGTGCTCCAGGATGCCCCTGATGGAATTATCGTAGCCATCGATGTGACTGCCGACAAAGGATGGCGTATGGGCGAAGGGCACGTCGAAGTCTTCCGGCACCGAGCCCTTGGCCTTGGCGTTGCCGATGAAACCAAACAGGTCGTCACCGATGACCTCGGCCATGCAGGTGGTGGAGACGGTGATCATCTTCGGCTGGTAGAGTGAATAGCAGTTGGCCAAGCCGTCGATCATGTTGTTGAGGCCGCCGAACACCGCCGCGTCTTCGGTCATCGACGAGGAGACCGCCGTGCAGGGCTCCTTGAAATGGCGGGAGAGATGCGAGCGAAAGTAGGCAGCGCAGCCCTGCGAACCATGAACGAAGCTCATGGTCTTCTCGAAGCCGGCGGCCGCGAACACGGCACCGAGCGGCTGGCAGGCCTTGGCCGGGTTGATGACCAGCGCCTCACGGGCGAAGTTCTTCTCCCGGTATTCCCAACCCTTGGTGTATTCGGACTGAAGGGCCGTGGCGTCGATGCTGGCAGCACCGTCGCAGGCCTTCTTGCGGGCGAACATCTCCTGGTATTCCGGTTCACGGAACAACGGGCCATGGTCGAGGATCTTTTCAGCTGACTGGGGCATTGTCTGACCTCATCGCCCGCGCCGCGCCATACGGCGGCCAGACGGGCATAGGAGTATCGGTCACGCGGCAGGCGCGTGGTGAAAGTCGTTGGCCTTGGGAGAGGGCTCCCTCCCCATCAGGGAAGGAGCTGAAATCAGGTCACTCGGCAGCGGCGAGGAGTTCGCCACCGTCGGTCCAGGGCGCATCGAACAGATCCCAAACCGGGTTGTTGATGGCGAGGTCCATGTCGCGGGCGAAAATGGCGAAGCCATCATAGCCGTGATAGGGGCCCGAATAGTCCCAGGAGTGCATCTGGCGGAAGGGGATACCCATCTTCTGGACGGGATACTTTTCCTTGATGCCTGACCCCACGAGATCCGGCCGGATCTTCTCGACGAACTTTTCCAGCTCGTAGCCGGTGACGTCGTCATAGATCAGGGTGCCCGGCTTGGCGTAGTGGCCGGTGCGCTGATAGTCGTCGTTATGGGCAAACTCGTAGCCCGTTCCGGCGATCTCCATGCCGAGATCCTCGTAGGCGGTCATGACGTGACGGGGACGAAGGCCGCCGACATAGAGCATGACCTTCTTGCCCTTGAGACGCGGGCCGTATTTTTCGAGGATGCTGTCGACCAGCGGCGAGTACTTGGCGATGACTTCCTCGGCCTTCGCCTCGATCTCCGGACCGAAATGCTTGGCAATCTTGCGAAGCGACGCGGCGATCTGCGACGGTCCGAAGAAGTTGTATTCCATCCACGGAATACCGTACTTCTCTTCCATGTGCCGGCAGATGTAGTTCATCGAACGGTAGCAGTGGATGAGATTGAGCTTGGCCTTCGGCGCACGCTCCATCTCGGCGAGCGTGGCATCGCCCGACCAGTTGCCACAGATGCGCAGCCCCATTTCTTCCAGCAGGCGCCGTGAGGCCCAGGCATCACCGCCGATGTTGTAGTCGCCGACGATGTTGACGTCATAGGGGCTGGCCTCCCATTCCGCCTCGGCGCTCTTGTCGAGCACCCAGTCGCGAATGGCGTCGTTGGCGATGTGGTGACCTAGCGACTGCGACACGCCTCGGAAACCTTCGCACCGGACGGGAACGATGGTCTTGCCGATCTCCTTGCCTTTGCGGCGGGAGACGGCTTCGATGTCATCACCGATCAGACCGATCGGGCATTCCGACTGAACGGAAATGCCGCCATTGAGCGGGAACATCTGCTCGATTTCGTCGATCACCTTGTCGAGCTTCTTGTCGCCGCCGAAGACGATGTCCTTCTCCTGGAAGTCGGATGTGATCTGCATGGTGCCGAAGGCATCGATGCCGGTGGTGCCAACGTAGTAGTTGCGGCGCTGCGACCAAGAGTATTGACCGCAACCGACCGGGCCATGGCTGATGTGGACCATGTCCTTCACCGGTCCCCACACCACACCCTTCGATCCGGCGTAGGCGCAGCCACGGATGGTCATAACGCCGGGGATCGACTTGATGTTCGACTTGACGTCGCACTCGGTCAAGAGCGGGCCTTCCTCGCCAGCCGGAGCATCCGGCTCGGCTTCCACCGCCTTGGCGACGGAGAGGTGCTTCTTGCGCCGCTTGGCAAACTTTTCGGGATACTGGGCGAGGACCTCGGTGATGTATTGCTCGTGGGCCTTGCCGTCGTTTTCGTAACTGTCGCTCATGGACTTGTCCTCGCTGAAGGTGAAAGGAAAAGCGCGGCTGCCGGGGTCAAGGCCCGGAGCCACGCGCCCTCCCCAGGGATCAGGCGGGCACCGCGGCCTGGCGGGCGGCTTCCTTGGCGGCAAGCTCGGCGATCATCTGCTCGTCGGTCTTCATGATGCCGTAGGCGAGCAGCATGTCCTCGAGCTCTTCCATGGAGATCGGCGTCGGAATGGTGCCCTTGCCGCCGTTCTCGTGGATCTTGGTGGCGAGCTGGCGATATTCGTCGGCCTGCTTTGAATCCGGCGCATACTGGATGACCGTCTGCTTGCGGAGTTCGGCATGCTGGACGATGTTGTCGCGCGGCACGAAGTGGATCAGCTTGGTATTGATGCGCTTGGCGAGCGCCTCAGCAAGGTCAAGCTCGCGGTCGGTTTGACGCGAGTTGCAGATCAGTCCACCCAGGCGGACGCCGCCGGTGTTGGCGTACTTCAGGATGCCGCGCGAGATGTTGTTGGCGGCGTAGAGCGCCATCATCTCGCCGGACATGACGATGTAGATTTCCTGCGCCTTGTTCTCGCGGATCGGCATGGCAAAGCCGCCGCAGACCACGTCGCCGAGCACGTCGTATGAGACGTAATCGACGTCTTCATAGGCACCATTTTCCTCGAGGAAGTTGATCGAGGTGATGACGCCGCGGCCAGCGCAGCCGACGCCCGGCTCCGGACCGCCGGACTCGACGCACTTGATGCCCTTGTAGCCGATCTTCAGCACGTCCTCGAGTTCGAGGTCTTCAACCGAGCCCTTTTCGGCGGCGAGGTGAAGGACAGTGTCCTGAGCCTTGGCGTTGAGGATGAGCCGTGTCGAGTCGGCCTTGGGGTCGCAGCCGACGATCAGGATCTTCTGGCCCATCTCGACGAGAGCGGCGAGCGTATTCTGAGAGGTGGTCGACTTGCCGATGCCACCCTTGCCGTAAAAGGCGATCTGGCGGAGTGCTGCCATGGTCATGGTTCCTTGTCTTGCGAAAGCACCGGGAGGGGATGCCAATTCGGTCGGCAGCGACGAGCCGCCTCACGACTTCCTAATTTCAAGGGTCGTGCCAACTGAGCTGGATGAAATAAAATACAGTATTATCAATTAATTAGCCTAATCACGCCGACGAGTTGACCAGCAACAGCGGCTGTCGTGGGTCCGACAAAAAGCGACAGTCAATGTCGGAACACGAAGCGCTAGGGCCATGAAAAAAGCCGCCCCGAAGGGCGGCCAGATGGGGTGGACGTAGGGGAGTCGGAACGCGAAATGTCCACCCAAGAGGGTCAACCAGCGAGGCGTTGTGCCGCTTCCGCAAGCGGCATGTCGATCAGCACGATGTTCTCGGCGGCGAGGAAGCGTTGCTCGTTGGACGTCAGTGTCGCAGCGTCTGCCACGCAGGCATGGGGACCGGCCGAGCGCTTGATGATCTGCCGGGCGTAGGTTCGGAGCATCTGGTCGTGAAAACGACACCCCAGAAAAAGGAAGCCACGCGTTGTCCGACGCTCCTGAATGGCTTCGGGAATGGGGGTCTGGATGTCGATCTCGGTGAGAGCCTCGACATAATCGCTGTCGGAAACCAGTACGTCACCGACTGGCCGAACACCACCATGCGGTCTGTAAAGCAGGGTGCCGGTCGCATTCGGCTCGGCTACAGTGCCGGCCAGATCGAAGGCATTGTACCAGCGATCCTCGCCGAGAGCGGCGCGTGACATGCCCTGGACGTCGACGACATCGTCTCGGCCCGCCTCCACCATCGCCGCGGCGAGCGTGCCGTCGTACCAGCTATCAACAACAAGGCTGAGCGGCAGCGTGGCGAGGAAGCGATGGAACGCCGATGGACGCGGTTCGCCAGCAAAGACATCGGCCATCAGCTTTTTCAGCGTCCTGCGGTGACGATGGCTCTCGATATATTGCGCCACCGCCCACATGTTGCCGCGGATACGTCCGGGGACAGGCACCCGCTTCTGCAGCGCGGCGGCGATCTCTTCCGGCGAGGCTGGCACGGAGTGCCTTTCCTCCAGCGCCAGCAATCCCGGACCGATGTAGGGAACGAGGCGATCAGCCAGGAGCTCGGCCCGCAGACCTGCGAGTGCGTCAACCGCAGCCTCCCCGGACAGCGTTGCAAGCGGTTCGCCGGCGAGAAGCGCGCTCATGTCAATCATCCTCACCGCGTCGACGGGCGACGACGGTCACCGGCAGACGGGTTTCCGACGGCATCTCCGGCAGATCGAGTACCCAGCCATTCTTGAGGGTCACGCTGCCACCCCAAAGGGCCTCTCTCTCCTGAGAGACGATGGGCTCCTCAAGATCCTTTTTGGCAACGTAAGCCGACAAACCTTTTGCCGATTGGCGGATCATGACCTTCATTTCACGGGCCCTTCCGTCGTCTCGAGAGCATCGAGGGCATTGAGTTCACGCGCCCGCATGCCGACCAGAATGCCGCGATCGACCCATTCGACCGCGTAGATGTAGAACTGCTGCAGGAACGTTCCGATGTCGCGCACGTAGCCGACATCGCCCTTGTGAACGAGGCGCTCGCCGATGTCGCGGCCAGGATAGGTACCATCGTTCTTCACGTTGAGGCGTGCGACGACCTTGTCACCGGGCAGGAAGCGGGGCGGCCCGTCGATCTCGACATCCGGCTCGCGATCGGCAAAGGCCATGTCAGGCCGCCTTGGCAATGGCGCCGGACGGGCAAACCTCATCGCACTGAGGCGCATCGGCCGCTCCCTGGCATTCGGTACACTTCTTCGGGTCAATCACATACACCGCACCCTTGAAGCGGATGGCCTTTGAAGGGCATTCGCTTTCGCAGGCACCGCAGGCTGTGCAGTCGTCGGCATTGATGGACATGGCCATGGCGATATCTCCTTTAAACGAGTCCCCATGGGTCTCGCAAACCGCGTGCCATCAAGAATGTGATTTATTTCCAATGAATTATAAGAGACAGGCCACAACAGCCGGAGACACGACACGCCCTTGTCGGACTTGCGACAAGGGCGTGTCGTCAGAACCGCTTCAGCTCCACATGGTGCTTCTTGAGAGCGTAGCCGATCTGGCGCGGCGTCAGGCCGAGGATGCGTGCGGCCTTGGCCTGAACCCATCCCGACTTCTCCATGGCGTCGATCAGCCGTTCCTTCTCACCGGCACGATGGCCGAGGGCCGGACAGTCCGGGCCAGCATGTTCGCAAAGCTGACCGTCGGCCTGCGGTTCCGGTCGAACCTCGGGTTCAGGTGCTCTCGCGACGCTGGCCGGCGGCCGCAAACCAGGCACCAATACTTCTCCCCGCTTCAGGGCAGTCAGTTGCTCGTCGGCGGTAACGTGATGAGCGCCGGTCCAAAGCGTCGCCGACAGACATTCACCGTGAGCACAGGCAAAATCCTCGCGGCGGATCTTGTCAGAGCGAGAGAGCGTCGCCGTCCGGCGAACGCAGTTCTCCAGTTCGCGGACGTTGCCGGGGAAGTAGCACTTGCCGAGAAGATCGAGCGCCCTGTCGGTAATGGTCAAGCGACGGCTGTTTTCCCGATTGAAGCGGTCGAGGAAGGCACGAGCCAGAAGCGGAATATCGCCGGGTCGCTCGCGCAACGGCGGCAGGAACACCGGCACGACGTTGATGCGATAATAAAGATCGGCGCGGAAGTCGCCGCGCGTGACGGCCGCCTCAAGGTCGCGGTTGGTGGCGCAGATCAGGCGGACGTCGACCTTCAACGTGCGCGTTCCGCCCACTCGCTCGAACTCTCCCTCCTGAAGGACGCGCAGCAGCTTGGACTGGAAGGCGGGCGAGATCTCTCCGATCTCGTCGAGCAGCAAAGTACCCCCGTTGGCCAGCTCGAAGCGGCCGGGTTTGGTTGCGATGGCCCCGGTGAACGCGCCCTTCTCGTGACCGAACAGTTCGGATTCGAGGACGCTTTCGGATACAGCGGCACAATTGAGCTTGATGAACGGCTTGGACTTGCGGCTGGACAGCTCGTGAATGGCGCGGGCAAACAGTTCCTTGCCGGTGCCGCTCTCGCCCCGCAACAGAACGGTCGAGTTTGAAGGCGCGACGATGGAGATGGTCTCCATGACGCGGCGGACCGAGGGACTGTCCCCGACAATGCCGCCAATGGAAATGCGGACTCGAGCCGGCTTCGGCTTTTCGTCCAGTGCCTTTTCAAGTCGCGAGCGCTCGTCGATCAGGCGCCTTCGGTCGGCTGCGACGACGCGATGGAGCCGCACCGCCTGCCCAACCAGGTTGGCAACCATGGACAGAAAGCGCAGGTCTTCGTCTATTCGAATATCCGCCGAACCATCCCAGACACGATCGATGCTGAGCGTCCCGATCACCTTGAGATTGTCCTTGATCGGAACACCGACAAACGAAACCCGACTGGGATCGCTGGCGGCCGGCGTGTTGGCGAACAACGGATCGGCCGCAGTGTCCTGGACTACAAGTGAAGTCTGGGTCGCGACGATCCGATCGATCACAGTCTGCGGCAGGCTGTCGATCGGTCTGCCTTTCACCTCGCCGGCCCATCCGGCCGTTGCGACGATCTCCGGTTCGCCGGCCTCGTCGATGACGACGATCATACCGCGCCGCATGGCAAGGAACGAGGTCAGGATATTGACGACGCTCGCGAGCATGCTCTCAAGGCGCACGGGCGCATTGAGGATCTTGGAGATTTCATAGAGGCCAAACAGCGCCATCTCGGCGCTCTGCCGGCTTTCGCGCCGAATGGTAGAGGTGGTCTCGACAGGCGCGAGACGCGGCGGTTGGCGGACTGCCACGATCATGCCATGGCTCCTCGGATCGGGGCCGGCTGGGAGAAGACCGGCTTCCTATACCTAGAGGGTCGAGGCAAAACCTGCTTTTGTCACGCACGAATTGCAGTCAATCTTGACGCTGGCGTGCATAATACGAAAGCATATAAGGCTATCTACTTAAGCAGAGCCAAGCGAACACCAGCATCTCGAAACATCGATAGCTTTCAGTGTCTTGCGCCAACTTACCGCCCGACAGCTGCCAGGGCCACGGGACACTCGTCCCGTTTCAGGTCGTCTCGCCGGCCCAACGGTCGTAAACGGCACCGACATCGCCGGAAAAGTAGTCGGGGTTGAGGTCGCGGATCGGCGCCAGACTAACCCTCAGGCCATCAAGATGCAGGTTCATGGCTGCCATGGCAGCAGCGACGTCGCGATCAGCAATGGCGTCAATGATCGCCTCATGCTCGGCGAGAGCCCGTTCCATGCGATGGGGCTGGGGCAAGGTGAGACGACGATAGCGATCAAGCTGCACCTTGATCTGAACGATCATGGTCCACAAGCCAGGTAGCCGCCCCGCTTCGGCGATAACCCGGTGCATCAGCTCATCAGCCGCGTGGAACCCGTCGATGTCCCCTGTGGCCAACGCTTCCCGCTGGCGCTCGATGATCGCCCGCAGGCCGGCAATATCCGATCCTCTGGCACTCTCGGCTGCTGCCCGCACAGTCACGGCCTCAAGCGCGGCGCGGGCTATGATGATCTCGGGGAGGATTTCCGCAGGAATGCGGGCGACCATGGTCCCGGACTTTGGAACGATCTCAATGAGCTTCTCATCGGCGAGGCGAAGCAACGCCTCGCGAACCGGCGTCCTGCTGACGCGTGCTTCGAGGGCAATTTCCTTTTCGAATATGACGTCACCCGGGCGACGACGCATGGAGACGATGTCGTCCCGCAGTCGGCGATGAACGAGTTGCGCAGCGGTTTCACCAACCGGCGAACCGCCGGCTGGCGAACGCCCGGTGTCGCTCATTGTCCATGCCGTCATAGGGAGCCCCATAAACTGTTCAATTGCCAAACCCGATGCTGCCGCGGATTGGGCCTCGGTCCGAGGCGCCAACGATCAAACTTGTGTATATCAGATATATAAAAAGGATCAGAGCGGGTTAGTACCGAGCAGCTGTCCCCATATCCAGCCGAGGACAATACGGATTTCGCTCGAACTCGGGATAGAGCGCGGCAACAGAAAAACCGGCCCGTCACAAAGTTCAGCCTATGCCGCCACACGAACAGGCAACCAGTGTGGCGCAGTTTCCCTAATTTGTCCAAAAATGCGACCTCAAACGCCACTTGATATATTCGTAGACATATACCTTATATATCTTGTATATAAGTTCGTATATATTCATTCACGCACCTCTTTTCCTAGTTACATATTTCCAGAAGCCGATTCTATTCTATGTATATGTCGACATTATACTATAATATAGACTTTCGTATAATCCTATTATGCTTTTATTTTACGTGGATTAATGCGTATTGACTTGCAACGGAGACGCTCAGATGTTCCAGGGCCAGAAGTTAGATCGAAAGTCCGGTCCGCACCCAGACCGGAAAATGGTGATCGGAGGATGACGTGACCCAGGATATCCGCGTGGCAGCCATCGGCGAGTGCATGGTTGAGCTTCAGGAGCGCCCCGATGGTGGCATCACGCAATCCTTCGGAGGCGATACCTTCAATACGGCAGCCTACATGGCACGACTTGGCGAGGGGCTCGGAGGCTTCGTCGACTATGTGAGCGCCATAGGCGATGATCCGTTCAGCGATGCCATGGCCGCCTTCTGGCGCCTTCAGGGTGTCGGCGATCGTCTCGTATTGCGGCGTCCCGGCCGCCGTCCCGGCCTCTATTTCATCAAGACCGATGCCGCCGGCGAGCGTCGCTTCTTCTACTGGCGTGGCGAAGCGGCCGTCCGCGAAGCCTTCGAAACCGATGGCTCAGACGCAATCCTCGCGGCGCTTGGCGGATACAGCAACATCTATCTTTCCGGCATCAGCCTCGCGGTGTTGAAGCCCCGAAGCCGCGCACGGCTGATTGCGCGCCTGGAAGAGCTTGCTCGCAGCGGCATCGCCATCGACTTCGATTGCAACTATCGACCGCTCCTGTGGGAGAGCGTGGAGACCACGCGCGCCGTCTATGAACGCGTCATCGCCTTCGCGAGCCGGCTCATGGTGACGGTGGAAGAACTCGAGGTACTCGGCATCGAGCCAACGCCCGAGGCCGGCGCGGCTCACTTCGCCGCACAACCGCGCCTGGAGACCGTGATCAAGGACGGCGCCAAGCCGTGCACCCTGATTCACGGGGGCAAGGTCGAGACGGTCCCCGCCGTCGCCGTCGACAAGGTGGTCGATACCACTGCCGCCGGCGACAGTTTCTCGGCCGCCTATCTTCTCGGCCGCAGCCTTGGCCTCGTCCCCGTGGAAGCCGCTCGCCGCGCCCATCTCGTCGCCGGTGCCGTCGTGCAGCATCGGGGCGCCATCATTCCGAAGGACGCCACCCCTGACGTCTTCGCTTCCGAAATCAACCGACGCCGGTAACCGCCGCCGTCCACGTTACTCGCATTCACGCTGGAAAGGGCTGGACCCATGAACATCAAGAAGACGATCGACAAAATCCCTGGCGGCCTGATGCTGGTGCCGCTGATCCTTGGCGCACTCTGCAAGACCTTCTATCCGGAAGCCGGCAAGTATTTCGGCTCGTTCACCAATGGCCTGATCTCCGGCACGGTACCGATCCTCGCCGTCTGGTTCTTCTGCATGGGCGCCACCATCGACCTCAGGGCCACCGGCACAGTGCTGCGCAAGTCGGGCAACCTCGTCATCGTCAAGACGCTGGTCGCCTGGGTCTCCACCTATGCCGCCGCCCAAATCCTGCCGATCGAGGGCGTACAGGCCGGCCTGTTCGCCGGCTTCTCGGCACTCGCCATCTGCGCGGCGATGGACATGACCAACGGCGGTCTCTATGCGGCCGTGATGCAGCAGTATGGCTCCAAGGAAGAAGCTGGCGCCTTCGTCCTGATGTCCATCGAATCCGGTCCGCTGGTGTCGATGTTCATCCTCGGCGCCGCCGGCGTTGCCACCTTCGAACCGCATCTGTTCGTCGGTGCGGTGCTGCCCTTCCTGATCGGCTTCCTGCTCGGCAACCTCGACAAGGACCTGAAGGAGTTCTTCGGCAAGTGCGTGCACACGCTGATCCCGTTCTTCGGCTTCGCCCTCGGCAACGGCATCGACCTGCATGTCATCGCCCAGACCGGTCTCGGCGGCATCCTGCTCGGCATCCTGGTGATCTTCATCACTGGCATTCCGTTGATGCTGGCCGATAAGGTGATCGGCGGGGGCAACGGTACCGCCGGTCTTGCGGCCTCCTCGACAGCCGGTGCCGCCGTCGCCAACCCGATGATCATCGCTGAGATGGTGCCCGCCTTCAAACCGGCCGCCGCCACGGCAACCTCCCTGGTCGCCGCCGCCTGCCTCACCACAGCGATTCTGGTGCCGATTTTGACCGGTATGTGGGCCAAGCGTATCAAGGGCCACACCCCCGCTCCGGCTGAAAAGCTGCAAGCGGCCGAGTAATCGCGAAGGGGCCGGCACGCCGGCCCCATACCGAATATCAGGAGAAAGCCGATGTACCTCAGCCATATTGCCACTCTCGACCGCGACGCCGCCAACCTGCCGGAGAACATCCGGCGTGGCCTGCGATTTCTCGCCGGGACCGATATTGCTGCGTTGCCCGCCGGCCGCGTCGATATCGACGGCGATCGCATGTTCGCGCTGATTCAGGATTACGAAACGGCACCGAAGGCCGACAAGCGCCCTGAGTCGCACGCTCGCTACATCGACATCCAGTACATGGCGAGCGGTCGTGAAATGATCGGCTACGCACCGCTCGCCGGTGGCAATCCGGTAGCCGAAGACTTGCTTGCCGACCGTGACATCCAGTTCTTTTCAACGGTGACCGACGAGACGGATCTCGTGCTCGGCGCCGGTGCCTATGCCGTCTTCTATCCCACCGACATCCATCGTCCCGGCTGTGTCGCCGGGGTAGCAGCCAAGGTGAGGAAAGTCGTGGTCAAGATCCTGGCCTGACATCCCCCGTCAATATTGGAGACAACAATGGATATTCGCTATTCCGCCAATCAGAAGGACTTCAAGCGCTATACAACCGAGGAGATGCGCGCCGAGTTCCTGATCGAAAACCTCTACGTCGACGATCAGGTGGTCGCCGTCTATTCCCATGTCGACCGCATGGTGACGTTCGGCTGCAAGCCGGTAAAGGGGGCGGTGCCGCTCGACAAGGGCATCGACTGCATGAAGAATTTCGGGACGTCCTATATTCTGGAGCGTCGCGAGATCGGCATCTTCAACATCGGCGGCGCCGGCTCGATCGAGGCGGATGGCGAGACTTTCCACCTTGGTTTCCAGGACTGCCTCTACATCACCAAGGGCACCAAGTCTGTCGTCTTCAAGAGTGACGATGCCAAGGCGCCCGCCAAGTTCTACATGGTCTCCGCCCCGGCCCATAAGGCATGCAAGACCACCTTCCTGTCGATGGCGGATGCCAAGAAGAAGCCGCTTGGCGACGAGGCGACTTCCAACAAGCGCGTCATCAACCAGTTCATCCACCCCGACGTGTTGGAAACCTGCCAGCTCTCCATGGGTCTCACCCAGCTGGCGCCCGGCAGCGTCTGGAACACCATGCCCGCCCACACCCACGAGCGGCGCATGGAAATCTACACGTACTTCAACATCCCGCAGGGACAGGCCGTCTTCCACATGATGGGCGAAGGCAACCAGACCCGCCACATCCTGGTGCAGAACGAACAGGCGGTGATCTCTCCGTCCTGGTCCATCCACGCGGGCTGCGGCACATCGGCCTACACTTTCATCTGGGCGATGGGTGGTGAGAACCAGACCTTCGACGACATGGATCACATCGCCATCAGCGACCTGCGCTAAGCGGGCAAGGACGGACTACAATGACCTATCCGAACGCATTCTCGCTCGAAGGCAAGGTAGCGCTGGTCACCGGCGCTTCCTATGGCATCGGCTTCGCGCTCGCCAGCGCACTGGCCGAGGCCGGCGCCACCATCGCCTTCAACGACATCAACGAGGAGTTCCTCGCCAAGGGCCTTGCCGCCTACAAGGCGGCCGGCATCGACGCGCGCGGCTACATCGCCGACGTCACCGACGAGGCGGCCGTACAGAAGCTGGTGGCCGATATCGAAAAGGATCTCGGCACGATCGACATCCTGGTCAACAATGCCGGCATCATCAAGCGCATCCCCATGCACGAGATGGACGTCAAGGACTTCCGCCAGGTGATCGACATCGACCTGACGGCGCCGTTCATCGTCGCCAAGGCGGTGATCCCCAGCATGATGAAGAAGGGCAGCGGCAAGATCATCAACATCTGCTCGATGATGTCCGAGCTCGGCCGCGAGACGGTGTCGGCCTACGCGGCTGCCAAGGGCGGCCTCAAGATGCTGACCCGCAACATCGCCTCCGAATACGGCGCCTTCAACATCCAGTGCAACGGCATCGGGCCCGGCTACGTCGAGACGCCGCAGACCGCACCGCTACGTGCGCCCGGGCACCCCTTCGATGCCTTCATCCGGGCGAAGACGCCAGCCGGCCGTTGGGGTACCACGGACGACCTCAAGGGGCCGGCAGTGTTCCTCGCCTCATCGGCATCGAATTTCGTCAACGGGCACGTGCTCTATGTCGACGGCGGCATCCTCGCCTACATCGGCAAGCAGCCCTGACCAACATCAGTTGATCAAGACGGAACGGCCGTGCCCCCCTTGAAGGGCGCGGCCGTCTCGCTTGTTGTCGAATGTCTGCTTTCGCTTGCGGTGGGTAGTGCCTATCCTGCCGTCACCATGTACGAAATTCTGGCCGACTTTCTCTCCCGCCCCGCTCCGTTCTCCGTTTTGACCACCGAACTGTTGTGGACCGATCCGCATATCGCGGGCGAGATGCTGCGTTTCCATCTCAACGAGAGCAGCGACCTCGCATCCCGGCGCGCAGCCACGATCGATGCCTTCGTCGACTGGCTGGACCGACGCGTTCCACTTGCTGGCCGTACCATCATGGATCTTGGCTGTGGGCCGGGGCTCTACACCGCCCGCTACGCCAGGCGAGGCGGCCTCGTCACGGGGCTCGACTTCTCCAGCAACTCCTTGGCCTACGCCCGCAAGACCGCAGAGGTTGCCAACCTGGCCATCGACTACCGAAGGGCCGACTACCTCAAGGACGCGTTCCCCGGCGATCAGGACCTCGTCACCATGATCTATGGCGATTATTGCGCCATGGCTCCGGACAACCGCCGCCTCGTCCTCGACAAGGTCAGGTCGTCGCTGAAGCCGGGGGGCATTTTCCTGTTCGACGTCTTCTCGACGGGCATGTTCGACGCCCTGCGCGAAGAGACGACTTTCGGCTCTCGCCTCATGGACGGCTTCTGGGCAAGCGGGGACTATGTCGGCTTCAAGACGACACTGCTTTACCCCAAGGACAGCATCGGCCTCGATCGCTATCTGGTAGTGGCACCGGACCGCACCTTCCAAGTCTACAACTGGATGCAGTACTACACGCCCGACGCCATCACCGAAGAAGTCTTGTCCGCCGGCTTTTCAACCGTGGAGATCGTCGACTTCGTGACCGGCGAGACCTGGCCGGGCGATGCCACCGCCTTCGCGGTCATCGCCCAGCCTTGAGATACTATCGATAGACGCGGTGATAGCGCTTGCCGATCGAAGTCAGCACTTCATAACCGATGGTGCCGGCTGCCCGCGCCACATCATCAGCGCTCTGATGTGGACCGATCAGTTCCAGAAGATCCCCTTCAGCGAGCGCTTCCTTGGGCAGCGCAGTCACGTCCACCGAGAAGCTGTCCATCGAGACACGGCCAACCGAAGGCAAGCGAGTATCTCCGAAATAAGCCGCGCCGGCACCATTGGACAGGCGCCGCCACCAACCGTCGGCGTACCCCGTCGCCAGCGTGGCGAGGCGGGTCGTCCGGCTGGTGCGAAACGTATAGCCATAGCCCACCGAGCTGCCTGCCTCGATTTCCCGGAGTTGAGCGACGCGTACCCGTAGATCGACCACGGGCTTGATGCCCTCGGCGAGCGGGCTGGTCTCGATGCCATAGAGCGAAGCGCCGGGTCGGCAGACATCGAAATGATAGTCCGCGCCGAGGAAGATGCCGCTCGAAGCGGCGAGCGAGCCGGAAAGCCCCGGCAGCCGCTGGCGAGCGGCACGGAAGGCGGCGAGCTGTTCGCCACTCGCCGGCTTGTCCGGCTCATCGGCACAGGCGAGATGGCTCATGATGAGGCACGCCCCCGTGGCGGCGAGAAGGCCGGGATCCGCAGCGAGCATCTGTTGTTCGGTAACGTCAAGGCCAAGCCGCGACATGCCCGTATCGACCTGGATCACCGAAGGTCGACTGCCGCGCCGGGCGTCGGCCCAGGCTCGACATTGAGCAAGCGAGTTCAACACTGGCAGAATACCCTCGCCATAGGCGTGGGCCGTATCGGGAAGCAGGCCGTTCAGCACATAGATCGTGGCGTCAAGCGGCAGAAGTGGCCGGAGGGCATCGGCCTCCGATAGGGCAACTACGAAGAAATCGCGGCATCCGGCTTCGTAGAGCGGCCGGACAAGCCGTGCAGCGCCAAGCCCATAGGAGTCGGCCTTGACGACGGCGGCCGAACGGGCCGGCGCAACACGAGCAGCAAGGGCTCGCCAGTTGGCCACGACAGCCTCGACGCTGATCGTCAGGATGCCCCCGGCCGCCGCAGCAGAATCGCTCCCCAAAGCCGACACTTTCACCTCCGCTCATCACCGAACACTACATAACGGCTTAGTCCGCCTTCCACCCCGCCGCAAGCGGGGTTGGCGCGGAACCGGCATCCGCACGGTTAACAAAATGCTGAAATCACTGCAGAAAAGCCACGAGCCGATTGAACCGGCCTTTATCATGAAGCTGCTAGTGTGCTCGTACCCGGAGAACCTGTGTCGATGCGCGCCAACTTCAAGGTCATGATCGTCCTCGCCATCGCTTGCGGCGGCGGAGCCATCTGGGCCGGCAGCCGCTGGCTCGACAATACCTCGGCCGCTCGCCTCCGCGAGATCGAGGCGGCGCGACCGGCAGTGACTTTTGGAACACTCGTGGTCGCGGCGGAACCGCTGCGCTTCGGCTCGCCACTTTCACGCAAGTCGGTTCGTGAGATCGCTTGGCCGGAAAGCGACTTGCCACCCGGATCTTTCGCCACCGCCGACGACCTTTTCAAGGACGGCGATCGCACCGTGCTCTATCCGCTGGAGCAAGGCGAACCGCTGTTTGCCTCCAAGCTGACCGGTCCCGGCGAACGTGCGGCCCTCTCCCGCCTCATCTCCGACGGAAACCGGGCCGTGACCCTGCGGGTCAACGACGTGGCCGGCGTCGGAGGGCTGGTGCTGCCGGGCGACCGGGTCGATGTGGTGCTGACCACCTCGGATGTCGCGGAAGTGATCCTCCAGGACGTGCGCATCCTGTCGATCGACCAGATGGCCGACGAGAAAAGCACCGAGGCAACCGTGGCCCATACCGTCACCGTTGAAGCGTCGCCGGAAGCCGCTCAGAAGCTGGTCCTGGCTCAAAGCGTCGGCAGCCTCTCGCTTGTGCTGAGAAAAGCCGGTGAGGTGCGGGCGGCTGCCTTCCGTCCAATTGGCGTCGCCGACCTCACCACGGCCCGCAGGACGGAGAATATCAAGGCCGAGATGCCGTCCGCCCCGCCGCCTGTCACCGATGCCACGGTCTGGGTAAGGCGGGCGACCGAGCTCACTCAATACTCCGTACCGGTCGCGGAAGGTGGCCCTAGCCGCCGCGTCACACCGCCTGAAACGCCTCCAGCACCTGCCGTTCCGGCCGGGCCGGTCGCAGAAGCATCTCCCCTTTCCTCCGCCTCGATCGCCGCCGGAGCTCCCAGATGAACTTCTCGATGCGCACGGCCTCCCGTCTCGTCGCGCTTCTCGTTTTCGTACTGGCGGCCATTCCGCCGGCCGATGCCGCACGCCCCATAAAGATGACATCGGCAACCTCCGGGCAATCGTTCTCGATCGCCAAGGGCGTACCCCAGATGATCGAGACGACAGCGGCCTTCTCTGAAATCGTCGTCGGCGATCCGGCGCTGGCCGATGCCTGGCCGCTGACCGACAAATCCTTCATGGTGCTCGGCTCCAAGGGCGGCGTCACCGGCATCGTGTTGTTCGACAAGGAACGCAACGTCGTTGGTGCCGCGGACTTCGAGGTGGCGTTGCACACCGACCGACTGCAGGCGGCCCTTGAGAAGAAACTGCCAAACGCCCGTGTCGACGTCTCCTCGGCCAATGGTTCCATCGTGCTGTCCGGCACCGCTGCCGATCAGAAGACCATCGAGGAAGCCGGCGCGATCGCCAAGGAGTTCGGAGGCGACAAGGTCGTCAACACCGTCGACATCGGCGGCGGCAAGCAGGTGCAACTCAAGGTCCGTTTCCTTGAGGCAACCCGTTCGGCCAATCGCGAGCTTGGCCTCGGTTGGGCCGTGCAGAGCGACGGCATCGCCGTCGGAGTCGGCTCTTCGACGCTCGCGTCTGGCTCGACCCCATTTGGTGAGATCGTCAGCAAGGTTCTCTCGGGGGGCCTCTCCGTGGATATGGTGGTGCAAGCGCTCGAGGCGCGTGGTCTCGCCCGGTCGCTTGCCGAACCCAATCTTGTGGCGCTATCCGGACAGACATCGAGTTTCCTCGCTGGTGGCGAGTTCCCGGTGCCGGTGGCGGGCGACAACATGTCCATTTCCGTCGAGTTCAAGAAATTCGGCGTCGGTCTCGACTTCACGCCGACGGTCGCACCGAACGGCCTCATCCATCTCAACATCAAGCCCGAAGTGAGTGAAATCGACTATTCCGCCGCCGTCACCATCAACGGCATCACCATTCCCGGCCTGAAGGTGCGCCGCTCGGACTCGACGCTGGAGTTGCGAGACGGCCAGAGCTTCGTCATCGCCGGGCTGCTCACCAACTCCCGTTCGGTCTCGAACAACCGTGTCCCCTGGCTGGGATCAATGCCGGTGTTGGGCAACCTGTTCCGCTCGACCGCCTACAAGCGGGCGGAAACCGACCTCGTGATCATCGTGACACCGCACATCGTCGACCCGCTAGGGACCGGCAACAGCATTGCCACGCCTTTCGACCGTGCACTGCCGGGCAGTGATCTCGATGTCTTTGCCCGTGGCAATGCCGAAGTGCCACGCGACACCGCCGCCTACCTTGCCGCCAACGGGGCGTCGACCGGAGGCTACATTCTCGACCTGCCGGTACGGTGAGCCCGATGGCTGAGCCCTCGATCAATTTTGGCACCGTCGTGGTCGTTACCGCCGACAAAGATTTTGCCGTCCTGGTTGCCGATGCTCTGAGGGCATCCGGCGCCAGTGTCGGAGATCTCAAGGTACGGACACCTGACAAGCTCTCCGATGAGCTCGCAGATCCGGCCTGTGGCCTTGTGGTTCCCG
This sequence comes from Pleomorphomonas sp., assembly GCA_029976075.1. Taxonomy (GTDB): domain Bacteria; phylum Pseudomonadota; class Alphaproteobacteria; order Rhizobiales; family Pleomorphomonadaceae; genus Pleomorphomonas. The sequence goes on from JARKNW010000137.1 coordinate 18,125, forward strand.
ATCTCGATGCTTTCCCTGATGGTCCGGTTGCAGGGCTGTCCGAGCTCTACCGGCAAGCAGGTCCGTCGGTGCGATTCCTCGCCGTCACCGGCGTATTCGACGCCGAAGTGGCCCGTGGCTTCCTGCGCCTGAGATTGCAGGACTTTCTGGTGAAGCCGGTGGCAATCTCCGACCTCGCCCACACACTGACGCGTCTCGGCCGTGACGAGGCCGACCCCTATCCGGATTCCAAGATCTACACGTTCCTGCCGGCGGCCGGTGGAGTTGGCAACACAACTCTCGCTTTGCAAGCCGCCGTGTTACTGCACCAAGCTGCGGCGCGTCGGCACCAGACAACCTGCGTGGTCGATCTCAACCTGCAACATGGCTCCTGCGCCGAATACTTCGATCTTGAAGCGCACTTCGACATTGCAGAGATCGAGAACCAGCCGGATCGGTTGGATCGGAAGCTGCTCGACGTGATGTTGAGCCGCCACAAGTCGGGCCTCGCGATCGTTTCGGCACCGCCTTGCCCATGGGAAATGCGCAGCTATCGGCCGGATCTGGTCGGGCGCCTGCTCGATCTCGTGGCCAGTCACTTCGACAATGTGGTGATCGATCTGCCACGCACCTGGTTTCCCTGGACCGACTCCGTCCTGCAGGGCTCCGACCATGTCTTCCTGATCACCGAGATGACGGTGCCCGCCTTGAGGCAGGCGCAGCGGCTCGCCCATGCGGTCCGCGAGCGGGTCCACAAAGAGGCTCGGTTCGGCGTCATCGTCAACCGGGTCGACGCCAAGGGCAGCCCGAGCGTATCGCTCTCCGAGGTCAAGGAACTGTTTGGCGACGCCTTCGCCGGGTCGGTTGCCAACGACTACAAGGCGGTGCGTGAAGCGCTCGACCAGGGGCGTCCACTCGGCGAAGTGGCGCCTCACTCGCGCGTCATTGCCGATCTCAGCGCGATCATCGCGGATCCCAGCGAAGTTGCCACCGCCTCATGGACAGCCCCTCTCCGATCGCTGCTCGCCCGGCTGAAACGGGCAGAAGGATCCTCCCTCAACAAAGGCAGGCGCCATGCGTAGCCGCTTTCAGACGTTGCAGACCACCGATACGCCGGCGCCTCTGCCTGTCGAGCGGCCGACGGTATCGCAGATCCAGGTGGCGCCACTACGCGAGATGGAGCCGCTGCAGCTTCCCAAGCCGATCAACGAAAAGCTGATCGCCGCCAAGGACAAGCTGCACAAGCGCCTGATCGAGGACCTCAACCTATCCCAGCTCGAAAAGCTGTCGCCCGACGCAGTAATGCGCGAACTCTATGGGCACGTCAGCTCATTTGCCGCCGAAGAAAGACTCGCGCTCAATGAGCAGGAGTTCGGCGAGTTCGTGACGGCCGTCTATGACGAAATGATGGGGCTCGGACCGCTGGAAGCGGTGATGCGCGATCCCACCGTCAACGACATCCTGATCAACGGTCACCAGAACTGCTTCGTCGAACGCTTCGGAAAGCTCGAACCGATCAACATTCCCTTCAAGGACGAGGCGCACCTCCTCCGAATCATCAACAAGATCGTCGCCGCCGTTGGTCGCCGCATCGATGAGAGCCACCCTACCTGCGACGCCCGCATGCTCGACGGCTCGCGATTCAACGCGGCGATCCGCCCGATCGCCGTCGATGGGCCGTTGGTCTCCATCCGCAAGTTCGCCAAGAAGAAGCTGTCGCTCGATCGGCTGATCGATGTTGGGGCGCTGGCCAAGCCGATGGGGGAACTGATGGCAGCGGCCGTCAATGCCCGGGTGACGACGTTGATCTCTGGCGGCACAGGTACCGGCAAGACGACCATGCTCAATGCTCTCTCGGCCTTCATCTCGCCGGACGAGCGCCTCATCACGATCGAAGACGCCGCAGAGCTGCAGCTGCAACAGCCGCATGTCGCGCGCATGGAGACGCGACCGGCCAATACCGAGGGACATGGCGAGATCCGTCAGCGCGACCTCGTCAAGAACGCCCTGCGCATGCGACCGGACCGGGTCATTCTCGGCGAGTGCCGTGGCGAGGAAGCCTTCGACATGCTGCAGGCGATGAACACCGGCCACGAAGGTTCGATGGCAACCATCCATGCCAATACGCCGCGCGATGCCATCTCCCGTCTCGAACAGATGCTGGGCATGACCGGAATGCCGATGACCGTGGCCTCCATCCGCTCACAGATCGCATCGGCGATCCGTCTGATCCTGCAGCTCACCCGCCTATCCGACGGCAAGCGCCGCGTTACCTCCATTTCCGAGATTACCGGCATGGAGGGCGACATCATCCAGATGCAGGAGATCTTCCGCTTCAACCGCCTGCGCACCGAAGCGGATGGCACGGTGGTTGGCGAGTTTCGCGCGACAGGCATCAGGCCGCGCTTCCTCGATGATCTCGTGGCCAAGGGAATTTCGGTACCGAGCGCCTATTTCGATCCGACCAAACCGCTCGTTTGAGGCCGCCATGAACGAGATGTATCTCTTCTACGCCTTCATAGGCTTCGCAGCGGCCTTCCTGGCCGAGGCGGCCTATCTGCTGACGGTCAACGCAGGTGCCAGCCGGCGTCAGGTCAACCGCCGGCTCAAGATTTCGGCGCCCGACGCCAACCGGCAGGAAGTGATGGTGACGCTGAGGCGCGAGCGCGGCCTTACTGCCGCCGGCGGCATGCCACGCCACCTCGCCTGGCTCGGTCGGTTGATCGTTCAGTGCGGCATAACCATCGGCCTCACCAAGCTGATGCTGCTGTTCGCGGCAACCGGCCTCATCATCGCGGGCCTCGTGTTCAACTTCACCGATCATGATCTCCTCAAGACGGCAATCGCACTGCCGGTCGGCGGGTTCATCTTGCCGGTCATGGCGCTGCGCATGCGGCGAAATCGGCGGCAGAACAAGTTCGCCCTCCAGTTTCCAGAGGCAATCGAACTGATCGTTCGCAGCCTGAAGGCCGGCCACCCCGTGCCTGTGGCCATGGCCATGGTGGCGCGCGAGATGGCCGACCCGATAGGGACCGAATTCGGCTTGATGGCCGACGAGGTGACTTACGGAGCGGATCTGGTCACCGCCCTCACGAACATGCAGGAACGTGTCGGTCAGGAGGACCTGCCGCTGTTTGTCACTGCCGTGTCCATCCAGTCATCGACTGGCGGCAACCTAAGGGAAATCCTCCAGAATCTCACTGACGTCATCCGCCAGCGCATCAAGATGCGACGCAAGATCCGTTCGATTTCCGCCGAGGGAAGAATCTCAGCCATCTTCCTCACCGCGATGCCGCTTCTGCTGTTCGGCGCCCTCAACATCATATCGCCTGGCTACTACGGATCGGTCTGGGGCAAGCCCATGACGACTTGGGGCCTCGTCGGCGCCGCCACCTGGCTCGGCATCGGCAACCTGATGATGAAGAAAATGATCAGTTTCCGCTTCTGAGGACATCATGCCCGACGTCGTCAGCCAGTTGATCAGCATCGTCACGACACGCCCCGAGCTCGTGGCGATTGCCGCGCTTCTCGCCATGTTCGGAGCGACCGCGACGGCCATCACCGGTGCGCTGAACCGACGACGTCGCGTCAAGCGGCGTCTTAGGGTCGACCTTCCGGTGCCGAAGGCGGAGATGGCCGGCAATGAACCTGGCGACGAGGTACTAACAGCTCTCGATCTTGGATCGGACAGTGATCGCCTGCCCCCGGCGCTTGGAAAACTGGTAGCCCAGGCAAACGGGATTCTCGGTAGCGGCGATGCGAGCAAGATGAAAATCGCCAGGCAGCGTATGATCCGCGCCGGATTCTTTTCGCCTCATGCCGTGCCCCTGTTTTTTCTTGCCCGCATCGCTGGCGCCGTCGGATTGCCGCTTGCCGTCGTGCTGCTGTTGGCCGGCAGCGGCCACATCCCCGAGACGACGACCCTGCTTCTTCTGGCATTGATTGCCACCATCGCCGGCTATCTGGGGCCCAGCATCTACGTCGATCGGCGCTCCAAGGCCATCATGCGCGAGAATCGCATCGCCTTTCCGGATTTCATGGACCTCATGGGAGTCTGCGCCAACGCCGGTCTTTCCATGGAAGCAGGCCTTGAGCGGGTCACGCAAGAACTGGCGCCGATGTATCCCGCGCTTGGCGTCAACCTTCAGGTGCTATGCCTTGAAGTCCGGGCCGGACGATCGATGGAACTCGCCTTGCAGACGCTGGCCGATCGCGTCGGTGTTCCGGAAGTGCGCGCCTTCGCGACATTGCTTCAGCAATCGCGAGAACTGGGGTCCAGCCTGTCCGACGCGCTGCGTGTCTTTGCCGAGGACATGCGACATCAACGCCTCGCCGCCGCCGAGGAAAAGGCTTATGCTTTGCCGGCTAAATTATCGGTGCCGGTTACAGCCTGCATCCTTCCTGTGGTTCTCTTCATCGCCATCTGGCCAGTTGTGGTGAAGTTCCACAGCTGATCACGCGGTGGCCACATCATTGAGGAAGGATTGCACGCGCTTCCTCAGCTCTGCTGTTTTGGCCGTCACGTCGGCCGAGGTCGAAAAGACCGAACCGGCGGCGGCGCGCGATCTTCCCGCCGCCACCGTTACGCCACCTACACTATGCGTCAGCCCTTCGGCACCCGAGGATACCGCTCCGATGTTGTTGGCGATGGATCCCGTGACGACACCCTGCTCTTCGATGGCCGCGGAAATGGCGGTGGTGTAGGAGCGCACCTCGTTCATCACCACGCCGATCGAGCGGATGGCCTCTACGGTATCGCCCGTCGATGATTGGATGGTCTCTATTTTCTCCGAAATGGTGCTGGTCGCCTTGGCGGTCTGAGCCGCAAGCGACTTCACCTCGCTGGCCACCACCGCGAACCCTCTGCCTGCCTCGCCAGCTCTTGCGGCCTCGATTGTGGCATTGAGCGCCAGAAGGTTGGTCTGGGCGGCGATGTTATCGATCAGGGTGACCACTTCACCGATGGCGACGGCAAGCTCTGCCAGATCTCCGACGCGCTTGTTCGCGCTCTCGACCATTTCGGCAGCGCGCGATGTGACTTCGGATGTCTTGGCAATCTGCTCCGAGATCTCGGATATGGCACCACGCAACTCATCGGATGCGGATGCAACCACCGAAGCGCTGCTGGCGGATTGTTCGGCCCCTCTTGCTGCCGCGTTCGCCAAACGCTCGGTTTCCTCTCCGGCGGCGGTCAGATCGCCGGCAAGGCGGTCGAGGCCGGTCATCTCCGAAAGGACGGCATCGAGTTGCAGTCCCACGTCGCCGCCAAAACTGGAAACAAGCCTCTCGACCGCCTCTCGGCGACGCTGACGCTCCAACTCCGCACGCTCCTGCTCGGCGCGCAAGGCGTCCCTCTCTTCGGCGTTACGGCGAAAAACGTCGACGACGCGAGCCATTTCACCAACTTCGTCACGGCGCTCAAGACCGGCGACCACTGCTTGGCGCCCCTCGGCGATGTCGGACATCGACGCTCGCAGCGCCCGCATCGGACGCGTGATGCTGCGCGTGAGCAGACCCGCCACCAACACCAGAAGCACGCCTATCAAGAGCGTCGTAATAGTAGCCCAGACGACTGACGAACGGTTCTCGCTGGCAATATCATCCACGTAAACGCCAGTACCGATCGCCCAGCCCCAGGCGGGGAAGGGAAGCACGTAACTGGTCTTCGGAACCGGCTGTTCGGCACCGGGGCGCGGCCAGAGATAGCTGTAGAAGCCTCCGCCATTCTTGGCGAGTTGGGCCATGTCCTTGAAAAGGTGGGCACCAGCCGGATCTGTAGACGCCGAAAGATCCTTGCCATCAAGCTCCGGCTTGATCGGATGCATCACCATATGCGCGTCGAAGTCGATAACGAAAAAATACTCGTTTCCGTCGTAGCGCATGGCCGAGAGGGTCGCGAGTGCCTCCTTCTTTGCCGTTGCCTCATCGAGGCTACCTTTCTTTGCCATATCGGCAAAGCGGCCCACCGACGAACGGGCGGTATCGGTAAGAGAGCGGAGCGTTTCGGTGCGATGCGTTCGATTGGTGGCGGTCAACTCATAAGTCGACAAGCCGGAAACGCCGGCAACGGCCAGAACTGCCAGAACTATCAGGGCATAGAATCGTCCAGCGATGCTGTTGATCCTGCTCATTGCTATTGTGCCCCCGCCAAAGACCAACTCGGCGGCAATGATTGATCAAGCCGATGAACAGCCCATTAATGAAACTCGCCACCAACACACGCCCTGATAATTATTTCGTCTCAGTGACTTCGTAAAATTGAACAGGAATTCTTGATCTGGATTTATAGCCTGTCTTCTAGGTTTGGATGATCCCATGGGGCGTGCAGCATGGATCGTCATTTTTTACTACCAGCACTGGCTTTCTTCCTGGCAATGCCACTCGGCGCTTGCAGTACAGCTTTCGAAGATGCGCTGGTCGATAGCGGGCCAGAGTATTCTCAGTTCGCCAGCCAGCAGGCGGTCTTGCGGGACCGAGCCAAAACAGCCTTCCGGCAAAGCGACTTTGCCGGCGCCGAACGGACCTTCCGGGCAGTTCTCGCCAAGGATCCCCTCGACCCGGAGGCGTGGCTGGGCTTTGCCGCGGCGTCTGACCGGCTCGGCCGATTCGAAACTGCCGACAAGGCCTATGCACAAGTCATTGCTATCGCCGGCCGGCGCGGCGAGATCGTCAACAACATGGCTTGGTCGCAGTGGCTGAGAGGTAACCGCGAGGCAGCCAAGCTGCTGTTTGCCGAGGCTTTGACGCTCGCGCCCGGCAACCCCGTGATCGCCGCCAACGCCGCCCCCAAGAACGCTGTCCAGAGCTGACCGCGTGATCAAGCCTGCCTAGGGGCGTCTCCAGACGAAAGCAACCGCTGGCCCTTGAGCCGAATCTTGCGACATGGCGGAAGCCTTGATTTTGACATGACGACGGCGCATCGACGCGCCGTCATAATCGTCGAGAGTCGTGTGATGCGGTCTGCGTTGCTTATTGCCTTTGTCCTCCTGGCGGCCTCTCCCGCCTCAGCCGGAGACATTGAACCGCGCCTGACTCTCCCTGCCGGCAACAAGGCGGTGGCACTGACCTTCGACGCATGCTCCGGCGCTGTCGACAATCGCATTCTTGACGAACTGATCGCCGATCGCATACCCGCGACGATCTTCGTGACCCACCGCTGGCTGAAGCGTAATGCGGCGACTGCAGCGTTGCTTCTGGCCAACGCCGATCTTTTCGAGATCGAGAATCACGGCGAAAACCATGTTCCGGCCATTACCGACCAGCCGACCGTATTTGGCTTGCCGACCGCTGGATCGCTTACCGCCGTATCGCAGGAGGTGATGGGTGGCGCAGCGGCCGTAACCGCCACCTTCGGGCGGCCGCCTCTGTGGTATCGCGATGCCTCGGCCCGCTACAGTCGGGACGCGGTCGAACTGATTGGAAACCTTGGATATCGGATTGCCGGCTACTCGCTGAACGCTGACGTCGGCGCCTCGTTGCCGGCGGCTACCGTGAGCAAGCGCATCGCAGCGGCAAAACCCGGCGACGTTATCATTTCCCACATCAACCATCCGGAGCGACCATCGGGCGCAGGTGTCGTCGACGGCATCAAGGCCCTTGTTGCCAAAGGCGTGCGCTTCGAACGGCTCGACACAGCATTCCCTCTGCCCACGGGCTGATGGATACCAGGCCGCCTAAAGCGAGCCGAAATCGCCCTTTGTCGATGGATCCATGGCGCGATCAGGAGCGGCTGTCGCAGAGTGGTTCATCGGAGCAATGAATGCCCCACAAGCGACCGTCAGGCCGGTGCCGTTGGCAAGGTCGAGATCGACGCTTCGGTTCGAGGTCACGTCAAGTTGCGACCACGCAGGCGTACCGTCGCCCGAGCCGAGCCCAACCAAGCAGACCGACGTGCCCTGAGGGATGTGGGAGGGGGCCTCGACGGCCGCCGCAGGAAGAGAAAGCAATGGCACCGTTGAAATGGCAACCAGGGAAACCAAAGAACCGAAGATACGCAGCATGTCGTGCCTCCAGACAGATGGCTGACCGCTGCACCGCAAGGGAAATGCGCGGTCGATAGCCTCCTCAACGCGGAGCCGGGCAAAGAGTTTCACACACCCAACGAAAGAAGCCGTTCAGGAGGCGGCCTTCTCTCCGGGCTTTGCCTGCCAGATGTTTTGACGATTGCGAATTTCACGTGGTGCCGGACCGAAGTAGGTCGGCGTTTTGACAAAGTCGCGAGGTGCAAGCACCACCGACTGGATGCGCTGGTAAAGCGACTTGGCCGAGATCGGCTTGCAAAGCAGTTCATGGATGCCGAGCCGGCGTGCCTCGATGATGCGGCTGCGCTCGGTGTGGCCGGTGACCATGATGATCGGAATATAGGCGAAGGGATTGGAGGGCACCCGGATCATTCGCACCATGTCGGCGCCATCGAGAATCGGCATCACCCAATCGAGAATGAGAATATCCGGATTGGCGCGATCCATAGCCTCGAGGCCCGATGCACCGTCTTCGGCTTCCACAATGCGGCGCGCGCCGAAGCCCTGCAGCATCGTCCGTAAGATCGTGCGCATGTAGGCGCTATCTTCCACGACCAGAAAGGTCAGGGATGACAGATCAAGCTGCACCGGCATACTCCTTCGCGTTCCTCATAACAGCCAAAGGTGAAAAAGCGGTTAGGCGATGCCGAGGGTCTGGCGTGGACGGCTGTCTGCGACCAAAGGTCAGCTTTGGAGAAGCTTGGTCCGGTGCCGATCGCTTCGCTGACCCATACTCCATGAAAGCGCTTGAGACTTGGCTGTCTCCGTGCTTTAGTTTCAGGCAGATGCATCGGGTTTTTGGACCCTTTCAAAACGTTATGGCCATGCATCGACAACGGTGGCTTACTCGACGGCCCGTCAAAGCGATTGATCAAGACAGTGAATGGTTTGATCGTAATCAAAGGCGGCCGGCGGCAATGTGCGTAGGTTATCGTAGGTGAAAAGACGACGGACCGTCAGTCGCAAGCAAGGCGATCCGCTCACGGATAGACGCACGGGCTGCCGGGTGTCGGAGGGATTTGGTCAATCATGAACTATGATGCGGTGTTCGAGAGTGCCGTCCAGGCCCTGCAGGACGAGAAGCGCTATCGCGTATTCGCCGAACTGGAGCGAATGGCCGGGCGGTTTCCAACGGCTCTCTGGCATCACGGCGGCGGAACACGCGAGATCACCGTATGGTGTTCCAATGACTATCTCGGCATGGGCCAGCATCCGAAGGTCATCGGCGCCATGACAGCTGCTGCCGAGGCCATGGGCGCCGGAGCCGGCGGCACGCGCAACATTTCTGGCACCAACCATCCGCTGGTCCAGCTCGAGCACGAGCTCGCCGACCTGCATGGCAAGGAAGCGGCGCTGGTCTTCACCTCCGGCTACGTGTCCAACGAAGCAGCAATCTCAACCATTGCCAAGCTGCTTCCCAATTGTCTGATCCTGTCGGACGCGTTGAATCATGCCTCGATGATCCATGGCGTGCGTTCGTCGGGCGTTTCCAAGCAGATCTGGCGGCATAACGATCTCGGCCACCTCGAAGAGCTGCTGATCGCCGCTGGTCCTGATCGCGCCAAACTGATCGTCTTCGAGAGCGTCTACTCGATGGATGGCGATGTCGCGCCGATCGAGAAGATCGCCGACCTCGCCGACAAGTACAATGCCTTCACCTATATCGACGAGGTCCACGCCGTCGGCATGTACGGCAATCGTGGCGCCGGCATCTGCGAGCGCGACGGCGTCATGGATCGCATGGACGTGATCGAAGGCACGCTGGCCAAGGGTTTTGGCGTGATGGGCGGCTATATCACGGGCAAGAAATCGCTGGTGGATGCCGTTCGCTCCTACGCTCCCGGCTTCATCTTCACGACTGCCTTGCCGCCAGGTCTCTGCGCCGCCGCAACGGCTTCGATCCGCCATCTGAAGGAAAGCCGCAGCGAGCGCGAGGCGCACCAGCGGCAGGCTGCCCGCACCAAGGCCGTCTTGAGGGCCTCGGGGCTGCCAGTCATGCCATCGGTGACGCATATCGTGCCGGTTCTGGTTGGCAATCCGGACCTCTGCAAGAGAGCCACCGACATCCTTCTCGAGAAGCATGGCATTTACATCCAGCCCATCAACTACCCGACAGTGCCGCGCGGCACCGAGCGTCTCAGGATTACGCCGACGCCGTTCCACAATGATGCAGTGATCGATCATCTGCGTGATGCATTGGTCGACGTGTGGGAGACGCTCAGCCTGCCCTTCTCCGAGACGAGCGTGCCGGAGGTGGAAAAGACCGTCCGCCAACAGATCTTCAGCGCCGCTGGCGGCTGACATCTGAGAAACTGACATCAAAGACGGGACCGGCGGCAGCGCGTCGGTCCCGTTTTCATTTTATGACGCTCGCAAGCGGGTCTTGCTCGGCCTTCGCGCGGCGCCGTGACGAGTTCAGCCTCTGCGTCGCTCCTCGCCCTCTGGAACACGGCCGCGCGCGCCTTCAGGCGCATCCTCCGGCGCATCCATGACGTCATCATCCTCGAGGATACGCCAGGCGGCCCCCTCCAGATCCTCATACTGCCCGGTTTTCAAGGACCACATGAAGCCGGCGAGACCGAGAAGACCGAGAAGCAAGGCGGCGGGTACCAGAAAAACGAGAACGCTCATGCTGGTTCCTCGGCTTGCGCCTCAAGCGCGGCAGCGACCGCCGCTGGCGGACGCTCGGCCGGAGGCGTGGCGACACGACGCAGGCGTAACGCATTCAACGTCACGATCAGCGACGAGCCGGACATGGCGGCCGCAGCAATCAACGGCGTGACATAACCAAGCACGGCGATCGGCACGGCAATCAGATTGTAGATCACTGCCGTCCATAGATTCTGCTTCATCAACCGATAAGCAGCATGAGACACATCGAGCGCGGTCACGACTGGCTTCAATCGCTCGCCGAGAAACACGGCGTCAGACGCCACCTGTGCGAGATGAGCTGCGGAAACGGGCGACAATGAAACGTGAGCCGCGGCAAGCGACGGCGCATCGTTGAGCCCGTCGCCAACCATCAGAATCCTTCGTCCCTCAGCCTTCAACGCCTCAAGCCGCGCAATCTTGCCAGTTGGATCGACTTCGGCCTGCCACTCGACAATACCGAGCGCCTTGGCGACGGTGGCGACCGCCGTCTCGCGATCTCCCGACAGGATGGCGAGACGATAGCCCTTGGCACGAAGCTCGCGGGCAACTTCCATGGCATCCGCCTTGAGGCGCTGTGCGAAGGCAAACACGGCAATCCTCTCGCCGTCGGAGAAGGCGATCAATGACGCATCCGGATAAGCCGCGCGCACGGGGCCGGCGATCTCTTCGCTGACACCGCAGAACGACAAGGAGCCCAACCGCAAGGTCTGCCCATCAAGGTCGGCCATAACCCCCTCGCCCGTTACTTCGCGCGAGCCCTCGATGGGAGTGGCAGAGCCAGACACCCGCGCCAACGCTTCGGCAAGCGGGTGGCGACTTGAGCGGGCCAGCCGACCTGCGAGCTCAAGGATATCATCGGACACGTCAGATCGGTTGGCCAGCAAGGGCTCCGGACTGGTCAGGGTGCCGGTCTTGTCGAAGACAATGGTGTCAACGCCAGCAAGACGTTCGATCGCATCACCGGCGTTGAGAAGGATGCCGTTGCGGAAGAAGCGGCCGGCCGCCGTCACCTGGACGGCCGGCACGGCGAGCGCCAGCGCGCAGGGACAGGTAATGATCAGAACGGCGATGGCGTTGATCAAGGCCGTGTGCCAACCGGCGCCGGCGATCAGCCAGCCGGTGGCGGTAAGCAGCGCCGAGGAGTGAACCACCGGCGCGTAGGCGCGAGCCGCCCGGTCGGCAAGGCGAAGCGCTCCGGACTTCGCAGACTGGGCCTCGCCGATCAGTCGCTCGATCTCGGCCATCAGCGTGCCTTCGACGGCCGCCGTGACCACCACGGTCAGCAGCCCGGTACCATTGAGCGTGCCCGCGTGGACGATGTCTCCGGGCGCGACGGAAACCGGCAAGGTCTCCCCGGTGACCAGACTACGATCGACATCGGAGCGTCCGGAGAGGACCTCTCCGTCAACAGGCACCCGTTCCCCAGGCCGCACCGCCACGATGTCACCGGCATGAACGGCGCTAAGGGGCACGCGGACTAGGTCGCCGGTCTCACCACGCTTCAGTGCCGAGTCAGCGCGCAGGGTTGCCAGCGTCTCGGCCTCGACGGCGGTACGCCGGCGCATGTTCTCGTCGAGAAACCGGCCCAGCAACAGGAAGAACAGCAGCATGAGCGCGCTGTCGAAATAGGCTTCGAGGGCATGCGTCAGGGTATTGTAGATGGACAGGCCCATCGCGAGGCTCACGCCGAGCGAAATGGGGACATCCATGTTGAGCGACCGGCGACGGATGGCGGCAAATGCGCTACGGAAGAATGGCCGGGCGGCATAGGCAACGGTCGGCAGGGCGACGAGCGCGCTCATGAAATGGAAGAAGTCGCGCGTTTCCGGCGTGATGTCCGTGACGTTCCCAGACCAGACCGAGACCGACATCAGCATGACGTTCATGGCGCCGAAACCGGCCACGCCCATGCATTTCAGGAGCTCTCGTGCCTCGGCGGACCGATTGTCACGCCGTATGGCTGGATCGAAGGGCTGCGCCGGATAGCCGATGGACGCCATGCGTTCAAGAACCGCGTCGGGCGTTATCTTGTCAGGAGAAAAGACCACCGATGTGCGACGGTTGCTGACGTTGACACGTGCGCTGACAATCCCCGGCAGCCGCCGCAGACCGCGTTCGATGTCGGTGAGACAAGCCGCGCAGGTGATCCCATCCACGGCAAGTTCGATACGGCGATTGCCCTCCCGATCGGCTACCGTGTAGGCATCCCAATCGTGACCGACGGCCTGACCTGCGGGGTCGCTCTCGATAGGGCCGACGTCCACCGCTATGTTCACAGCCTCTCCCTTCGTCAGCGGACGAGACGGAGCTGATTACGGCTCAGGAACATCCGCTCGCTGCCCTTGTAGGCCTCGATCGTCAGGTCCCACATGCCATCCTTCACGTTGGGCAGGACGGCTCTGTAGCTGCCGCTCGCGACCTCCGGCAGATTGGCTGAATGATCGTGGTCCGGATCGACGGCGTGAATCAGTCGAACGCGCACATCCAGGCCATGCAGATCAACACCCGCCTTGTCGCGGAAATGCACCTCGACCGAGGCATCATCCCCGACGGGACGAACGGCTGCGTCCACCGCCCAGGCCCGCTCGGCCTGCGCCTTGCCCGCCAGTACATCGCTTTCGAATTCCTGGCCGGCCTTGTAGCTCGACTCCACTTCAAGGCCCGGGAAGGTAGATATGGCAAAGTAGATAAAGGCGCCATTGACGGCAAATATGATACCGAAAAAGGCGAAGAGCCAAAGAAGAACGCCTCGCCCGGTCAGCCGCCGGCCGCGAACTGCTTCCTGGGTGGTAGCGGTCATTACTTCAAGCTCCCTTTTGGTCCGACTTAGCATCCGCCTTTTGCGATCAGTTCGCAACCGTGACGAAGCGACATGATCCGCCTGGGTTCAGTTCGGCGCGGCAGCCTTGAAGAAGTCGGCCGCCGAGGCCTTCTCGCCATTTTCGGTATCGACGATGTAGAACTCGATCGGCGTCGATTCCGGCAGCGCGACGCCACCCGGCACCATGACCAGCACGCGCAGTTCACGCGTTGTATCGGCAGGCACTTCGATCACCGGCTTGCCGCTGGCTGCCGGCACACCCTGGGCCTCGACCGTAAAGCCATCCGGCAGACCCGAGACCGTAAGCGCAAAGTGCCGTTCGTGAGGACGCTTGTTGATCAGACGCACGGTATAACCGTTGCGCGTACCGCCTTCGGACAGGTTCACATAGAGCGGGTTGCGATCATGAAGCACGCTGACACCCTGGAAGGCACGGTTGGCGAGCGTGTAGGTCATGAAGCCGCCGATAAGGACGATCAGCGCGGCATAGAGCACGGTACGCGGCCGCACAATGCGATAGATCGGTGGCTTGCCCTCGCTGCGACGGGCAATGTTCATGTCAGTGTCATAGCCGATAAGGCCCGGCTCGCGGCCGACTTTTTTCATCACCGTATCGCAAGCGTCAATGCAGAGGCCGCACTGGATGCACCCGAGTTGCAATCCCTCGCGGATGTCGACGCCGGTCGGGCAGGCCTGCACGCACGCCTTGCAATCGATGCAGTCCCCCACGGCGGCGCCCGCAGCCTTGGCCCTGGCCCCGGTCCGAACCGACATGCGCGGTTCGCCCCGATCGGTACGATAGGTGACGTTCAGAGCCCACTCATCGGTCAGAGCCGCCTGGATACGCGGCCAAGGACACATGTAGAGACAGACCTGCTCGCGCATGAAGCCTGCGAGCGAGTATGTCGTGAACGTCAGGATGCCGATCCAGATATAGACGATCGGAGCGGCGTTCCCCGTGAAGGTGTCCTTGATAATCGTCGGCGCATCGCCGAAGTAGAGCACCCACGCACCGCCCGTACCAACCGCGATGAGCAGCCAGACAAGGTGTTTTGCCGCCTTGCGCAGGAACTTGCCGGCGCTCATCGACGCGCGGTCCATGATGATGCGGTCGCGGCGATCACCTTCGATCCAGCGCTCCACCGCGAAATAGAGATCGGTCCAGACCGTTTGCGGGCAGAGATAGCCACACCAGACACGCCCGGCCACCGCATTCATCAGGAAGAGGGCAACCGATGCGAGGACGAGAAGACCGGTGAGGTAATAGACCTCCTGCGGCCATATCTCCACGCCGAAGAAATAGGCCTTGCGACCGGCCATGTCGATCAACACCGCCTGACCGGGCGCGTCGGGACCGCGGTCCCAGCGAACGAAGGGCAGAAAATAATAGATGCCGAGCGTGATGATCAGCACGGACCACTTGATCGTCCTGAGGCGGCCGCTGACCGCTGCCGGATAGTTCTTCTTGGCTGCGGCGTAGTAGCTGTCGCCTCCGGACGTCACGTTCTCGTCAACCCGCATGTTGCCTTCGTCTCCCGGAGACCGCCTCTTTGCATGGCCGGCCATCCATATAAGCAATCGCCCCTATTATTAGCACATTAGCATAAAAAGACTAAGGAACAAATCGCGAATCCAGCAATAGCGCCATGCGCTTAACGAGCCGTGGCATGGATGGTGACGGTTTTATCCGTCACCATCCCATTTCCCTACTCAGGTACCGCCACCGAGGTCGTGGACATAGATGGCCAGCGACTTGATGGTGACCGGATCGAGCTTGCCGCCCCAGGTGGGCATCACGCCGCGATGGGCATGGGTGATCGTGTAGATCACCGATGCTTCGTCGCCGCCGTAGAGCCACACCTTGTCCGTCAAGTTGGGTGCACCCAGCTCGTGGCTTCCCTTGGCATCTTCCCCGTGGCAGCTCGTGCAGTTCTCGGCGAAGATCTGCTTGCCCGCCGCGACATCGGCACCCTTGACGGAGTTGCCCGACAGCGACAGCACGAAACCGGCGACGTTGCGGATCTGCTTGGCGTCGAGCAGACCATCCTCACCGAAGCGAGGCATGTCGTTCATGCGCGTATCCGGGCTGGTCGAGCGAACGCCCACGGTGATGGTGTGCTCGATGTCCTCGAGCGTACCACCCCACAGCCAATCATCGTCCTGAAGATTGGGGTAGCCCTTGGAGCCGGTCGCGCCGGAACCGTGACAGGGAGCGCAGTTATCGCCGAAAGCAGCCCGCCCCTGTGCCATGGCGAACTCCAGCATCTTGGGATCGTTCTTGATCGCCTCAAGGCTGGCGCCGGCAAGCTGCTGGCCAACTTCCGCGCGCGCCACGCGCCCGGCCTCTGCCTCAGCAAGTGCCGAAGCACGCTGCGAGTGGCCGAGCAGCCCCTTGGTGTAGGTCGAAACGAGCGGCACCGCCGGATAGAAGAAGACGTAGCCGACCGCAAAAGCGATACAGGCATAGAACAGCCACAGCCACCAGCGCGGCAGTGGATTGTTCAGCTCCTTGATCCCATCCCACTCATGACCGGTGGTCGACACGCCTGTGACCTTGTCGATGTCCTCGTGAGCCATGGCTCAATCCTCCTCAAGCGGGATCTGCGCGGCGTGATCGAACTTCGTCTTGTTCTTCGGCCAGAGCGCGTAAACGCAGATGGCCGAGAAGATCAGGAAGAAGTACAGAAGCCCGCTCTGTTGGGCAAAGATGGCAACCTGTTCGTAGCTGAAGTCCATGGCTTCACCTCAACGCAGATTGGCTTTGTCGTCGTAGGTCGAGAAGTCGACCAACGTACCGAGCATCTGAAGATAGGCGATGAGCGCGTCCATCTCGCTGAGCTTGTTCGGGTTGCCGTCGAAGTCACGCACCACGGCCTTGGGATAACGCGCGAGCAGGTTGTCGGCGACACCGTCCGGGCTCACCTGGGCCTTGAGATCGGCCGAGGCGTTGGCGATGTCCTCGTCCGTGTAAGGTACCCCTTCGAGCCGCAGGGTCTTCATATCCTCGCCGATGCGATCCGCCTTAAGCGGAGCATCCTTGAGGAAGGCGTAGGGCGGCATGACCGAAGCGGGAACCACCGAGCGCGGATCGGTCAGGTGGGCGACGTGCCAGTCGTCGGAATACTTGCCGCCGACGCGGGCAAGATCAGGCCCCGTGCGCTTCGAGCCCCATTGGAACGGATGGTCGTACTGACTTTCCGCCGCCAGCGAGAAGTGGCCGTAACGCTCGATCTCGTCGCGCATCGGACGGATCATCTGGCTATGGCAGAGATAGCATCCCTCGCGAATGAAGATGTTGCGCCCGGCAAGCTCGAGCGGCGAATAGGGACGCATCCCGGTTACCGTCTCGATGGTGCTCTTGAGGTAGAACAGCGGCACGATCTCGACCAGGCCGCCAATGGCGACCACGATCAGGATGCCGATGAGGAGAACGATGGAGTTCCGCTCAAACACCGCATGCTTTTGCATGAGACTCATCAGTCGTCTCCTTACTCGGCCGGAGCCAGGGCCACGTCAGCGGCCGGTTTCTCGGCCTCGCCATGGCGAATGGTGAGGTAGAGGTTGACTGCCATGATCACCGCGCCGGTCAGGAAGAGGATGCCGCCCAACGCACGGATGACGTAGTAGGGGTGCATCGCTTCGACGGTCTCGACGAAGGAGTACTGCAGGAAGCCAAGGTTGGTGTAGGCACGCCACATCAGACCCTGCATGATGCCCGACACCCACATGGAGGTGATGTAGAGCACGATGCCCAGAGTCGAGATCCAGAAGTGCCAGTCGACGAGCTTCAGCGAGTAGACGTCGCGCTTGCCCCAGACCCACGGGACCATGCAGTAAAGGGCGCCGAAGGAAACGTAGCCCACCCAGCCGAGCGCACCGGAGTGCACGTGACCGATGGTCCAGTCGGTGTAGTGGCTGAGCGAGTTGACCGCCTTCACCGACATCAGCGGGCCTTCGAAGGTCGACATGCCGTAGAAGGCGACCGACACGACGAGGAGACGCAGCACCGGATCGGTCCGGAGCTTGTCCCAGGCGCCCGACAACGTCATCAGGCCGTTGATCATGCCACCCCAGGACGGCATCCACAGCATGACCGAGAACACCATGCCGAGCGTCGAGGCCCATTCGGGCAGCGCGGTGTAGTGGAGGTGATGCGGACCGGCCCAGATGTAGAGGAAGATCAGCGCCCAGAAATGGATGATCGACAGCCGGTAGGAATAGACCGGCCGGTTGGCCCGCTTCGGCACGAAGTAGTACATGATGGCCAGGAAGCCGGCGGTGAGGAAGAAGCCCACCGCGTTGTGGCCGTACCACCACTGCACCATGGCATCCTGCACGCCGGACCAGACGACGTAGGACTTGGAGCCGAAGAAGCTGACCGGCACCGCCGCGTTGTTGACGATATGCAACATGGCGATGGTGACGATGAAGGCCAGATAGAACCAGTTGGCCACATAGATATGCGGTTCCTTGCGCCGCCACAGCGTCGCCAGGAAGACCAGCAGGTAGGCGACCCAGACGATGGTCAGCCACAGGTCGGCGTACCACTCGGGTTCGGCGTATTCCTTGCCCTGCCCGACGCCGAGCAGATAGCCCGTGCCGGCGATGACGATGAACACGTTGTAGCCGAGGATGACGAACCACGGCGTGACGAGACCCGGCATGCGGGCCCGGCTGGTGCGCTGCACGACGTAGAAGGACGTCGCCAGAAGCACGTTGCCGCCGAACGCGAAGATCACCGCCGACGTATGGAGCGGGCGGAGGCGTCCGAAGGTGGTCCAGGGAAGACCGAGGTTGAGGGCCGGAGAGGCCAGCTCGAGAGCAATCCAGATGCCGACGGAGAAACCGGCGAGCCCCCAGAACCTGGCGGCGATCGAGGCGAACTTGACCGGGCCGAGATTGTAGTTCGGCTTGCCGTTGATCTCGGCGGGCTCGATGCGCCCGTCGCGGTCGATGAAC
>JARKNW010000160.1 GCA_029976075.1 Pleomorphomonas sp.
AAGGCGATGAACTCGCCGGAGTGGATGGTCAGCGACAGCTCCGAGATGACCTCGACGGAGCCGAACCGCTTGGACACCGAATCCAGTTCGATGCTGCTCACCTGCATTCTCCTCCACAAAACCAGTTTTCTTCTTATGGTATGATGATAAGATTGTACGGCGAGCAGGGGCCTTGTCAATCCTCGCGTTGGACATTTTTGGCGAGAAAGGTACAGCTAGCCGGCGCTTCCGGGGGGAAGAGCGGGATTCGGTGGGTGCCATTTCCCTGCCGGGGCCTCGATCGGGCATGCCGCTGGAAACAGCGGTTGTCCGCTGGATGGCCCGAGCGTTCATCGGACTGAGTGGCTTCTCAGGCCGATTGCCGAATGCTCCATTTGGATTGGCTGGGCAGCCGCTGTTCATCTGGCCGGTGCGGCCCGATCGGCGGGTGCTCTGGGAAAAGAGAAGTATGTTCGAAAGAGATTCCACCATCGGCACCATGAGTGCCCAGGTCGCGCGAATCATCGGCACTCGCATTGTGTCCGGCGAGTTCGGCCCAGGCGACTCCCTTCCGATCGAAGCCGAACTTTGTCAGGAGTACGGCGTCAGCCGGTCCACGGTGCGCGAGGCCGTGAAGAACCTTGCCGCCAAGCGATTGATCGAGGTGGCACCCAAGCTCGGCACGCGGGTATTGCCGTTTGCCGACTGGAACCTCCTCGACCCCGACGTGCTCTCCTGGCGCCTCAGTGCCCAGTTCGACGAGGGGATCATCGAGGATCTCTATGAGGTGCGTCAGTGCTTCGAGCCGCGGGCCTGCTATCTCGCGGCGCGTTCCGGCACGACGGAAGATCACGACCGCATCGGCCGGCGCTATTCCGACATGGTGTCGATGCTGGATCAGGCGCCGCTTGCCGCAGGCGCCGAAAGCGAGTTCCATCTCGCCATCATCGCCGCGACGCACAACGGTCTGTTCGTGACCATCGGCGGTGCCGTCAAGACGGCACTCAAGGCATCCTTCAGCCTGACGCAGAAGGACGCGAGCGGCACGCCGATCGATCTGGCTCCCTACGAGGAAGTGCTTTCGGCCATTCTGGCGCGCGATGGCGGACGCGCCGAAGCGGCGATGCGGCGTCTCCTCGACCTGTCGCGTCAGCGGGTGCTGGCAGCCGTCGCCCACCATCGGGAGCGTGGGCGCGGCTGGCGTTGAGACTTACTCGCCGCTCAGGTGCTTGACGCTTGCGGTTCGACCGGTTCGGTTGGCCGCATCCCCTGGGTCGTGCCGCTCCGCTTCGCTGCATGGCGCGCAACCGCCTGAAAGCCGTCGGAAATCAGTACGGCCAGGATGCCGGTGATGACGCCGCCCTGGACGACGAAGGCGAGATTGTTGGAAAGAAGCCCCGCGACGATCACCTCGCCGAGACCCTTGGCTGCCACCGTCGAACCTATGGTCGCCGTGGCGAGGCCGATGACCGCGGACAGCCTGATGCCCTCGAGGATCAGCGGCATGGCGAGTGGCAGTTCGATTTTCACAAGATGCTGTCGATTGGTCATGCCCATGGCCGCGGCGGCCTCGACCACGGCGGGTGGCAGCGTCGACAAGCCGATCAGGGTGTTCTCGAAGATCGGCAGCAGTCCGTAGAGGAACAGCGCCATGCGGGTCGGTGCCTCGCCGAACCCCATGACCGGCACGGAGAGAGCCAGCACCGCCACCGGCGGGAAGGTCTGGCCGATGTTGACGATGGCTCGCGACAAGGCAAGGAACTCGGCCCCGGCCGGGCGGGTGACGAAAATGGCAAGGCCGACCGCCACGATGGCAGCCGCCATCGTCGAGAGGACAACGGTCAGCAGGTGCGCCAGGGTCAGGTCGACGAGACTGCTCTGGACGTAGATTGCCGGTGCGCCGTTGCTGGTTAGCGGCGAGAGGAGGCCGGCAAAGCGGTCGGGTGCAATGAGAAATGCGAGCAGAACGCCGAGGACGGCGAGCCGCAGGATCAGGCCGACACTCTTCATTGCGGCCGAGCCGCCCGCACGGCGATGTTCTCAAGGCTGACGCGTCCAAGCGCCTTGCCGGTCGCGTCTACCACAGGCGCCATCTTGCGCCCGGACCACAGCAGCGAGCCGAGGCCTTCATAGAGAGTGGCGTTGGCGGCAAGCGGCGAACCGTCCGCTTCTCCCGGCTCTACCACCGAGCCAATTGTGCCGAGCGTCAGGTAGTGGAACGGGCGATCGGCCGTGCCGATCAGGTCGTCGACGAAGGTATCGGCGGGACGGGCAAGAATCTCGGCCGCCGGGGCATATTGCTTGAGGTGGCCAGCGTCCATCACGGCAATGCGGTCGCCGAGGTGGATGGCCTCGTCCATGTCGTGGGTGACTAGCAGGATGGTCGTGCCGGTGCGTCGTTGAATGGCCTTGAGGTCGGCTTGCGCCTTGCCGCGAATGATAGGATCGAGGGCGCCGAACGGTTCGTCCATCAAAAGCAGGGCGGGCTTGGCTGCCATGGCCCGGGCGACGCCGACGCGTTGCTGCTGACCACCGGAGAGTTCGTGCGGGTAGCGGCCGGCGAACTGGGCATGGTCGAGCTGGAACAGCTCCATCAGTTCCTCGACGCGTGCCGCTACCTTCTTGCGGTCCCAGCCGAGCAACATCGGCACGGTGGCGATGTTGCGCGCGACGGTCCAATGTGGAAACAGGCCGTGGTTCTGGATGGCATAGCCGATCGAGCGGCGGAGCTCGTAGGCCGGCATCTTCGATACGTCGCTGCCATCGATGACCACCCGCCCGTCGGTTGGCTCGATCAGCCGGTTGACCATGCGCAGGAGCGTTGATTTGCCGGACCCCGAGGTGCCGACGATGACGGTGATGGTGCCGGATTCGATCTCCATCTGGATGTCATTGACCACGGCGATGCCGCCATAGACCTTGGTAAGATGGCTGAGTTCGATCATGCCTTGTCCTTGCCGGAAATCTCGATGGCGGCGTCGAGCACCACGGCGGCGGCAAACGCCAGCGCCACCGGCGGCAGCGCGCCGAGCAGAATGAGGTCGGTGGCCGTCTGGCCGAGCCCCTGGAACAGGAAGGTACCGAAGCCGCCGCCGCCGATCAGCGCTGCCACCGTGGCAAGGCCGATGTTCTGGACCAGGATGATGCGGATGCCGGTGAGGATGATGGGAAGAGCGAGCGGTATTTCCACCTGGAAGAGCCGCTGCAAGCCGGTCAGCCCCATGCCACGCGCTGCGTCAACCACCGCGCGCGACACGCCTGACAGCCCGACCACGGTGTTGGCGACCATCGGCAGCAACGAATAAAGGAACAGCGCCACGAAGGCGGGAGCCATGCCGATGCCACGGATGCCGATGGCATGTGCGCCCGGCACATGCAGGGCCACCCAGCCGAGCGGAGCAATCAGGATGCCGAACAGGGCCATCGACGGGATGGTCTGGATGACGTTGAGAATGTTGATCAGTGGACCGCGAACGGCACGGATCTGATAGGCGAGGACGCCGAGCGGCAGGCCGACGAGGACGGCGGCGACCAGCGAGCCGGCAGCGAGCTCCAGATGGGTGACTGCCTCGCGCCAGAACACGTCGGCACGGCTGCGATATTCGGCGATCAGAGACAGATGGCTCCAAGCCCCGGAGGCGAGGAGACCTGAGACCAATGCCATCGTGACGGCGAGCGCGGCGAGCCGGCCAATCGGGCCGAGCCGCAGCCGCACCATGGCATCCGTCACCAACATCGCGGCGGCAAACAGACCGACCCAGAAGCCGGTTGCGGGAGCAATGCGGGCGTAGTGGTTATCGGCCGGTGTGAGATAAGCAGCGGCTTCGCCGATGCCGAGCGCCAGCGCGCCGACAGCCAAGGCGCCGAGCGCCAGACGAGCGGTCGGGCTGCGGCTTGCCACGGCGGCCAGAAGGGTGGCAGCGAGCACGGCGGTGACCGCCAGTGCCATGGTCATCGGCAAGGCGTTGAACAGCCAAAGTCCTGTTCCCGAGGCGATCCGGTTTGCTCGAAAGGTCGCAAAGGGCAGCGTCAGTGCCGTAGCCAACAGAATGGCGATGACGATGCCGAAACGATCGATCCGCGGCAGCGCGGCTTCCTTCGTTGCAGCATCTGCGAACATCGTCATGGCAATACTCGAAAAATGCGGAGAGCCCGGGCAGGCGGGCTCTCCGTCTGGAGGCACATTATTTCAGGAAGCCCTTGGACTTCAGGTAGTCTTCCGCGACCGCCTTGGCCGGCTCGCCACCGATCTGAACCCGGGCGTTGAGGTCCTGCAATGTCGTGAGGTCGAGGCTTTCGAAGATCGGTTTCAGCGTGTCGGCGATCTTCGGATTGGCCTTCAGCACCTCCTCGCGGACGATGGCCGTCGGCTGGTAGACCGGCTGAACCGCCTTGTCGTCGGTAAGCACCACCAGGCCGGATGGAGCGATGGCGCCATCGGTGCCATAGACCATGGCGGCATTGGTGCCGTTGGTCTGGTCGGCCGCCGCCTTGATGGTGGCTGCCGTGTCGCCACCCGACAGTACGATCAACTGGTCAGGCGTCAGCTTGAAGCCGTAGGTGGCCTGGAAGGATGGCAGGGCCGAGGCAGAATTGACGAACTCGGCGGAGCCGGCGAGTTTCACCTGTCCGCCCTTGGTCACCCAGGCGCCGAAATCGCTGAGCGACTTGACGCCGGCCTTGTCGGCCACATCCTTGCGGAGCGCGATGGCCCAGGTGTTGTTGGCCGGCGATGGCGTCAGCCAGACGATCTTGTTGGCGTCATAGTCGAGCTTCTTGGCCTCTTCGTAGGCCTTGGCTGCATCCTTCCAGATGGGATCGTCTGCCTTGTTGAAGAAGAAGGCGGCGTTGCCGGTGTATTCGGGATAAATGTCGATTTCACCGGTTGTGATCGCCTGACGAACCACCGGCGTCGCACCCAACTGGATGCGATCCTCGGTTTCGATCCCGGCGTTCTGAAGCGCAAGCAGGATGATGTTGCCGATGACGCCGCCTTCGGTGTCGATCTTCGAGGAGACCACGACCTTTGCATCGGCCGTGCCGGCGAGAAGGGCGAGGGCAAGCACAGCGGTGGCATATTTCAAAGGGGTCATCACTGTTCTCCTGGCTGATGGCGGGCAAATGGAGTGTTGCTCAATGCTGGCCGCTGACTGAAGGCGCAATGCCGGGCCGGTTGGAAAGATAGCGAGGGGATTGTCGAAAGCTGGCAGTGGTAGGCCTCGTTGCCCTCACGGTGTCGTGACCAGTCGGCCAGCCTGGAAACGGGGCAGGCCTGCCAGAAGATCCGGGAGACGACGGTTTGGGCACGTTTTCACCTTTCATCGGGAACAATGAGCGGGGTTCCCGATTTGATGAAATTCCCAACAGTTCGATTGGTTCCACCCCACGGCCATCGAAAGGTCGCGACGTTTCCGGGATGGAACGCCCCCGCCTGCTTGGTCCTCACGGACAAAAGGGGCGGCGCGGCCGGCGGCCACGCTCGCCCCTGGTCGATCTCCTGCCGGCTTAGTCAGGCGGCGGATATGTCGGCTGCGTCGGCCTCGGCGGCATCGGCTTCCGCGTAATAGCGGCCGATGCGCTCGACTTCGTTCTTCGAGCCGAGGACCACGCTGGTGCGCTGGTGCAGCCGCTCGGGCATGATGTCGAGAATGCGCTGGCGGCCGGTCGTGGCGAGGCCGCCGGCCTGTTCGATAATGAAGGCCATCGGGTTGGCTTCGTAGAGGAGGCGCAGATGCCCTCCTCTCGGCGCATTGTCGCTATCGGTCGGATACATGAACACGCCGCCCCGCATCAGGATGCGATGGACTTCGGCGACCATGGAGGCGATCCATCGGGTGTTGAAGCGCTTGCCGCGCGGCCCATCGGGGCCGGCGACGCACTCGCGGACATAGCGGCGGATCGGCTCGGGCCAGTAGCGCTCGCGGGATGAGTTGATCGCATACTCCGTGGTGTCTTCGGGGACGCGCATGTTGGGGTGGGTGAGCACGAAGACGCCGATGTTGTGATCGAGCGTGAAGCCGTTGACGCCGTGACCGGAGGTCAGCACCATCATGGTCGAGGAGCCGTAGATGGTATAGCCGGCTGCCACCTGCTTGACGCCGGGCTGCAGATAGCCGCGCTCGTCGGAGGGATCGACGCCATCCGGCAGGCGCAGGATCGAGAAGATGCTGCCGACCGCCACGTTGACGCCGATGTTGGACGAGCCATCAAGCGGGTCGAACAGGAGGAGATAACGGCCGTCGGAACCGCGTGCCATATAGGCATTGTCGAGTTCTTCAGAGGCGACACCGGCCCAGTTGCCGCTTTGCTCGATCATGTAGAGGAAGATGTCGTTGGCGAGGACGTCCAGTTCCTTCTGTTCTTCGCCCTGCACGTTGCGCGAGCCGGCGTAGCCCATGGTGCCGGCCATGGCGCCGCGGTTCACCTCGTTGGAGATCGTCTTGCAGGTGGTACAGATGTCGGTCATTAGCGCCGTGAAGACGCCGCTGCCGCCGAGGCGGCGTTGCTCCTGCACCAGAAAGAGCGGCAGGGTGATGCGTCGATAGGTCATGGTATCTCCTGTGGGAGGTGGCTGGTCGGTCTGCCTATGCCGCTTTCGGAGGCGTAATGCGCATGAAACGGGCGCCTAAATTGATTTTTGCCCCGAAGAAAATCGCCTTCACTGAGTTTATCTTTAGATAGTTCGGTGAGTTGTCGAAGTCTTTGATCATAATAGCGGTGCCTGGGGCGTCGAAAAACTATCCGTTCGGCGAATTAAACGCTAAAGACGCGCGTTGCATGGCACCTATACGTAAAGTGAATGGCTTGGTTCGGACATGTATTTGACCGGAGCATGGTGATGCGGTGGCGAACCGTGTGCCTTTTGAGAGGCAGTCCGACTGGAGAGTGGCGCGAGAGTGGGCTTTCAATCGTGCGGGGGCGCGTTATCCTCGCCGGACTTTGCTGTCAGTCTCTCCACGGAGCCGATCATGCTCGTTCTCGACGCCGCCGCCACCGCGTCCGCCCTCGATTATGCGGCCCTGATCGCCGGCTTGCGCGAGATGTTTGCCGCCGGCGTCACGGCGCCGCTTCGTCACGCGCATGGCCTGCCTCGGCCCGGCGAGCCGGATAGCACGCTCCTGATGATGCCCGCCTGGATGGGCGACGGCAGCCATGGTGGTGTCAAGATCGTCAACGTCGTGCCGGGCAACGCCAAGCGCGGCTTGCCGGCGGTTACGGCGAGCTACCTGCTGTTCGACGAGACGACCGGCGCCCATGTGGCACTGTTCGACGGTGCCGCGTTGACAGGTCGGCGCACAGCGGCAGCCTCGGCGCTTGCAGCGTCCTGTCTGGCCCGCCCTGATGCCCATACGCTTCTGGTGGTCGGGGCAGGTCACATCGGTTCGGAAATGCCCAGCGCATATCGCGCCGTGCTGCCGATCGACAAGGTGCTCGTCTGGAACCCGACGCCGGCTCGCGCCGAGCGGCTGGCCGGGCGCCTCAGGGACAAGGGCATCGAGGCGGAGGCGCGGAGCGATCTCGAGGAGGCAGTCGGAGAGGCGGATGTGGTTTCCTGCGCCACGCTTTCCACCGTGCCGCTGATTCGGGGCGACTGGCTGAAGGCAGGCCAGCATCTCGATCTCGTTGGCTCCTTTACACCTGAAATGCGCGAAGCCGACGATCAGGCCATGGCGCAGGGGCGCGTGTTCATCGACGGGCCGGCGGCTGCTGTGGAATCGGGCGATATCAAGGGGCCGATGGCATCGGGCGCGCTGAAGGATATCGCCGGAACGCTCTACGATCTCTGTGGTGGTCGGGTCGAGGGACGCCGCTCAGCGGCCGACATAACGGTGTTCAAGTCGGTCGGCCTCGCCGTCGAGGATCTCGCCGCCGCTCGCGTCGCCCTCGCGGCGTGGCGGCAGAACTGACGTTTCGCCGAACAGTCCGCCTGATGATTTCAAGTCAATGACCGCCTTGACCGGCAGGTGATCCGATGCGCGGCGGGCGACCGGGCTGTCGTGGACGGCGAAATCGCTGACCAGTCCATCGGGCCAGCCGAAGATGCGATCGAGGGGGAATACCGGCCGGCGCGAGGGAAAGCTCGGCACGGCGTCCATGGTCTGGAAGAACGGAGACAGGCGCTCCAGCGGTGAGTTGGTTCGGCCGGGCCGCCATTCGTTGAAGTCGCCGCAGAGCAGGGTCGGCATCGGTTCGCGCGCCTCGAGGTGAGAGCGAAGGCGCTCCATCTGCAGACGCCGGGTGCGGCTCAGCAAGCCGAGATGGGCGGCAACGACGCGCAAGGGGCGGCCGCCGATATCGAACTCGGCCAGCACGGCGCCGCGCGGCTCGGCATGCGGCAGGTGAAGACGCTCGGCGCGCACCACCGTGCCGCGCCGGTAGAACAGGGCATTGCCATGCCAGCCGTGGCTCATCGGCCGGGCGGCGATCGGCACCAGCGTCAGGCCGGTTTCCTTTTCGAGCGTGGCGAGGTTGAGCCGGCCCTTGCGGTCGCCCAACCGGCGATCCGCTTCCTGCAAGGCGATGATGTCGGCGTCGATCTCGGCGATGACCGAGACCGTACGGGCGGGATCATAGGTGCCGTCGTTGCCGATGCCCTTATGGATATTGTAGCTGGCGACGCGGATGAGATCGCAGCCGTCGCAGGCCGGTCCTTCGGCGGCGACGTCTGGTCCCCGGCCGATCCGGATGAAGCGGCCGACGCCATCAAGCAAGCGGGAAAGGCTGGCAAACTGCCCGGGCATGGTGTTCGAGCCTCATCATCCGACTTCTGTTCCGCCGGGCGCCGGTCCCGGTACTCATGCGATAACAGCGCAATGGCGGCGAGAAAAGGGCGACGACGACCATAACTCAGCCGGTCGCCGCGCGGAACCGCCGCTTCGCAAGATGGTTGTCATTCCGTGCGTGCCATCCAGCCGAACGATACCCGTTCGCAACACGAGGTGACCATGAACGGTTCCGCAGCATCGCGTCTTTTCTCGAAGTTTGCGTCCGCCATTTCGGATCTATCCGGCAGGCCCGCCACCTTCGCCCTTGCGGTGGCTCTGGTTCTGGTCTGGGCAATCTCGGGGCCGTTCTTCAACTTCTCCGAGACCTGGCAACTGGTGATCAACACCTCGACCACCATTGTCACCTTCCTGATGGTGTTCGTTCTTCAGAACTCCCAGAATCGCGACGGCAAGGCCCTGCAGGCGAAGATCGACGAACTGATCCTCACGTCGGAAGCCCACAACAAGTTTGTCGGGATCGAAAAGCTCGATGAGGAGGAGATCCGCAAAGTCAGCCAGACCCTGACCGAGAAGGCCGAGGCGCTGGACGACATGGCCGACCGGGCCGGGGCACTCGACGACGTGACCGGGCGAAATGGCGCCTCCGAGGCCAGGACGGATTCCCGTTAGCCGGCGTGTCGTCCGCCCGACCTGTCCCCACCTTGTCAGAATCACTCAACTCTCCCCGAAAAGTCGGTGATCGCGCAATTGACATCGGCGAGGTCGGTACGTATGGTCCGCCCGAATTCGGGCAAGGGGGGCTTCGGTCCGTCTGGCATCGAGATTGACGACGTCGGGCATTACCCCGTCGGCGGCGCGTCGCAAGGCGCTGACGCCGTAGAGGGCATGTCGGCAAGGATGGACCAAATGAAGATCAAGAACTCTCTCCGGGCTCTGATGACCCGCGACCGCAATAATCGCATGGTCCGTCGCAAGGGCCGCATCTACATCATCAACAAGAAGAATCCGCGCTACAAGGCCCGTCAGGGCTGAGGACCGGCGGGCCGTTGGCCTGCTTGGGCGCCAGGATGCACTCGACGATCGCTGCCCGGGGAGGTACCTTCCCGGGTATGCGTGTTTTTGTGCCTTTCGCTTTATCGTTGATCCTCTCCGCCGGTTCGGTTTGTGCCGGCGGCGACTTGCCGCTGCCTGCTTCCAGTGGGCGCGAGAGATTGGTGACGGTTGTTCCGACCGACAAGGCCGCCGAGCTCGACGGTCTGTTCACCCGCCTTGCCGCCGCCAAGGATCGGGCAGAGGCCGCCGGCCTGGAGGCGGAGATTCGCCAACGCTGGGCTTCGAGTGGCAGCGCCACGTCCAATCTCCTTTTGACTTGGACCGCGAAATCGGTAGCGGCCGGCGATGCCGCCGGAGCACTCGACATCCTCGACGAGTTGACCGTTCGACAGCCTGCTCTTGCCGAGGCCTATTATCGTCGCGCCACGCTGCACCTGTTGGCCGGTCGGCTGTCACCGGCGCTCGGCGATCTGCAGACGGTGCTGCGTATCGAGCCACGCCATTTCCTGGCGATGAAGGAACTGGCCGCCGTGCTCGAGGATCTCGAACAGCATGAGCGTGCGCTGGAAGTGCTCAAACGCCTGCAAGCGGTCGATCCGCATTTCGAGGGTCTCGACGAAGCGATCGAGGCGATCGTCGCCGGCAGTCATGGCCGCGATATCTAGCAGACAAATGCTTCGGCTCGATCGGGAAATGAGAAAAGGGCCGGATCGACCGGCCCTTTCAAACTTACCTGTCCGTGTCTGGTCGTCAGATGCCTGACTTGCCGTCGGCGCCGATGGTGGCGATGCGCAGCAGGTTGGTGACGCCAGCCGAGCCGAAGGGGACGCCGGCGGTGATGATGATGCGATCGCCCGGCTTGGTGAAGCCTTCCTCCGCCGAGATGCGGCTGGCGCGCTGCACCAGGTCCATCAGCGAGCGCGCGTCGTCGGTCACCACGGAGTGGATACCCCAGACGAGGGCCAGGCGGCGGGCCATCGAGCGGTTGGGCGACAGAGCCAGGATCGGCGTCGACGGCCGCTCGCGGGCGGCGCGCAGGCCGGTGGCACCGGAGGCGGTGAAGCAGACGAGGGCGGCGATGCCCAGCGTCTCGGCGATCTGGCGGGCCGAGGCGGAGATGGCGTCGGCCGGCGTCGCATCCGGCTCGCCGCGCTGGCCGGCGAGGATCGAGTGGAAGTGCTCGGAGCTTTCCACTTCCTCGGCAACGTGGCTCATGGTCTGCACCGCTTCGACCGGATAGGCGCCGGCCGCCGATTCTGCCGACAGCATGACCGCGTCGGCACCCTCGAACACGGCGTTTGCGATGTCGGACACTTCGGCTCGGGTCGGCACCGGCGACTGGATCATCGATTCCAGCATCTGGGTGGCGACGACCACCGGCTTGCCGGCCTTGCGCGTGGTGCGGGTGATGCTTTTCTGCACGCTCGGCACCTGCTCGAGCGGCAGCTCGACGCCGAGGTCGCCGCGCGCCACCATGATGGCGTCGCTGAGCTCGAGGATTTCATTGAAGCGCTGCACGGCCTGCGGCTTTTCGATCTTGGCCATGACGCCGCACTTGCCGTCGACGATCTCGTGCACTTCCTGCAGGTCTTCCGGCCGCTGCACGAAGGACAGGGCGATCCAGTCGACGTCGGCATCGAGAGCGGCGGTCAGGTCGGCGCGGTCCTTCTCGGTGAGGGCACCGGAGGTCAGGATGGTATCGGGCAGGCTGACGCCCTTGCGGTCGGAAATCTTGCCGCCGACCTCGACCTCGGCGATCGCCACCTTGCGGTCGTTCTCGACGATGCGCAGCCGGAGGCGGCCGTCGTCGATCAGCAGGCGATGGCCCGGCTCCAGGGCATCGATGATTTCGGGATGCGGCAGCGTGACGCCGGTGACGTCGCCATCGAACTTCTCGCGATGGAAGGCGAACTTGGCGCCGATCTCCAGGAAGACCGGCCCATTGGCGAAGGTGCCGACGCGCAGCTTGGGGCCTTGCAGGTCGGCGAGGATGCCGATGGGGCGGCCGGCCTCGGCTTCGACCTCACGGATGGTCGACACGTAGTAGCGAAGCTTGTCGTGATTGGTGTGGCTCATGTTGATGCGGAAGCAGTCCGCACCCGCCTGGTGAAGCCGGGCGATCATGTCCTTGTCGGAGGAGGAGGGGCCCAATGTTGCAAGAATCTTGACCTTGCGGTTTCTTCTCATTTCGCCCCGTTTCCTTTTTGGGTCGGCTGGTAGAGGTGTACGGTCCAGCTGCGTTGTTCGGCGGTGTCGACCTCGAAGAAGCCCGTTCGCTCATAGCCTCGTGCGACACAGTTTTCGACGCCGCCGATGGTAAACATCTTGCGTCTCGTGCACATGAACGCCTTGCCGCCCCACTCGCCGCCATGCTGGCTGTCGACGGCGTAGAGGTAGTAATAGCGCGAGGCGAGAGCACCGGTCAGCAGCGTTCCGCATTTCGATCCGCCGATGTTCCACCAGCCTTCGGAGCGCCAGCCGTCCGCGGCCTTGTAGCCGATCGCCACGGAAATGGTGCCGTCGGTCTTGTTGCAAAGCCGGAGATCGGCCTTGGCGGGTGTCGCGGCGGCAAGGGCGATAACCGACAACGTCGCGGCAACTAGCGCCGGCCGCGTCTTTCGTACCGGTCCCTTATATGCCGCCATCGGTTGTTCGTCCGCCAACGATCCTTGTCCGGTGCTCATCGGAGAATGCCCCGCCTTATCGCGTGACCTACGGCAAAATGTCAACGTATAATTACGCAAGCCTCCGCGATGCTCCGCAATGTGCGGCCCCTCTCCAGCATTAACACGCCTGCTCAATGGCTTACGCTCCAGTCTTTGGTCGCGTTCAAGGCTCTCTGTCATGACCGCGGCCGGGCGATCCAGATGCCACCGAGGATCATCAAGCCGCCGGCCGCCTGGCTCAAGCCGATTGCCTCTCCGAATATCAGAAAGGCGAAGAGGGCGGCGGCGATTACTTCCATGAAAATGACCAGCGACGAGAAGGCGGCGGAAAGATAGCCGAGAGCAAAGGCGAGCAGCCCCTGTCCACCGATATGGCTGACATAGGCGAGCGCGGCGAGCGTCGCCGCGCCGACCAGCGAGGATGGCAGGAGCTTGGGCTCGAATGTGAAGGCGACAAGGCCAAGGCAGAGCGCCGTCACCGTGGTTGCTCCGAAGGTGACGGTGCCGGTCTTGTGTTCACGGCGGGCGGCTCGAACGGCCAGAAAATAGGTGCCGAAGCCGAAGGAGGTGCCAATGCCGTAGATGTCGCCGATCAGCTTGGTGGAATCGAGCGTGTAGGATCCGCCGAGCAGCACGGCGCCGCCGAGGATGCAGACGATGACGCCGCCGGCCTCGCGGCGGCCGACCTTTTCGCCAATGAACAGGCCAGAGAACAGCAGCACCCAGATCGGCGCCATCGACGACAGGAAAGTGGCGTTGGCGATCGACGTGTGAAGGATGGACAGATGCCAGAAGAAAAGGTCGATTGCGAAGAAGAAGCCGGCGAGCCAGATGGCTCGCGAGCGGAAGGCGGATAGCAGCGCGGTCCTGCCGCCCTCGCTCGCCGCCCAGATGGCCAGCACCGGCACGGCGAGCGCGACGCGCCAGAAGGCGCTGGCAAACGGGCCGACGTCGGCGATACGGACGAAGATCGGCGAGACGCCCATGGCGACGGCGCCGAGGCAGAGGGCGAGGAAGGCCACAACCTCACCGGGGCGGGCGGATAGCGGCAGCGATCTGGCAGCAGACATGAAGGGACCTGAAGATGACGCTCTCCGGCAGGACCGCGGCAGATGGGCAACGGTCAGTGGCTCGGTGACGCCAGTGGATGGATATCGACTTTATCCGACCGATAGCAGCATTTAGGATCGTTCGCCATGCAGGACCCGACCGACGACGCTCCTTTCATTTTTCTGCCCGGTAACGAAGCCGGCGGCCTTCTGATCATCGCCGACCATGCTTCCAACCGGGTACCTCCGCCTTACGGTGATCTTGGCCTGCCGGCCGGCGAGTTTCAGCGGCATATCGCCTATGACATCGGCACCGAGTGGCTTGTTCATCGTCTGGCCGCCTACACAGGCGCGCCGGCGCTGCTCACCGGCTTTTCCCGCCTGCTGATCGACGCCAATCGCGGCGAGGATGACCCGACGCTGGTCATGCGCCTTTCGGATGGGGCGATCGTGCCGGGCAATGCCGGCGTCGATGCCGTTGAGCGGCAGCGACGCATCGAGCGCTTTCACCGCCCCTATCACCAGGCGATCACCGGGCTGATCGACCGGATGGTCGACACCGGGGTGGTGCCGGCGATCCTTTCCATCCATTCCTTCACGCCCGCCTGGAAGGGTGTTGCGCGTCCCTGGGACATGGCGATCCTCTGGGATCGCGACGATCGCATGGTGGTGCCGGCGCTTGCCGCCTTCCGGGCGCGCGGGCTCATGGTGGGCGACAATGAGCCCTATGACGGGGCGCTCAGAAACGACACGCTCTATCACCACGGCACGGCGCGTGGCCTCGCCCATCTCCTCATCGAGGTGCGGCAGGACCATATCGCCGACGAAGCCGGCGCAACCCATTGGGCGAAGACGATTTTCGAGGTCATCGCACCGCTCGCGGCGCGGCCGGCGATGCGTGAGGTCGTCTTTTACGGCTCGCGGACCGACAGAACGAGCATGTGAACGGACCTTCGAAAACGGTTGACGGGCCCATGAAGTTCGGACTTCATGCCGCCCTCACGGACGGCAGGGCCGTCCGAAACATGTACAAGATCGGCAGGACAGATATCCCATGAGCATGGAATCGGCAGAATCGCAGGGCGGCGTCGCGGCGGGTGAACTGCGGCAGTTCATCGAACGCGTCGAGCGCCTCGAGGAAGAGAAGGCCGCGCTCCAGGACGACATCAAGGACGTGATGGCGGAGCTCAAGGGCCGCGGCTACGACGTCAAGGCGGTCAGAGCCATCCTGAAGCTGCGCAAGCAGGATCCGGACGAGCGTCAGGAGGCGGAAGCCATCCTCGAACTCTACATGAACGCGCTTGGCATGGTCTGACGGCGCCGATTGACCTTCAGCGCCTGAGTATCTGCTTCGTCCCTTTTGCGTCGTTCTCTCTCGGAAGAGGCGGCGTATCCGGAAGGCGTTGCGTCGCAGGGCATTATTGCCATGGCGGATGAGGCCTTGCCTCTTCTCTGCGCTTGACAGGCAATCGGGGCAGGCATAGCGTTCTGTATCGTTTCAAAAGGCGTCGTGCCGACCGCCGTCATCGGTGGCGGACGGCGCCTTCTTCATGTGGATACCATGACAGCCACATCCCCATCCGTTCCGGCAGCCATTCGGCGCGATCGGTTGACCTGGGCCGCCTATCTGTCGCTTGCCCAGTTCACCTTCTTCCTGAACATCCAGGGGAACATCATCCCCTTCCTGAAGGATGAGTTCGACCTCAGCTACCGTGTGGTGACGCTGCATCCGGCGGCGGTGGCGGCGGGGTTGATCGTCTGCGGTCTGTTCGGAGAACGACTGACCCGTCGATACGGGCGCCTCTGGTCGGTCGTGGTGGGTCTTTCGGGCATGGCGCTTGGGGCGCTGGCCATCATCGTCGCGCCGCATCCGGCCGTCAGCATCCTGGGCTGTTTCGTGATGGGGTCTGTCGGCTGCCTGGTCCTGATCGTCACGCCAACCGTGCTTGCCGATTGGCACGGCGCCAACCGGTCGGTGGCGATCGGCGAGGCCAACGGCATCTCCTATGTCGCCTCGCTGACGGCGGCCATGGCGGTGGGGCTATTCGTCGCCATCGGTTTCGGTTGGCGGGCGGCCCTCTTCCTGGGCGTCGTTCTCGCCGGCTTGCTTCTTCTTTTCCTGCGTGGGGTTCCCATGCCGTCGGCGGCGCCCCAGGCTACGACCGAGGCCGGAAGGAGCGGCGGCGAGCGCTTGCCCGTGGCCTACTGGTTCTACTGGCTGACCATCATCGCCTTCGTCGGCGTCGAGCAGTCGGTGCTGGTGTGGACAACGGAGTTCCTGACGAGAATCAAGGGCGTGCCGGTGGCTTCGGCCGCGATCACCGCCGGCGCCTTTTCCCTGGGCATGCTGGTGGGGCGCCTGTCGTCGGCCTTCGTTCTGACGCGGATCACGGCAACGCGGGCGCTCTATCTGTCGGCGATCGTGACCGTGCCTGCCTTCTTCCTGTTCTGGGGCTCGCCGAGCCTGACGCTCGCGGTGATCGGCCTGTTCGCCTTGGGGCTCGGATGTGCGCTGCAATATCCCCTGACGCTGACCAAGGCGATCGTCGCGGCCGGACCGTGCGGAGAGCTGGCAACGGCGCGCGCCTCGCTGGCCAGCGGTCTTTCCATTCTGATCATTCCCTGGGTGATCGGGGCGCTCGCCGACCACACCGGGCTATGGCTGGCCATGTCGGTGTTGCCAGTGTTTACCATCGTGGCCGTGGCTTTCCTGCTCGTCGGTGAGCGGGTCGCCCGTCACTGACTAATCCCCGGCAAGGCCAAGGGCTGCCTTCACCTTCGGCTCAAGCACCAGGGTCCGGGCGTCGCCGATCACCGAGAAGGCTTCGCCGGGCGTCGTGAGGCCGGCGGTGAACACCGCCCAGGCAAATCCCTGCCGCTCGGCGGCGGCGCGCGTCGCCTCGATGAGAGTAAGGCGCGCGGCCGGGTCGGCGCCGCCCTGATAGACGCCGAACTCGCCGAGCAGGATCCGACTGGCCGGAACGCCGTTCTCGGCTGCCCAGTCGCTCACTCGCTTGAAGTCGGCGGCAATGGTCGCCGGTCCGGCATCGGTGGCGCGGTAGTCGTCGAGCGCCTCGATCACCGCCGTGTCGAGAGCCTGACGATGTTGGGCGTCGGCGACGCCCTGGGCGACCCGCTGCCTGGCGTCGCGAAGCAGTTTTTTGCTTGCGGCGTCGTCGGCGAGGGCGGCCGGATAGGGGAGATGCGTGAGGTAGCGCGACGCGTCGTCGACCCAGGGGCGCCCGGCATGGCTCACTGCCATCGGCTCGTAATAGTGGAAGGTCCAGATGATGTTGGGATCACCGGCGAATGGCTTGGGGTCGAGGCGGATGAGGCCGTCTATGAGGCCGGATCGCCCGCCGGTCAGCACCAGCGTCAATGTGGGTGCGGCCGTCCGGGCGGCGTTTCTCAGGGCCGCGAGCTGCTTGGGCCAACGATCGGTGAGGACAAGATGGGAGCTCCAGTCCTGGTTGGGTTCGTTGATCGGTTCCAGAAGGGTGAGATCGGGCGGCAGAGCGGCGAGGCGAGCGGCAACGCGCGTGACGAGGCCAAGGTAACGATCCCATAGAGCCGGAGCGTGGTCGCTCGTGCCGAGCACGTCCTCGAGCCCTTCGGGACGATCGTCGTCGGCCGGCAGGAGGTGAAGATCGACGATCACGGCGAAGCCCTGCGCCTGAAGGCGTCTGGTTGCCGCCACGATGCGGTCGATCAGCGGGCCGGCGCCGTCGTCGCCTGCCCAGAGGAGGGCGGCGGAATCGATGTCGAGGCGGACGAAATCGAACCCTTCCGCCTTGAGACGGGCAAGCTGTCGGTCATCGACGCGTGCCATCCAGTCGGGAAAGTTGGTCCGATCGAAATCAGCGGCCAGGAAGGCATCGCGTCCTGTCCAGGTCTGCCAGACTTCGAAGTTGATGCCGCGCTTCAGCGCTGGTGACGCGAGGACGCCCGAGGCGCCCGCGATCACGGCAAAGGCGAACGCCGCAAGCGACAGGACGCGACGACAACGGGGCATGGCAACCTCCTGGGCCTTTGTGGAAGGCCGGCGGCCGATCATGCCGGTATGGCATGCTCCACGCAACGACCAGTGCGGAAGTTGACGCTCTTCCGTCCGGCGCGCCGACGTGAGAGAAGGCGGCCAGTTCGATTATGATAAGAGTCCCGGCGCGGGCATTCGCTCGTCCGGCAATAGCGGCAGGCCTGTCATGTTTCTCACCCTGGTCGACTTCGTCGGCTGCTTCGCCTTCGCCCTGAGTGGCGGTACGCGCGCCGTGGAACGGCGGCTCGATCCGTTCGGCATCGTCTTCCTGGCCTTCGTCGCGGCCACCTTCGGCGGAATCATCCGCGACGTGGTGATCGGTGCCGTGCCACCAGTGGCCTTTGCCACCTGGCATTACTTCGCCATTTCCTGCGCCGCCGGCTTCTGCTGCATTTTCGCCTACCGTCAGATTGCCCGGCTCGCCGCGCCGGTGGCGGTGTTCGATGCCCTGGGGCTCGGGCTCTATGTGGTCGTCGGCACGCGCAAGGCGATGGAGGCCGGCCTGTCGCCGCTGATGGCGGCCGTGCTCGGCATGATCACCGCGATCGGTGGCGGCATCGGCCGCGATATTCTGGCGGCGCAGACGCCCATGGTGCTGCACAAGGAAATCTATGCGCTGGCGGCGTTGATCGGCGCCTTGATGGTGTCGATCGGCGATTACTACCACCTGCCGTCGGTGCCGGTGGCCATTGCCGGTGGCGGGCTGTCCATTCTGCTCCGCCTTGCCGCGATGCGCTGGGACTGGAACTTGCCGCCACCGGCCAGCCGCTGATGCGCTGCCGGCCGATGACGGAACGTCTCCCACTCAGCCGGTGCGAATGTTGGACAGGAAGGTATCGACTTCCCGTCGCAGCGTATCGGACTGGTGTGCGAGATCGGTGGCGGCGGCCAGTACCTGGGTCGCAGCCCCCGAAGACTCGCTTGCCGCCTGGGTGATGCCGACCACGTTCTGCGACACCTGGTGAGTGCCGATCGAGGCCTGGCTGACGTTCTGGGCAATCTCGCTGGTCGCGGCGCCTTGCTGGTCGACGGCGGTGGCGATCGACGCAGCAATTCGGTTGAGATGCTCGATCACCCCGGTGATGGTGACGATCGCCTCGGCCGACGATTGCGTGGAGGACTGGATTTCGCCGATCTGGCTCGAGATCTGCGACGTTGCCTTGGAAGTCTGATCCGCGAGCTGCTTCACCTCGGCGGCAACCACCGCAAAGCCCTTGCCAGCCTCGCCCGCCCGTGCCGCCTCGATGGTGGCGTTGAGGGCCAGGAGATTGGTCTGGCTGGCTATGCTGTCGATCAGGTTGACCACCTCGCCGATGCGGTTGGCGCTTTCGGCCAGCTCGCGCACCCGTGCTGCCGTCAGTTGGGCATCCTTGCTGGCCTTCGAGGCGACAACGGTGCTCTCGTCGGCCTGCCGCTTGATTTCGGCGATCGAGGCCGCCAGTTCCTCGGCCGCCGCCGCGACGGTTTCGACGTTGGTGGACGCTTCCTCAGCTGCGCTTGCCACGGTGACCGACTGGGAGGAGACTTCCTCGGTCGCCGCCGACATCGACTGAGCTGCCGCCTGCAGCTGTGTCGAAGCGCCGACGACCATTTCGACGACGCCGCCGACCGCCGTCTCGAAGGCGTCGGCCATTTCCTTCATTTCGACTTGGCGACGCGCCTCGGCCTCGGCCTTGGTGCGCTCCTGCTCGGCGCGCATGCGCTGGTTCTCCTCGAGGCTCTGCTTGAACACGTTGAGCGTGGCCGCCATCGTGCCGACTTCGTCGCTACGCCCGAGGCCGGGAACTTCGACGCTGAGATCTCCTCCCGATATCTGCTGCATGGCCTTGGTGATCGAGACGATGGGACGTGACAGACTGCGGCCGATCAGCACGGAGAGCAGCACGCCGAGCAGCAAGCCGCCGGCAGCAAAGC
This sequence comes from Pleomorphomonas sp., assembly GCA_029976075.1. Classification (GTDB taxonomy): domain Bacteria; phylum Pseudomonadota; class Alphaproteobacteria; order Rhizobiales; family Pleomorphomonadaceae; genus Pleomorphomonas. Next base: position 19,424 of record JARKNW010000160.1, read on the forward strand.
TCCAGAGCGTGGTCGTGGTCGACGCCTCGGACGCCTCGGTATCGGACCTGATGGTCACCTGGTCCTCGTGGACGGCCGACTGAAAGCCGGTGAACTCGTCGGAAAGCTTGGCGACGACGGTGCGCATCTTGTCCGCCTGGTCTTCCATCCCACGCGACAGCGCCAGAACCTTGTCGAGTGTGTCGACATATTGCTTGGCGTGATCGCGAATGGCTCCGAGGCGATTTGCGAAGGCCGGCGGCGCGACGGTCAGGGCTTCCTTGAAGGCCGCATCGGCTTCCGCGAAGGCTTTGACGGCATTCTTGTCGGCTTCGGCCTCGGTTCCGGCCGTGGCCTTGGTGGCGAAGATGCGGCCGGTCAGAATGAAGCGCAGCGCCTTTTCCGAAGATGCCGTGACGACCGTGCCTTGCCCGGCTTCCTCGATGACGGCTTCAAGATCGGTCCGAAGCGAGACGCCGAGCGGGTTGAGCGTTTCATCGGTCAGGCGTTTGACCTCGTCGCGGGTCTTCATGAGTTCGGCGAGCATGCCATCGTAATTTTCGAAGCTGGACTGCATGGCTCTGAGATGGTCGAGCTGCTCGTTGTCTCGGGTTGCCTTGAGGCTTCCGTCGAGGGCGGCGCGCATGGCCGAGGCTTTCTCGACGACTGCCGCTTCGGTATCGGGAAGCGAGGTGTAGACCACTTCTCTGGCGGCCCTCCGGTACTCCAGGAAACTCGCCTGAACCGTGTTGGCCTTGTCAATGACATCGATTTGGGAAAACAGCGTCCCGATGGCATTTCCAATGCTGGACAAACCTTTGAGGGACATGCCGGCGGTAAGCGCCAGGATTACGAGAATAGCGGCAAAGCCAAGGGCGATGCGGGTAGAAATGGTTATTGAACGCCGTGTTCGAGGCGTCTGTGACTGCGTATGCATGATCGTCTCTTCCTCCTGCGGCCAAATAAAAGTCCAACTTCAGGTAGAGTGAGGCGTTCTTGCGACTCGACTCCGTTGGATCTCGTAATATTTCGATTCAAAGTGGTTAACGAAGTTATAATGTCTAATAATATGCTTCGTTCTCCATGTATTTGTCTTTTGGAAAACGAATGTTCCTCTTTATGCTAATCAAGAATTGTCGAAAGTATTAGCTACTTATATTTATAACTAGATGGACTTCGTGGGGGATATCCCTAAAGCATCGATGGCTTAGAGAAAGAATTTTTCTAGTTAAATATTAACTGGTTGCTTGGGCTGGCGGCGTGGCGATCTATCTAGGCAACTTTCACAGTGTGATAATTGTTCGTGTTCTCGCCATTTTTGTAGAAAATATCCGTTGGTTCGCAACGTTATCGAAAAAGTGGCGAACTGGTGCGGATCGCTTCATGGTGAGAACGATGCGCGGGAGCCTTGGCCAAGCCGCTGCATCGGCCGGCCGCGATGACGTCAAGCGCGTGCAACCGGTCAACCTGCGTAACTGGCCGGGAGGGCTTTAAGCTTGCGCCGCGGTGAAAACGAAAATGGCGCCGAAGCGCCAATTCATTGAAACTCTGGAACGGATGGTGGGCGTGACAGGGATCGAACCTGTGACCCCTACGATGTCAACGTAGTGCTCTCCCGCTGAGCTACACGCCCGTTTCCATTTTTGCGGGGCCACCTCATCGGCGGCGTGGGCGGGGATATAGCGTCCTTTCCCTCCCCACGCAAGGGGCTAAAGACGCTTTTCCGAATTCCCCTTCAACCCTTTGACGAAGAAGCCATTTCCAGTGGAAAACTGCGCCTGTCTTCAGGCGGCGGCCAACATCTTCTCGACCTCGCGCACGAGATCCTTGAGATGGAACGGCTTGGACAGCACCTTGGCATCCTTGGGCGCCTGGCTGTCGGGGTTGAGAGCCACGGCCGCAAAGCCAGTGATGAACATGATCTTGAGGTCGGGGTCGAGCTCGGTCGCCCGGCGAGCCAGCTCGATGCCGTCCATCTCGGGCATCACGATATCGGTCAGAAGCAGCGTGAAGGGTTCTTCGCGCAGACGTTCGTAGGCGCTCCGGCCATTGTCGTAGGAAACAACGTCGTAGCCGGCATTGGCGAGCGCCTTGGCCAGGAAACGGCGCATGTCGTTGTCGTCTTCGGCCAGGAGAATACGGTTCATTTGCGGTTCCGGTCAGATGAGAAGCGGCGTCGGGCCGCACGATAATCCAACTATCTCACAAGAGCACCGATACGGTAAACTTGTGGTTAGCGGCCCGAGTTTTGGGCTATTTTCCCCTGTGTAGAACTTTTCAGGGGGGCGTTCAAACCCCGTAGTGGAGCGAATTTGACTTTTGGATTTCGGAGGGACGCGCGGGGTGCCAGGCTAAATTGCAGCCTGCTTTCACGATCCGCGCGGAAGGTCTGAATACTCATCAGCCACCTAGGCAATGGACAGGTTTGGCAAAACAGGGCAAATTCCAGAATCAGGAGTGCAGAAGCCCTGTTTTCGGCTGCCAACGGGCCGAACGAGCGGCTCTACGGACTGGAGAAGGATGCGCGTCGTCACCGATTTCCGCTCGGAACCGCCCTTCGAGATTCTGTCCCCCGTGGAGCAGACTCATCCTTTCGTCTTCAACTCACCACACTCGGGCGCTGCCTACCCTGAGGACTTCCTGGCCGCGAGCCGGCTGGATCGCCGTCGTATCCGCCTGTCGGAAGATGCGCATGTGGACAAGCTGTTCATGCACGTCGTCACCGCTGGCGCCCCCCTCCTCAGGGCGCATTTCCCGCGCGCCTATCTCGACGTCAACCGCGAGCCTTACGAGCTTGACCCGCGCATGTTCGACGGCCGGCTGCCGGCCTTTGCCAACGTGCGTTCCATCCGGGTCGCCGGCGGGCTTGGAACGGTGCCGCGCGTCATCTCCGAAAGCGAGGAGATCTACGCCGGGACGATGCCAGTCGAGGCGGCGCTCGACCGCATCGAAACGCTGTACAAGCCCTATCATGCCGCGCTGACGCGTCTCCTGGCCCAGACGCACGTGCGGTTCGGCCGCGCCGTGCTGGTCGACTGTCATTCGATGCCGTCGTCGGTGAGAGGGCAGGATGCCAAGGGGCGTTCGGATTTCGTGCTCGGCGACCGCCACGGAACCTCAGCGTCGCGGGCGTTGATCGACCACGCCGCCGGTGCGCTTTCGGCGCTCGGCTACAAGGTGGCGATCAACCGGCCCTATGCCGGCGGTTTCATCACCGAACACTACGGCCGGCCAGCCAAGGGGCTGCACGCCCTGCAGATCGAAATCAACCGGTCGCTCTACATGGACGAACGGACGCTCGAACCGCATGCCGGCTTCGTACGCCTCAGCGCCGAACTGGCCGACTTCATCGACGGGTTGATGAGGCTGTCGCTCGAGGTGGTCTGTCCCTCTCCCGGTCGCTTCGCGGCGGAATGATCGGTGCCGGTCGTCCGGCCGACGATCGCGCTCCCCCCCAATCTTTGAAACGTTTCGGATGTTGCGCCTCTGGCGCTGCCCTGTCTTACGGGCTAGTCTCAAAAGAAAAGGGGCCGTCGCATAAGCGGCGGCCCAAGTCTTAGGGAGGAAACGCCCAAGGAGGGCGGACAGCACAGAAGCCTGCGCTGTACCCCATTAAAATGCCGACTTTCGTCTTATTGGTCAACCCCTCGCGGTAGAAGGTTGCGGCTTGACTCGCGTTTTAGTGGGGGATGAAGCCGCTGACAATCGGGGCGGTCAGAGAATGAAAAGGCGCATTTCTTTGAATCCAAAAATAAAAACAACGGCCTGAGACGACAGTCAAGGCACAGTTGCAACGTTGCACTTCGCCTTATTATTTGCGGGAACATATCAGACATGCAGATCACACCCATCTCCAAAGCCTTCTTTGACCGGCTTGCCGACGCGGCTTCGGCGGCGATCATGCCGCATTTCCGGACTGCGCTCGCTGTCGAGAACAAGCTCAAGGGGGCTTTCGATCCGGTCACGATCGCCGACAAGGCCGGCGAGATGGCGATGCGCGAGCTGATCACGGCGACCTATCCCGATCACGGAATTCTTGGAGAGGAGTTCGGAAACGCCGGCCTCGATCGCGATCGGGTCTGGGTGCTCGATCCGGTCGACGGCACGCGCTCGTTCATTGCCGGCATTCCGCTCTGGGGCACGCTGATCGGTCTCCGGTCCGGTGGCCGGGCAACCCAGGGCATGATGTCTCAGCCGTTTACCGGCGAACGCTTCTATGGTGACGGCGCGTCCGCCGTCTACAGCGGACCGGGGGGCGAGCGGGTGCTACGGACGCGGGCATGCCGCGACCTTTCCGAGGCGACGCTGTTCACCACATCGCTGAAGCCGTTTTCCGATGCCGAGCGGGAGGCCTATCTTTCGATCGAGCGTCAGGCGAAGCTCGTCCGCTACAGCGCCGATTGCTATGCCTATTGCATGGTGGCCGCCGGCCAGATCGACCTCGTCATCGAGGCGGGCTTGCAGCCTTACGACATCACGGCCCTTATCCCGGTGATCGAGGGCGCCGGTGGGGTGGTCACTTCCTGGACTGGCGGCAGTGCCGTCGATGGCGGTCGCGTGGTGGTCAGTGGCGATCCGCGCCTGCACGAACAGGTGTTGAAGCTGCTCGGCTGAAGCCTACTCAGAAGATCCCGGGATAAACGCATCGAAGGCCGCCCAGAACTGGGCGGCGTAGACCTCGCGCTCCATCAGGACTTCATGGCGTGCGCCGTGGATCAGCACGTAGGCCGGGTTGCGCAACCGTCTCGCCATAGTCTCGATGGCGAGGCGGCTCACCACCGTGTCGGCCCCGGAGCTGACCAGCATCACCGGTCCGACCACCTTGTCGGCGAGGTCGGGCGCGGCAAGGCGGTCGAACATGCGCGTCGCCGCCGACACCCAGCCGAGTGTCGGTGCGGCAAGCCGGTAGATCGGCTGGGCGGCGCAGATAGCTTCGTTGACGCGATAGCGGTCGGGATCGGATGTCAGCGGGTTGCGCTCGAAGGTGCGCGCCTTGCTTGCCCGTCGCCGCTGGCCGGGAATGTAGCGGGGGGCGGCTCCGCAATAGACGGCAAAGCGCAGCAGCAGTCGCCGGAAACCTGGCGTGGTCGCCTTGTGGGGAAGGCCGAGCATGGGGGCCGTCAGAACCAGCCGTTCGAACGTAGGTGCGAGGAAGCGCCCGGCTGAGAGAAGGATGCCGCCGCCCATCGAGTGTCCCAGCGCAAAATAGGGCGGGGGGCAATCGGGCAGAACGACCTTGCGCCTGAAGGCCTCGATGTCGCGTAGATAATGGCGGAACGAGCGCACGTGCCCCTTGGCCGAATCATCGGTGAGCCGGGTCGATCCGCCTTGGCCGCGCCACTCCATGATCGCCACGGCAAAGCCGCGCTTTCTCAGGCGCTCGACGACGTGAAAATACTTCTCGATCGTCTCGGACCAACCAGGAAACAGGCACACCGTGCCCTTCTTTTCCCCGGGCAGGGCCGGCCAGCGGGCGGTGCGCAGGCGAACGCCGTCGGACGTGGATATCATCTCCACCCGGCAACCGACGGGAATCGGATTTTCGGCAAGCTCGAGAAGATCCATGGGCGCTCCCCGGCGACGATAGGCTGTCGCCGCTACGCCGTTTCTAGCATGGAGGCAGCGTCAGGCGCCATTGCCGGAAGGCGTCGAAAGCGGTGTCGTCCCCCTCTTGAAAAGTGTTTTTGCCCTCCCAAATCAATGAACGCGGACGCCCCGGATGGGGGTTCGCGGCGACCGGACGTTCCGCCTCGGAGAGGGGAACAGAAAGCCGGTCGGCCAACTGAAGACTGTCGCTCAACTGGAGGACATCATGCGTAATTACGACCTCTCTCCGCTCTATCGTTCGACCATCGGCTTTGATCGCCTGTTCTCGCTGCTCGACCAGGTGTCGGCCAGCGACGCGTCGGCCCAGTCCTATCCGCCCTACAACATCGAGCGTACCGGCGAGAATGCCTATCGCATCACCATCGCCGTCGCGGGCTTTTCCGAGGAAGAGCTGACGATCGAGGCGCGCGAGGCCACGTTGATGGTCAAGGGTGAGAAGAAGCCCGAGGCTGAGGACAACGGTCGCGAGATGCTCTATCGCGGCATCGCCGCACGTGCCTTCGAACGACGCTTCCAGCTTGCCGATCATGTCGAGGTGAAGGGCGCCTCGCTTGAACACGGCCTCCTGCACGTCGATCTCGTGCGTGACATTCCCGAAAGCAAGCGGGCGCGCACCATTCCGATCGGCAAGGGTGAGGCCCCGCAGATCGAAGCGACCCTCAACTGATCCAATCTCAATGGCGAGCGGGGACCGCTCCGCTCGCCTGACCGGCAATAGTAAAAGGGCGTCCCGAAAGGGGCGCCCTTTTCGCATGATCGCGATGGCGGTGCTGCTTACTTGCCGAGCGCCTTCAGGAAATGATCGACCTCGTGGGCGGCGGTGGCAAACGAGGTGACGAGACGGACGAGGTCTTCGTCGTCACGCGGCTTCTCGCTGTCGCCGAGGCCGTCGGGATTCCACTCGTAGAACTGGGCACCAGCCGCCTTGAGGCGGGCACTGACCTGCTTCGGCCAGATGGCGAAGACTTCGTTGGCCTCCGGTTCCCACAGAATGCGGGCGGTGGCGAGCTGGCTGATGCCTGTGGCGAGGCGCTTGGCCATGGTGTTGGCATGGAAGGCATTGTCCAGCCAATGACCGCGGTCGAAGTAGCCCTGGAACTGGGCGGCGACGAAGCGGCTCTTGGAGAACAGCTGGGCGGAGCGCTTGCGGATATAGCCGAAATCCTCGGCCTTCTTCGAGTTGAAGAAGACGACGGCCTCCGCGCACCAGCAGCCATTCTTGGTGCCGCCGAAGGAGAGGACGTCGACGCCGGCTTTCCAGGTGATGTCGGCGGGCTGGCAACCGAGGTAGGCGAGGGCGTTGGCAAGGCGTGCGCCGTCCATGTGCACCTTGAGGCCGTAGGCGTGGGCGACGGCGGCGAGCGCGGTCACTTCCTCCACCGTATAGACGGTACCCCATTCGGTCGGCTGGCTGAGCGAGACGGCGACCGGGCGGCCGTGGTGGACGGCAGCCGGGAAATAGCGACCGATCGCGGCTTCCAGCGCATCGGGTGTCAGCTTGCCGCGGGCGCCGGGCATGGTGACGAGGCGGCCGCCCGACAGGAACTCCGGGGCACCGGCTTCGTCGCAGGCGATGTGTGCCACGTCATGGCAGAGCACGATGCCAGCCGGCTTCATCACTGAGGCGAGCGACAGCGAGTTGGCTGCCGTGCCGGTGGCAACGAAGAAGACGGAGACGTCATGCTCGAAAACTTCCGAGAACCAGTCGACGGCAACGCGCGTCTGGTCGTCGGCGCCATAGGCGGGAACGGAGCCGTTTCCGGCATTCAGGAGGGCATTGGCCACTTGCGCCGAAGCGCCGGCCCAGTTGTCGCTGGCAAAGTACATGGAGCTAAGTTTAGCCTTGTCCGTCTCGGGCGACAGCCGCCGAGTTTGCGCACCACCCATGCAGGCCGTTCATGCCGACGTCAATCCGGATTTCGCCCCCAAAATAATGGGTCAGGATGGTTGACGGGACGATAGGGTTATGCAAATAACGCATCGCGCATTCGGGACCGCGATAGTTTGGTTCCAAGTGGGCGGATCTGGGGGCTCGGGTCGACTTTTCGGAGGAAAGGACGGCCAGCGCGTTTTCCCGAATTCCGAGGGTTCGCGGTTTTTGCTTGCCTCGCAGAGGCAACCGGTGCAAAGCGCGAAACGAAGGGTTCCGGGGGAGGAGTGAGCTTCGGGATCATCTGGCGAAACGGCTATCGAGGCTGTCTCCTTGTTCCGGTTTGACGGGATGAGGGCGACGGCCATCGCTGTCGCGTCGTCCGGCAACCGTCGGACGGCATCGCCAACAAGGACGAGCGATCCACAGAGGGATCACAAGCGGGTATATAAGGACAACCCGCCCCTCGCGCGGATGCGTTCGGAAGAGACACCCTTCGGCGGGCCGCATGTCCGCCGCATATTGATGAGGACTTCGCCATGAAGACGCTCGACGAACCGATGCCGCACCTCGTGCCTGCCGTGCCGAATGCCGCAACGAGCGCCACGCGCACGCCCGCCGATATTGCCGACGTCAGGGCAAAAGCCGGGGCGGAGGGCCTCTACAGTGCCGCGCACGAGCACGACGCCTGCGGCGTCGGCTTTGTCGCCGACATCAAGGGCCGCAAGAGCCACCAGACCGTGACCGATGCGCTCTATGTGCTCGAGAACCTCGAGCATCGCGGCGCCGTGGGCGCCGATCCCTTGATGGGTGACGGTGCCGGCATTCTGGTGCAGATCCCCCACCGCTTCTTCGCCGAAGAGTGTATGAAGCTCGGCTTCGAACTGCCGGATGCCGGCCGCTACGGCGTTGCCCAGTTCTTCCTGCCGCAGGACGAGGCCGAACGGACCCGCGCCGTCGAAATCGTCGAGCGCTCGGTAAAGGGCGAGGGGCTCGCCATCCTGGGCTGGCGCAACGTGCCGGTCGACAACTCCGCTCTCTCCGACGGCGTCAGGGCCACCGAGCCGGTGCATCGGCAACTGTTCGTCATGTTGCCCGGCACGTCGGATCAGGAGACGCTGGAGCGCCGGCTCTACATCGCCCGCAAGGTGCTGTCGGGCGACGTCTACGAAGCCGACTGGAACGGTGCCACCAAGCGCAACCAGGACGCCTTCTATGTGGTGTCCTTCTCCTCGCGCACCGTCGTCTACAAGGGCATGTTCCTGAGCTATCAGGTCAAGCGCTACTATCCCGATCTCTCGGATCCCCGGTTCGAGTCGGCGCTGGCGCTCGTCCACCAGCGCTTCTCGACCAACACCTTCCCGTCCTGGAAGCTGGCCCACCCCTATCGCATGGTCGCCCACAACGGCGAGATCAACACGCTGCGCGGCAACGTCAACTGGATGTATGCCCGCCAGGCGACCACCACCAGTGCCATGTTCGGCGAGGACATCGAGAAGATCTGGCCGATCTCCTACGAGGGCCAGTCCGACACCGCCTGCTTCGACAACGCGCTGGAGTTCCTGCTGCGCGGCGGCTACTCGCTGCCGCACGCGGTGATGACGCTCATCCCCGAGGCCTGGGCCGGCAACGAGAGCATGGATGCCGAGCGCAAGGCTTTCTATGAGTATCATGCCGCCATCATGGAGCCGTGGGATGGCCCGGCGGCCGTCGCCTTCACCGACGGCCGGCAGATCGGCGCCACACTCGACCGCAACGGCCTGCGTCCGGCCCGCTATGTGGTGACCGACGACGATCGCGTCATTCTCGCCTCCGAGAGCGGCACCCTGCCGATTCCCGAGGAGAAGATCGTCCAGAAGTGGCGCCTGCAGCCGGGCAAGATGCTGCTGATCGACCTTGTTGAGGGGCGCATCATCTCCGACGACGAGATCAAGAAGACGATCTCGACGGCGCAGCCCTATGCCGAGTGGATCGACGACACCCAGATGGTCCTAGAGGACCTGCCGGCGGTGCGTGCCCGCGCGCCCAAGTCGGCCGAGAACCTTCTCGACCTGCAGCAGGCCTTCGGCTACAGCCAGGAAGACCTCCGGGTGCTGATGGCGCCGATGGCCGTCACCGGCCAGGAAGCCACCGGCTCGATGGGCACCGACACGCCGATTTCGGTGCTGTCGTCCAAGTCGAAGCTGCTCTACACCTACTTCAAGCAGAACTTCGCCCAGGTGACCAACCCGCCGATCGACCCGATCCGCGAAGAGCTGGTGATGAGCCTCGTGTCGTTCATCGGTCCGCGCCCGAACCTGTTCGATCGCGGCGGCGATAACGCGCACAAGCGGCTCGAGGTGCGTCAGCCGATCCTGACCAACGAGGATCTCGAGAAGATCCGGTCGATCGAGAACGTCGAGGAGTCCGGCTTCAAGACCATCACCATCGACATCACCTATCCGGCGGCCAACGGTCCCTCCGGCATGCGGCCGGCCCTAGAGGCCATCTGCATCCAGGCCGAGGCGGCGGTGCGCATGTCGGCGGCCGGTCAGGTCTACAACATCATCATTCTCTCGGACCGCATGGTCGGCAGCGAGCGCATCGGCATTCCGGCGCTGCTCGCCACGGCGGCCGTGCACCATCACCTCATCCGCAAGGGGCTTCGGACCCGCGCCGGTCTGGTGGTGGAATCGGGCGAGCCGCGCGAGGTGCATCACTTCGCCTGTCTCGCCGGTTACGGCGCCGAGGCGATCAACCCGTATCTCGCATTCGATACGCTGATCGCCATGAAGGACAAGCTGCCCAAGGGGCTGGACGAGCACAAGATCGTCTACAGCTATATCAAGTCGATCGGCAAGGGTCTCCTGAAGATCATGTCGAAGATGGGCATCTCGACCTATCAGTCCTATTGCGGCGCCCAGATCTTCGACGCCGTCGGTCTGTCGTCACGCTTCGTGCAGAAGTATTTCTTTGGCACGGCGACCCGTATCGAGGGCGTCGGTCTCGACCAGATCGCCAAGGAAACGGTGGCACGCCACGCCCGCGCCTTCGGAGGTGACCCGACGCTCGCCACCATGCTGGATGTCGGCGGCGAGTATGCCCAGCGCATGCGCGGCGAGGCACATGTCTGGACAGCCGGCGTCATCGCCGGTCTGCAACACGCCGTGCGGGCCAACTCCTTCGAGCAGTTCCAGAAGGAGTTCTCGGAGGCGATCAACGCCCAGAGCGAGCAGGCGATGACCATTCGCGGCCTGTTCCGCATCAAGTCCGCCGAGGAGATCGGTCGGACGCCGGTGCCGCTCGAGGAAGTTGAACCGGCTAAGGATATCGTCCGGAGGTTCGCCACCGGCGCCATGAGCTATGGCTCGATCAGCCGCGAGGCGCATACCAACCTCGCCATTGCCATGAACCGGATCGGCGGACGCTCGAACACCGGCGAGGGCGGCGAGGAAGCCGATCGCTTCAAGCCGCTGCCGTCGGGCGACAGCCTGCGGTCGGCGATCAAGCAGGTCGCTTCGGGCCGGTTCGGCGTCACCACCGAATATCTGGTCAACTCCGACCAGATGCAGATCAAGATGGCGCAGGGTGCCAAGCCCGGCGAAGGCGGCCAGCTGCCCGGCCACAAGGTCGATGCCATCATCGGCAAGGTGCGTCACGCCACCCCCGGCGTGCAGCTCATCTCGCCGCCGCCGCACCATGACATCTACTCGATCGAGGATCTGGCCCAGCTGATCTTCGACCTGAAGAACGTCAACCCGACCGGCGAGGTTTCGGTGAAGCTCGTCTCCGAGGTGGGCGTCGGTACGGTTGCCGCCGGCGTTGCCAAGGCGCGCGCCGATCACATCACCATCTCGGGCTTCGAGGGCGGCACCGGCGCTTCGCCGCTGACCTCCATCAAGCACGCGGGTTCGCCGTGGGAGATCGGTCTTGCCGAGACGCAGCAGACACTGGTGATCAACGGCCTTCGCAGCCGTGTCGAACTGCAGGTCGACGGCGGTGTCCGCACCGGCCGCGACGTGGTGGTCGGGGCGCTGCTCGGTGCCGATGGCTTTGGCTTCGCCACCGCGCCGCTGATCGCCTCGGGCTGCCTGATGATGCGCAAGTGCCATCTCAACACCTGCCCGGTTGGCATCGCCACCCAGGACCCGGTGCTGAGGAAGCGCTTCGTCGGCCAGCCGGAACACGTGATCAACTACTTCTTCTTCGTTGCCGAAGAGGTTCGCCGTCACCTTGCCGCTCTCGGCTTCCGCAAGCTCGAGGAGATCACCGGTCGTACCGACATTCTCGACAAGCAGGCGGGCATCGAGCACTGGAAGGCCAAGGGCCTCGACTTTACTCGCCTGTTCCATCTGCCGAAGGCGGACCCGGCCGAGATGCGCCACACCACGGTGCAGAAGCACCCGATCGACGACATCCTCGACCGGAAGCTGATCGCCGAGGCGATGCCGGCCCTCGAAAGCGGCAAGCCGGTGAAGATCGAGACGGCGGTCATCAACGTCAATCGTTCGGTGGGCGCCATGCTCTCGGGCGAGATTGCCAAGCGCTACGGTCATGCCGGCTTGCCGGACGACACCATCCGCGTGACGCTGAATGGCACCGCCGGTCAGTCGTTCGGTGCCTGGGGTGCCCATGGCCTGACGCTCGATCTGGTCGGCGACGGCAACGACTACGTCGGCAAGGGCCTCAGCGGCGCTCGCCTCGTCGTCCGCCCGAATCCGAAATCGCGGATCGTGCCGGAGAAGTCGATCATCGTCGGCAACACCGTGCTTTACGGCGCCATCGCCGGCGAGTGCTACTTCCGCGGTGTGGCCGGCGAGCGCTTCGCGGTGCGCAACTCCGGCGCCATCGCCGTCGTCGAGGGCGTGGGCGATCATGGCTGCGAGTACATGACCGGCGGTATCGTCGTCGTGCTCGGAAGCACGGGTCGCAACTTCGCGGCGGGCATGTCCGGCGGCATTGCCTACGTGCTCGATGAGGACGGCAGCTTCAGCAAGCGCTGCAACATGTCGATGGTCGAGTTCGAGGAGATGGTCGAGGACGAACTGGCGTTGCCGGTCGGGGCCGATGGCAAGGTCGATGTTCGCGGCGACATGACGCGCCACGACTGCGAACGCCTGAAGGCGCTGATCGAACGGCACCATGCCTGGACCGGTTCGCCGCGTGCCAAGGCGATCCTTGACGACTGGGCTGCCTGGCGCGGCAAGTTCATCAAGGTGATGCCGACCGAGTATCGCAAGGCGCTGGAAGCCATGGCGGCAAGCCGCATCGCCGCCGAGTAACCGAGAGGGGCGGCCCGCTGGGCCGTCCCGTCCCACCGAGACAGGAAAGGGTCTTTCTCCTCGCGAGTGGCGCCAAAGGAAGCGCCCGCGATCAGCGAGTGGACCCACACTAGACTAGACGGAGTGAAAGATGGGCAAGGCTACCGGCTTCCTCGAGTTCGAGCGTCAGGAGCTCCAGTATCAGAAGGTGGAGGACCGCGTCCGCCACTACAACGAATTCACCGTGCCGCCGCTGGAAAGCGACATGCAGACCCAGGGTGCCCGCTGCATGGAGTGCGGCGTGCCCTACTGCCATCGCGGCTGCCCGGTGAACAACCAGATCCCCGACTGGAACGACCTCGTTTACAACGGCGACTGGGAGACGGCGGCGCGCAATCTCCACTCGACCAACAACTTCCCGGAATTCACCGGTCGCGTCTGCCCGGCTCCCTGCGAGGCGGCCTGCACGCTGAACCTGTTCGATACTCCGGTGACGATCAAGCAGATCGAATACACGATTGCCGAGCGGGCCTGGAAGGATGGCCGCGTGCAGCCGGAGATCGCCAAGGTCAAGACCGGCAAGAAGGTGGCGGTGATCGGGTCTGGCCCGGCCGGCCTTGCCGCCGCGCAACAGCTGGTCCGCGCCGGCCACGACGTGCATGTCTATGAGAAGAACGCCCGCGCCGGCGGTCTTCTCCGCTATGGCATCCCCGACTTCAAGCTCGACAAGCACATCGTCGAGCGTCGGGTACAGCAGATGGTGTCCGAGGGTGTCGTCTTCCACTTCAATGCCCACGTCGGCGTTACCGTGAAGATCGAAGACCTCAAGGCCGAGTATGATGCCGTTCTTTTGGCCGGTGGCTCGGAAAAGTCGCGCGACCTGCCGGTCCCCGGTCGTGAGCTTCGCGGCGTTCACTTCGCCATGGAGTTCCTGCCACAGCAGAACCGTCGCGTCGGTGGCGAGCCGCTCGGCTCCGTTGATCCGATTTCGGCGCTCGGCAAGCGGGTCGTCGTCATCGGCGGCGGCGATACCGGGTCCGACTGCATCGGTACCTCGAACCGCCAGGGTGCGACCAGCGTCGTCCAGCTCGAGATCATGCCGAAGCCGCCAGAGAAGGAAGACAAGCTTCTGACCTGGCCGAACTGGCCGCTGAAGCTTCGGACTTCGTCGAGCCATGAAGAGGGAGCCGAGCGCCTGTTCGGTGTCACCGCTGTCTCCTTCGAGGGGCAGAACGGCGTCGTCAACAAGGTCAACTGCGTCAAGGTCGATGCCAAGTTCCAGCCGATCCCCGGCTCGGAATTCAGCCTCGATGCCGACCTCGTGCTGTTCGCCATGGGCTTCGTGCACCCGGTGCACGAGGGCATGATCAACGATCTTGGCGTCGAGAAGGATGGTCGTGGCAACGTCAAGGCGACTGAGGCCAACTATCGCACCTCGGTCGACAAGGTGTTCGCGGCTGGCGACATGCGGCGTGGCCAGAGCCTCGTCGTGTGGGCGATCCGCGAGGGCCGTCAGGCGGCGCGCGCCATCGACGAGTTCCTGATGGGCTCCACCGTCCTGCCGCGCTGAGCGGGCGGAACGCATTCCAATATCAGACGGCCGGGTTCCATGGCGGAAACCCGGCCGTTTTCGTTTCGGACTGCGGCAGAGGGGCGACGTCGTC
>JARKNW010000162.1 GCA_029976075.1 Pleomorphomonas sp.
GACGGTGGTCTCGCCGGTGGCGATGGGGCCGGCGTCGAAGTCGATCCAGTGCGGCTTGCGGCTGGCAAGGTCGCTGTTGGTGGCGATCTTCATGGTCGGCACGACACCGCCGAGCGGCGTGCCGCGACCGGTGGTGAACAGCACCATGTGGCAACCCGACGCGGCGAGCGCGGTGACGGCGACGCCATCGTTGCCCGGTGCCGACAAGAGGTTGAGGCCGGGCTTGGTGATCTTGCCGGTGTAGCCGATCACGTCGCGCACGGTGGAAAGGCCGGCCTTCTGGGTGCAGCCGAGCGACTTCTCCTCCAGCGTCGAGATGCCGCCCGCCTTGTTGCCCGGCGACGGGTTCTCGTAGATCGGCTGGTTGTTGTCGACATAGTAGCGCTTGAAGTCGTTGATCAAGGCCACCGTCTTGTCGAACACCTCGCGGCTCTCCGACCGCTCCATGAGGAGCTGTTCGGCGCCGAACATCTCCGGCACCTCGGTCAGCACGGTGGTGCCGCCGATGCCGGTCAGCCAGTCGGAGAAGGCACCAAGCAGCGGGTTGGCGGTGATGCCCGAGAAGCCGTCCGAGCCGCCGCACTTGAGGCCGATCCTCAGGCGATCGGCACCCACCGCGGTGCGCTTGTCACCCTTCATCTTTGCGGTGAGTTCGCGACAGATGGTCAGCGCCTCGGCCATCTCGTCACCGGCCTCCTGACTGGTCAGGAAGCGGACGCGGTCGGGGTCGGGCAGCTCCAGGCCCTCCCTGAAGTAGGCCCTGGTGTTGTTCTCGCAGCCAAGGCCGAGCACCAGCACGCCGCCGGCGTTGGGATGGGCGACATAGTTCTGCAGGATGCCGCGCGTATTGGCGAGGTCGTCGCCGAGCTGCGAACAGCCGTAGGGATGGCTGAGCACGGTGACCTTGGACCCCTCGGGCAGCATCCCTTCCTTCTCCACCGCCTTGGCGATGTTGTCGGCGAGGCCATTGATGCAGCCGACCAGCGGCACGATCCAGAGATCGTTGCGAATGCCGATGTCGCCATTGACGCGCTCGTAGGCCGAGATGGTTGGGACAGGGCCGCCGTTCTGCGGCCGCGCCGCGACGTTGCCGACGTATTGATAGTCGAGGATGTCGCCGAGCGCCGTCTTGAGATTGTGGACGTGGACATGTGCTCCCTTGGCAATGGCCTCGCGGGCGAGACCGATCACCGCGCCATACTTGATCACCTTGTCGCCGGCGGCGATGTCCTTCAGCGCGAACTTGTGCGCCTGCGGCACGTCGTCGAGAAGCGTGAGACCGAAGGCGGCGATGTCGGCGCCCTTCTTAAGCGGTTCGAGGGCGACGGCGACGCTGTCATCGGGATGGATCTTGAGAACGCGCGGCATGGCTCTCGTCCTGAGGTCTGAGGCAAGGGAGCCGGCGCGGGGAAGGCGCCGGCCGTCTGTGGCATATGGGGACGGAGGATCGCTCCGTCAGGTGGTCTCGATCAGCGGGCGTCGACCAGCTTGCCCAGACGCGTAAAGCTCATCGGCTCGGCGGTGAGCTCTGCGAAGTCGGCGATGACGGCGGCCCGAAGCTCAGGCGTGTCGATCGACTTGCCCCAGAAGGCAGTCTCCTTGAGATAGGCAGCCACCATCGCCTCGCGGCCCTTGTCCGTGCCGTCGTCGAGCGCGCCGATCGCCTTCACCTTGGCGATGATCTCGGCGGCGTCGCGCGGCGGGTAGGCCTCCGCGCCCTTGAAGCGGCCGAGGTAGAAGACGAGCCAGGAGGCAAGCGCCAGCGTCATCAAGGGTGCCGGCTTGCCGTGACGGTCGATGTAGGCCGTCAGACGGTCGAGATCGCGCGTCTGGTACTTGACGAGGCCGTTCAGCGAGATGTCGTACCAGAGGTGGCGGATATAGGGATTGGCAAAGCGCCTCAGCACCGCGTCGGCGAACGCCTGCAGCTCGTCCCTGGGCAGCGTCAGGAAGGGAATGACCTCCTCGTTGAGCAGCCGGTCGAGGAACTTCGCCCCCACCTTGGTGGTCACCGCCTCGCCCACCGTCGCAACGCCGGAGATCAGGCTCAAGGCGCAGAGCGCGGTGTGGGCGCCGTTGAGGATCGCCACCTTGCGCGCCTTGTAGGGCGTGGCATCGGGAACGACGACGGTGTCGGGATCGTGGGTGGCCAGCGGCAGGCGCAGCTCCGGCTGCCCGGGCTTCTGCTCGATGACGAAGAAGTGGAACAGCTCGCCGGTGGTCATGAACCGGTCGGTGTAGCCGAGCTCGGCTTCGATCACCTCGGCGTCGGCGCGGGGGTAGCCCGGCACGATGCGGTCGACCAGCGTGTTGTAGAAGGCGTTGGCCTCCTTCACCCAGGCGATGAAGGCCGGCTCGAGGTTCCATTCCTCGGCGTGCCGCAGCACGATGCGGCGGAGTTCGTCGCCGTTGTGGTCGATCAGCTCGCAGGCGATCATCTGCCAGCCGGCCTCAGGCTTGCCGCCGAACGCCTTCCAGCGCTCGTGCAACAGCCGCGTCATCTTGCCGGGGAACGAGGCCTGCGGCGCATCCTCGTACTTCACCGTCGGCACGTAGGCGATGCCGGCATCGGTGGTGTTGGAGATGACGACGGTGATCTCCGGGTTGCGGGCGAGCGCCAGTACCTCGTCCCAGTGCTGGTGGGCGCCGATCTCCTTCAGAACCGAGCCGACGACGCGGGCGTCCGACACCTTGGCGCCATCCTCAGTGACGCCGCGCGACAGCACGGTGTAGAGCCCGTCCTGTTCGTTCAGCCAGTGCGGGTTGCCCTCGGCGATCGGACGGACGACGACGACGCCCCAGTCGAGGCCGCCGGCCTCGTTCATGCGGTCGATCTTCCAGTCGACGAAGGCGCGCAGGAAGTTGCCTTCGCCCCATTGCAGGATACGGGCTCTCGGCCGGGAGCGTCCCTTGAGGGCGGTTGCGTCGATGCGGTTCATGATGGATTCCTCGCCCTCAACACTCGATCAGGATCTTCAGCGTCGAGGCGCGTGCCCCGGCCCAGTAGGGCAGCGCCTTGTCGGCATCCTTGAAGGCGAACACCTTGGAGATCAGGTCATCGGGGGAATGGTCGAGCCCCTCGAGATAGGCGATCACCGCCTTGAAGTCGTCGCTGGTGGCGTTGCGGGAGCCGTGGATGTCCAGCTCCTTCATGTTGAAATACTTGGTGTCGTAGGTGACCGGCGCCTTGGAGTAGCCGATGTAGACGATGCGCCCGGCAAAGCAGGCGAGATCGACGGCCTGGGTGAAGGTGGCCGGCAGGCCCACCGCCTCGATCACCACGTCGGCGCCGTCGCCGCCGGTCAGCTCGTTCACCCGCGCCACCACGTCGTCCTTGCCGGCGTCGATGGCATGCTTGGCGCCGTACTTCAGCGCCATCGCCGTCTTGTCGCCGAGATCGACGGCGATCACCTCGGCACCACGCGCCACCGCGCCGGCCACCGCGCCCATGCCGATCATGCCGCAGCCGATCACCACCACACGGTCACCCGCCTCGACCCGGCCACGGCTCACCGCGTGAAAGCCCACCGACAGCGGCTCGACCAGCGCCAGATGGCGCGGCGCCAGGCTGTCGTTGAGGATCAGCTTGCCGTAGGGAAGCACGATCTTCTCGGCAAGGCCGCCTTCCTGCTGGACGCCCAGCGTCCGGTTGTAGCGGCAGGCGTTGACGCGGCCCTTGCGGCAGGACGAGCATTTGCCGCAGGCCGTGTACGGCACCACGATCACCCGCTTGCCCGGCGCGTACTCGGCCGGCACGTCCGCCCCGGTGCAGACGATCTCAGCCCCGATCTCGTGGCCGGGAATGCGCGGCAGGCTCACCAGCGGATTGAGACCGGCAAACGTGTTGAGGTCGCTGCCGCAAAGCCCGACGTGCTTCACAGCAACCAATACCTCCCCAACTCCGGCTACAGGCTCGGATACCTCGTGAAACGAGCTCAAACCCGAACCGTCGATCTTCAATGCACGCATG
>JARKNW010000171.1 GCA_029976075.1 Pleomorphomonas sp.
GAGGGTGGCCGTCACACGCCGTTCTTCACCAACTACCGCCCGCAGTTCTACTTCCGCACGACGGACGTGACCGGCGTGGTGACGCTGAACGAAGGCGTCGAGATGGTGATGCCGGGCGACAACGTGACGATGAACGTCCAGCTGATCGTTCCGATCGCCATGGAAGAGAAGCTGCGCTTCGCTATCCGTGAAGGCGGCCGTACCGTCGGCGCCGGCGTCGTCGCCGCCATCGTCGAGTAATGAAGCCTTTTCCGGCGGCCAGGGCCGCCGGAACTCCCGGGTTTCTGGACTGATCCACAGCCAAGCCATTCGGGGGAAAAAGAAATTGCCGTGCGGGGCTTGCTCCGCCGGCAAGAATCGGTGAGAAGGACGCACCGCGCTTTTGGTGCTTGATCCTGAGGCCGGTTCGGCTATAAGCGAACGGACTGGCGTCCGCGAGCGGAAGTCTAGGGGTATAGCTCAGTTGGTAGAGCGGCGGTCTCCAAAACCGCAGGTCGCGGGTTCGAGCCCTGCTGCCCCTGCCATTTCCCTCTTGCGTGGACCTGCCGAACGCTATAGATAACGGTTCCTATCTCGTGGCGCGCGGAGCTGACGTTCCGCGCGCCCGACCGTCAGGAGTGGATGTATGGCCAAGACTAGCCCCCTTGAGTTTCTTCAGCAGGTTCGGACCGAGGCCAGCAAGGTCACTTGGCCGACCCGCCGGGAGACGGCGATCACGACGACCATGGTCTTCATCATGGCGATCCTCGCGGCGATCTTCTTCCTGGTCGCCGACATGATCATGAACTGGGGTGTCGGGTTGCTGCTCGGCCTCAGCGGCTGACGAACGACCGCCGAGGGAGCATCGACATGGCAAAACGCTGGTATATTGTGCACGCCTACTCGAACTTCGAGAAGAAGGTGGCCGACTCCATCAAGGAGCAGGCGCAGCAGCGCGGTCTCGCGCACCTCTTCGAGCAGGTTCTGGTGCCGACCGAGAGCATCACGGAAGTTCGCCGCGGCCGCAAGGTCTCGGCCGAGCGCAAGTTTTTCCCCGGTTATGTCCTGGTGCGCATGGACATGACCGACGAGGCCTATCACCTCATCAAGAACACGCCGAAGGTGACGGGTTTCCTGGGCTCCGACAACAAGCCGGTTCCCATCCCCGACCGCGAGGCCGAGCGGATCATGAACCAGGTCGAGGTTGGCGTCGAGCGGCCCAAGCCGTCCGTCAGCTTCGAGATCGGTGAGCAGGTCAAGGTTTCGGACGGTCCGTTCGCCTCCTTCTCCGGCCTCGTGGAAGAGGTGGACGAGGAGCGCAGCCGTCTCAAGGTGGCGGTGTCAATCTTCGGTCGCGCCACGCCGGTCGAGCTGGAATACGGTCAGGTCGAGAAGGTCTGACGCGAGAGTTTGCGGCGCCGGTTACCGGTGTCGCGTCCGCCGACCGGCGTGCTGGTCGGCACCCACCCCGTGGGAGAGGGGCCCCGGCCATCGCCGCCGGGACACGGTCCTCCGACCACGAACCTGAAGGTGAACCGGCGTTGCCGGGGCTGCCGACGAGGAGAAGAAAATGGCGAAGAAAATCACCGGCTACCTGAAGCTTCAGGTGGCGGCCGGTTCGGCGACCCCGTCGCCCCCGATCGGCCCCGCGCTCGGTCAGCGCGGCCTCAACATCATGGAATTCTGCAAGGCGTTCAACGCGCAGACGCAGGGTATGGAAAAGGGCATGCCGATCCCGGTGCTCTTCACCATCTATGCCGACCGCTCGTTCACCTTCAAGCTCCGCAC
>JARKNW010000172.1 GCA_029976075.1 Pleomorphomonas sp.
AAACCCCGGCTGGTGCCGGGGTTTCGCATCATGCACTTCTGCCTTGTTGCCGCTCCGCTACACCTTGAAGCGCGCCACGGACTGGCGCAGATCCTCGGCCAGTTTCTCAAGAATCAGAACGTTGTCGTTGGCCGCATGCACCGATTGCGCCGATTCCTCGAGCATGCTGGAAATCTGCTCGACGTTGCGCGCCACGCTGCCGCTGGCCTGGCTTTGTTCGCTGGTTGCCGCCGCCACATCGCTGACGTTGTTCAGCGCGACCATCGTCGCGTCGTTGATCTGCCGCAACGCATCCCCCGCCTTCTTGGCCATGTCCACCCCAACCGCCACCTGCGGACCGACGGTGCCCATGCCGTCGACCACTCGCGTGGTGTCCTGGTGAATGGCCTGGATCATTCCGGTGATCTGATCTGTCGCCTGCCCGGTGCGTTCGGCCAGTTTGCGGACTTCGTCGGCAACGACGGCAAATCCGCGCCCCTGTTCGCCGGCTCGCGCCGCTTCGATGGCCGCGTTGAGTGCCAACAGGTTGGTCTGGTCGGCAATTTCCTTGATGACGCGGGCAATGCCCCCGATCTCGCGTGAACGCTCGACGAGGCCGCCGATGAGTCCGGTGGCTTCATCGACCTGTCCGGCGGCACGCTGGATCTCGGCGCTGGCCTGCTGCACCAGGCCCTGACCTTCCTGTGCCAGTTGTGTCGCGTGCGTGGCGTTGGTTTCGGTTTCGCGCGAACTCTGCGAGATGTGGTCCACGCTCACGGCCAGTTCCTCGATCGCGGCAGCGGTCGAGGAAACGGCATCGGCCGCATGCTTGGCCGCCTGGTTGATCTGCTCCATCTGCCCGGACAGGCTGGTCGAGGCTTCGCCCACCTTGCCGGCGTTCTCCTGGATGTGGCCGATGATCGTGTGCAGGTTGCCTTGCATCTGCTTGATCGATTCCATCAGGCTGCCGGCCGCGCCGGTGCTTTCGATGCGCTGGGTCAGATCGCCGTTGGCGATGGCCCCGGCCAGACGCGCGGCTTCCTCCGGCTCTCCGCCAAGCGTGCGGTAGATGCGCCGGGCCATGACATACGCCAACGCAATGACCACCGCAAA
>JARKNW010000020.1 GCA_029976075.1 Pleomorphomonas sp.
ATGGCCTCACGGGCGGGCAGTTTCTTCCAGGGGTTGGGACCGAGATGGTCGCCACCCAGGATGACCTTCTCGAAGGGGAAGCCGACGGCCTTGGCGATCTTTTCCACGAAGTCGCGGAAGTCGGCCGGCGTCATGCCGGTCTAGCCGCCGTCCTGGTTGACCTGGGTGCAGGTGGCTTCGATCAGCACCGGCAGGCCGAGGCGTGCGGCGTGACGCCTCGCCGCTTCGATCACCACCGGATGAGCCGAGCAGATCGACGGAATGCCGCGCAGGCCCGACGTGCGGAAGCGCCACGTGGAAATGTCGCTCAACGGGTTTCTGGTCATGGCTCAGCTCCTTTGTTCGACGATCAGCGCATCGAGTTCGGCACGTGTCGACGCGCCTTCCATCGGACCCGATCGGGTAACGGCCTTGGCTCCGGCCGCATTGGCGTAGCGGAGCGCCGTCTCGGGGGCGGCGCCAGCCAGCCAGAAGGTCACGAAGGTTGCGCCGAAGCAGTCGCCGGCACCGGTGGGATCGACTTCGTTCACTCGGAAACCAGGCAGACTGATTTCACCGTTGGCGTCGAAATAGCTGGCACCGGCCGCGCCTCGCTTCAGGACGACCGCCTTGACGCCGCCCTTGAGGAGGTTGGCGATCGCCTCCTTCTCGCTGTTGGCCGGAGAGAACAGGAATAACTCTTCGCCGCTCGGCAGGAAGAGGTCCGTCTCGCCCAGCACGACGGCGAGGGCCTCGCGCATGCCTGGACTGTTCAGGATTTCAGCGCGGAGGTTGGGGTCGAATGACACCGTGCCCCCCTTTGCCTTGATCGATCTCGTCGCCGTCAGCACGGCGTCGACCACGCTCGGCGCGTAGAGCGACGATCCCATCACATGCATGTGGGTGCAAGTCTCGGCAAGCGTGGCAGCGGGGCCCTTGAGATCGATGGTGCCGCAGGCGCTATGGCGGATGTTGAAGACGAAGGCGCGGCTGCCGTCTTCGCGGTAACGCACGAAGGCGCTGCCGGTGGTACCGAGCGGATCGACCTCGATGCCCGAGACGTCGACACCGTCGCGCTTCAGCCTCTCGAGATTGACATGCCCAAAGTCATCGGCACCGACCCGCGAGATGATGGCTGCCGCCTGACCGAGCTTGCCGACCTGATCGATGAAGATCGCTGGCGCGCCGGAAGGGAAGGGACCGATCAGCTTGACCGGTTCGCGAAAGCCGTCGCCGCGTTCGGTCGCGACGATCTCCACCAGCACCTCGCCGATGGTGAGAACCTTATTCTGACGCATTATTGCTTGGCCCGCTTGGAACGAACGTCGAGCCAGACGGCCAGCAGAATGACCAAGCCCTTGACGATCAACTGATAGAAGTAGGGAACGGACAGCATGTTCATGCCGTTGTTCATGATGCCGATGATCAGGGCGCCGATGAGCGTGCCGATCATGGTGCCGACGCCGCCCGAAAGACTGGTGCCTCCGAGAACCGCGGCCGCGATGGCATCGAGCTCATAACTGGTGCCGGCATTGGTCTGTGCCGAATAGAGACGCGACGACAGGAGAATGCCGGAGATTGCCGCCATGATGCCGGAGATCATGAAGATGGTGATCTTCACCCGGTCGACCTTGATGCCCGAATAGACGGCAGCTTCGCGGTTGCCGCCGGTGAGATAGGCGCGGCGACCGAAGGTAGTCTTCGAGAGTAGCACGTGGTTGAAGGCGAACAGCACCACCACGATCCAGATGATGATCGGCAGGCCCACGAAGCTGTTGGCGCCGATGGCGATCCAGGTCGGATCCTCGATCATCGCCGGGGCGCCATTGGTCGGCAGGCTGACGAGGCCACGGAAGATGCCCATGGTCGCCACCGTCACGATGAATGACGGCAGGCCGAGCTTGGCGGTGAGCACGCCGTTGGCAAGACCCATGGCTGCGCCCGCCAGGAGCGTCACGATAAGTGTCGGCATGAAACCGAAGCCGGCAAGGAAGGCCTGAGCGGCGGCCATGCCGGCGACGGCGATGATCGAGCCGATGGAAAGGTCGATCTCTCCGAGCAGGATGACCCAGGTCATGCCGAAGGCAGCGATGGCGATCACCGCGATCTGCTGCAGCACGTTCATGAAGTTGGCAACCGTCATGAAGCGTGGGTTCATCACCGAGAAGATGATGCAGAGGATAATAAGGGAGACCAGGATGCCGCCGTACTGCCGAAGCAGCTTGGCATAGGGCTTCGGGGCGGAGCTTACGTGTTTCTCATCGCTCATGACGTGATACCTGTCGCGTGGGCCATGACCGTTTCGGGGGTAGCGCCGCCGGGCAGTGTGGCGCTGAGCCGGCCCTCGTGCATGACGACGAGCCGATCGCTCATCCCGAGGACTTCCGGCAGCTCGGAGGAGACCAGCAGGATTGCGGTACCCTCGGCCGCCAGCTGGCGGATGATCTTGTAGATTTCGAACTTGGCCCCGACGTCGACGCCGCGCGTCGGCTCGTCGAGGATCAGAATGCGTGGTTGGGTCAGCAGCCACTTGGCGAGCACGGCTTTTTGCTGGTTGCCCCCCGAAAGCGAGCCAACCGGCGTGTCGACCGATGCCGTCTTGATGGTCAGCCGGTTCACTTCGCTTGCCGCGGCCTTGTGCTCCTCGTGCTTGCGCATGAAGCCGAGCGCCGCTGCAAAGCGGCGGAGCGCCGCCATCGAGATGTTCCACTCGACGCTGTGGGCAAGGACAAGCCCTTCTTCCTTGCGGTTTTCGGTCACGAAGGCGATACGGCGGCTGATGGCGTCGACCGGCGAGGTAATGGTCGCCGGCTCACCGTCGATGCAGATGCTGCCGGAGGCGGCTTTCATGCCGAACAGCGCGTTCATCATCTCCGAACGGCCGGAACCGATCAGGCCAAAGAAGCCGAGAATCTCGCCCTTTCGCACCTCGAAGGCGACATTCTCGAACTCGCCCTCGCGACTGAACCCCTGGACGGACAGGATCGGTGCCTCGCTTGTCGCCGGGGCGGCGGACAGACGTGGCGGGTAGATCTCGTTCATCTGCCGACCGACCATCATGGCGATCAGCTCGTCAATGGTGACATTCTCGCGTTGGCGCGTTGCGATGTATTCACCGTCACGGATGACGGTAATGTCATCGGAGAGCCGCATGATTTCTTCCATGCGGTGCGAGATGTAGATGATGGCGACGCCTTGGGCCTTGAGACGGCCGATGATCGAGAACAGGATTTCCGTCTCTGCATCGGTCAGCGACGAGGTCGGCTCATCGAGAATGACCAGGCGCGGGTTCGGGATCGACAATCCCTTGGCGATCTCCACGAGTTGGCGCTGGGCCATGGAGAGATGGCCTACCTTTTCGGTCACGTCGACCGGTAAGCCAAGGTCACGAACGATCTCGGCAGCACGACGCTCGAGCGCCTGATCGTTGATGAAGCCGTAAACGGAGGGCTCCCGCGTTGCCAGGATGTTTTCGGCCACCGTCATGTTGTTGCAGAGGCTGAGTTCCTGGAAGACGATGGTCAGGCCACGCGCGGCGGCTTCCTGAGGATTCTGCGGCTTGTAGGGGGCGCCGCAGAACTCGACTTCACCGGCCGTGGCGCCGTAGATGCCGGCCAGGATTTTCATCAGCGTCGATTTGCCTGCGCCATTCTCGCCCAGCAGCGTATGAACGCGGCCGGCACGCACCTCGAGGTGCATGTTCTTCAGCGCGGCGACCGGGCCGAACAGTTTGGATACGTTGTTGATCTTGAGGATGACGTCGCTGGTCGCGGCCGGCATGCCCGCCTCCTTATCCGACGCAGAAAGCCTCGGCCGGGACGAATGCCGGACCGGCCGAGGGAGGGAAGACGCGGAACCGCTGCCGATCAAGAGTCGATCGGACGGGACGGACCCTTGCTCTCATGCCGCCGTCGTTTCTCAAAAGTCTATCGACTTTTCGGCGGATGCGGTCCCGCGTTCTTTGGTTCAGGTCACTTGCGGGTGTAGACGCCCGGCTCGATCGGCTGCTCGGCAGGCACTTCCTTGCCGGCGATGACGTCGATGGCCGTATCGACGGCGCGCTTGCCCATCTCGCCAGGGAACTGCTGGATGACGCCGACCATCACCGGGTTGGTATCAACGGCCTTGCGGGCCTCTTCCATGCCGTCGAAGCCGATCACCTTGACCTGGTTCTCGAGGCCGGCCGACTTCACCGCCACGGCGGCAGCCAGCGCGGCGTCGTCGCCGAAGCCGAAGATGCCCTGGATGTCGGGATTGGCCTGCAGCATGTTCTGGGCAGCGGCCAGCGCCTCGGCGCGGGTGATGCCGGTCTGCTGGGCGACGATCTGGATGTCCTTGTGCTCACCGATCGACTTCTTGAAGCCGTCGATGCGGTTCACGACCGACTGCACGGTCGGATAGTCGATGATCGCCACCTTGCCCTTGTCACCGAGCTCCTTGGCCATCAGTTCGCCAGCCTTGACGCCACCGGTGTAGTTGTCGGTGCCGATGTAGGACGTGACCTTCACGCCGTTGGCGGGTACGTCGACGGTGATCACCTTGATGCCGGCCTTCTGGGCCTTCTCGATCACCGCCTTGACGCCCTTGCTGTCGACCGGCGACAGCACGATGACGTCGACGCCCTTGACGATGAAGTCCTCGACGTCGGCGAGCTGCTTGTTGAGGTCCTGGTTGGCGATCGCCACCTCGAGCTTGACGTTCTTGGCGGTGGCTTCGGCCTTCATGGCGTCGGCCAGCTCAATGTAGAACGGATGCTGCTGGGTGAGCAGCGAAGCGCCGATGCCGTCGGCCATGGCCGACGTGGCCAGGAAAGCGAAGGCGGAGCCGGCGAGAGCCAGGCGAGCAAGCGAACGAATGGTCATCTTGTTCCTCCCACATGGCCGCCGCTCCGGACCCGTCCTCGGGATCAGGAGACATGTCGGCCGTTGTTGAACTGTCGGGCGAGACGGTCCGCACACTTGGCGAAACGTCACCCGTTGCGCCCTGATACGGGCTTTGCGGCGAACACGCCTCGACGGAGGTTGGCCTTCGTCTCGGCGAGGCCAACACATCACGGAATGTTGTCGCATGTCAACATAGAAATTTTACGCGCGTAATAAATTTGAGCGGCGTACGAAATGTTGGGGAATTACCGGCGACAAGGCCGATAGCCTTTCGTTTCAGGTGAGAATGGCAGGATTGTGAGACTGGGGCGCGACAAGGTGGAGATTTCGCAAAGGCGCACGCGGCCGGAGTCGCTTGACCCCGGCCGTTGCAAGATCCCGATTTCCGTCGCGAGCAGTATGAACGGATACGAGGCTCGGATCAGCCAATGCGATTTGTGGTCTCGCGGTCGAACACGTGCAGCCGGTGGCCATCGAGAGCGATGTGCATCGGCTGGCCGACTTCCGCGATGCCCCGCTCCAACGTGTAGATCTTGAGATCCTGCCCGAGCAGGTGGACGTGTACTATAGTGCCGAAACCGGTCGGCTCGACGAGATCGACGCGCGCCGTGTAGCTGCCGTCTTCCGGGCCGGCAACGATCCGCACGTGCTCGGGTCGAATGCCGACGGTCACAGCCTGCCCTTCGGAGAGACGGACGCCCTCCGGAGGGGCAATCTTGCTGCCGTCGTCGGTTTCGATGGTCCCGGCGCGGCAATGGCCCTCGACGAAGTTCATGGCCGGTGAGCCAATGAATCCCGCAACGAACAGGTTGGCCGGACGGTCGTAGAGGTCGAGAGGATTGCCGACCTGCTGGATGATGCCGCCGTGCATGGCGACGATGCGGTCGGCCAGCGTCATCGCTTCGATCTGGTCGTGCGTGACATAGACCGACGTGGCGCCGATCGACTTGTGCAGCCGCTTGATCTCGGCGCGCATCTGCTCGCGCAACCGGGCGTCGAGGTTACTGAGCGGCTCGTCGAACAGGAAGGCCTTGGGATGACGGACGATCGCCCGTCCCATGGCGACGCGCTGGCGCTGGCCGCCGGACAGCGCCTTGGGGCGGCGCTCCAGGAGTGGATCGAGCCCTAGCTTGCCGGCCGCCGCACCGATCGCTTCGGCGATCTTTTCCTTGGTCGTCTTCCTGAGCTTCAAGCTGTAGCTCATGTTGTCGGCGACCGTCATGTGCGGATAGAGCGCATAGGACTGGAACACCATGGCGATGTCCCGATCCTTGGGGGCGACTTCGTTGATGCGGCGATCGCCGATGCGGATCTCGCCGGCGGTGATGTCCTCGAGCCCGGCGATCATGCGCAGCAGCGTCGATTTGCCGCAGCCCGATGGGCCGACCAGCACGACGAACTCGCCGTCGCCGATCGACAGGTCGATGTCATGCAGGACGGGAACCGCTCCGAAGGTCTTGGTGATCGACTGGATGGTGATGGAAGCCATGGAAATGCTCCTCAGCCCTTCACCGCGCCGGCCGTCAGGCCCTGCACGAGATAGCGCTGGATCAAGAGGAAGAACAGGCAGGCCGGGATCAGCGCCAGCACGCCGGCGGCCATCATCTGCCCGAAGTCGACGGAGAACTTGGAGACGAAGGACAGCAGCCCCACCGGGAAGGTGGTCGCCTTGTCACCGGAGATCAGCATCAGCGCGAACAGCAGCTCGCTCCACGCCGCGGTGAAGACAAAGCCGAGCGTCGCGGCGATGCCGGGCAACGTCAGCGGCAGTATGATCTGCCGGAACGCAGTGAACCGTGTGGCGCCGTCGATCATCGCCGCGTCTTCGAGATCCTTCGGAATGCCGTCGAAGAAGGACTGCATCAGGAAGGTGGCGAAGGGCACGTTGAAGGCGACGTAGACGATGACGAGGCCAGTGAGGCTGTTGGTCAGCCCGAGCGGCGACAACATCTTGAACATCGGCGCGATCAGCATGACCAGAGGGAACATCTGGGTCAGCAAGAGCAGGCCGACGATCCAGTATTTGCCCCGGAAGACGAAGCGCGACATGGCATAGCCGGCGAGGGAGGAGACGATGGTGACGATCACCGCCGTCGACGCGGAGACGATGGTTGAGTTGAAGAAGAAGGTCGGGAAGCTCGAGTGGGTCAACACGAACACATAGTGTTCGAGGCTCGCATGCGATGGCCACAGCCTTATGCCCTCGGTATAGAGCAGGCTGGTGGGCGTCACCGACACCTTCAGCAGCCAGAACAAGGGGAACAAGGCAAAGGCCACATAGGCAAGGACGGCCAGCCGATGCAGCACGGTGAGAACAATGCGCTTTCTGGTCATCGGTCAATGCCTCGACAACATGGTTTGGCGCAAGGCCACGATCAACATCGAGTAGGCAAGCAGCAACACCAGCAACACCAGGGCGATCGCCGATGCGTAACCGAAGTCGAGGCGGCGGAAGGCTTGGGTGAAGATGTAGCTCGCCACGATCTGCGTCCGATCGGCCGGCCCGCCGTTGGTCATGACGATGATGAGGTCAGCGAAGTTGGCGATCCACACGGTGCGGAGCAGGATGGAAATGGCCATCGTCGGCGCGAGGAAAGGCACCGTGATCGAGCGGAACCTTTCGAACGGCCCGGCACCATCTATCTCGGCGGCTTCATAGAGATCCTTGGGGATCGCCTGCAGCGCGGCGAGCATCGTGATGGCAAAGAATGGAATCCCCCACCAGACGTTGGCGACGACCGGTCCCCACATGGCCGTTTCCGGATCGGACAGGATGTTGCGAGGTTCCGAAAGGATGCCCAGCGCGTAGAGCCAATGCGGAATGGGACCGACGACCGGATTGAACATCCACGCCCAGTCGAGGCCGGACAGGAAGCTCGGAACCGCCCACGGGAGGAAGCAGAGTGCCTGCGCCAGCCCTCGTCCCTTGAATGGCTGGTTGAGCAGCAAGGCGAGGATCAATCCGAAAAAGAACTGCAGGATGACCGAGCTGAACGTCCACCAGAGCGTGTTGACCAGCGCCCCACGAAAGGCGCCATCGCTGGCGAGTTCCCGGAAGTGCTTGACGCCGACGAAGGCGCCACTGAACGGGTTGAGCAACCGGATGTCCCGGAACGCGTAGGAAATGCCGAGCGCCAGCGGCACCAGCATGATGGCGACGATCAGGATCAGCACAGGAGCCGAATAGAGCCAGGGCTCCAGACGCGCGACAATCCTTTGCTTCGCCGTTCGGCGGTCGCCGTTGGGTGGCGCTGCCGCGGAGAGGGAGGTCATGGGACAAAAACTCGCATAGGTTCGCGGCTCGGCGCTCGATGTGCGGAAGGCACGAGGGCTCGATTGCCGCCGGAACATGGGGGCGACATGTCGCGTCGACCTCCGGCGCGTGTGTCGCCGGAGGTCCAAGCTTTGAGCGAGCGCCTGCCGACTGGTCACTCCGATCGGCAGACGCTCTGACGCTTCATCACTTGGCGGCGAGGAACTTCTGCTGCGCGGCCGTCAGGTAGTCGGCCCACTGCTTGGCGAGATCGTCAGGCGAGATCTCTCCGAGAAGCGCCTGCTGACTGGTCTTGATCACCAGCGAGTCCTTGAAGAAGGCGAACTCCTCGAGATGCGTCGGCATCACCGTCGGGGTGACGTTTGGATCGGCGAGCTCCGCGAACCAGCCCTTGAACTGATCCCCGGCATAGAACGGATCGTTCTCGGCTGCCTTGTGGATCGGCAAGGCGCCGATGCGCTTGTTCCAGGCAATGTTCCCCTCCGGGCTGTCGAGCGTGGCGATCAGCTTCCAGGCTAGGTCCTTGTGCTCGGAGTTGGCGAACATCGACCAACCGCCATAGCCGATGGTCGGGAAAGCCTTGCCGTCGGGGCCCTTCGGGAAGGGGGCGACGCCATAGTCTTCCGGCTTCATGCGTTCGGCGATTGAGATCAGGGCGTCCGGATCCTGATCGAGGAAGGCGCAAGTGCCCGAATAGAAGCCCCCGACCACTTCGTTGAAGCCCCAGTTGATGCTGTCCTTGGGAGCAAGGCCATCCTTGTAGAGGTCGATGACGTACTTGATGCCCTTGGCCCAACCCGGATCCGCGAAGGTCGAGGTTCCGTCAGCCTTGAAGAAGGTGTTGTTGCCGGCCATCGAGGCGGCGAACATCACCCAGCCGTTGAGCCCGCCGGGGCCGCCGCGCAGGCAGTAGCCATACTTGCCCGGAAGTTTCGACACCTTCTCGGAGGCGGCACGGAACTCGTCGAGCGTCTTCGGCGGCTCGGCAACGCCTGCTTCGGCGAGCAGCTTCTTGTTGTAGAACATGGCCCGCAGATAGAAGCCGTAAGGCAGCTGGTAGACGGTGTTCTTGGTCAGCCGCCCCATCTCCAGTGTCCGCGGCGTCAGGCCGGCCGTGTGCTCCCACTTGGCGAGGTAGGGCTCAAGGCTCTCGAGCGCGCCGTTGTTGGAATAAAGTGCCACCCAGTTGTCGGGCATCTCGACGACATCCGGCGTCTCGCCGGCCGACACCATGGTCGCGAACTTCTCGAACGCCTGCCCCCAAGGCAGAGAGATGATTTCGACCTTCGTGCCGGGATTGGCGTCTTCGAACGTCTTGACGATACCCTTCAGCGTTTCGGTCCGCTCGGGGCTGGTTATGACTTCGACGAGCTTCAGCGTCGTGTCGGCAAAGGCCGTGCCGGCCATGAGCAGCGTCGAAAGCGACGCAATAGCCAGGATCTTATTCATGAAAGTTCCCCTTTCCTTGGTTGCCACATGAGGCGGGGTACTGGAGGCCCCGCCGTGCGGTCTTTCCGTTGTCCGGCCGGTTCCCCGGCCGATCGGGCATCGGTGCCCCTGATGTTTTTTAATTTGCTCCGATGCCCCAGCCGGCCCCTCCAAGCCGGAGATTTTTGATGGAGGCTTGCGTCCTCCTACAAACGAGCGGCGTCGATGGCACCGCCGAGGTCGGCCCAGAGCGCTTCCGCGCCTTCGAGGCCGACATGCAGGCGCACCACGCGCGGACTGATGCCGAAGTCGACCGCGGAGTTCGGCCCCGCTGCCTGGTTGTGAACGACGGTTGCCGGAACGACGAGGCTCTCGTGGCCACCCCAACTGACCCCGAGCTTGAACAGCTTGAGCTGGTCGGCGAACTTCGGAATGTCGACCCCTTCGGTGAAGGTGAACGAGAACAATCCCGACGTGCCGGAGAGGCCCGGCGGCAGCGTGTTGCCGAGGCCGGGGTGCAGCACATTCTCGACGAGCGGGTGGGCTGCGAGCTTGCGAGCCACGTAGAGCGCCGCCGCTTCATGCGCCTTCATGCGGGCCGGCAATGTCCTGAGGCCGCGGATCAGCAGCCAGGCATCGAACGGCGACAGCTTGCCGCCGAGGTAGGGATAGGTTGTCGAGCGGACTTTGCCGACAAGCGCCTTCGAGCCGGTGACCACGCCTGCGACCACGTCCGAATGGCCGCCGATGTACTTTGAGGCCGAGTGCAGAACCAGATCGACGCCGAGCGACAGCGGCTGCTGGAAGACAGGCGATGCCCAGCTGTTGTCGATCGCCGTGACGACGCCGTGCTTGCGGGCGAGCGCCGCAAGCGACGCCACATCGAGCGCATCCATCGACCAACTGGTCGGGCTTTCGAGATAGAACAGGGCGGCGCCGGGCAGCTCTCTCGCCACCGCCGCCTCGTCGCGACCATCGACATAGACGGTGTTGACGCCATACTGCTTCAGCAGGATTTCAAACAGGCGATAGGCGTCCGGATAGACGTGACGAACGCAAAGCAGCTTGTCGCCGGGCCTGACGAACGTCATGACCGTCGAGGAAATGGCCGCCATGCCAGATGCAAAGCCGATGGCATCTTCGCCACCTTCAAGGCGCGCTATCATGTCCTCGAAATGGCGGACCGTCGGATTGAGGCCGCGGCTGTAGGTTGGCCGGGTCTTCTTGCCCATGTAGGTCTGATTCATCTCGTCGTAGGACGAGAAGGTGAACAGCGACGTCTGGGCGATCGGTGGCACGACGGCGTCGTAGGCGTTCACCTCATCATGGGCAACGATCAGGCTGGCGCGCCTGATCGGGTCGGCTTCCTCATTCATCTGGACATGTCCTTGATGTCTTCCTCGACAATCTCGAGGATCGAGTAGGTCTTCTCGCGTGCCATGACGACGTTGCGGGCGACGATCGCCTCGAACAGTTCGCGATGGAACGGGAAGGACCGCCGGGCGAAATCCGGGCGGTCGAATGGTTGGTCGAAGAAACTCTCGAAAGTCTCGCGCATTTGCTCGAGAAGACGAGGGAACAGCGGGTTGTGAGTGGCGTCGTAGATAGAGAGGTGAAACGCCAGGTCTTCCCGGCCGGCTGTTCCCTTGTCGAGATGAACACGCTCCATCTCGGCGAGCGTCGCTTCCATCAGCGGAACATCGTCGGACGTGTGTTTGAGAGCTGCCACCGCCGATGCTTCCACTTCGATGCCACGCCGCACTTCGAGCGTCTGAAGCAGCGCGTCTCTGAGGTGCGACATGTCCAGCGACAGCGGCACGTGGACTGTGCCTGGCGAGATCGTTCTGATGAGGAAGGTGCCGGATCCGACGCGCGGCTCGGCCACGCCGAGCGCTTGTAACTGCCGGATCACTTCGCGAACCGTGGATCGCCCGACACCCAGCGCCAGCGAAAGCTCGCGTTCGGTCGGCAGCTTGTCGCCAGGTTTCATGCCGGCGCGATCGATATGCTCGGCAAGCGCATCCATGACGCTACGGACCCGGTCGACACGCGGGATTCTTTCCAGGGAAGACAGGTCACCCGCCATCGGTCCGCCACTTGGTCTTTCGAGTCATTGCTCGGCAAATTGGTCTGACATCTGACATTAAGGGATTGTGGCCGAAAGCTGTCAAGTGCTCCGGAGGCGTTTCGCGGCGAGGTGGGAAAATGCGCAGTTGAATGAAGCCCTTCGAGCGACACGGACGGCATCTATCGCGAACAGGTCGAGCTAGGCGAGCCGGCGCGACACCCAGGCGACGGATAGGGATTGGCCCGTCGCGCGCCGGATCGGGGCCGAGCTAAATGGCACGCTTCAACCTCTACGTCGAAAGGCGAAGGGTGCAACCTTGAAAGCACTAAAGAAGTGACTTATTGTATGATGCATGCTCGCAAAGCTGCAATCCTCAATGGTTCTCGTTCTATCGCCGTCTCCTGAAAGCCGTGAGGCGCTCTACGAGACGCGGGAGGCATATCGGCAGGCAATGCAGATCCTCGATGGAACGACGGGCGCTAATCTCGTCGCTCTTCATGAGGAGGCCTATGAGGAGATCCGCGCTCGAACCGGGTTGCCCTCGCGCATGGCCACTTTGGCCTTGCGCGATCGAAGTCGGCGTGCCGAAGGATCTGTCATCGACGATATCCCACTGGATTCAAAGCTGTTTTCCCTAAAGGGCCCCGATAGCGTCAGCGTATCCACCGTCAAGGGACGGGTTAACGTCGCATATTCCGTGGATGGATATCGCGGTGGTTGGGACGACTTCGCCGAGGCTCGTCTCTGCTTCGATCGGACGTCGATCAATATTTTGATCGGAGTTCAAGTCAGTCCCAAGAGCCAGAAAGAGATCACAATGTCCAACGAAGGTATCCTGGCCCGTCTCGGGCGTGTCATCGCCGGAGTGATCAACACCGCAGTCGATACGGCAGAGAACTCCAACCCGATTGCTGTTGCTCAGCAGGCGCTACGGGAGATTGACAAGATCACCGAGGAGGCGCGTGGGGTCCTTGGCGTGGCCATTGCGTCAGGTCATCGCCTGAAGGCCAAGGCCGAGGATCTCGACGCCGAGATCAGCGATCTGGACGACAAGATCAAGACAGGGCTTGCCAAGGGACGCGAGGATCTCGCACGCGCTGCGACCGGGGTGCAGATCGACCTGGAAGCGCAGCGAAATGCCATCGATAAGGCGATCGCTGACAACGCTGGTGAAATCGCCGAAGCAGAGGCGACGCTACGTAGCATTGCCTCTGCTCGCGCTGACGCAATGAAGCGCCTCGAGGACGCGCAGCGGGCCGAACGGGCGATTTCTCCCGCCACTCCTTCCCAACGCAACGACCAGCGCCTGGCCGCAGCGCTAGCGGCCGTGGAGAGAGTGACCGGTGTTCCGGCCAAACCGGTCTTGGGTTCGCCTGAAATCGAAGAACTGGGCAAGATGCAGCGCGAAGACGCAATCGAGGCCCGCCTCAGAGTGTTCCGCGAGGGGCGGCGCTGATGGACTCGATCATTCAGCCCGGCACGGAAGTTTTCTGGGAAGCGCTTCTGGTTGTGGCTGGTTTAGGGTTCATCGAGCTCGTGTCCATGCTGCTTGGCGTGTCGGCATCCGGATTGCTGGACGACGGGCTTGGTCATCATGGGCCAGGCGATCATGAAGGCGGACTGCTCGGCGGTTGGATGTCTTGGCTGAACGCTGGAGGCGTGCCGATCCTGGTGCTGGCCGTGCTTCTGCTTTCGGCTTTCGCCGTCATGGGGTTCTTCATTCAGATGGTGGCGGCCGGCTTTGCCGGGCCTCTCCCCACGTTGGCGGCCGGACCTCTGGCGCTGATCTTTGCCATCCCGGCAACACGATGGCTTAGCCGCGGTATCGCCAGGATCATGCCGCGCGACGAAACCAACGCCATCAGCCAGACCGGTTTCATCGGTCTCGTGGGAGTGGTCACAATTGGCCCGCTCGACCAGGGGCAGCCTGGGATGGTGCGCGTGAAGGACATGTACGACAACTTCCACATCCTTCGCGCACAGGCGGCGCCAGGATATCAGATCGAGACTGGTGCGTCCGTCATCATCGTGGACGGTTTCGATGGTCTCTTCCAAGCTATTCCTGCACCTCAGGAATTATGCAACGTCGACATCAAGAGGGGCTGAATATGGAGTTCTTGTCTCTGGGCATTATCGCTGGCGTCATCGTAATGGCGATAGTTGTCATCGGCATCATTATTTCGTCGCTCTATGTCCGGTCGACGCGGGATAAGGCTTATGTCCGGACGGGTTTCGGAGGCAAGAAAGTCGTACTTGATGGCGGCGCCATCGTCCTTCCGGTCTTCCATTCTTATTCCTGGGTATCACTCAGTACGCTGCGGCTGGAGGTGAAGCGGGCGGAGAGCGAGTCCCTGATTACCCGGGATCGGATGCGGGCCGACATAACCGCAGAGTTTTATGTCCGCGTGAAGCCGGATGCCGAGAATATCGCCCTCGCCGCGCAGACGCTGGGGGACCGTACCAACGACGCCGACGCACTGAAGGCCCTCGTCGAGGCCAAGTTCGTCGATGGCTTGCGCTCGGTGGCCGCAACCATGTCCTTGCGCGACTTGCAGGAACAACGTGCCGAGTTCGTGAAGTCGGTCCAGGCGGCGGTGGCGCACGATCTTCA
Organism: Pleomorphomonas sp.; assembly: GCA_029976075.1. GTDB lineage: Bacteria > Pseudomonadota > Alphaproteobacteria > Rhizobiales > Pleomorphomonadaceae > Pleomorphomonas. The sequence goes on from JARKNW010000020.1 coordinate 14,244, forward strand.
GTCGAATGGTCTGGAACTGGAATCGGTTTCGCTGACGAGACTCGACCAGACCGACATCAAGCATTTCAATCCCAATAATAGCTTCGATGCCGAGGGCCTGACGGCCCTGACCAAGATCACCGAGGAACGCAAGCGCGAACGCAATCAGATCGTGCGCGACAACGAGGTTGAGATCGCGACCAAGGACAGGGAAGCATCTTTGAGGCGCCTCACCATCGAGCGCGAGCAACGCGATGCCGAGCTGACCCAGGAACGGGATATCGCCAACAAGACCGCGGAGACGCGTGCCGAGGCGGCCAAGGCCGAACAGCTCGCGCGCCTCGCTGAGGAGACGGCGCGTTTGGACGCCGAGCGCGGCATTGCCGAGCGAGACGCCGAGGCGCGGCAGGCGAGGGAATCCGCCCGCATTGCAGCCGAGCGGGGCATCGCCGAACGGGAGGCCGAAGCCCGCAAGATTTCGGAGACGGCCCGCATCGAAGCCGCCATCGCCGTAGCCCAGAAGACTGAGGAAGAGCAGGCCGCCAGAGCCAAGGCAGACGAGGCCAAGGCTGGCGCCATCACGGCGGAAGAGCAGGTAGTGACTGCTCGCGAAGTAGAGATCGCCGAGCGCGCCAAGCGCATTGCCGTGATCGCCGCGCGCAAGGAGGCTGAACGGGAAGCAACAGCCATTACGGTCAAGGCGGAAGCGGAACGACAGGCGGCCGAGAATGTCGCCGCAGCCCTTCAGATCCAGGCGACTGCCGAGGCCGAGGCCGCCAAGATCCGCGCTACCGGCGTCATCGAGCTCGGCGAAGCCGAGGCGCGCGCAGAGCGGGCCAAGAATGAGGCTCGCAATGCTCTTGCAGAGAGCATCATCGAGTTCGAGTTGGCAAAGGCGCGTGTCGACATCGTGCCGAAAGCGCTCGCGGAGGCGATGAAGCCGATCGAGAAGATTTCCGATATCAGGATCTTCAGCACCGGCGGGTTGGGCTCGTTCGGAGGCAAGTCCGGCGAGCAGACCGGCAGTCCGATCAACGACCTGTCGAGCCAGCTTCTGAACTTCACGGCCCAAAAGCCGATCCTGGACGAGATTTTGACCCAAGCCGGCTTCAAGGGAGGAGATCCCACACGAGCTCTTCTCGACACCTCGCTGGAAACCTCGGTGGCAAGGGCCTTGCGACCGACGGATGATCGAAAGGACGCGTAAATGCATTTCGCGATCTGACCGAAGTAATCCCCGCTGAGGGGGCACTGGCGTGTCAGATCGCGATATTTTGCGTCATGAGGCCTGTAACACGCCCACTGTTTGCGACGTTGCCATATCCGGAATCCGGGCGCCGGCAGTTCAGGCCGCGATGGGCCCGAAGACTTGAGGGGCCTGCCATCTCGGAAACTGCGGCCGCCAGTTTCCGACCATGCTCTCACGGCTTAACGAGGAACGCCTGCGTCTGATCGATCGGGCGGTCCGGCAAGATCGTCCGCATTCCCGGATGCTTCTCGATAACAGACGGCATGCCGCTCGAAGCGGCGGAGCCCCTTGCATCGGATGAACTCCAAATCTTGCGATGATGGTGTTCCTCGGCGTGGCGGAGACCTCGCTTCCCTCACCTTGCGGAGCTTCAGCGCTGGGGCGTATGTGAGACGGCGATGGACTAATTTGTCCGTTTACAACAAGGACTGGCCGGTTCTTGCTTCAGTAACTCAAATGTCATCGCCTACTCTTGCAAATGAATGCCAACTGCGTTGACAATCGGACATTTATGTCCGATTTGGAATGCATGTCGAAACTTAGGAAAGACGCCGAGGAAAACCGTTCGGCCATTCTCAGGGCGGCGGACCTCGTGTTTGCCAGCCACGGCATCACTGTTCCTCTCGACCTTGTTTGTCAGGAGGCCGGGGTAGGGCGAGCGACGCTCTACAGACACTTCCCGGATCGCCATCATCTGATTGTGGCCTTGTTGGAACAGGGGCTCGAGGAGACGGCGGCCAGGGCGATCGGACTCGGGGATCGAGAAGACGCTTTCTTCGTGCTGCTGCGCTTCCATGCCGAGCATATCCACGCTCGCTCATCGTTGATCGATTACTGGCGCGTGCTCGACCGCAACGCTCCTGAGGTTCGCCGCGTGCGCGAGCGCTTCCATCAGATCTTCTCGCCACTCATCTTTCGCGCCGTCGAGGCCGGCACGTGCCGCCCCGACATTCAAGTCGAAGACGTGACGTTGTTGGTCAGCATGCTCGGTTCCGCGTTGCGTGGTCGTTCTGCCGACGAACAGGCACGACTAAGCCTGCGCGCCTTCGAACTCATGGTCGAGGGGCTGCGTCCAAGGTCGGTCATCCCTTCGGGGACGGTAACATGAATCTGCAGCCACTCGATCCGTCTCCGAACTGGGACCCTGAGGAGCGGCCACGCATTCCTGGATCTCCGGCCTTCGTCAAACACTCGCCTGGCCGAAGGCTCGCCTATGGCCTTGTTGGACTGCTCATCATCCCGACGAGTGGTCTCGGCACCGGTCTCGTCGCAGCCAATCTGCAGAACATTCAGGGTCATCTGGGGCTGACGCAGTCGGAGGCGGCCTGGTTGTCGGCCGTCTACGTCATGTTCAATGCGTCCGCCAACCTGATCCTCTACAAATGTCGGCAGAGGTTCGGCATCCGCCATTTCGCCGAGGTCGGCATTGCCGCCTACGCCGTCATCTGCATCCTGCATCTCATTGTCGCAGATTACCCAACGGCCCTGTTGCTGCGTGCCGTGGCTGGTTTCGTGGCCGCGCCGATGAGCGCGCTCGGTATGTTCTACCTGATGCAGGCCTTTCCCCTGAAGCATCTCGGCCGGGCTCTGTGCTTGGCTCTGGGGCTGATGCAGGCAATGACGCCGCTCGCCTGGGTTCTGTCGCCGTGGCTGGCCAGCACAGGCGACTTTCGGGAGATCTACCGGCTTGAGCTGGGAATGGCTCTTCTGAGCCTTGCCGCTATCGTCATTGTCAAGCTGCCTCAGGGCATTCGTATTCAGACCTTCGAACCCTTGGACTTTCTATCCTTTGCCTTGCTTGCGCCGGCAATTGCCCTGGTCGGCGCCGTCTTCGCGCAGATGCGCTACGAGTGGTGGGAAGACAATCCGTGGATGGCCTATGCCGTGATCGCCGCGCTGGTGATGGCCGCGGTGGCGGTGGTGATCGAGCATAACCGGGCCCGTCCCTTGGTGATGATCAGGTGGCTCGGCACCAGCGACGCCTTTCGGTTCGGCATGGGGGCCGTCGGCATGCGCTTCCTGTTGTCGGAGCAGAGCTACACGGCGCCTGGATTGCTCAGGACGCTTGGCATGGGCCCGGATCAACTTCAGCCGCTCTATGCCGTCATATTTCTCGGTACCATCGTCGGTGCGATCTCTTCTGCACTGATGTTCGGTCCCAAGCGGATATTGGCAATTTTGGGAGTCTCGATCGCTCTGGTCGTCGCCGGCAGCTATCTCGAGCACAATGCCACCAACCTCACCCGGCCGCACGATGTCTACCTCAGCCAACTGATGATTTCGCTCGCCACGGGGATGTTCATGGGACCGATACTGCTGATGGGCATCACCAAGGCGCTGGCGCGAGGCGTCGATCACATCATTACCTTTTCAGTGCTCTTCAGCTTGTCGCAGGGCATCGGAGGCTTGGCCGGCCCAGCGGTGCTCGGCACCTACCAGCTCTACCGGGAGCACGAGTATTCCGCCGTGATCGTGGGTCAACTGGACCCGGCCGATCCTCAGGTGGCGCAGAGGATAAAGCTCTACCAAGGCGCCTATGCCAAGGTGATCACTGATCCCCTGCGTCGCGACGTTCAGGCACAGGCGTTACTGGCTCAGGCGGCTACCCGTGAAGCAAATGTGAGCGCTTACAACGACGCATCGCTGCTTAACAGCCTGATCGCGTTTGGTTTTCTATTCTGGACCTTTGCCAGCGATATTCTTCGCGTCCTCAGGGGCGGCGTCGAAAGGGCTGGCCGGCTTACTCGCCGCCGCCTGGTATCCCGCTATCGGCAAGTCCGCAGACTCAGGATTTCCTCCCCATGAACCAGCCCATTCGCCCTCCCGTGCCTGAGCGGACCGCCACGATGAATGCCCATGTCCGCCGTGGAATGGACAGCGAAACGACCGATGCCGCGCCCGCCCCATCCGCTCCGCCCAAGGTTGCCAAGGCCAGTGTCGCCATGGTCGTCGCCATGTCACTGGTGGCGCTCGCGGGGGCGGCGGTCGTGCTCTGGGCCTGGCACCTCTGGCCGTTCACCAGTACCGTCGAGGTGACGGAGAACAGCTATGTTCGCGGACAGGTCACCGCGCTCTCCTCGCAGGTCAGCGGCTACGTGACCGACGTGTCCGTGCGCGATTTCCAGTTCGTGAAGGCCGGGCAGCCTTTGATCAAAGTCGATGATCGCGTCTATCGCCAACAGCTCGAGCAGGCCGCAGCGCAACTCGATATCGCCAAGGCGTCACTCTCCAACGTCGATCAGACCATGGCCCAGAGCGTTGCTACAGTTGCCGTGCGCAAGGCCACCCTGGATCAGACAAAGGCGCAACTCGACCAGGCGAAGGCCGCTTTCGATCGGGTCAATTCGCTCACAGGGAAAGGGATTCGCGCTGAAACCGATCTTGATGCCGCGGTCGCCAATCTCAAGGTGGCCGAAGCAAGTGTGGCGGCAGCCGAGGCAAACGTCACCTTGGCCGAAGCGCAGGTACGCGCCACCGAGGTATCGCGCTCCGGTTTGGAAGCGCAGGTGCACGCCGCGAAAGCGGCCGTTGATCTTGCCCAGATCAATCTTGGCAACACGGTGATCACGGCGCCCGCAGACGGGCAGATCAGCGAAAGCTCCGTTCGCAAGGGACAGTATGTCACTCAGGGTACCCAACTGATGTTCCTGGTACCGCCGGCGCGCTGGATTGTTGCCAACTACAAGGAAACACAGACCGCTCACATGCAGATCGGCCAGCCTGTCACCATTCAGGTGGACGGCCTTGATGGCGCTTCCCTGAAAGGGACGGTCGAGGAAATGGCCCCTGCCGCCGGTTCCGAGTTCAGCGTGCTGAAAGCCGACAACGCGAGCGGAAACTTCACCAAGGTCGTACAGCGCATTCCCGTTCGCATCCGCTTGGTGGACGGGCAGCCTCTTGCTGATCGCTTGCGACCGGGCATGTCGGTCATCGCCAAGGTGGAAACAGCGCCAGCCAAACCTTCGGAAGCGCTTCCCGACCGATCCTAGGCACCCCCGAAAATGACATGGGTCCGGTTAAGGATGATGCAACCCTAGATGAGACTTGCCGCTGTAACACGTACGCGTCCTGGAAGGCCTCCTGCTAGGTTGGGCCTACCAAGGATTCTGCGAGGGCGGTGCGGACATGAGTGGGTTCCGTTTGTTGCTTGCAGCAGGCATTGCGGTGTCTGCCTTGGCGATGTCGGTTTGCGGAGCGACGGCGCAAACTCCCCGCTTTTCCGAAATACTGCAGCAAGTCGCAGCATTGAACGGATATCTTGACCAGCGTAACCACGATGAGTTCTGGGTTTCGTTGCCCTCGGTCACGCAGGCTGAGCCGTACCAGCTTGAGCGATTCCATACGGAAGTCTTGGAGGCACTCGAACGCAAAACCGCTCTGCAAAAGGCGCTTTTTCTCAGTATCAAGATGACGCTCGAAGCCGGGAAAATCACGAAGACGCCCGGCCTTCAAGCCGCTTGGGATGCAGAAGTGGCGGCCGGTCGCATATCCAGGGGGGCTGTCGAGAAGCAGGCCAGGACCATGAACGAGAATCTGGCCTTGGCTCTGCAGGGAAAGCCGGTGAAGACTTCCCGAGGCGAGATTTACGTCAACCCCTTCGTTGCCGATCTGGCTCCGGCTGCATTGGACTCGGCTTTTGCAAGAGTTCAGTTGTTGCTGGATCCCGGCTGGCGTGAGGAACGCCGGGAGTTTCAATATCCTGATGCGCATGTCGCCATCGTCTCGGTGCTGCCTTTCACCGGGATGACGAGCAAGTATGCCTCTTCTGGGGAACCGGCCAGCACGCAGAACCTCTTCCAGGCCATCGACGGAAATGATCAGATTCATGTCACCTGGCTATCGCCGGAAAAGCCTCCGGGAGATGCGGATGAGTTTCTTGCCAAGACAATGGAGAGCGTGTTCCGCGGCGCACTGGCGGTACCATCCAGACAAGCCTGGACGACCGAATGGCAGGGGCGCCGGGCGTTGAGGCAGGTCGGAGTTTCGCAAATTCAAAACACGTACGTCGCGGTCGTCGTCGTCGATCACCTTCCTGACGGTGTGACGATGCTGCTTTCGACCTCCCTGGTTTCGCAGGAGCAGGCCGACGGGAACCTGGATTCGCTCAATGCTCGCTCAAGGTATATCCCGTAGCCAGCGGCGTACCTGAACATGGATTTTGTGACGATTGATCGACGCTTGAGTTCATATGCTCATAGCGCAGGCAAGTTGCTGCCGTCCTTTGTGTTGCCCTTCGTCATGGGCTTGTCACCAACCGCCACCATGACATCATGCCGAAATGAACGACAAAGGGCGACGGTTGATGGAAGATCCGATTGTTGGCTCTGATGAAGAGAGACGAGGAAGTGCCGCCGAGGTCTTGTTCGCTTTCCTCAAACTGGGTCTGACTTCCTTCGGCGGTCCCATCGCCCATTTGGGGTATTTCCGGGAAGAACTGGTCGTTCGGCGGCGCTGGCTGGCCGATCACACCTATGCCGATCTTGTAGCGCTTTGCCAGTTCCTGCCGGGCCCAACCTCGAGCCAGGTCGGCTTTTCCCTGGGTATGATGCGAGCCGGCTGGTTGGGAGCGTTGTGTGCGTTCCTGGGCTTCACGGTGCCCTCGGCACTGATCTTGTTGACGTTCGCATTTGTTACGCCGGCCATCGGTGGAATGGTCGGAGCTGGCCTTTTGCATGGTCTCAAGATCGTCGCCGTAGCCATTGTGGCGCAAGCTGTCTGGGGGATGGCCAGAAATCTCTGTCCAGACCGCGAGCGATCCACGATCGCTCTGGCCGCTGTGGTTGCGATGGCATTCGTGCCGGGAAGCATCGGCATGTTGGGGGCGATCGTCCTGGGCGCCGCCGCGGGGCCGGTTTTCTGCCGCGGAGAGACCAAGCCGGTTGGCAATCGGGTGACAGTCCCCGTGTCCCGATGGATGGGGGGCGTCTCGCTGCTGCTGTTTCTGGCGCTTCTGGTTGTGTTCCCACTCCTGGCCGAACAGTCGCAGGCGCTCGCCATCGTCGATCGCTTTTACAGGGCGGGGGCACTGGTCTTCGGGGGCGGCCACGTCGTCCTGCCACTTCTCGATGCCGGGGTGGTCCGAGGCGGCTGGGTAACGCACGACGCTTTTCTTGCCGGTTACGGCATAGCGCAAGCGGTGCCTGGGCCGCTCTTCACTTTTGCGGCCTATCTTGGCGCGGTTTTGGGGCCCGAGCCGAATGGCATCCTGGGAGCCGGGCTAGCCTTGCTCGCCATCTTCCTTCCGGGTTTTCTGGTGCTCGTTGGCGCCTTGCCCTTCTGGGACCAGTTTCGCAGCAAATCCCTCGCGCAGTCCTTGATGCGCGGGGCAAACGCCGCTGTCGTGGGAATCCTTGGCGCAGCCCTTTATTCCCCGGTCTTTACGAGTGCGGTCGCCGATCTTCGCGACTTCGTGGTGGCGCTCGCCGGCTTCCTGGCGCTCATCGTCTGGAAGGCGCCACCATGGCTCGTCGTTGTCCTGTCGGCGCTCTGCGGGGTTGGTCTGGCTCTGATTGCCTGACGCAGGCGTCCCGCTGACGACTGTGAGGACTGCCGTCAAGGATGACCAATCGCGTCGATGAGCAAGTTTGCGAAGACGGTCCATCCGGCACCGGTGAGCCAGACAAGAGTAAAAGCGCCGACCACGCCACCAACCGTGCCCGATACGATGCCGATGACGACGGCGCGCCAGAAGCCGCCCCATGCCGAGAGGATGGCTGACCGTGGCGATACGTCCACGGACGTCTCCCGGCGAGGGGCTTTTCGGGCAGCTACTGGAGCTTCTTGGCCGATCCGATCCATCGGTCCGAAAGCCAGGCCGGGTTTCTTCCGGCTGTCGGCTTCGAGGCGGGGCTCGGTCTTGGTGAAACCCAACTCCACCGGTTCGGGTAGCTCTTCCGTCAGGTCGAGGAGCGGGCCGAGGTCCGGCTCGATGTCACGCGCATGCTGGTTCATCGTATGGCCCTTGTGATCGTCGACAGGGTCGATACGAGACGTTTGCGGCATTTCTGCGGGCTTGTTGTCTCTTGATGCGCTGGCGGAACCAATCGTCACGCCTGCCATAGGCAGGATATCGGAACTCGCGTAGCTTGCTCCTCAAGGAAGCCGGATGCCGTGTCGGATCGGGAGTGTCTCCGACACGGCTCCGATCGGGCGGGAGGAGGCCGCCCTTTGGCCACGAAGGCATCGCAGGGATCATTGGCCGCAGTCATCGGCCTAGCCCTGCGATCCAGTCGCAGGCCGTTATCCGGCGCGTTCCACCAGAGCCTTCGCCTTGGCGACGATGGCCTCGCGGGTTATGCCGAACTCTTCGTAAAGCCTTTCGGCGGGAGCGGAGGCGCCAAAGTCGTCGAGACCGATGACGTCTTCCTCGCTGTCGACATAGCGTGTCCAGCCGAACTTTCCAGCGGCCTCGATAGCCACCCGCGGTGCGGTGCCGAGCACGTCCTGACGATAGGACTTGGGCTGAGCGTCGAAGAGCTCCCAGCAAGGCATTGACACCACCGCCACGGCCAAGCCCTCCTTGGCAAGGACTTCCGCCGCTTCGACGGCCAGCGACACCTCGGTGCCGGTGGCGAGCAGGGTAACGTCCCGCTTGTCGCCGCCAAAGCTGCGGATGACATAGGCGCCCAGAGCCGCGCGATTTCTGGCGGGATCTTCTCCGTTCTGGCCGCGCAACTGCGGGACCGCCTGCCGCGACAGCGCCAGCAGCGATGGCCGGGTGCGATTGCGCACGGCCACATCCCAACACTCGAGCGTCTCGACGACGTCGGCCGGACGGAACACCATCAGGCGTGGCAAGGCTCGCAGGGAGGCGAGATGCTCCACCGGCTGATGGGTTGGACCATCCTCGCCGAGACCGATCGAGTCGTGCGTCATCACGTAGATGGTGCCGACGCCCATCAGGGCCGAAAGGCGGATGGCTCCTCGCGCATAGTCGGAAAAGACCAGGAATGTGCCGCCGTAGGGGATCAGGCCGCCATGGGCGATCATGCCATTCATCATGGCTCCCATGGCGAACTCGCGAACACCATAGCCGACGTAGCGACCGGATTTCGATCGTGTGAACTGACTGTCGACCGCCTTGACGCGGGTAAGGTTGGAACCGGTAAGGTCGGCGGATCCACCGATCATCTCCGGCACAGCGGCGGTGATGGCCTCCAGGGCGATCTGGCTGGCTCGGCGCGTGGCTACCTTCTGCGGCTTGGCGAAGAGATCGCGCTTCAGCGCTTCGACGGCATTTGGATATCCAGACGGCAAGGTGCCACTCATCCTGCGTGCGAATTCCGCGCGCTGATCGGCAGGGCGGCCGGCAAGACGTTCTTCCCAGGCCTTGCGAGTGGTCATGCCGCGTGCGCCAATCTCGCGCCATCGAGCGAGGAGCTCACCGGGAATCTCGAAAGGCGCTGCGGTCCAGCCGAGTGCGGCCTTGGTGGCGGCGGCTTCCTCGGCGCCGAGCGGTGCGCCGTGCGAGGACTCCTTGCCTGCTTTGTTGGGAGAGCCGAAGCCGATCACGGTGCGCATCGCAATCAGTGACGGACGAGTGGTGGCAGCCTTGGCAGCGGTGATCGCCTGGTCGAGGGCGGCGGTGTTATGTCCGTCACACGTCTGCACATGCCAGCCGCAAGCGCGAAACCGTGCCGGGACATCCTCCGAGAAACTGACCGTCGTGGAGCCGTCGATGGTGATGCCATTGTCGTCGTAGAGAACGATCAGCTTGCCGAGGCCGAGATGCCCGGCCAGCGAAGCGGCTTCCTGGCTGATACCTTCCTCGAGACAACCGTCGCCGCACATCACGAAGATGTTGTGATCGATGAGATCGCTGCCGAACTCGTCGGCGAGGCGACGTTCCGCCATGGCCATGCCGACGGCACCGGCTATGCCTTGCCCGAGAGGACCGGTCGTAGTCTCGATGCCCTTGGCATGGCCGTATTCCGGGTGTCCGGCGGCCTTCGATCCCCACTGGCGGAAGGACTTGATCTGCTCAATGGTCATGTCCTGATAACCGGTGAGGTAGAGCAGCGCGTAAAGCAGCGTCGAGGCGTGTCCGTTCGACAGCACGAACCGGTCGCGATCGGGCCAGTCGGGATGGGCAGCGTCGAACTTCATATGCCGCGAAAAGAGCACCGTCGCAGCATCCGCCATGCCGAGAGGCGCACCGGGATGCCCAGAGTTCGCGGCCTCGACGGCGTCGATGGCGAGCGCTCGAATGCAATTGGCAAGCTGAAAGTCAATCGGGGCGTGCGTGGCCTTTTCCATGATCCATTGTGCCGTGGTCGACATGATCCCTCTCCTGTTTGAGACAGCTCCTACCGCAAAGGCACAAAAATATCAACATAAGTTATCAAACCAACACAAATAGGTTGATTTTGGCTGTTACGGTGTTATCTTCCGCCCAGAAAGAGCCAAGACGCACAGAATGGTGACAATCTGATCGTCGAGGTCCAGAGGCGAACCGGGCGAGTTCACATCGACGCGACAGGGGCCATAAGCGCCCAGTCGGTAAAGACCGGTGCCAACACGCGGAGAGGAAAGCATGATCAAGGTGGCGGTGGCCGGCGATAGCGCCGGAGAAGGGTTGGCCCATGTGTTGGCCGAACATCTCAAGACGCACTTCGAAGTGTTCGAAGTATCGCGTCAGGGTAATGTTGCCGATCCTTTCTACGCCAATCTCGCCGACCGCGTAGCGACGGGTGTGCTGGACGGAACCTATGATCGAGCCATCTTGATCTGCGGGACCGGCATCGGCGTGTGCATCAGCGCCAACAAGGTTCGGGGTATTCGTGCCGCCCTCACGCACGACGTTTACTCCGCTCAGCGGGCTGCGCTTTCCAACGACGCACAGATCATCACCATGGGTGCGCGGGTCATCGGGACCGAGCACGCCAAGCTCGTCGCCGACACCTTCCTCTCTCTCACCGGAAAATTTGATCCGAACGGACCGTCGGGTGGGAACGTTAAGGCCATCGAAGAGGTCGATAGAAAATACGCGGCCTGCCATGGCGAGGAAAAGGCCTGACGGCGCAGGTTCCTGCGGGCCTGTAATAATGCGATTGATAACAATGTCTGGAGCCGGCCGAGAGGCCGCTCCAGATTTTTTGCGACCGCCAAAGAAATAATCTGGCGCATTTATAGTAACGTTTCGAGTAGATTAAAAAATCCGCCGCATAGGGAACTATACTTCTTGATGAAGCGGCGACGATGTGAAAGCCTCGTCAAGTGTTGAGGCGAACGGCGCGGATCGCAATGCCTGATGATCCCGAAAACATGATGACAATAATCTAAATATTCGGGAGCAACCACAAGGTGGGGCCTTTGTCCTGACCAGTCCTTAAATGGCGAAGCATGGCCGAGGGTAAGTTGGACGCCTGACATCTAAATCGATTGAAAAACAGCAAGAGCTGCACGGACAAACAAGATGAGCGAAGACACTGCAATAGACGACGTCGAGGTCGAAGAGGCCCCAGAGGACGAAATCATCGTCCTCGCGCAAAAATGGAAGAAAAAGAAGGGCAGTCTCATCATGGCCCTTCACGAACTTCAGGGCCGACTTGGTTACGTACCGCGCGAGTCGGCGATGAAGCTCGGGCGCGAAATGGGCGTTCCGCTTGCCAATATCTACGAGGTGCTGACCTTCTACAACTATTTCAAGCTGGAGAGTCCGGGGAAATACATCATTTCGGTTTGTACTGGCACTGCCTGCCATATCAAGGGCTCGCCGAAGCTGCTGCACGGCATCGAGAACGAGCTCGGCATCAAGGAGGGCGAGAGTACGCCAGATGGTGAGTATCACCTTCAGGGTGTGCGCTGTCTCGGTTGCTGTGGTCTGGCACCGCTCGCCTCCGTCAATGGCAAGGTCTACGGCAAGCAGGACGTCACAAACGCGCATGGATTGCTCGAGCAGGTCAAGCAGGACCAGCCGATGCACGTCGCCGCCGAGTCCGCCGACGCCGAGTAGGTCGCCGAAATCGAACCCAACCAGACAAGAAGTAGGACCGTTATGAAGCCGGAAGAGCTTGAAGTGAAAGCTGCCGCCGAGCTCGCCAAACAGCAGGCGATGGAAGTTCGCCTGGTTTGTTGCTCGAGCACAGGCTGCCAATCATCTGGCGCGGCGGATATCGTCGCGCGTATCAAGGGCCATCTCACGGAGAAAGGCCTGGACGGCAAGGTGCAGGTTGGCGGCACGGGCTGCATGGGGCTTTGCAGCAAGGGACCGCTGGTGCGCATGACAACCAAGGCGCACGAAGATATCCTTTTCAGCGAGATGACGCCGGATCTCGCCACCCGTCTTGTCGACGAGGTGGTCACTCCGATCGCCAACGGTGAGGAGGTCAAGGACCCGGTCGGGCCGCTTGGCGCCCATGTGGTCGATCTCCACTCCGCCTTTTTCGCCATGCAAGAACGTGTCGTGCTCTCCAACAACGGCCACGCCGATCCGGAGAAGCTTGCCGATTATCTCGTCCATGGCGGTTATCAGGGCCTGCGGAAGGCACTGACCATGTCGGCCGAGGAAATCTGCAAGGAAATGCTGGCGTCCGGTCTGCGTGGACGCGGTGGTGCTGGCTATCCTACCGGTCTCAAATGGGATTTCGCCCGGCGCGTAGAGGCCGACGTCAAGTACGTCATCTGTAACGGTGACGAGGGGGATCCGGGCGCATTCATGGATCGCTCGGTGCTGGAAGGCGACCCACATGCGGTGATCGAAGGTATGATGATTGCCGCCCGCGCCATGAACGCCACCAACGGCGTGTTCTACATCCGCGCCGAATACCCGCTGGCTGTCGATCGCATCGAGAAAGCCATCCGCCAGGCTCGTCAGGCAGGCCTCGTTGGTCGCAACATCCTGAACTCCGGGTGGAGTTTCGATTTCGACGTCCGCCTGGGAGCCGGCGCCTTCGTTTGCGGCGAGGAGACTGCCCTGATCGCCTCGGTGGAAGGCAAGCGCGGTACCCCGCGTCCGCGTCCGCCATTCCCCTCGGTCAAGGGGCTCTGGGGTAAGCCGAGCTGCGTCAACAACGTCGAGACACTCGCCAACGTTCCGCGCATTCTGCTCAAGGGAGCTGAGTGGTTCGCCGCCAAGGGGACCGAGAAATCCAAGGGCACCAAGGTGTTCGCCCTGACCGGCAAGATTGCCCACAACGGGCTCGTCGAGGTGCCGATGGGAATCACCATCCGCGAGATCGTCGAGACGATTGGTGGCGGTACCGGTACGGAGCGCAAGGTAAAGGGCGTGCAGACCGGTGGCCCATCGGGAGGTATGATCCCGGAAAGTCAGTTCGACACGCCGATTTCCTACGAGCACCTGCAGCAGCTTGGCTCGATGATGGGGTCCGGCGGTCTCATTGTCATCGATGATCACGATAGCGTCGTCGAGCTCGCCCGATTCTACCTCGACTTCTGCGTCGACGAGTCCTGCGGCAAGTGCGCGCCCTGCCGCATCGGCGGAACGCAGATGCTGCATCTTCTCGACAAGATCGTTGCCGGTGAAGGCACTGAGGAGGATATCGCGAACATCAGGATGATTGCTCAAGCCATGCAGAAGGGCTCGCTTTGCGCCCTCGGCCAGACCGCCCCTAACCCGGTGCTGTCGGCGCTGAAGCATTTCACTTCGGAGTTCACCGAGCGCCTCAAGAAGCCCGTAGCTGCCGAAGCCTGATTTCCCGAGATCGAGAAGTGGTCGAAATGACAAATATGATCAACGCTACGATTAATGGCGTGCCTGTGCAGGTTGCACCGGGAACCAGTATCCTGGATGCGGCGCGCAAGGTTCACGTGAAGATCCCGACGCTTTGCAAGCATCCGGATCTCGAGGCAACCGGTGCCTGTGGCATTTGTATCGTTAAGGTGAAAAACACCGGCAAGATGCTCCGCTCGTGCTGCACGCCGCTTGACGAGGGCATGGATATTCTCACGGAGACGCCGGAAATCGTCGATGTGAGGCGCGGTGTCCTAGAACTGACGCTGTCACGGCATCCGAACGAGTGCCTGACCTGCCTGCGCAACCAGAACTGCGAACTGCAAGCCCTTGCCGCTGACTTCGGCATGACATGCTCCGATTTGCCGAGCGTGGTCCCCGACTTGCCGCTCGATACCTCGACCAAGAGCATCGTTCTCGATCCGCGCAAGTGCGTGCTGTGCGGTCGATGCATCACGGTCTGTCAGCAGCATCAGAATGTCTGGGCGCTGAGTTTCCTCAACCGCGGCTTCAAGACCCGCATCGCCGCCGCCGGCGATATTCCGCTGGCCGATTCGCCGTGTGTCCGGTGCGGGCAGTGTTCCGCCCATTGTCCGACCGGAGCCATCGTCGAGTATGACGAGACCGTCGATGTCTGGAACAAGCTGCAGGATCCGGACGTCTATTGCGTGGTGCAGATTGCTCCCGCCGTCCGCGTTGCCGTTGGCGAGGCTTTCGGCTTCCCGATCGGAGCCAACCTGACCGGCAAGATCTACGCTTCATTGCGCCGGATGGGCTTCAAGGCCGTGTTCGACACCAACTTCGGTGCCGATCTCACGATCATCGAGGAGGCGTCCGAGTTCAAGAGCCGCCTGCTGGAGGGAACCGGAGCTCTGCCGCTGATCACCAGTTGCTGTCCGGGCTGGGTCGACTTCATGGAGAAGTTCCATGGCGACATGATCGATCATTTCTCAAGCTGCAAGTCACCGCATGAGATGGTCGGAGCGCTGTCCAAGACCTATTACGCGGAGAAGATGGGCATCGATCCAGCCAAGGTCTTCGTGGTTTCGGTCATGCCCTGCACGGCAAAGAAGTCGGAGATCATCCGGTCCAAGGAAATGAGCTCCTCGGGCTATCAGGATGTTGACGTCTCGCTGACCACGCGTGAGTTCGCGCGCATGATCAAGCAGTCGGGTATCGATTTCGTCACCATTCCCGAGGAGCAGCCGGATCACATGTTGGGCGCCTACACGGGCGCCGGCACCATATTCGGTGCCACTGGCGGCGTGATGGAAGCCGCGCTCCGGACGGCCCATTATTATGTCACCGGCCATGACGCTCCGCGCGTTGACTTCGAGATGACCCGCGGTCTTGAGGGCGTCAAGGAGGGCAAGCTCACCGTTGCCGGCAAGGAGATCCGCGTTGCGGTGGCTCATGGCCTCGCCAATGTGGAGCAGGTACTCGAAAAGGTGCGTGCGGCTCGTGAAGCCGGCGAGGAGCTTCCCTATCACTTCATCGAAGTGATGGCTTGCGCCGGCGGTTGTGTCGGCGGCGGCGGGCAGCCCTATGGAGCCACAAACGAGCTGCGCACCAAGCGCGCCGCTGGCCTGTATCAGGAAGACCAGGCAGGGCTTTGGCGGTGCTCGCACCATAACCCCTACATCAAGGAACTCTACGCCGAGTTCCTCGGTGAGATCGGTGGTCACAAGGCTCATGAGCTTTTGCACACCGGTTACCAGGTGCTACCCGAGTACAAGCGCTAAGAATATCATCCGCAAATCGCCAACGTACAACCGCAGCAGATGGCATCTGCTGCGGTTGTTTCGTTTCGGAGGCATCGCTTCTGGAGCATGGCACTTTCGGTCCGCGATCAAGCGAGACGGGGCTCTCCCAATCAACCTGCACGCTCGTCTCTCCAAGGCCCTCGGTTCTGCTTCAGTCGTTGCCGAAGAGACGGTTATTGGTCCTGCGAAACAACCGCTTCATGGCCGCGGAACGACCGCGTCGGATGCTCGCAGGCATTTACTCCAGTTCGCGATGCGGGGATAAGTATATTTTGAAATATACTTTCACTGACGGTGGGGCGAATTGGGTGGATCGATAGCGTTCCGCAAAACAAAGAAATTAATCATGCAGATTAATTCCATGCGAGTGAGAATAAAGTGTCGATAAGCCGTTTTTATCGATATATTCGCGTTTAGTTCTCTATGAATTGTTTATGTATGAAGTGGAGTACTGTAACGGAACGAAGATTGACATGTCCCGGTTGTGCGCAGCGCGCCGCGCAAATGCTCAGACCAAGAGCAGACGCTCACCATCGCTCAATATGTTGCTCGGTTGATGATGAGCATCTTCTCACCGGGCGAGGGGTAAATGGTTGGTTTCCGCCCCCAAACGGACACTTGGGTGTGGTTTTTGGGATTTTTGTATCATTTTGCATGTCATTTTAGCCCGTAAGAACGCGAACAAACGCTCATTCGTGTTGACATCCGGTCGGGCCAAGCGCAGCGTTTCCTCAAACAACAAGCGCGGCATGGAAGGCTGCGTTAGGGAAGGAAATGGGTCGCTAGGTCCACGTGCAAAGACGTGCCGGCGAACGGCTTGCCAATACGAAAAACAATGACCGCTGGCGTTTGCGCGTGAGCGGCAACGGGCAGGTGCGTCTGGCGTAATCGCCGGTTGATAAAGATAAGCTTAGGGTGGAGACAACCAATGAATAGAATTTTCAATGACCCTGATCTCATGGTCGAAGACGCTGTCAGCGGCTACGTGAAGGCGCATGGTGATCTGGTGTCGGCGACGGCAAATCCGCGCGTCATCAAGGTCAAGTCGGCCCCCAAGGCTGGCAAGGTCGGCGTGGTGACCGGAGGTGGCTCTGGTCACGAACCGGCATTCCTCGGCTATGTCGGTGAGGACATGGTCGATGCCGTTGCGATTGGCGAGATCTTTTCTTCTCCAACGGCCCAGGCTTTCCTTGACGCGTTCAAGGCCAGCAACGGTGGCGCGGGTGTTGCCTGCCTCTATGGTAACTACGCCGGCGACAACATGAATGTGAAAATGGCCGTCAAGATGGCTGCCAAGGAGGGCATCACCGTCAAGACCGTCGTCGCCAACGACGACGTTGCGTCCGCCCCGAAGGATGAACTGGCCAAGCGCCGTGGCGTCGCCGGTGAGATCCTCATGTGGAAGGTTGGCGCCGCACGGGCTGCCGAGGGTGGCAATCTCGACGAAGTCATAGCGGCTGCGCAGAAGGCCATCGACAACACGCGTTCGATCGGTATCGGTCTCAGCCCCTGCACGATCGTCGCCGTCGGCCATCCCAACTTCCAGATCAAGGATGGCGAGATGGAAGTGGGCATCGGCCATCATGGCGAGCCCGGCGTGTCGGTGATGAAGACCAAGCCCGCGGCCGAGATGGCCGACATGATGCTGGACTACGTGCTGCCCGACCTGCCGTTCGCCGAGGGCGACAAGGTGGCCGTTCTGTTGTCCGGTCTGGGCGCAACACCGATCATGGAGCTCTATATTCTCTACGATCGCATTGCCGAGGTGCTCGGAAAGAAAAAGATCGAGATTAAGCATAACTTCGTCGGCAATTACTTCACGTCTTTGGAGATGATGGGAGCAACGCTCACCGTCATGCGTCTCGACGACGAACTCGATCGGCTGCTGGCCCGTCCGGCCCGTTCGATCGGTCTCGTGAAGTAAGGGAGGGCGAAATCGTGAACCTACCTGTTAGTGAGGCCGGCTTCCTGGTCACCGACCTCGTCAAGGCAATCGTTGCCGAGCGCGATCATCTCAGTGAGATCGATGGTGCCATCGGCGACGGTGACCATGGCGTGAACATGGCCAAGGGGTTCCATCTCTGTGCCCAGGCGCTTGGCTCGCCGACGCCTGGCCTGAAGGACAGCCTCGGCATCCTCGGCAACACGCTGATGGCCGGTATCGGAGGCTCCATGGGGCCGCTCTATGGTACCTTCTTCAATGAGATGGCCGACTCCCTCGACGCCAACGGCAATCTCGATGCCGTCGCGTTTGGCCGGATGATCCGTGCAGGTCTTGACGGCGTGCTGGACATCGGCGGTGCCAAGCCGGGCGACAAGACGCTGCTCGACACCCTGGTCCCGGCGGTGGAAGCCTTCGAAGCGGCCGTGTCGGCAGGCAAGCCCTACAAGGCGGCCCTCGATGACATGACCGAGGCTGCCCGCAAGGGGCGTGACTCAACCGTCGGCATGATCGCAAAGGTGGGACGGGCGAGCCGTCTCGGTGAGCGGTCGCGCGGCGTCATGGATGCCGGTTCGGCGTCTTGTTGCGTCATTCTGGAAACGCTTGCCGCCAGCGTCGTGTCGAAGATCAGCTGAGACAATCGGTAGCTGCGCCTGGGCTTCGGGCAGGAGAGTGGTCGCGACAGGTTGAGCGCGGTCAGAAGCCAGTACGCAGCTGACATTTGCACCAAGCAGGCGGGCGTCTCCAAAGGCGAGACGTCACGCCGCTAACCCCCTCAGGGAGGATGGAATGAATATTGTAAAGCATGCCCACTCGATCTCGCTTGGTGAGCTTCCGGCGAAAATGGATGCCGTCGTCGCCTATGCGCCCGGTGACTTCCGCTTCACGCAGGTCGACGTCCCCCGCGCCGGCCCGGATGAGATCATCATCAAGGTCGAAGGTTGCGGTATCTGCGCTGGCGACATCAAGAGCTATGACGGCGCTCCGTCCTTCTGGGGTGACAAGGATCAGCCCGCCTACATCAAGGCGCCGATGATTCCTGGGCATGAATTTGTCGGCATTGCCGTCGAACTGGGTGAGAACGTCGCCGCCGAGGGCAAGTACAAGCTCGGCGAGCGTCTGATCTCCGAACAGATCGTGCCGTGCGGTCATTGCCGCTTCTGCCAGCGCGGCGAGTATTGGATGTGCGAGAAGCACGACGTCTACGGCTTCCAGACCAACGTCAATGGAGCCATGGCTGCCTACATGCGCTTCCCCAAGGAATCGCGGACCCATAAGGTACCCAACGATTTGCCGCTGGAGAAGGCGGTTCTGGTGGAGCCCTATGCCTGCTCGGCGCATGCGGTCAATCGCGGCAACGTTCAGTTCGACGATGTCGTGGTTCTTTCCGGTGCCGGTACGCTGGGCCTTGGTATGGTTGGTGCCCTTCGGTTGAAGAACCCCAAGAAGCTGATCGTTCTTGATGGCAAGGAAGACCGGCTCGAGCTTGCCAAGAAGTTCGGTGCCGACATGGTTCTTAATCCGTTCAAGGTGGACGTTGACAAGATCGTCAAGGATCTGACCGACGGCTATGGCTGCGACGTCTACATCGAGGCGACCGGACATCCGTCGAGCGTTCTGCAGGGTCTCAAGATGATCCGCAAGCTCGGTCGTTTCGTCGAGTTCAGCGTGTTCAGCCACGACGTCACCTGCGATTGGTCGATCATCTCCGACCGCAAGGAACTGGATGTGCTTGGCGCCCATCTCAGCCCCTATGTCTATCCGTTCGTTATTGACGCCATCGCCGACGGTCGTCTGCCGACCGAGGGAGTGGTGACCCACAAGATGGCGCTCAAGGATTACGACGACGGCTTCAAGATGATGAAGAAGGGCGACAAGTCCCTCAAGATCATGTTGGTGCCCTGATGGAAATCGCGGTGGGCGGCATGTCCGCCCACCAAGGGACATGTGTCGCCTTGCCCCGATCGGAAGGGCAGGGCGACGCTTCTCTGAAGCGAAATGAGATTTGCAGAGGCCTGCCAACAGGCCGGTTCGTGACAGCCGGTGTCGGGGGCGTGATGATGAAAGACGCCGCTGCCAGATTTTCCTTCGGTCAGTTGTTCAGTCAGGCAGGCGCCCGGTCACTCGATATCGGTGGCGTCCACGATGTGCAGTTGCACGTTGCTCTTGCGCAGCAGCTCGGCCTCCGCCGGCGGAATGCCGGAATCGGTGATCACCGTATCGAACTCGTTGAGGCCAGCCAGGCGGATCAAGGCGGTAATACCGAACTTGGAGCTGTCCACCAGCAGAACACGGCGATCGACGGCTTCCATCAGCGCCCGCTTGGTTCGAACCACGTCTTCCTGTTGATGGTACGCGACGGATCCGAGGATGGTCGAGGTCGACATGAACAGGGTGTTTGCCCGCAGTGTCGAGACGGTCTTCTCGCAGAGATAGCCGAAGAAGGCATTGAAACGCGAGTTGTAATGGCCGCCGAGACAGATGGTCTCGATGCCGTGCGCTTCCTTCAATGTGTCGATGACGGTGAGGCTGTTGGTGATAACGGTCAGCGGCTTGCAACCGACGATCAGCGGCGCCATCCGGGATACGGTGGTGGAATCGTCGAGAATGATGGCCTGTCCGGGCTCCACCATCTCGATGGCGGCGCGGGCGATGGCCTCCTTCTCCGCGTCGGCCAGACGCGAGCGATAAAGGATGGTGCTCTCGACCAGGCTCGAGGAGTGCACGGTGACGCCACCGTGAACGCGTCGGACGATCCCCTGCTCTTCGAGAATCTTGAGGTCGCGATGAACGGTCATTCGGCTGACGCCGAAATGATTGGCCAACTCATCGACCTGAGCGGAGCCGACAGGCAGGAGATACTCGAGAAGCGCCTTGCGCCGCCCTTCCGGTCCGGACGACGGCTTTACCACGCCTCGGCGTCGGTCATGTTCGATATCCACGGTCGTAACGTTCCTCCTCGGGAATCTGTACCGGTGTTAGCACAAATCGGCGAAAATTATAGCACCTTGTCGTTACATCTCCCGCTGCTTTAGGTGGAGAGGGCAGCGGACGGTACGGGTTGGTGCCGTATGTTTCGGGCGTGGATATCGGTGCTGTGGTTGCGGAGGAATGACGAGGCAGTGCGCCTCGGACGGTTAGTAGCCGGCTCCGCAAAGGTGAGGATGAAAATCCGGAGCAGTGTCCAACTCGTATCAATATAACTACATAGATGATACAAAAATAACAAATACGCGTTAGAATTTCTTGACTCCGGCGGGTCTCATGCTACGTTCCAATCATTCCATCCCCCTTACAAAACCTGTGCGAACGGTGCGGTCGCCCAGAACGCCAGAGGAAAGGTAAATCGTTATGACCGACAAACTCGCGGGGCTCGCGAAGCATACGGTGATCGTCGCCGATACAGGCGACATCGCGCAAATCGAGGCAGTGCGGGCGCAAGACTGCACAACAAACCCCAGCCTTATCCTGAAAGCTGCGAGCAAGCCGGAATACGTCGCGTTGATGGACGACGCGGTTGCCTACGCGGTTGCCCATGAACGCAACGCGGAAGCTCGTCTGGAGCTGGCGCTTGATAAGCTCGCGGTCAACTTCGGCGCCGAGCTTTCGCGCATCGTGCCGGGTTATGTGTCGACTGAAGTCGATGCCCGGTTGTCGTTCGATACCGCCCGCACGGTAAAGCGCGCCGAGCGTCTGATTGCGATCTACAAGGAAGCTGGCGTCGACCCATCGCGCATCCTGATCAAGATCGCCGCGACCTGGGAAGGCGTCAAGGCGGCGGCCGAACTCAAGGAAAAGGGCATTGCGTGCAACCTGACGCTCATCTTCGCGAAGGCTCAGGCTGCCTTGTGCGGTGCCGCCGGCGTGTTCCTGATTTCTCCGTTCGTCGGCCGTATCACCGACTGGTACAAGGCTCACGGAACCGTCGTAACCTCCGCCGAGGACGATCCTGGCGTTCGTTCGGTTCGGGAAATCTATGATTATTTCCGGGCCTTTGACTACAAGACGGTCGTCATGGGTGCGTCCTTCCGCAATACCGACCAGATTCTCGGTCTCGCAGGTTGTGACCGGCTGACCATCAGTCCCAATCTGTTGGAGGAGCTGCGAGCCGCTCAAGGGCCGGTGGAGCGCCATCTCGGAGCCAATCCGCCGTCGCGCGACATCCGGCCGCTTAATCTCGATGAAACGAACTTCCGCTGGCAGCTCAACGAGGACGCCATGGCCACCGAGAAGTTGGCCGAAGGCATCCGCCAGTTCGGCAAGGATACCGAAACCCTTTGCGGTCTGCTTCGGGCCAAACTGCCGGCCTGATCTGAAAACGGTCGCCCCCGCGTCATCCCTCGGATGGATGCGGGGGCGGTGGACTGAATGATGGCGTGGGTTGTTACGTTTTTGGGCAGAACACGGAGCTCCTTGGTAACGACGGCCAGTGTCTGATAGTTGTGGCGTCGTTCGCGAGCAGCCCTGGTAAGATATTGTTTTAGATCGAAATTAATCAATATCACCAGGATGATTTTTCCTTGCGGCTAAAGAGTCGCGTAGGCATGTCGCAGATTTGTTTTGCCCATCGATTGCAACAATTTCACACATTTCTGGTAGAATGAAAACAGTGCGTATTGACATCCATGTTACGGTTGTCGTATGGTTTGATCAAAATAACAACAGATCACACGCTCGGTGGCGAGGAGAGTCCGGGGCGCGTCGACTGGGAGGAAATACGGACACATCATTTTGCGATGCCCATGGTGGCGTCGTGGCGGGGCGTGTGCCTCGGCCGCCGGGGTGGTGCCGGCGAAGTGTTCTGCTTCCAACTAGTCCTCGTGTGATCGTCAACGGTCGGGGTTGCTAGGCGATGATCAACAAGGCGAATGCTTCAGTCATGGAAATGAAGGCGGGCGGAGCTGCGCCGTCCGGACGGCCAAAATGGCGTCGCTTTGCACTGCTGGGTGGTGTGGTTGTTGTTATCCTGGCCATCGTGCTCGACACCAAGGTGGTGCGCATAGGGTCTTCTGAGGACCTGCGTCAGGCTGGTTTCTCGGCTGAGGCTTATGGAACCAAGACCTTCCCACAGATCAAACAGGGAATTGAGGCGCGTGCCGTCGAGGCGGTGACGCTTCAGCAGGCCATAGCTGCCAACAAGGACGATGCTGTCGCCAAGTACGGCATTCCCGGTGGCTCCGGTCCGGTGTTCTCGGTGAAGTTGACCGGCGTTGCCGGTGAACGGCAGGCTTCCGGGCTTTACGAGATCAAGGTTGCCGATCTGGCGGATGTGAAGGTTCGTATTCAGACGGGACCGGCCATCAACGGAACGGAATTGCGGGATGCTACCGGTACCGTTGCCTTCGGGCAGTTCACCAATCAGATCGAGTACCAGAACGCCGGCTCGGCTCTAAACAACGAGATGAAAAAGGTCGTGCTCTCGGCGGTGGATACCACCGCTCTGGCCGGCAAGACAGTCAATATCGTCGGCGCCTTCCGGCTGGTCAATCCCAAGAGCTGGTTGGTGACGCCGGTGCGTCTGGAGGTCCAATAAAGTGGACGCTTCCGTCATGCCCATCGCCGAGCCCGAAACATCCGAGATCGTGCTGAGCGCGCGGAATGTGGCCAAGGTATTTGGCAGCATCCAGGCCCTCAAGGGCGTTAACTTCGACGTCCGGCGCGGCCAGGTGACCTCGCTGTTCGGTGAGAATGGCGCCGGTAAATCGACACTGATGAAGATCCTGTCCGGTGTCTACAAGCCGACGTCCGGAACGATCATCCTCGACGGAAGCCCGATTGAGTTCGACTCGTCCACCGACGCGCGAAACCACGGCATTTCCATCATTCATCAGGAGCTCAGCCTCGCGCCGAACATGACGGTGCGCGACAATATCTTTATGGGACGCGAGATCCGGACCGTTAAGGGCGTGGATTTTGCCGAAGAGGAGCGGCAGTGCCGCTTGTTGCTTGCCGAGCTCGAGGAAAACATCGATCCGCGCACCAAGGTTGAGGATCTTCGCCTTGGCCAACAGCAGATCGTCGAGATTGCCCGCGCATTGTCGGTGAACAGCCGCATCCTCATCATGGATGAGCCGACGTCCGCGCTCTCCGCTTCCGAGGTCGAGGTCCTGTTCAAGGTGATCCGTGACCTGAAGGCGAAGGGGGTGTCGATCGTCTACATCTCCCATCACCTTGAGGAAGCCCTGCAAATCACAGATCATGCCGTCGTTCTGCGCGACGGTAACATGACGGCCTACGCGCCAAGGGCGGATATCGATCTCGAATGGATCGTCCGCCATATGGTCGGCGAGCACTTCAATCTGGGATCTCCTCCCACCGGTTATGAGTTCGGAGATGTCGTTCTCCGGGTGGACGAGGTCACGGTGGCCGACTCGACCGGAAATCAGAAGCTGGTCGATGAGCTTTCGCTCGATGTGCGTGCAGGAGAGATAGTCTGCATCTATGGTCTCATGGGAGCCGGGCGCACCGAACTCCTCGAATGTCTTGCCGGACGGCTTTTGGCCCGGCATGGCAAGGTTGAGCTCAACGGGCGCAACATCACGCGCACCAGTATCGCCGAGCGTATTGCTGCGGGTCTGGTGCTCGTCCCCGAGGATCGTCAACGCGATGGCTTGGTCCAGACGATGACCATCGGTCAGAATCTGTCACTTGCCAACCTGAGACGTTTGGTGCGTGGCCTGTTCACTTCCAAACGGCTTGAGCGCGATCATATCGACAACGCCATCCGTCGCACCACCGTCAAGGCCGGTTCGCCAGATCATCTGATCGGCTCGCTGTCCGGCGGTAACCAGCAGAAGGTGGTCATTGGCAAGATGTGGTCGACCAATCCGAAGGCGATCCTGCTCGATGAACCGAGCCGGGGCATCGACATCGGTGCCAAGGCGGAGGTTTTCCGCCTGCTCGCCGAGGGTGCTCGAGAAGGGCTTGCCGTTCTCTACACGACTTCGGAAGTCGGCGAATGCCTGAGCGTAGCTCATCGCATCATCGTCATGCACAAGGGCAAGATCTCGGCCGAATTCGGCTCAGACGTGACCAAAGCACGAATTATGGCGGCTTCGGGTGAAGCCGTTGTCCACTAAAGTCCAGTGAGCAGGACAACGTCGATGTCTAGCACAGATGTTTCAAAAATGAACCCGACCGCTGCCAAGCCGAAGATCAACATAGCCAACCTTCTCATCGAAGGGCGTGCTTTCGGAGCACTTCTGGTTATCATCATTTTCTTTTCGCTGATGTCGCCTAACTACCTGACGGTCAGCAATCTGCTTATCATGTCATCCCATGTGGCTATCTACGGTATCCTGGCGATTGGCATGCTCTTGGTGATCCTGACCGGCGGTATCGATCTTTCGGTCGGCTCAGTGCTCGGGCTTGCCGGCATCATCGCCGGTTTCCTCATGCAGGGCGTCAGCTTCAGCTCGTTTGGGGTCATCGCCTATCCGCCGGTGTGGGCGGTGACGGTCATGACGCTGGCCTTCGGGGCTTTTCTTGGTTCGATCACCGGCGTCCTCGTCGCCTACTTGCGCGTTCCCTCCTTTGTCGCGACGCTGGGCATCATGTACGTCGCCCGTGGCATAGCGCTGCTGATCACCAACGGCCTTACCTATAACAACCTTGGTGGCAACGAGACCTACGGCAACACCGGCTTCGATTGGCTGGGGTTCAACCGTCTGTTCGGCATCCCCGTGAGCGTGATCATTCTCGCCCTGCTGGCCGCCATCTTTGGCATCATCCTGGCCCGCAGTGCCTTCGGCCGCTGGATCTACGCGACGGGTGGCAATCAGCGTGCTGCCGAGCTGTCCGGCGTTCCGGTGCCGTTCGTTCACATCTGCGTCTACGCCCTCGCTGGAATGCTGTCTTCGATTGCCGGGCTGGTACTGTCCTCTCAGCTGACCTCGGCTGGTCCGACCGCCGGTTTCACCTATGAGATGATCGCCATCGCGGCTGTGGTTATCGGCGGTGCGTCGCTCAGTGGTGGTCGTGGCAACGTGCGAGGCACCATGCTCGGCGCCTTCGTCATCGGCTTCCTCTCGGACGGTCTCGTGATCATTGGTGTCTCCGCCTACTGGCAGACCGTCTTTACCGGTGCGGTCATCGTCCTCGCCGTGTTGCTCAACAGCCTTCAGTACGGTGGCAAGCGTCTTTGATCCATCGTTCTTCCGCTCTTCTCTGCTCCAGGCCGGAGGAAATGCCTGGACGGAAAGCCTCGCTGCCTGTTCGGCGCGAAAAACAACCTAGGGAGTGAAACATGCCTAACGCCTTCCGCCGCGTGCTTTTGGTCGCCGCTGCCGTGGCTCCTATGATGAGTGGCTATGCCTATGCTGGTGGCCTCATCTCCGTTATCGTCACCGACCCGGCCAACCCCTACTGGTTCACCGAAGGCCAAGTTGCCAAGGCGACGGCCGAGAAGCTCGGCTACACCGCCAATGTTGCCGCTCACAAGGGCGATACCAACGCTGAAAGCACGCTGATCGATACGGCTATCACCAACAAGTCGGTCGCCATCATCCTCGATCCGGCCAACGCCGACGGTTCGGTGGGCGCCGTGAAGAAGGCGGTTGCCGCCAACATTCCGGTGTTCCTGGTCAACGCCGAGATCAATCAGGAAGGTCTCGCCAAGGCGCAGTTGGTTTCCAACAACGCCCAGGGTGCGGCCGTTGGTGCCCAGCAGTGGGTGCAGATGGTCGGCGAAAAGGGAAACTATGTCGAGCTGTTCGGCAACCCGTCCGACAACAACGCCGCCACCCGGTCGAACGGTTACGAGACCGTGCTGACCCAGTATCCCGACCTGGTCAAGGCTGGCCGCGAAGTGGCCAACTGGGATCGTGCCCAGGGCTACAAGAAGATGCAGTCGCTGCTTCAGGCTCACCCCGACATCATCGGCGTGATCTCCGGTAACGACGAGATGGCGCTCGGCGCGGTTGCTGCCCTGAAGGAAGCCGGCAAGCTCGACAAGGTGAAGGTCGGCGGCTTTGATGGTTCGCCTGACGCGGTTGCCGCCATCAAGGCCGGCGAACTGCAGTACACCGTCCTGCAGCCGGTGGCAGTCTTCTCGCAGAAAGCCGTCGAGCAGGCTGACAACTTCATCAAGACGGGCAAGACCGGCGCCACGTCCGAGAAGCAGCTCTACGACTGCATCCTGATCACCAAGGATAACGCCGACAAGATGACCTCGCCCTTCGTGCTGTCCGAGTAACGGCAGGACAAAAGGCCCTTCGGTCCCAAGCGCGCCAACGACATGCGCTTGACCGGAGGGCCGGTTGGACGAGGAGCCGTGCTTTCCGGGCCGCCCGGTTCCATCGAACCTTTGCTCCCCCGAAAGGATGCGGCGGAGCCGGGACTGGCCGAACCGACGCCGGTGGCACTGTCTAAATTGGCGGTGCGTAACGTGGACCCGGAAGCAGGCGTTTGCCCGCATCGTCAAGGCGATGCGGGCTTTTTTTTATTCGACGGCTTTCCTGCCGGGACACATCCTTCAATGGCAACTCATCCATGCTTTCGACATGACAGTTGCATATGTCTCTCTCGCGTTAGATTTATATCAATAATCATGGTGA
This sequence comes from Pleomorphomonas sp., assembly GCA_029976075.1. Taxonomy (GTDB): domain Bacteria; phylum Pseudomonadota; class Alphaproteobacteria; order Rhizobiales; family Pleomorphomonadaceae; genus Pleomorphomonas. Next base: position 41,422 of record JARKNW010000020.1, read on the forward strand.
TATTATCATTCATGAAGTGACAATCACGGACGGGCCTCCGAAGCCTGAGAAGGCGGGACGTCAGGACTCGTCGCTTCGTGTGACCCGCCAAAGGCGTTGAGCGGACAACCGGACACGTCGTTGCGGTGAGAGAAGACTGGCCTCTGGGAGGAGGCCCGCTACGGGGCGGCATTGCGAGCGCTGTCCCGAGGGAGCGCAAGTCCTGGAAGGGAGAGGTCATGCGAATCGTCAACGCTTCACTCATGGTCAAGACCAACTTGCTGGTCGGCATGCTTGGCGTGATGGCACTGCTTGGCAGTGGCTACTCGTCGGTCAACATGCTGATGGTCGACCAGCGCTATTCGGATCTGCTCAACGGCTCCGTGGCCGCCGCGGACTATGTCGGTCGTGCCAACCGGGCGATCTCCGACATCGTAACCTCGATGTACCAGAACGCCGCAGCCTCAAGCCCAGAGCAAATTCAGCAGGCCGCGATGCTGCGCACCACGAGCCGCTCCAACTTCAACAAGTACATCGACGCGGCGACCAAGGCCTTGCCTGCCAAGGAGGCGGAGCTAAAGGCGATCAGGGCGGGGCTCGATCAGGCTTTCCTGCAGACCTGCAGCAGCGTCATGGAACGGTTGGCCGCCTCCGACAAGGGGCAAATGGCCGCCGCCGTCGACGACATGATGAAGTCATGCACCCCGGCCATCGAGAAGACGCAGGCAACGGCCGTGCGCTTCAACGATTTGCTGCTCAAGGACGTGCGGGCTGAATCGCAGGCCAATAATACCTACTCATGGCAATCGATCGCCTTTGCCGCCGGCGGCACTCTGCTTGCCGTCATCGTGGTGATGGCTGTCGGCATTGGCTTCATGAGCAGGACGGTTTCTCGTCCGCTGCGTCGCCTGCTTGGCCTGATGGCAGACCTCGCGGGGGGCAACTACGATCTGTCCATCCCCGCCGACCGGCGCAAGGACGAGGTTGGCGCCCTAGCCAACAGCCTCGAGGCTCTGCGTAGCGCTTTGGCCAGTGGCGTGGCCGAACGCGCCGCTCAGAAGGAAGTCGATGCACGCCATCAGTCGGTCATTGCCGAGCGTGCCAGACTGGCCGAACGCTTTGCCGAGCGGGCTCAGGAGATGGTCTCTGGTTTTGGTGCGTCATCGGTCGCCCTTGCCGATTCTGCAAACAACCTGACGGAGACGGCGAGCGATACGGCGCGGCAGGGTCAGGAAGGCTCGTCGTCTGCCGATCATGCCTCGCAGAATGTGCATGCCGTTGCCGCCAGCGCCGAAGAGCTGACGGCGTCGATTCAGGAAATTGCTTCATTGGTCGAGCGCTCCTCGTTGACCGCGAGCCAGGCGGCCGAAGAAGCTCGTGAGAGCGTCTCGAGTGTCAGGGCGCTGTCGACGGCGGTGCACGAGATCGGCGAAGTGGTCGGCATGATCAGTGATATTGCCTCTCAGACCAATCTTCTCGCGCTCAACGCGGCCATCGAAGCGGCCAGGGCCGGGGAGGCTGGACGTGGCTTTGCGATCGTTGCCGCGGAAGTCAAGGAACTGGCGACCCAGACGACTGGCGCGACCGAGAAGATCGGTAGCAAGATCAGTGAGATCAAGTCTGCGACCGATGCCGCGGAACGGGCGATGGATAGCATCGTCGGGACGCTTTCCAGCATCGAGCTTTCGTCGCAGTCGATTGCCTCGGCCGTCGAAGAGCAAGGTTCAGCCACGGCCGAGATTGCCCGTAATACCCAGCGCGCCGCCGAGGCGGCTTCCGAGGTGACGTCGATCATGGAGAAGGTCGGCGTTTCCTCGCAGCTGACCGATACGACCGCAAAGCACGTGCTAACCGTTTCCGAGGAGCTCAAGCGGCAATCCGCCGAACTCGGAGAGGAAGTTCAGAGCTTCGTTGAGGAGCTGCGAACAGCTTGATGCCTAAGCCGGTCGGCGGGGCTGATCCAGCCTTGCCCATGTGCTAAATCACTGTTTGATCGGGCCGATCGGTGAATGCCGGTCGGCCTTTTCCGAAGTTTTGTTATTGGTGCCAGACAAGTCTTCGTCGGCGCGGCAAGGCAAGGTGAGCGACAGACCATGACTGATCCAGAGCTGACCATCCTGACCGAGATTGCCGCGGCCTACTATCTCGAGCAGGAGACGCAGGAGGCACTCTCCCGCAAGTATCACATGTCGCGCGCCAAGATCGGTCGCTTGCTTCGGCAAGCACGCGACGAGGGAATTGTCGAGATTGCCGTCCGAACTCACCCGACGCTGAGCCTCCGGCTTGAGCAGGAGTTCGTGAAGCGTTTCGGGGTCGACCGTGTATTGATTGCCGCCGACAACCGTGATGCCGATGCCCAGCGGTCGGCGCTCGCCAACCTTGTGGCAAACTATCTCGACAAGACGCTGCTCGACGGCATGATCGTCGCGGTCGGCATGGGGCGCAACGTCGGTGCGGTCGCCGACAATATCTTCGCGCCCACGCAGAAGGCCGTCACTTTCGTCTCGGCCATCGGCGGGTCGCTGAGGGCCGGCGAGTTCATGAATCCCGATCACATATGTCGGCGCCTTGCGTCCCGCTTCGGCGGCGAGAGTGAGACGCTCTATGCGCCCGCGCTGGTGGCCAACCCGGATATTCGCGCCGCTCTCCTGAAGAATGACACCATCAAGCAAACGCTCGACCGGGCGCGTCGTGCCGATATCGCGTTGATCGGTGTGGGTGACCTCAGCGAAGACAGCAACATGGTTCGCATGGGGTGGTTCTCGCCCCAGGAAATCGTCGAGGCGCGCCTGTCCGGGACCATCGGCGATCTGATGGGTTACGATTTCATCGACATCGAGGGCAATCAGTCGCGAACGCCGATGCAGGGGCGCATCATCGGATTGACCATCGGGGAACTAGAGCGAATTCCCAACGTCATCGCCATTGCCAGTGAGAACACCAAAGCGGCCGGCATCCTGGGAGCCCTCAGGACGGGGGTGGTGAACACGTTGGCGACCAGCTCGGCCAACGCCCATACGGTTCTCGCCCTGGATGATGCCACCAGCAAGCGCCGGCAGCGGGCGCAACGGTTGGCCGCCGAGCAGCCTTGAACAAAAAAGTGCCGCCGGATCCGGTCGGACCCGACGGCACCTATATCAGCCGAACATGTCAGTCGAAGACGATCTGCGTCTTGATGACGTGAGCGGGCGCCTTGGCCGCAAACTCGAAGGCCTCAACCGACTGATCGAACGAATAATACTTCGAGATCAGCGGCTTCACGTCAATCTTGCCGGACCCCAGCAGGTTGATGGCACGGGCGTAGATGTTGGCGTAGCGGAACACGTGCTCGACGCGCAGTTCCTTGGCCTGGCCCGCGACCACGTCGTAGGCGACCGGCTTGGCCGGCATGCCGACCAGCACCGCGCAACCGCCCGGGCAGGCATAGTCAAACAGCGTGTCATAAGCCTTCAGGCTGCCGCTGGCCTCGAAGACGACATCGACACCCCAGCCACCGGTGGCTGCCTTGACGCGGGCCACTGCATCTTCCTTGGCGAGATTGATCGGCGTCAGGGCCGGATACTTTGCGGCGACGTCGAGTTTCTCCTGCTGCAGATCGATGACGAAAACATCCGAGCAGCCCGCGGCTATGGCCGAAAGAGCCGTCATGATGCCGATCGTTCCCGAGCCGATCACGGCCGCAGTGGCGCCCGGCTGGATCCTCGCCTTGGTCGCGGCCTGCATGCCAACGGCCAGCGGCTCGACCATCGCGCCTTCGGCGAGGCTGACGTTATCGGGCAGCTTGAACGTGAGATTGGCGGGGTGCACCACTTCCGGCGCAAGGCAACCATGCACCGGCGGAGTCGCCCAGAAGCGGACGGCCGGGTCGAGGTTGTAAAGCCCCATGCGCGAGGCGCGCGATGTCCAGTCGGGAATGCCCGGCTCCATGCACACCTTGTCGCCGACCTTGAAGGACTTGACGTTGGCGCCAACCGCCACGACGACGCCCGCGCCCTCATGGCCAAGGACCATAGGCTCCTTGACGACGAAAGGTCCGATGTTTCCATACTCATAAAAGTGAACGTCACTGCCACAGATGCCGACGTTCTTCATGGCGATCTTGACGTCGTCGGGTCCGGGTACGGTTGGCAGATCGATGTCCCGCAGACGGATCTTGCCGATCTCTTCCAGAACAAGCGCCTTCATGTCATTTCCTCCGCCTTTGCGCGATGGCTTGATACCGCGCGGTTCGATCTTGCGTCTCGACGGGTCGCCATCGTCTGATTTCCGGATGGTTTGCCACGGGCGTCACGATCAATGATCAATTGATAACAGGTGACTGCGATGTAAGCAAGCCAATCGCTCAGGATCCTGTGCATCTTCGAACCGTCTATGTGCGACGTGCTTGTTGTGAATATAGCGGAAATAATCGTTCAAAAACAACGAACAGAGAACGCCGAATGCCGCTGAGATGGGGCGTGTGGCGGTGTGACGCGCTTGTTGCTGCCTGTGTCGTATGGCCGAAAAGCAACATAATAGGGAGATTAAAATAACAGAATCGTGAAATTACGATTGACATGTGCCCATTCGAATGGCCCTATTGCGCTCAATCGGATCGGCGCCCTTCGGGCAGTCCGGCTACACAAGAGAAAGTGGGAGGAATTGGCATGGGCAAGCCGAAGAAACTGCTCAATAACCCCGTCGAGGTTGTCACCGAGCTCATTGACGGTCTGGTCGGCGCCTGCAGCGACGATCTTCGTCGGCTTGATGACCGCAACGCCGTTGTTCGCAAGGAGATCCCGGTCGGCAAGGTGGCTCTGCTGATTGGTGGCGGCAGCGGTCACGAGCCGATGTTCCCTGGGTTCGTGGGAGCCAACCTCGCCGATGGCGCGCCCTGTGGCGAGGTGTTCGCCGCTCCGACGCCGGATCTCATCGTCGATACGCTGAAGGCGGTCGATCGCGGCAGAGGCGTGCTGATGGTCTACGGCAATTATGCCGGCGACAACATGAACTTCGACATTGCCGCCGAGCTTGCCGAGGAAGAAGGCGTCGTCACTCGCACCGTTCGCGTGTGGGACGACGTCGCTGCCGCACCGCTTGAGCGCATCACGGATCGTCGCGGCATCGCTGGCGATTTCTTCGTGATCAAGGTAGCTGGCGGCGCGGCCGCTGAGCTCGACGATCTTGACGAGGTTTATCGCATCGCCATCAAGGCACGCGATAACACCCGCTCGATGGGGGTGGCCTTGGCTGCCGGCTCTATTCCGGAAACAGGCGAGCGTACCTTCGAGCTGCCGGAAGACGAAATCGAGATCGGCATGGGCGCGCATGGTGAGCCCGGCATTGCCCGTCGCAAGATAACCGAAGCCGACGCTATCGCCGAGGAGATGACCGATCGCATTCTGGCCGATCTGCCGTTCTCGGCTGGCGATGAAGTTGCTTTGCTGGTGAACAACCTTGGTGCGACGACTTGCATGGAAATGCTGATCGTCAGCCGCAAGGTGCACCAGGTGCTGAAGCAGCGGGGAATTACCGTTCACAGAACGGATGTCGGATCGTTCCTGACCTGTCAGGAAATGGCCGGCCTGTCGATCACGCTGATGAAGCTCGATGGAGAGCTCAAGCGCTACCTGGACATGCCTGCGCGTTCCTTTGCTTATTCGAGGGCCTGATTTATGCACGATACCCTTACCCCGTCCCAGGCGCGCGACATGCTTACGGCGGTCGCTCGCCACCTTGTGGCCAGCGTTGATCTGCTTACCGAAGTCGATCAGGCAATCGGCGATGGCGATCACGGCATCGGCATGCGTCGCGGCTTCTCCGCCGTCGAGGAAGCGATGGCGACCACCGAGCCAGAATCGGTCGCCAAGGTGTTCAAGGCCGCTGGAACCGCCATCATGGCGAAGACCGGTGGTGCTGCAGGTGCCGTGTTCGGGACGCTGTTCCGGGCGGGCAGCGCTGCCTTCGAGGAGCGACCGGCGCTGGACGCCCAGGGGTTTGCTGGCTTCCTTGCCCGCGGCCTCGAAGGGGTGGAAAAGCGTGGCGGTGCCCAGCCCGGTCAGAAGACGATGATCGATGCGCTGGCGCCGGCAGCCACTGCTGCCGAGGCCGCCGCTGCGCGCGGTCTGGTCGAAGCCGTGCGGAGCGCCACCGACGCCGCAAAGGCCGGCGTGGAAGCGACCAAGGACATGATTGCCACCACGGGCAAGGCGAGAACGCTGGGCGAGCGTTCGCTCGGTCATCCCGATCCGGGTGCCGTCTCGATGTCCCTGATCCTTGAGTCAATGCGCGACTACATCGTCGCGTAAGGATCGATAACAGTGGTTGGCCGGCAGCATGCTGACGGTCAACCATTGCAGAAAGCGGAAGCGCGAAGGGCGAACCTTCGTTCCCGTGCGGTGGAGGCTTAGGTGAGCACATTCTGGATCGGCACCGGCTGGAAGATGAACAAGACGGTTGCCGAAACCCGTCGTTACGTTGCCGACCTGAAGACGCGACTGCCAAGCGAGCTCGGAAGCGACTACGCGCTCTTCGTCATCCCCCCGTTCACAGCGCTTGCTGCTGCGCGCGAGGCGATCGGTGCAGCGCCTGTTCTGCTTGGCGCGCAGAACATGCACTGGGCCGAGGCGGGCGCCTATACGGGCGAAATATCGGCTCCGATGCTGAAGGAGTTTGAAGTCGATCTGGTCGAGCTTGGTCACTCCGAACGCCGTGAGTATTTTGGTGAGACCGATGCGACGATCAACCTGAAGGTCAAGGCCGCCTTGCGGCACGGCTTCAGGCCATTGTTGTGCGTGGGCGACAGCGCCGAGGAACGTGCGGCGGGTGCTTCGGCCGAAGCCGTGGTGCGTCAGGTCCGACTAGCCTTCGCCGGCTTGACGAAGGCAGATTTCAGCCGTTGTCTGGTGGCCTATGAGCCAATCTGGGCGATTGGCGAGAGCGGGGTTCCGGCGAGTCCGGACGAGGCGAAGGGCGTTCATGTTGCCCTGCACGCCGCACTGAAGGAGCTTGGCGCTCCCAAGGTGCCCGTGCTTTATGGCGGCAGCGTCAATCTTGAAAACGCCGAGGCCCTGGCCTCGGAAGTGGCTATCGATGGACTGTTCGTTGGCCGGGCTGCGTGGTCGGCGGAGGGATTTGCCTCGCTGATCGCAAAGGTTATGGCTGCGCGCAAACGCGCTGGGCTAGCGCGTGCTGAGGTCATGCATGCCATCGGATAGGTAAGCTTCGCGCTGGCCGAACGGTAGACAAAGCAAGAGGCCCCGCGGGGCCTCTTCGTGTTTTATCTACCGTATCCTCAGGTCTCGACGATGCTGAGTTTGACGCCGTCCTTGAGAAGGGCATCGGCGTCCGCCTGTGCCAAACCATCATCGGTGATCACAAGATCGAACTCCGTCAGCATGGCGAGCTTGATCAACGACGTCTTGCCGAACTTGGAACTGTCGATCAGCAGGATCTTGCGGTCGGCAGCCTCCATCAGGGCCCGCTTGGTCTTCACCACCTCTTCCTGCTGATGGAAGGCGATAAGGCCGAGGATGGTCGAGGTCGACATGAACAGGGTGTTGGCGCGCAATGAGCCGACGGCCTGTTCGCAAAGGTAACCGAAGAACGCATTGAAGCGCGCGTTGTAATGGCCGCCGAGACAAATGGTCTCGATGCCGGCGGCATCCTTGAGCGTGTCGATGATGGTCAGGCTGCTGGTGATGACCGTCAGCGGCTTGCACTCGACAAGGTGAGCGGCAAGGTGGCTGACGGTCGTCGAGTCGTCCATAATGATGGCCTGACCAGGCTCGACAAGCTCGGCGGCGGCGCGGGCAAGGGCATCCTTCTCGGCATCGGCAAGACGGGCCCGGTAAAGGATGGTGCTGTCGGCCAGGCTGGAAGATCGAACCGTTACGCCGCCATGGACGCGACGCACGATTCCCTGCTCCTCAAGAAGCCTCAGGTCACGGTGCACCGTCATCCGGCTGACGCCGAAATGGTCGGCCAACTCCTCGACCTGCGCCGAACCGGCCGGCAAGAGATAATCCAGGAGGGCCTTGCGTCGTCCGGTTGGTCCGGCCGACGCTTTCACTTGCTGAAAATCATCGTTGTGCTGCACGGTCTGGATCCGTCGCTGGAGATTTATGCCGACGGTTCCGTCGTTGAAACGTGCATGAGGCAAAGGGCGCCATCCACACAACCAGAAGGCCTCCTGCAGCCAACGGCTATCGGGGTACTAGCAACCTCTTCCCTGATCCATTGGGCTAGGGGGGACATCGTAGCTCTCCTGATTGAGACACTTCCTAGCGCAAAATCACAAAAATATCAATCTAACTTATCAAACAAACACAGAATGCTTGATTTGGATGTTATGCTGTTATCTTGGCGTTTCTCCTGTCCACCAGAAAGGCACGACCGGTCGAACCACCCGCCAGAGCAACGCGAGCTGTGCCAATGGCGTGCAGAGACTGCCACCGCGATACGCTTGAGGTGAGCTGAATTCCGGGACTATCTCTCGACACCCGAAAAGATCACCGCGATCTTTTCACCTGCGGCGGGCTTGGCAATAACCCCGGCAAGACCGGCGGTACCGGTTGCCGACGCAATAATATCGGTGTGCAGGTGTCCGGCATTGTGAGCAGCCGCAACCTCGGTCTCATCAACCACGACGGTGGAGCCTCCACTGGCACGGAGGCCTGCGGCAATCGCCCACCAGTCGTAGGTTTCATCGTCGAGAATGCCGTGCGCAAGGCTCATGGGCGTTGCCTCCCAAGGCCACATGAAGCGGGAGCGCATCTTCGCCGCCGTTTCGAGGTCAACGCTGTCGAGGCGCTCCCAGGCTCGGGCCAACGGTGCGCAGCCGGCCGTCTGCACAGCGAACAGCCTGGGTGTCGAGGAGAGCAGGCCGTTCATGCGGGCAAGTGCCAAGCCTTGCGCCAGCGCGCTTGCCAGCGCGCCGCCGCCCACTTGGACGAACAGCGCGTCCGGCACCGTACCGATCCGCTTGAACTCCTCGGCCATCTCGAAGGCCAGCGTGCGGCCACCTTCGATCGCAAGCCCATTGTCGGTGCCTTGCACGCCGAAAGGGATGGCGCCCCCGGCCACTGTTTCGCGGAAACGCAGATAGCAGGGATCTCCCGCCTCACCAGCACGCCGGTCGCAGATGGTGATTTGGGCGCCCAGCTCCTTGAGCCGCGCTTTCACGGCGTCGTCGGCGTCGGGTGGAATGAACACGTCGAGCGGCCAGTCCGCGGCCCGCGCCACGACAGCGGCAGCCAATGCGGCATTGCCGCAAGATGCGATTGCCAGTCGCCGCGCCTTGAGGCTCTTGCCTGCCGGAAGGCCCGCTGCCTCGAGGACGCGCAGATAGAGCATCACGCCCATCAGGTGTCTTGCCTTATGGGAGCCGGAGACGTTGTGGGTCTCGTCCTTGACCCATAACGGGCCTTGAAGACCGAGTGCCTGCGCAAGGTGGCGTTGCTCCGCCATCGGCGTGATGCGGAAGCCATGACCGTCAACGGCCGTCATGGCCTCGTCGAGTTCGCCGACGAGATCGACCCAGGCTGCATCCGAAAGACCGGACGATCGGGCCAGCCGGTAGGGAGAAAGCCAAGTCCGGTAGCGCAGGAAGGGATCGGTTTCGCTGCCGATTGAAGGCGATGCCGCTTCGGTCTCGACCACGAGGACGTGGTCGATATCATCATCGATCTTTCCAGCGTTCGGGCACCGAAATGCCAAATGAACACCGGCGTCGATGTCGGCGCCGCAGCCGTGGCAACGAAACCTCACCATGGCCTAGAGACCCAGCTTCTTGGCTACGCCGCTCTTGGCATTGACCGCCCCGATCATCTCGTCCCAGGCGGGCACGAGGTCGAGGAGACCGTCCCAGTAGGACTGCTTGGCGCGCGCCTTGAAGTCCTCCAGGGCGACGCCCTGTTGCTCCACCCAGGTGAAGTAGCCGAGGTTGAACACGCGCTTGCGATCGACATGGGTCATTTCAAGAAGGTCGCTGGTCGACGCTGCGGCGAGGGAGCGTCCCCACGTCTCGCCTGCCGCCACGGCATCGAAGCGGTTGCCGAAATCGCGCTTGATCACCTTGTCGATCTCGCTGCCATACATGGCGGCGCCATCGGTAGCCAGCGTGACGATGACGTCGTCCGGCCCCATGTCGTAGTACTTGGCGGTCTTGATGGCTGCCAGCATGTTACAAAGCGAGGACAGGCCGAGATTGGACAACTCCGCCACGAGCTTCGGGTCGATGCCCCGCCGCTCGACAAGATAATTGCGGCCAACTTCGGTGTTGAACAGCACGATCAGGCGATCGGTGTCGCTGTCGCTGACGCCGGCCACCATGTCGGTGTTCATCACGTTATGGATGTAGGGCACATGCTTGTCGCCAATGCCCTGAATGTTATGCTCGCCGAAGCCGTTCTCCAGGAGCGTCGGGCACTCGGTCGCCTCGACCACGACGATCTTGGTGCCGTGGCGCTCCTTGAGATGATCGCCAGCCGCCAGCGTGCCGCTCGATCCGGACGCCGACACGAAGGCGGCGAGTTTCGAGCCGGGACGACTCTTGGTGATCGCCTTGAACAGCGTTTCCAGCGCCGCGCCGGTGCAGGTGCGGTGGACGAGATAGTTTCCGAACTCGCAGAACTGGTTGAAGATGATGTTGTCGGCGTCGCTGTCGAGGCGGGCGCACTCGTCGTAGATTTCCTTGACGTTGCTCTCCGAGCCGGGAGTCTTGATGACGTCGGAGCTGTCCACCACCCATTTGTCGAGCCAGTCGAAGCGCTCGCGGCTCATGTTCTCCGGCAGCACCGCCACGCCATGGCAGCCGAGGATGCGCGAGATGGCGACGCCGCCGCGGCAATAGTTGCCGGTGGACGGCCAGACGGCCTTGTGGTGGCTGGGGTCGAACTGGCCGGTGACGAGACGCGGCACGAGGCAGCCATAGGCGGCGAGCACCTTGTGGGCGCGGATCATCGGGAAGCGATTGCCGAGTGCAAGCACGATGCGCGCCTTGACGCCGGTGAGCTCGCTTGGAAGCTCGACATGGACGGGGACGTCGGTCAGCCCACTCCGGGCGGCGTCGTTGAACCAGTGGACGCGGAACAGGTTGAGAGGATCGGCAACATCGGGATCGACATTGGTCAGGCGCTTGCGCACACCGTCGGGAATGGTGGTCGGGTCTGCCAGTTGTCCCAGCGTGGGCAGCAGCACACCCTCCTGCCCGAGACGCGCGATGGTCCGGTCGAGAACCTGAGTGTCGACGACGTTACGCTCCAAACCTAGCCGCGCCATGTTGTGTGTTCCCTTGCTATTCTTCGTGCGTGTCGACGCGCTCCACGTGGAAGCGCGCTTGCTTGTTCCGTCTGCGCGGTGAATGCGTGACCACCGCAATGTATCGTCGCCCATCATCATCCATGTCAGCCGACGGCGACATGGGCGGCGGACGACCTGCAAACATGATCAGGCAAGGTGTGCCTGCCTGGGCGGAAGATTACCCGGTTCCGCCAACAGCGACTTGATTTGCCGCAAGCCCCACTAGGCCGAGCATCGAGCAAGAGCGACGCCCGAATTGAGAAAAGCTCATGACGCTGCTCAGCATAAGTCCGGCATGGATAGGATGGAACCGACGTCGGTGCAACGGAGTACGATGTGTTCCGGATGGGCTCCCTTGGTAGGTGCCCGAACACCATTCGACCCGAGCAGTCACGGAAGCCGACCGGCGCTGTTGGTGCGAGCGCGATTTGTCCTGCTCAGGCAGCCCTGGTGAAGCGGCGCGGATGAAGAGGGCCTTGTTCGGCTCCAACTGCGGTCAGGAGATTGGCAATATCGGAGAGATCGCGAACAGAGAGCTCGATTTCCGGGGCGGCCGCCGTGGCCGCGATCTGCTCGGGATTCCGAGCCCCGACGACGACACTGGCTACCCCCGGCCACATCAGGCTCCAGGCTGCGGCGACGGCTGACGGCGCGGCGTGCCGGCGCGAGCCGATCGTTTGAAGGAGGCGTCTCAGCGGCTCGATGGAAGGGAGTTCGTCGTCCGCATCCTTCCGGCGATGTGCCGACATCAACTCGCCGCCTGCCAGCGTCCGGTAGGCAATGACTGCGGGGGCACCCACCCTTCGCCACAAAAGTTCGCTGTCGCCTACACGGCGATCGATCAATGACAGTTCGACATAGACGGCGTCGCAACTGCCGATCCGCTCGGCCCGTTCTAGCTGGGCGCTGTCTGGCGCGATCAGACCGACCGATCGAGCGAGACCTCCCTGCTTGAAATCGAGGAGTGTCGACCAGGCCTCCTCGAAAAGCGCATCGTCGCCGGTGTCGATGTGGAGCTTGACGAGATCGACGGCTGATACCCCAAGACGCCGCAGCGAGCGCTCCATCTGCTGGCGCAGGCGGCGCGGTTCCATTGTTGGCAATCGTGTTGCGCGCCGTGAGCGGCCGTCCCAGTCAAAACCGACCGCCGTGGCGATGAAGGGGCGATTGTCCGGGGACAGCGCCGAAAGCATCTGGCCGAGGAGCCGCTCGGCTCCGCCCTGCCCGAAGATGGCGTCGGTATCGATCCAGTTGAGGCCGAGGTCGAGAGCGCGCCGAAAGGTCGCATCGGCGAGGTCGTCGCCCTTGTTACCCGTGCCGAAGGCCGCAGTACCGAGCCCGACGCGCGATAGAGGTGCGCCGTTGATGGTGGTGAGGGCGTTCGACATTCGTCCTCTCTGCAAGTACCGCTCCGGTGGGATTGCCAGAGGGATCCGACGATTTCCAAGAAAGGCTATCCAATATTCGCGCCAGCCATCAGATTTTCATTTTCGTTTTGGTGTCGGATACCGGAACGATATGCCGCAACAGGCCGGCTTTGCCGCACGTCGATTGCCTGTACATCGCCGCCTGGCCGATATCCTTAGCCGGCCCGATCACCCCCGATCACCCGTTGGGTGGCGCCGAGCAAGTCTGGTTGGAAGCAATCTGGCGGCTTTGAGGGGCGCCGGCGTCATCTGACGAGCAGATGGTGGAAACATCGAGCCGCGCGGAAACGAAGCCCAACTTGGATTTGACGACGAGGAGAACAAGCAAAGGCCAGAAAAAGAGCAGGATCATCAGGAGGATGGCCATGAGCAACCTGGCGGCGACGCCTGCACGGATAAGGGAGCGAGTGCTTCCACTCTTCCATCGGATCTCTTGGCGGCTCACGAGAGGGCTCCATCAGCGCTGATCTGATCGAACTAGGGGCTGCCTGAATACTGTTCGCGCCACTCGACAGGACTCGTGGACAATTGATGGAGACTGCGTCGAGATCGGCCCCTCGGTGGAGACGGCGAACGTGGTGGCTGTACCGCGTCCACGAAATCTCCACAAAACATCCGCCGGATGTCGACAGACAAATGGGACCCAGTCTGCGAAATCGATCATCGGACGGACTCCATGTCGCGCACGTATCTCCCCAGGCTCGTCTTGCTCTCCGCAGCCATCGCGTCTGTGGCAGTCCTTGCCCACTGGGTCGCGGGCGCCGGATCCGAGGGTCTGGAAGTTGCCGAGGAGACTCCGGTCGAGGTCGAAGTCAGCACGCTCTCGCCTACGCGAATGACGCTTTATGACGAGCTTCCCGGTCGCGTGGCGGCATATCGTCGGGTCGAAATCCGGCCTCAGGTGGGCGGGCTCATCATCAAGCGTCTGGTGGACGAAGGAGCGAGCGTCGAACAGGGGCAAGTCCTGTTTCAGATCGATACCGCGACGTTGAAGGCCGATCTTGAAACGGCGGAGGCCGGACTGAAGCGAGCTAGGGCCGCCGAGGCGCATGCCAAGCGTGGTCTGGAGCGCGCGGATGCGCTGTTGGCCAAGAACGTCACGAGCCGCGAGCAGAACGACAACGCCCGCAATGAACTTGCGTTGGCTGAGGCCAACCTGGCGGAGGCACAAGCCATAGTGGACCGGCGCAGGCTGGACCTCGAGTTTGCTACCTTGCGCTCTCCCATCAGGGGGTACGTGGGAAGCGGCTTGGTGGATGTCGGCGGACTGGCCTCGCCATCGTCGGAGCGCGCCCTGGCCGTGGTGCAGGATGTCGAGCGTGTCTATGTCGATCTGCGGCTGCCCGCAGCGCGGCTAGACGCTTTGCAAATGGCTGCGGCGGATGACCTTGGTCCCGTCGAGATACTGACCGCTGGCGGTTCCTCCCATTCCCAACCGGGCAAGTTGATGTTCTCGGATGTCAGCGTGGATCCAGGTACCGGCAGTGCTTCGGTCCGCATCGAGGTCGAGAACCCAGACCTGACGCTGCTACCGGGCATGTATGTTCGCGCGAGGATGCCGCGTCGCATCTTGGCGGATGCACTTGTGGTGCCGGGGGATGCGGTCCTTCGAACGGGGGCCGGGAACGCGCAGGTCGTGGTGATAAGTCCTGCCGGCCAAGCCAGTCGACGGGATATTCGCTTGGGCGACGCCGTCGGTGAGGGCGTTGTTGCCACATCGGGCCTCAAGGCGGGCGAGGTCATTGCCATTCGCGGGCAGGATCGGCTGCAGGACGGCATGACCGTGCGCTCCGTCCTCGCTGAGGAAAACACCGCGCCAGCAACTGGCAAGCTGTAGGTCGCGTTTCATGTCGCAGTTTTTCATCGACCGTCCGGTGTTTGCCTGGGTCATTGCAATTTTCATCGCTTTGGCGGGTATCGTCGCAATCCCGCAGTTGCCCGTGGCGCGCTTTCCCGAGGTTGCGCCGCCCAGCATCAGCATCTTCACGACCTACAATGGCGCCACGGCGCAGACCGTCAATGACAGTGTCGTTCTGCCGATCGAGAAGGAACTCTCAAGCGTCAGGAACGTGCTCTATTACGAGTCCACTGTCGATGCGACGGGGGGCGCCAGCATCCTCGTGACGTTCAAGCCCGGTACCAACCCGGAATTGGCGCAGGTCGACGTGCAGAACCGGCTGAAGAACGCCGAAGCGCGTCTTCCCGAGGTCGTGCGTCGGGCAGGCGTCAACGTCGAGGCGGCGGAATCCGGATTTCTGATGGTCATTACGCTGAAGTCGCGGAGCGGTGCCACGGAAGAACTGGCCCTGGGCGACTATCTCAATCGCAACCTGTCCGAAGAGTTGAAGCGTTTGCCGGGCGTCGGGCGTGTGCAGCCGTTCGGGGCTGAGCGCGCCATGCGCGTTTGGGTGGATCCTGCAAAACTCGCGGCCTATGGCTTGACCATGTCGGATGTGACCGAAGCCATTGCACGTGAAAATGCCCAGGTATCTCCGGGGCGTGTCGGGGATGAGCCGACCGTTCCCGGAACAAGGACATCGACCCCGCTGACCGTGCAGGGGCAACTGACCAAGCCCGAGGAGTTCGCCGCGATCCCGTTGCGAGCACAAGCCGACGGCTCGCGCTTGCTACTGTCGGACGTTGCGAGAGTGGAGTTGGGTGCGCAGACACTGGCGTTCAGCGTCAGCAGCAATGGCAAGCCAGCTGCCGCCGCGGCGATCCAGTTGTCGCCCGGTGCCAATGCCGTGCGCACCGCTGCGACCATCGAGCAGCGTCTTGCCGAACTGCGAACCAGCATTCCCAAGGACATGGAGGTTTCGATCTCGTTCAACACCGCACCTTTCGTCAAGGTCTCCATCGTCAAGGTGGTGCAGACGCTGGCCGAGGCGATGGTGCTGGTGTTCCTCGTGATGCTCCTGTTCCTTCAGAAGGTTCGCTACACCCTGATCCCCGCCATTGTGGCTCCGGTGGCACTGCTGGGGACCTTCGCGGTGATGATGGCCGCAGGCTATTCGATCAATGTACTGACCATGTTCGGCATGGTGCTGGCCATCGGCATCATCGTGGATGATGCCATCGTCGTGGTCGAGAATGTCGAGCGCATCATGACCCGGCAGGGCCTGTCGCCCAAGGACGCCACGCGCCAGGCCATGCGCGAAATCTCCGGGGCTATCGTTGGCATCACGCTGGTACTTTCGGCCGTCTTCATCCCCATGGGCATGGCCGGCGGCTCGGTGGGCGCGATCTATCGCCAGTTCACCATGTCGATGTCGGTTTCGATCCTGCTTTCGGCCTTCCTCGCGCTGACGCTGACGCCGGCACTCTGTGCGACCCTTCTCAAACCTGCGTCGGGAGCTGCGAAGGCTGGCTTCTTCGGTTGTTTCAATCGCTGGTTCGACGCGGTGACTGCGCGTTACACGGGCCGGGTCGCCTGGATGCTGCGGCGTGGCGGACGGATGCTTGTGGTCTATGCCGCGCTTTTGGTTGTTGCCGGCTTGGGCTACACGCAAATTCCAACGGCCTTTGTTCCGGAGGAGGATCAAGGCAGCTTCATGGCCATGTTCGAACTGCCCGCTGGTGCTACTGCCGAGCGGACTCGCGAAATCGTCGCAGCCTATGAGGCTCATACGGCAAGGCGTCCCGACATCGCGGATAATACGGTGATCCTGGGTTTCGGCTTTTCCGGCTCAGGGCCAAACGCCGCGCAGGCCTTCACCAGCCTCAAGGATTGGAGCGAGCGCAAGACGACCGTGAACGAGGAAGTTGCCGCAGCACAGGCTGCAATGGCCAAAATCCCCGAGGGGACCGCCATGATCATGAAGCCACCGGCGATTGAATCGCTGGGCACGACCTCAGGCTTCTCGCTGCGTCTTGAGGACCGCGCCAGCCAGGGCCCGGCCGCACTGAAGGCAGCCGAGGATCGGCTGATCGCGTCGGCCTCACAAAGCAGGCTGGTGACCGGTATCATGACAGAAGGCCTGCCCGATGGTCAGAGCATTTCGCTCCTGATCGACCGTCAGAAGGCGCAGGCGTTCGGGGTTCCGTTTTCCGCGATCAGCGACACGATCTCGACGGCAATCGGCTCGAACTACATCAACGACTTTCCGAACCAGGGACGCCTTCAGCAGGTGATCGTCCAAGCCGATGCTCCCGCGCGGATGCATGTCGAGGACGTGCTGCGCCTTGAAGTGCGCAACATGACTGGCGGCATGGTACCGCTGTCGGAAGTTGTCACGCCGATTTGGGGAACGTCGTCGCTGCAGAAAACACGCTACAACGGTTATCCCGCAGTGCGCATCTCTGGTTCTGCGGCGCCTGGCGTTTCCAGTGGCGTGGCAATGGCCGAGATGGAGCGTTTGTCGCGGCAACTGCCTCAGGGGTTCGCACTCGAATGGACGGGGCAGTCCTTGCAGGAAAAACAGTCTGCCTCGCAGGCTCCCTTGTTGCTGATGTCTTCGATGCTTGTCATCTTCCTGGTACTGGCCGCGCTTTACGAAAGCTGGTCGATTCCGCTGGCCGTCATGCTGATCGTGCCCTTGGGCGTACTCGGTGCCGTCCTCGCGGTTCTGATGAGGGGAATGGAGAACGACGTCTTCTTCAAGGTCGGCCTCATTACTATCATTGGCCTTTCCGCCAAGAACGCTATTCTGTTGGTAGAGTATGCCCGCCATCTGCAAGAGCAGGGAATGGGGCTGCCCAGGTCTGTGCTGAAGGCCGCGCGACTGAGACTGCGGCCAATCCTGATGACTTCGCTCGCCTTCATTCTGGGCGTCATTCCGCTGATGATCGCACATGGTGCCGGCTCGGAAATACAGAATGCCATCGGCACGGGAGTTTTCGGTGGCATGCTGACGGCAACCGTGCTGGCGGTTTTCTTTGTGCCTGTGCTCTATGTGGCGGTCAGCCGACTGGCCGTTGCGTCGGTAGCGCGACCGCAATCGCACAAGCGTCCTGTTTGGCCGCATGATCCGCTTCTGAAAGACCTCCCATGAACAACGCACTGATCCTCATCATTGAAGACGAGCCCGAGATCGCAGAGATCATCGAGACGTATTTCTCCCGCGAGGGGTTTCGTGTGATCACGGCAGGCGATGGCACCATCGGTCTCACCCACCATCAGCGGCTTCGTCCCGATCTGGTGGTGCTGGACATCAAGCTGCCTGGCGTGGATGGCTATGAAGTGCTCGCTGCGATCCGCAGGCGAGGCGACACACCCGTCATCATGGTCACTGCCCTCGCGGAGGACCTCGACAAGCTGCAAGCCTTGCGTATCGGCGCCGATGACTACGTCGTCAAGCCGTTCAATCCGTTGGAAGTCGTTGCCCGCGCGAAGGCCGTCTTGCGTCGTACGATGGGGCGCACAAGCGAGCAGGTTCTGCGTGTCGGGTCGTTGGCGGTCGATCCGCAGGCCTATAGGGCCACGGTCGACAGCGGCGCGGGGCAGATGACGCTGGACCTCACTCGGACCGAGTTCCGAATCCTCGCCCATATGGCAGCCGCTCCCGACCGCGCGTTCGAGCGTTCCGAGCTGGTCGATGCCTGTCTTCCTGAAAGCGAAGCCCTCGACCGAACCGTGGACAGCCATGTCAGCAACCTGCGGCGCAAGCTTGCGGCCGCTGGGGCGGATGGTCTTTTGGTCGGCGTTCGAGGGGTCGGCTACCGTTTGGACAGTAACCATGGGCGGTAATCTGAACTCCCGTATCATTCGGGCAATGATCATGCTGACCCTGATGGCCTTCGTGGTCGTCTATTTCGGCCTGTTGACCTATTTCTTCTTCATCTATGACTGGCTTTATCCCGACGCGACCTATGACGAGAGCTGGCGGCTTGGGGATACGGTCACGCTGGGGCTTCTGCTCGGCATCGGCATACTGACGGCGTCGCTTGTGGGCTGGCGTCTGGCGCGCCAGATCGTCGAGCCGTTGAAGTCCGTGGCGGGGGCGGCACGCAAGATTGCCAAGGGCGATTTCTCCGCCCGCGCATCCATTGCCGTTCGAGGCTTCGGCGAAGCGGGCGATCTGGTTGTTGACTTCAATCAGATGGCCGAGAGACTGCAGCGTGCTCAGTCCGAACTGAAATACTCGAACTCGGCCATCGCGCATGAACTGCGCACGCCGCTGACCATTCTGCGCGGCCGCCTGCAGGGGCTGCTCGACGGTGCTTTTACCCCCAGCCCTGAACTCTACGGACGGCTGATCACCCATGTCGACGATCTCTCGGCGATCGTCGAGGAGTTGCGCACATTGGCGTTGAACAACGCCGGCCAGCTCGAACTGGACTGCACGAGACTCGATCTGGCGGTAGAGACCGAAGGCGCGCTGATATCCCTTGAGGATCAACTGGCTTCGGCCGGCATTACGGTCGTGCGCCAACTGGACAGTGCCCCCGCGTTTGCCGATCGGGCACGGCTGCGGCAGGCCGTTGTCGCCATTCTGGATAACTGCCGACGTTATGCGCCAAAGGCACAAGTGCGTCTCGAAACAGGCGTCGCGGATCAGCATGTCTTTTTCCGCTGTTCCGACAATGGCCCCGGACTGTCGGAGGAAAACCGCGCTCGTGCGTTCGAACGTTTCTGGCGCGCCGACGACTCCCGTGGCCGCAGTCTCGGCGGTTCGGGGTTGGGGCTGTCGATCGTCAAGGCCATCGCCGAGGCTCATGGTGGCGATGCGATCATCCTTCCCTCCGACCGGCCAGGCCTTGCAATCGAAATTCGCCTGCCCCTCGCGTCTGCGACCGATACCGACTGAGACGATCCCATGAACCGTGAACTGACCGAACCAGACGACTATGCCGATCTGGCCTCCCAGCACGTCTCGTTGAGGCGCGTTCTGTCGCTCTTTCTGCCCTATCGTACCCGCATTGGCGGCGTCGTGCTGCTGATGGTGCTCGCCTCGGCAGTTGGCTTGCTGGGGCCATTTCTTCTGCGGTCCATCATCGATAGCGCACTGCCACAACATGATCTCGGCCAACTGATCTGGCTGGTTTCGGGCATGGTCACGGCCGCACTGGTTTCGGCTGGCATCGGGGCGTTGCAGGTCATCATCTCATCTCGCATTGGGCAGGCGATCCTGCACGATCTGCGCGTGCGCCTCTATTCGCATCTGCAAAGCCTGTCTTTGCGATTTTTCATCGGTACGCGGGTAGGCGAGGTGCAGTCGCGCATCGCCGGAGACATTGCCGGATTGCAGTCGCTGGTGACCGAGACCGCCAACGAACTGGGCCGTTCGCTAAGCGCGGTCATCATGACCGCTGTGGCCATCGTACTGCTCGACTGGCGCCTGGCACTTTTCGTTCTGCTGATCGTGCCCGGTTCGGTACTGATCAGTGCCCGCGTGGCCCAGATTCGTGAGGCACTGACCTACGAGCAGCAAGCCCGTGTCGCCGATATGTCGGCCACTGTGCAGGAGACCCTGTCTGCCTCGGGCATCATCCTCGCGAGAACCATGGGACGCGGCTCTCACCTGACCCAACGCTTCGCCCGCCTTTCAAAGGATCTGGCAAGGCTGGAAGTCAGGTCTCATACCGCTGGCGAATGGCAATGGTCGCTGATCAGCTTCGCTCTGGCAGTGTTGCCAGCCATGACATTGCTGGCAGGCGGCCTGCTGATGCACACCGACACCCCGGCGACCATCGGCACCCTGGTTGCGATGATCGCTCTGCAGGAGCAACTGCTCTGGCCTTTCGAACAGGTGCTGGAAATCGGCCGCGATATGCGCAAGACACGTGCACTGTTCGCTCGAATTTTTGAGTATCTCGACAAACCGGTCGAAATTACCGAGCGTCTAAACCCGGTGATCATTCCTCGTAGCGTCATGCGCGGCGAGGTACGTCTTGAGAACGTTTGCTTCGCCTATCGAGATGATGGCCGCCAGGCACTCCACGACATCAGCTTGACCATTCCGGCGGGCAGCCGCGTCGCCATTGTCGGCCCTACCGGCTCAGGAAAGACGACGCTGGGCTATCTGTTGGCGCGGCTCTACGACGTGGACAGCGGTGCAGTTCTCTTCGACGATGTGAACCTGCGCGACCTCAGCTTCGACACGTTGTCGCAAATGCTGGGGGTCGTTTCGCAGGAGCCCTACCTGCTGCACGCGTCGGTGGCCGAGAACTTGCGTTTTGCAAAGCCCGAAGCAACGGACAAGGAGCTGATCGCCGCTGCCAGGATAGCCCAGATCCACAGCCATATCGCCAGCCTTGCCGAAGGCTATGACATGCTGGTTGGTGAAGGTGGTTACCGGTTCTCTGGCGGCGAAAAGCAGCGTCTGGCGCTGGCTCGAACCATTCTGCGTGACCCGCCCGTGTTGCTTCTGGATGAAGCGACCAGCGCGCTCGATACCCGTACCGAGCGGGCCATGTCGCTGGCACTGGAGGGCATGTCGAAGGGTCGCACAACGATCACCATTGCGCACCGGCTTTCGACGGTGCGTCACGCCGACCAGATCGTGGTTCTGCAGGCCGGTCGCATCGTTGAGCGAGGCACGCATGACGAACTCGCTGAGCTTGGCGGCCTTTACGCAAACCTGCTTCGGGAAGCATAGCCTCGTCGCGATCGATGGCGTCCCGGCCGCGAGAGGAGGGTAAGTCCGTCAGGGTGCCGCTGCCGAAACCGGCGATGGCGACCCGAAAGGTTTTCATGCGTCGACTCAGTCCACCTTGCAAACAGCTCATCGATACGGGCGAACACAATCATCTCCAAAGCGTTGCCGCTCGGATCCTGGAAAAGATCTTCAGAAGATTGGCGCACCCGACAGGATTCGAACCTGTGACCTCTGCCTTCGGAGGGCAGCACTCTATCCAGCTGAGCTACGGGTGCATGGTTGCCGCAGACACGCGAAACACGGTTCGTATAGCCGAGTTCGCGGACAAGGCAAAGGGAAAAGCTATGCCCTCACCGCATGAAATGGGGAAAGGGAAACTGTGGCGCGCTGCAGCGAGTGTCACCCAGACGTTGACTCTCCCGGCAGTCGTTGGAGTTACTGGCCGGCACAGATGTTGGCGTCTTGAGTTGGGATATATCCATGCAAAAACGGCGCCGAGAGGATCGGCGCCGTTTGGTCTGAAATCGCTGAGAGCGTCAGTTATTGACGGGCACTTCGACGAAAGCGCTGTCGGCCGGATCCCAGTAGCGCACGATCTTGGTGTTGGTTTTCACGGCGTCATGGGTGCCGACAACCGGCGTGGTACCAACCTTCGTCGTCACAAACGCACTGTCAGCCGGATCCCAAGTCGTCACGGTTTCCGTGTAACGCGCCGTGTCGTTGTTGCGAACAGCGGGAACCTGCATCGTTCCTGGCACGAAGGCGCTGTCGGCCGGATCATAGTAGTAGGACTGCTCGGCGGCGGAAGCCAAGCTCGGAAGGGCGATGGCGGCAGTTGCTGCAACGACGGCGAGAGTTAAGGTTTTCATTTCCATACCCCATGTAATTCGATAGCGTCGTCAGGCCGTTGGAAGTTTTAATCCAGCCCCGGACATTCGTCTCGCTTCGATGCAGTTACAGTTAGCCTCAGGCTATTCACGAAAATAGGGGGTGTTCATTCAATATGACACGACCTGTTTCGTGATAAATTTTCACAAGCTCGTGTGATGCACTGAGAAAATGCACAATTTCTCGCGATTGAATTAACACGCTTGCGTGATAGGGGCGTCACTCCTCGGAGCTTGCTCCTGAGGCGCATGGCTTTGCTTCCTCGCCGTTTCGCTTAAGCCCATCTCGCCTTACCACCCATGTCTTTCGCCCCCACCCTTTGAGCAAGTTCGTCGCGCGGTGTGGCGCCGTCATGATTGTCCTGTGCTATGTCGTAGGGCGTCCCGAAAGAAGGAATGCCGCGATGACTGGCCTATCCGACGCAATGCTCGCTCCCCTGGACACGCCCGCCGTGGTGATCGATGCCCGCAAGGTCGAGGCAAATCTCAAGCGCGCTCAAGCCTACGCCGATAGGTACGGTCTCAAGCTCCGGCCACACATCAAGACACACAAGATGCCCCATTTGGCTATCCGTCAGCTCGAACTCGGCGCGGTTGGGATCACATGCCAGAAGCTAGGCGAGGCCGAGGTGATGGCTGACGCAGGCATCTCCGACATTTTTCTTCCCTACAACATCGTTGGCGAGCCAAAGCTTGCCCGTTTGGCCGCCTTGAGGCGGAGGGTGAAGATGTCGGTCACGGCGGACAACGCGGTTGTCGTCGCGGGCTATGCGTCTGCCTTCAATGATCCGTCCGCACCTCTTCCCGTACTTGTCGAATGCGACACCGGCATGGGGCGTTGTGGCGTGACGACGCCAGATGCCGCCAGGGAACTGGCTCTTAGAATCGCTGCGGCACCTGGGCTTCGGTTTGCCGGGTTGATGACGTTTCCGGCCACCCACCGAACGAGCGAGACGCAGGCATTCCTGCAAACGGCGATCGCGGAGCTCACCGCGGCCGGCCTGCATCCAGCCATCGTATCGTCCGGTGGAACCCCTGATCTCTACAGTGCAGGCGAGGACGCAGGCATCGTCAACGAGTACAGACCCGGCACGTATGTGTTTTCCGATCGCTTTCAGGTGACAAAGGGCCTCGGCAGCTATGAGGATTGTGCCCTCAGTGTGCTTGCCACCGTCGTTAGCCGGCCGACTGATACGCGTGCGGTCATAGACGCCGGCTCGAAGGCACTCACGTCGGATCTGCTCGGTCTCGAAGGGTATGGCTATCTGCCCGACTATCCAGAGGCCCGGATCGTGTCGCTATCGGAAGAGCATGGCGTGATAGACCTCTCTGCCTCGGCCAGACGCCCCGAGATCGGCGAGCGAGTTCACGTCATACCGAACCATGTCTGCCCAGTCGTGAATCTCTTTGACAGCGTGCACTTCGTTCAAGCGGACGGTGCGATCCAAGACGTACCGGTCGCGGCACGCGGCCGCGTCGGCTAAGGCATAATCGGGGCTTTTCGGCCGAACCAACTTGCCCCAATAAAGGGTAGGACGTCATTTTGAAGAGAGGAAATGGTACAGCTGGCTGGGCTTGAACCAGCGACCTTCGGAGCCACAATCCGACGAGTAGTATTGAAAATACTAACGAAATTGCCGACATGTTGCGTTCATGTTGCATGGCCCATCAGGGCGGCTTCGGCAGAGGCCAGTTCGGAGGCGTCGTCACCCCTTGGGAAAAGGTGCCCGTACCGGTCGAGCGTCATCCCAACAGTTGCGTGGCCTAGCCGCTCCTGAACGACCTTGGCCGGAAGCTCCAAGCCACCGTCGACACGGCGGTTGATGGACCAGCTGGCATAGAAATGACGTAAGCAGTGAAAGCCTGAATACTTCGCGGCGAGGACTGGCAGGCCGCTCTCATCCACGGTGCCGCTGTCGACCGTAACGCCAGCCTTGACGAAGGCGGGTTGAAGCCCACGCCGCACTATGTTGTTGAGCTGTTCAACGCGGCCGGAGCCGTTGGGAAACACTAGATCCAACTCAAGGACAGGCGAGCCATCAGGGGCAGCCCGTCCCGTGGCGCGCCGGGGGCAAACATCCTTCCATGCCGTCAGCACGGACACGACGGACGGCGGGATAGGGATGGTTCTCGTACCCGACCGAGACTTGGGCGAACCGATCTCGTTGAAGCGATCCGCACGACGCCTCACGTGGAGTTCTGCCTTTGCGAGGTCTACGTCCTGCCAGCGAAGACCCCGCAGCTCCGATGCTCGCATCCCTGAGAAGATCGCCGTCAGTAGGAGAGGGCGCCAGCGGCCTTCCAGTGCCCCTATGAGGGCTCTGATCTCCGAGGGGGTAGGGATGTCAACCCCGACCTGTAACCTTGCCCTGCCGTCACCGCGCCGTTCTCCAGCCCCACGTCGGCCACGCATCTCCCGAACCACGTTGCGCCCGACGAGTCCCCGCTCCTGAGCATCAGCCAACAAGCTGCCGAGGCTCACCATCACCTTTCTGATCATGGCCTGAGATCGGCCGTCAGTCCGCAGCTTGTCCTCGAATGAGCGCACCACAGGAATGGTCAATGCCGTCAGCTTCGTTGAACCGATGCGCGGGGTGATGTGAAGGCGAAGATGGCCCTCGTACATGGCGAGCGTCGTTTGCTCGACCCCTGCCGTCTCGGCACTGGTCAACCATAGACGACCGGCAGCCTCAACGGTCGTGCTTGCACTGTCTGCGACGTGGGTGCCGTGGCGGACCTCTACCGTAGCCGTAGCGTGAAAAGCGTCGGCGTCTTTCTTCTTGGCGAACGTCTTCAGCCGCCGCTTGCCATTGCTATCCCGATAATCGACGACCCAGCCCGAGCGCTCCTCGCCGGCTGGCGTTGTCCATGTGCGCTTCCGGACGGACATCTAGACTTCCGATCCATCGTTATCGCGTATCTTTATAGGCTCTAGCTGTGGGCCAACCATGGGGATCGCATCTTCGTCTAGAAATCCAAGATCAATGAGGCTTTCGCAAATTAGTATCGTTAGGGCCAAGTCTCTGTTGGTGATTTTCTTCGCTGTCATATAACGGTCGAACGCCGCCAGCGCTGTCGGAGTGATTGTGTCCGATAGTAATTTAGCTGTCACTACATCCCTTACCGCATTTACGATATCTTCTGCCTGCTCAGTTTGGAATGAGGTATAGTTCCCTAGAAAGGATTTCTCAATTCTATCAATGATCTCAGAGTTCATTGATCTGTTGTTTTTCTTGGCCTCGGCTTCAACCCTGGCCTTAAGGGCCGGCTGCATGCGGAGGCCAAAGGGTGGAATGTTTGCCTGCGGGGTGCGGTTTTTGTCGGACATAGCTACATTATGTAGCCATACCCCCTTGAAGTCCATGACTACATAATGTAGTTATGCGTTGTAGCTGTTAACAACGGTTCATGGAGGTGACATGGAAGCTCGCACGGCGGTTCCTGAATTGATCTGGGGCGCAAGCGCCATTGCCCGTACCATCGGGCGCACTGACCGGCAGGTTTTTCATTTGCTTGAGAAGGGAGCCATCCCTGCGAAGCGCATTGGCAACCGCTGGGTCGCCGAACGCAACCAGCTGATGAAGTTTTTCACTGACCCCGCCACCGACACGAAGCCGGCGGCCTGACAATCATCATCCATCGCCGACCTGCCCGACGTGCGCCCCATGGCGTGCGATCGGCGGCGGCTTGCCTGAAGGAACTTGAAATGTCGAAAACGTCTATCGAAACGGCCACCATCCGCGACCTGTTGCGACTGTGGAATTCCATGTCGGCCATCGCCTCAACTGCCGTTCTGGGAGAGGCCGGGCAGAGCTTCGGGTATGTCACCGAAACCGCCTCCCGCATTTGCAACGAGGCGGACGAGGTTCGCCGGGAGATTCGTGACGAACTGCGTCGCCGACCTGTCGAAGGCATGACGGATGGAGAGCGCTGTTGGCGGACTCAGATCATCATGAGTTACGCGGCGGACAGCGGAGATGAGGGCTGGATTCTTCAGGATCTCATCAGCCTCGGCACCACATCCTTGGCGAGGGCAGCAGCATGACCTTCCCTCATTCCACCGACTCCCAGCTTGTTGACGAGATTGACGACATTCGCGACCAGTTGAAACTGATGTGGCTGGCCTTGGGCAACACTGATTGGCTCGACGCCAACGCGATTGAGCGCGTGCAGGCAACTCTTGAGAAGGCCGAAACGCGGCTCAAGGTCGTCAGCAGGCAGCTTGGCGAGCGCATCCCGGAGGCATCTCTATGACCACCATCAGCCAGCCTCTCGCCCCTCTATATGTGGCAACAATTGCCGGCAAGAAGGTCGCCTTCTTCAGGCCGCCTGAGAGCCCAGATTTTCCTTGGGTGTCCGCTGAGGGCCTGTTTGCTGCGATGGGAAACACGCCTTCCGAGATTCAGGCGCTCATCGCTGAGTTGGAGCAACGTGCTCTTTCTGGTGTATGCGCTTTCAAGGGTGGAACCGCGATCTCCCATCCTCACGCACTCGGCATGATCCGAGCGTCAAACCGCCAAGGGCGTACCGACTCGACGTTCTTGTCTTTGTACTTGCAAGAGTCGTCCCTTGCGATGGCTGGCCTAACCGATGGCCTCTCTGTCGATTATCAGGAAGCCTTCGTTCGCGGCGCTCTCGAAAAGAACAAAGCCGAGATCCCGGCGGCCCTGGGTGGACGCACGCAGTGACAGCAACGCCGGCTACCTTCGGGCGGTCGGCGTTTCTTGCGGGAATCCGTGGTTACGGCATTATCGCTATATCTGGAACAATTAGGGAACATACCCAGCATGGGCAAGAAGCATGACAGGTTTGGTCGTTCCCCGACCAACAGGTTCATTCAGGTCTTCGAGTGGGTGTTGAAAACAGAGGCTTGGAAGGCCCTCGATGTGTATGAGCGGGCGCTCTACATCGAGATGAAGATGCGGTTCAACGGCTCAAACAACGGCGATATTTCGATGAGTCATCGCGAAGCCGCTCGCATCCTGAATTGCAGTAACAAGCCCATCGCCGCAGCGTTTGCCGGCCTACAGGATAAGGGGTTCATCAGGGCGGTTCAGAAAGGTAGCTTCGACTGGAAGAGCCGAGCTGACGGGACTACTGCGGGCCGGGCAACACGGTGGAGACTGACCGAGCTGCCTGCCGACGTCCCCTACAAGTGCCTGTCTGGTCCAACGCAAGAGTTCAAGAACTGGCGTCCTGAACCGCAGGCGAAAGAAAAACAACGGTATGCTGAGAGCACACCATTGGTGCGCCTAGAGCATACCATTCCCGAGAACATGGTACGCCCAGAGCATACCTTAAGCCGTGGAGTGTATGCCCATGGCACACGATAAGCACCTAAAACAGGTCTTTAGCGTATGCCGAGAGCGTACAGTTATAATATACCACTACCTAACGACAGAGACGGGAGCCAACCATGCATGGTGACCTCCCGCTCTTCGCTTGGCAGCCTCCGTCAAAGCTCATCATCTTCCCGACAGTCCGTCGCGTTGGCAAGATCCGCACGACAGCCGAGCGACTGCTTGCGAAATCGACCTCCCGAGCCTCTGACCACTATCGGCGTCAAGTTTCCGAAGCGCTGCTGGCGAATTTCGAACGTCTCGGTGTGTCTGAAGCTGACGCCCATAGGGAGATCATCGAATTTTGGTCCGCCGTGGATCGCGAAATGGTCCGTCGCCAGTTCGGCGAACATGGCGGTGCGGCCTGACCTTCCCTCCACTCCTTGATCGGTGACGCATGAGCACACCAGAAATCACCACATCGGAAATCGAAGCTGTGGCCCTGCGCCTCGGAGCGCCCTACCTCAACCCCCTCCCGGCAACAGACGACCGAACCGTTGAAGTCGTCCCCGTGGTCCATGTTCGCGGATACAACATGAGGCACGCGTTCACGCGCTATGACATTTACCTGTCGGAGGGCGGCCGGAAGTGGCCGTACCAGCGTAATCTGTCGGAGCACGAAGCCGGGCGAGAAGTCCATCAGTTTGAAAACGACGGGCGCAAGAAGGTTATCAAGGCGCCGATCCGTGAATTTGAGTGACATGATGTATTTATTCGGCAATGACGCAGCATTGTTGATGGCAATCGACGTTTGCCAGATTTGAGTTGCTTTGCGTTAAGAGAACAAATCGGGTACAATAGCGGCCATGATAAAGCTTTGGCCGTTCGGAAAACTTGAGCGCCGCTCCCTGGACAACCCGACAGAAGAAGAATACGCCATCTTGACCGGTGGCGTACTCGGCTCGACTAGTCTTGCAACGGCCTTGACGGTCCCGGCGGTGCAGTCGGCCATTCGCATCATTGCCGAGGCTGCGGCCTGCCTGGACGTGGCGGTTGTGGAGATTGCCGACGACGGTACGGAGACACCAACCCGAAGCCACCCCGTGGCGGTGCTTCTGGCGGATCAGCCTAACGAGTGGTCGTCGACCTTTGAATTGATCCGAGACTTGGTTGCGACAGCCCTCACGCATGACAAGGGCGGCATCGGTTGGGTCAATAGGGTTGGCGAGGAAGTACGGGAGATCGTCCGATACGAACCCGCGTATGCGACGGTCGATTACTCCGCTGACGGTCGGCAGGAGCCTAGCTTCCGCATTAACAACCGCCCCATCTCCTCCGCCGACATTATCCATCTGCGGAGCCCCTTCGGGCGCTCGCCGTTGTCGTTGGCCGCAGACGCCATCGGAACGGCGAAGGATCTCGAAACCCATGCGCGCCGCTTATTCCAGAACGGTGCTCGCCCCGGCGGTGTGATTGAGACCGAGAAGCCGTTAGGAGACGATGGCGTTAAGCGGATGATTGCCGCTTGGCGCGCGGCTCACGATGGCGTCGAGAAGGCAGGTAAAACCGCCATTCTTTGGGATGGCGCGACGTTCCGCCCGATCACGATGAGCAGCACGGATGCTCAGTTCCTCGAAAACCGGAAGTACCAAGTCCTCGAAGTCGCTCGTGCCTTCCGGGTGCCGCCCTCGATGCTCTTCGAGCTTGATAGGGCCACCTGGTCAAACTCTGAACAGATGGGGCGGGAGTTCTTGACCTACTGCTTGGAGCCTTGGCTGAAGGCGCTGGAAGGTGCGATGCGCCGGGCACTGTTCTCAGCCTCTGAACGCTCTCGGTTCGCCATTCGCTTTGATCGTGACGACCTCACGCGCGCCGATTTGCAGGCCCGCGCAACGGCAATCAACAGCCTCGTTGCATCCCGTGTCCTGAACCCGAACGAGGGCCGTAGCTGGCTTGGGCTGGCGCCCTACGAGGGCGGCAACGTCTTTGCCAACCCCAACACCGGATCGAACCAGCCCGGCGCTGCTGCGCCTCAGCCAGCCAAAGAGGCGCGTCCATGAGCGATCTCGCCGACTACCTCGCCAACGTCGAAGACCAAAGCCGTGGGCGTTGGTTCGACATCCTCGACCCTTGGACAGCTCAACCAACGGGGATGAGGTGGAAGCTCGCTGGTCCCGATAGTGAGATCCAGCGCCGCGCGCGCTTGGCCATGGCTGATCGCATCGTCGATGAGAGTCGGGCTGATGGGACCATTGATGCGGAAACCCGCGAGGCCATCACAATCGCTGCGCTCGCTCGTAGCGTGATCGATTGGGAGATGACGGAGGGGGGCAAGAGCCTTCCGTGTGAACACCGCCATATCGTTCGCGCCCTGTCTATCGATTGGCTACGCCAGCAAGTCGATATGTTCGCATCGAGCCGTTCCTCCTTCGGGCCGGAGGTCGTTCGATGAATGAGCGGCTAGAGTTCAAGGCAAACCTGACTGTTTCGGAAGACGGGGCAATCAAGGGAATTGCGTGGCCATTTGGCTCGCCAGATCGCTACGGAGACGAGATCATGCCTGGTGCCTTCAAGGGTGCCGGCTCTCCGCTTCCGATGCTTGCCTACCATGACCCCGCTTCGCCTGTTGGAGCATGGTCATCGGTTTCTGAAACCTCCAAAGGCTTGGAGGTATCCGGGCGGCTTCTCGTTGAAGACCTTCCGGCAGCAAGAGAGATGCGTGCCCTCGTCAAGGCCGGGGCTGTGACGGGGCTTAGCATTGGCTTCGTGACCAAGAAATCCGAAGCGAAGAGGTCCGGCGGCCGGGTGATCAAGGCCGTAGATCTGGTCGAAGTCAGTCTGGTGACCGTCCCGGCCCATCCGGGAGCGAAGGTCACAGGCGTCAAATCCGCGACACTGGCACTCATGCTGGCTGCCGCCATCAACCGGGCAACTGCTGCCCTTTATGGGAACAAAACATGAACATGCACGTCAAGGCGCTGCCGCCCGGCGAGATCGAGCTTAAGGGCGATGAGGACGACGGTTCTGAACTGGTCACGAAGGCACTCGCCGATCTGACGAAGGCCGTCGATGATCGCTTGAAGGATGTCGTCACCAAGGGCGACCTGTCGGCCGTGGAAGCGCGCCTCAAGGCTGTCGAGACGAAGGTCAACCGCCCCAGTGGCGAGGGCAACACAACTGAAGAGCAGACGACTGAGCGCAAGGCCTTCGGCACCTATCTTCGGTTCGGCGCGTCTGCTCCGGCTGATGAGCTGAAGGCGCTTACCGTGTCGAACGACACTCAAGGTGGCTATTTCGCCCCGAATGAGATGTCGACGGAATTCATCCGCGACCTTGTCGAGGTTTCTCCTGTTCGCTCCGTTGCCTCGGTGCGCACTACGGGTGCCCCGGCTGTGACCTACCCGAAGCGTACTTCCGGCACGAATGCTAAGTGGAAGGGCGAAACGCAGTCTCAGGAAGAGAGCAACATCGGCCTCGGGCAGGCTGAGATTCCAGCTCGTGAGATCAACACCTTCGTTGATATCAGCAACCAGCTGCTCGCCGACAGCGGCGGTAACGCCGAGGCTGAGGTGCGCATGGCGCTCGCCGAGGACTTCGGCAAGAAAGAAGCCACGGCCTTCGTCAACGGCACCGGCCCACTTGCTCCTGAAGGCTTCATGCAGAATGGCGACATCGCCTATACGGCGAACGGCCACGCGACGAACCTTTCCGCCGATGCGCTGATCAACCTCCTGTACGCCCTTCCGGCCACCTATCGAAATGCGGGCTCTTGGGGCTTGAACGGCACCACGCTTGCGACCATCCGCAAGCTGAAGGACGGCCAGGGCAACTACCTCTGGCAGCCTGCCTACGTTGCTGGTCAGCCTGAGACGATCCTGGGCCGTCCCGTCGTCGAGATGATCGACATGCCCGACCTCGCCGATGGCTCGTTCCCGATCATCTATGGTGATTTCTCGGCCTATCGCATCGTCGACCGCATCGGCCTGAGCATTCTCGTCAACCCGTACCTGCTCGCCACTCAGGGCATGACGCGCATCCATGCCACTCGCCGCGTTGGTGGTGCTGTTTTGCAGGCCGCCCGCTTCCGTAAGCTGAAGATGGCCACGAGCTAAGGAGACAAAACATGCGCGATATCGTCCATAACTTTGGTGCCGTGCAGGCTCTGCCTCCTCAGGTGCTCGCGGCCACCGCAACCGGTGACGCTCTCGACCTTCGGGGCTTCGAAAGCGCGGCCTTCATCGTGAACACGGGTGCCATCGTCGGCAGTGGTGATTTCACGGCAAAGATCCAGGAAAGCGACACGACCACGTCGGGTGACTTCGCCGACGTTGCCGCTGCCCAGCTTCAGGGGGCGTTCCCTGCCTCGCTGGCTGCCTCCAGTGTGGCTAAGGTCGGTTACGCCGGATTCAAGCGCTACGTGCGCCTTGTGGTCACCAAGAACTCGGGAACCTCGATTGCCGCCAGCGCCGCCCTCATCAAGGGCAATGCTGCTCAGCGCCCGGTGACCTGAGATGGTTGATCCATTCTCCAACGTGCAGCCGGGGATCAGCGCCCCCGGCACTCGGCACTACGTGATCGTTCCTTCGGATACGGCGGACCTCCCAATCCGTCCACGGACGGTTGTCTGCACAGCTGATGGGACCATCAAGTGCCGGGATGAAGGTGGCGTTGACGTTCCCTACTCGTTGACCGCAGGGCAGTGTTTGCCTTTCCGTCCAGTGCGGGTTCTGTCGACGGGAACCACCGGAACGTATTCGGCCATCTACTGATGCCGATGCGCGCCCCTCGCGTTTGCGGTCTCTGTGGTGGTGTTCACTGTGAAGGTGAGCGCTGCCCCAAAGCCAAGCAGCAAGACCGCGAGCGAAAAGCACGGTTCGACGCCAAGCGTCCTTGCGCTCGGACTCGTGGATACAGCCGCAAATGGGAGGCCGAAAGCAAGGCCTTCCTGAAAGCTCATCCCTACTGCGCAATGTGCGGTGAGCCTGCCTCTGTCGTCGATCACAGGAAGCCCCACAAGGGCGACATGCACCTCTTCTGGGATAGAACAAACTGGCAACCTCTTTGCCGACATTGCCATAACAGCGCCAAGCAGGCGCAGGAGCGACACTCATGACCATCTATGCGACTGCCGGCAGCAAACTCTTCATCGGCGGCGTGCTCGAAGCCAAATCCACTGACTTCGTTGAGGCCGACTTCACTTCACAGACGTGGGTGGAGATCGGCGGACTGGAAGGCCTCGGTACTCTCGGCGATAGCTCGGAGTCGGCTAACGTCGACATCATCGGTGAAGCCCGCCGCAAGAAGCTGAAGACCGTACGTGACGCTGGCACCATGCAGGTGGTTGCTGCTCTCGACGGTGAGGATGATGGACAGGTGGCGGCCATCGCTGCCGAGAAGACGAACCACAGTTATGCCTTCAAGGTTCAGCTCAACGATGCGCCTGCTGCTGGCACTCCCTCCGAGAGGAAGTTCGTCGCCCTCGTGATGTCCTCGGCTGAGCAGTACGACAGCGCAACCTCTGCCATGAAGCTCAACATCACGCTCGCAGTGAACAGCAACATCGTCCGCAAGGCTGCCGCCTCAGCCTGACCGGGGGTGGTCCAGAACTTTGGGCCTTTCCTGGGGACCGGCGTGGGGTGGTTCGCGTGAGATTTGCGAGAAATGGAGTTTCGGCATGGCGATTTGCACGGTTGCTCAGCTCAAGCAGCAGCTCAACCTGACCGATGACCTCGGCACCGCTGATGACGAACTGCTTCAGCGCAAGCTTGCGGCGGCTCAGAACCACGTGGAACGGCTCATCGGCTACAAGATCGAAGAGACGTACGGCGGGACTGATCAGCTTGAGATCCCGCCGGCTCTCATCGAGGGCGTGCTTCAGCTTGCCGCCCACTGGTACGAGAATAGGGAGGCGAGCACGGTCGGAGTGCAGGGTTTCGCCTTGCCTTTCGGCGTTCTCGATATCGTAGCCGATTACCGGAGTTGGTCATTCGATGGCTGACGACGGCGGTATCTCCCGGCTTCAACAGCGGATGAATGCAATCCCCGCCTTCCTGAAAGAACGGATGGGGATTGTCGCCGTCGATCAGGCTGAGATCGTGGCCGACGATATGCGGGCATTCGCTCAGGCCAGCCGAGACACGGGCGCACTGATCGCCTCCATCACAGTCACGCCAGGCGGGCAGTCCACCCCGCCTTACTCACAGCCGGGTGGATCCTCCACGGTTCCTGAGAATGCCGCCATGATCACAGTCGGCAATAGCGAAGTCCGATATCCGCACCTCGTTGAATACGGCACCACGCATAGCCAGGCCAAACCATTCTTCTGGCCAGCGGTCAGGATCAACCGCGAGAAGATCAAGGCGGCTTTCCGTCGTGAGGCGCGCAAGGTCATCAAGGAGAAATGGGGCAAATGACTCCAGAGATCGCCCTGCAAACCGCCGTCCGTGCCCGTCTGGTCGGGACTCCTGCCGTGGTGGCGTTGGTCCCGGCTGGTTCCATCCTCGATAGGAACGAACAGCCAGCGCCCGATCCGTCGATCATCATGGGCGAGGGCCAGAGCATTGACGAGGGGCGTGCCATCTCACGCAATCTGACACGGGCTTTCATGGACCTTCACATCTGGAAAAAAGAGCCTTCGACAGCCGGTGTGAAAGCCATCGCCGGGGCCATTCGGGCGGCTCTCAAGGCGCGTCTAGCACTGCCTGCCGGCTACCACTGCGCTGATGTTTACGTGTCCTCGGCTCGCTACCTGCGCGATCCCGATGGGTTGACGAGTCACGCTGTTGTCACGGTGTCGGCTCTCGTGGAGGAAATCTGATGCGTGCCGGCACCATGGACAAGCTCATCACCATTCAGCGGTTCACCAACACCGTCGATGACTTCGGCACACCGATCGAGACATGGGCAGACGTTGCGGACTTTCGCGCCCAGATCGTGACCGCCTCGACGGACGAATTCATCAGGAACGGCGCAGAGGCTGAGACTGTTGTCGTGTTCCGCACCCGCTACCTAGACGGCATCACCACTGCCGATCGGATCGCCTTTGGCGGGCAGCCCTTCAACATCAAGGAAACCGCCGAGATTGGCCGCCGCAAGGGCCTGGAGCTTCGTTGCGTGAGGGTTAGCTGATGAAGGGCACCAAGCCGCATCTGCGTTCGGATCGTGACGCTGTTCGCAAGTCGCTGCCGGCTCCGAAGTGGATGTCTGATGAAGCTCGTGTCGAGTGGCGGCGCGTGATGCCCATCCTTGTTGAGCGCCGCATTCTGACGACGGCGGACCTCGGCAGCCTCGAAAACTACTGCGTCTCCACGGGCCGTATTCGTTCCATTGAAACCGAGATGCAGGCGACAAGCGACCCCGAACTGCGCGTGAAGCTGTTCCGCGTCCAAGACAAAGCCATGCAGTCGGCCCGGCTTCTCGCCGCCGAACTTGGCCTCACGCCGGTTTCCCGGTCTCGTCCAGCCATCAGGGAGGATGAAGATGCTGACTCCTTGCTGGATCAATGACGGCTCCGAGATTGCCGACCCCTTCGGCTACGGCGAGAGGGCCGTATCGTGGTTGCGTCGGCTGAAGCATCCCAAGAACCCGGCTCCGGGGCATCCCTTCCAGCTCGACGACTGGCAGGAAAGGATTATCCGCCGCGCCTATGGTCCGCGTCATCCTGACGGTTCTCGCGTCGTGCGCCGCATCGTGCTGCTGTTGCCCCGTGGCAACCGCAAGACCTCGCTTTGCGCTGCGATCACCCTGTTGCATTTGATCGGTCCGGAGCGGATGCCCGGCAATCTCATCGTCTCGGCAGCGTCCGCGCATGAGCAAGCCATGGAGCTGTTCCAAGAGGCAGCGCTGATCGTCGAACACGACAGGCGGCTCGACAAGCATCTGACCGTTCTCGGCGGCAACAATACCTCGATCACGTTTGCCCAAGACCGGAGCCGTTACAAGGCTGTGGCGGCAGACGGCAAGGTGCTCCACGGCAAGACCCCGTCCGTGGTCATCATGGACGAGCTTCACGCCTGGGAAGGCAGCGCCGGCCGCAAGCAGTATGAAGCGCTCGATTCCGCGTTGGTGAAGGTGCCGAACACGCTGTTGATCGTGGCGACGACCTCGGGGCGCGGGCAGGAAAACCTAGCGTGGCAGACGGTCGAATACGCCATCAAGGTACAGCGTGGAGAGATCGACGACCCGGCAACGCTGCCGGTCATCTTTATGGCTGAGAAAGACGACGATTGGCGCGATGAGGCGCTGTGGTTCGCGGTCAATCCCGGCATGAAACACGGCTATCCCGACCTCGCCAGCTATCGAGATAAAGCTCAGAAGGCGATCAACTCGCCATCCGACCGAGATAGCTTCCTCCAGTACAACCTCAATGTCTGGCTCGACCATTCGGCCTCGCCGTTTGTCGACATGCTCGTCTATGACCAAGGCAAGGGCGAAGTTGATCTAGACGACCTGGAGGCCACCCAAGCGCCTTGCTGGCTGGGTGTGGACCTGTCCTCGAACTCCGACCTGACCGCCGTCGTGGCAGCCTGGAAGGACGGGGAAGACGGGTATCAAGTTTGGCCTTGGTTCTTCTGCCCTGAAGACAACCTTCGCCGCCGCGCCGATAAGGATGGGGTGCCGTATCCTGCTTGGGCAGAGCAGGGATTTATCATCCCAACACCCGGAAACGTTGTCGACTTCCGCATTGTCGAAGACCAAATCCGCGAGATCTGCGCCCGCTTCAACGTACGGGAAATCGCCTTCGACCCGCACCTTGCCCGCAACACCATGAACAACCTTCTCGACGATGGCTTGCCCGCCGTCGAGATGCGTCAAGGCTGGGTGACCATGGCCCCGGCCGTGAAGGAACTTGAGCGTGCCATCGTGGGCGACAGGTTCCGACATGGCGGCCATCCGATCCTTCGCTGGCACTTCGACAACATCGCCGTCGAGACCGACAGGGCGGGCAATCGAATGTTCCACAAGGGCAAGTCGAAAGACCGCATCGACGGCGCCGTTGCAGCAGCGATGGCCGTTGCCCGTGCCGCTGCCGGCGATAGCGGCGTCTCTTCCTATGACACCTTCGTCGGTGACCTAGATTCTTGGAGTTTTGCCTAATGAGCGCCGTTTCTGCCGCCAATGACGAAGAACAGCTTGCATTCTCGATTGTTGCGAGGCTGTCGCAGCTTGAGAAGGACATGGCACGGGCCAATGGCATCACTGCCAAGGCCTTCCGCGAAATGACCCTGTCGAGCACCAAGGCGACCAAGCAGATGGAAGACGATGCCATTCGTCTTGCTGCCAAGGTGAACCAGGCGCTCGCATCCATCTCGCCAAGCGTCGGAGCCTATGGCCGGACTTCAGAAGCTCTTGCCAAGACGGCAGCGAACGCCAACACCGCGACCCGTTCTCTCAATTCATTGTCGGGGCAGACAGGCAATATTGCCGCTCAGTTCCAGGATATCGCCGTCCAGCTTCAGGGAGGTGGCTCCCCCTTCACCATCGCATTGCAGCAGGGAACGCAGCTCGGGGCGGTCCTTGGTACGGCCGGTGGTCTCGGTGCCGCTGTGAAGGGTGTTGGCGCGGCCTTCGTGAGCATGCTTTCGCCCGTCAACCTGATCACTATCGGGCTTATCGCGGCTGGTGGCGCTGCGGTCAAATACTTCATGCAGGCTGACCAAGCGACAGCCCTCACTGACGCTCTCAAACAGCAACCGGAGATCATCAAGGCTATCCGTGCTGCATGGGGCGATGCTGCTGCCGGCGCTGCTGGCTATGCGTCGGAAAGCTCCGCAGTCATCGCGGCAATGGTGGCCAAGCAGAAGGAAACGCTCGCTGCTGGCGCGGCGTCAGCATCAGCCCAGGCCTTCGGCGAGATCTCAAGGTTTGTCGACGCGGGAAAGGCTACTTCGGGTATTGCCCGAATGGCCTCCACAATCGCTGATCAGAACCGCGCCCCTATTGCCGGCCTGGAACAACTGAAGGCAGCAGCCGAGGCCCTGAAATCGGCTGAGACCGACCCTAGAGGCCTCATCGCTGCACGCAACGCCCTAGCGGAGATTGCGACAAACGACGCGTTCGACAAGCGAATCCGAGACTTTGCAAAAGACCTTCTCGACACGACAAAGGAAGCCGGGACCGCTGCCAACGCCCTCATTGGCTTGGATGCCGCTCAGGTCCGCGCCTCTGGTTCTGTTAAGGCTCTCGTCTCCGAGACGAAGACCTTCAACAGCCTGCTGGCTGATGGAAAGTTCAACGAGGCCGCAAAGCACGCCCAAACGCTTGGGCAGGCCTTGGAGGCCGCCGCTGCGGCTCAAAAGCATCTGAACGAAGAAGCCAACCGCTTCGCATCGGAACGTCTCGCCAACGCGGGCGCTGGATATGAAGCGCTGAACGACTATTACGCCCGTCGCAATGCCGGGCTACCGACTGGAGATGTCCCGAGCGGCGCAAACGGCTTGCTCGACCTGATCGGCAACACAGAGGGAACCGACAGGCGGCGCGGCTACAACGAAACCCTCGGGTACGGCAAGTTTACGGGCGGCGATGTCAGCCTCACCACCATGACGCTCGATCAGATCATGGCCCTTCAGTCGAAGATGCTGGCCGATCCGTCGAACACCTTCAATTCGTCGGCGCTTGGCCGGTATCAGATCACGAAGACAACTCTGCAAGATCTCATGGGGCAGCTCGGGCTCAAAGGAACGGAGCTGTTTGACCCGGCGATGCAGGATCGCCTTGCGAATGAACTCATTCGCCAGTCCGGAGGTAAACCATCGGCTTTGCGCGGCCGTTGGACCAGCCTCCAGAACGTCCCGGATGCGACGATCAGCCAGGCTTATGGGAAGACTTCGCTCAGCCTCGGCAATATGGATACTGGCCTCAAGTCGCAGCAGGACGCCTATCAGGCCATCCTGAAATCGGGCCAAGAGTTCATCGAAAGCCAGAATGCCCAAGCCTCCGAGGTAGGAAAAACGGGCCGCGAACTGGCACGGATGCGCGCCGAGCAAGAGCTTCTGAACGAAGCGCAAAAGGCAAATATCAACCTGACCCCGGAGCAGCGTCAGGCAATTTCAGATCTCGCCGTCAGCATGGGGAATGCTGCGGTGAAGGCCGATGAGATGCAGAAGGCCAGCGACCGGATGAACCAGCTTTCAACCGGGTTCGCCGACGCGAGCAAGGGGGCCGTCAAGGGGTTTGTCTCTGACCTGATCAGCGGGAAGTCGGCCGCCGAAGCTCTTTCAAACGCTCTGATCAATCTTGGTCAGCGCCTCGCCGATCTCGCGTTGGACAGCATATTCAGTGGCGGAGGTAGCAGCGGCGGCCTATTCGGCAGCCTCTTTGGCAGTCTTTTCGGTGGCATGTCTGGCCCCCTTAACCTCGGATCATTTCTGACACCGAGCGCCAAGGGCAACGTCTTCAACAGCCCCGGCCTGCATGCCTATAGGAACGCTGTCGTCAGCCGCCCGACTATCTTCCCGTTCGCCAGCGGTGGCGCGTTCGGGCTTATGGGTGAAGCTGGCGAGGAAGCGATCATGC
Organism: Pleomorphomonas sp.; assembly: GCA_029976075.1. Classification (GTDB taxonomy): domain Bacteria; phylum Pseudomonadota; class Alphaproteobacteria; order Rhizobiales; family Pleomorphomonadaceae; genus Pleomorphomonas. The sequence continues at coordinate 80,328 of JARKNW010000020.1, forward strand.
CCTTGAAGAAGGACGCTTCCGGCCGCCTTGGCGTCTCTGCCCATGGCGCTGTTGGTGGTGCCTCTGTGACCAACACCATGACGATGGGCGACATCACCATCAACGTCCCCGATGGCACCGATCCGAAGGACGCCGGCAGGATTGGAACTGAGGTTAGCCGTCAGCTCAAGCAGATGATGCAAGCCGAGATGAAGAACCAGATGCGCAGCGGCGGGATGCTGAATAAGGGGGTGTTTGGATGAGCGATATCACCAAGCTCCTATGCGCGGAGATCGCCCGCAACCTTGCGGCCGGTGATCGTCCCCGCGTTCCTGCCGGCGGTGAGCTTCTGTGGCGATGGTTCCAGGATCTCCATGCCACCCGGCAGAAGGGATTTTCAGGCCCTCAGGCAATCACCCACGCGGAGATTGACGCTTATGCCCGCCTATACCGCCTCCCGCTGGAACCGCACCACGTCGGTATTCTGAGGGCTATGGACCGAGCTTTCTTCGAAGCGCTCGACAAGGCCAAGCCGCCCGAAGGCGTGAAGGCTCTCCCGCCTATTTCATCGCGGCCAATGTCGGCGGCACTGTTCGACGCAGTGATGGGGTGAGCCATGGCAAAAAAGAAGCGCGGAAAAGTCGCCACATGGGTTGGTATGGCTTCGCAGTACAAGGAATACCGCTACGGGACGCCAAGAAATGTCGGACTTCCCGGTGTGAAGTCGGTTCGGCCCGCCGTGCGTGGTCAAAGGCGCAAAGAAGTCGTTTCCGATATCATCGATCTGCTGCGAGGCTGGCATTACTCCCCCTTTGAATACGAGGGGGCAGCTCGCGCCGGGCTTCGATCCGGGTTGGTGTTGGCGGGAAGCAGATGGCCCGTAGCCGACTTTGAAGCCGAGCAGATCGTAGCTGAGGGGCTGGCGGTTCTCGGAGCCAAGCGCCCGTCATGGGAAGAGGGACAACCACGCTCTCTGGATCGTGGAGATGTTTGCGTACACTGCGGCAAGCCTATGCCGGAGGATCAGGTGAGTTCTGGTCGTAATGTTCGGTTCTGCTCGCCTGAATGCGCGAGGGCTGCAATCGAGGCCAGAAATACCGACGAACTCATGAAGTCACAGAACTTCAAGCAGGCTGCCGAGCACGTCATCAGACGGGAAAAGCTGAAGTCCAAGCCATGCAAGTACTGCGGCACCATGTTTCGCGCCTTCAACACCAAGGGCCACGAGAAGCAGGAGTTTTGCAGCCGGAAATGCGCCATAACATCGAGAAACCCGCTTCCCGATGTCGCATGCCGTGCCTGCGGGACGGTCTTTCATCCATATAACAAACGGTCTGTGTTCTGTTCGCGGGCCTGCTCAGACACTTACGACAGAGGCTACCGGTACACCGTGGTTTGCTCGTCTTGCGGCGAGATGTTTGCCGCCAAGAGCGCGACAGCGCAGTTCTGTTCGACGGCTTGTTCCGGTGCTGCATCCAATTGGCGAACTGGTAAGATGCCTCCCAAGGTCAACCGACGTTTGTTTGATCTTGTATGGACTGCCCCTATAGCCATCGAGCGCCATGAAGCCCAACAGGAGCAGCAGGGAGCCGGCGATGTCGTTACCCTATCGTTCAGTCAGTCGCCTTCACGGGCCGAGCATGAGCCTTCTACGGCCATGTTCCTGACCACGGGACTGTTTGATCAGATGATGGCCGCTTAGGAGTTTGCGCCACGGCGGCGCAAATTGGCAGAGGGGTGGTTTTGCCCTACCACGGGGCAAAATAAGCTTATTGCGTTGGAACTTCCCCTCCTTATGCCGTATTTGCCGGTGAAACGGAGTCCACACCGGCAAGTACATCTTTTTGCTGTCTCTCAGCCTCCTTAAGCAGCTTCTCAGCCTCGGGATCGACCTCCAGCTTTGGACTCTTCTCAAACAAAATATTAGAAATAGACCCTCCTGGTATTACCAAATAATTCAATAGCGGCTGAATCCCCTTTGCAATCTTGCCGTCAAAAAGATCTAGTTGATCAGTCATCTTTCCAATTTCTGTATCGAAATCCAAAAAATACCTCTTCGTATTCTTTAGAACTACATACAAAAAATTACCATCAGAGCCCATAAGATACTCTTGCAAAATCCCTTTGTACATCAATACCTTATTTTTCTCTATAACATTCGTCATTACATATACAGAAACAAGCTGTCTACTGCTCCCATAAAGCTCGCTAGACCACTTATTTTTGTAAAATACACGGAACGGCCTAGTTGAGACCAATAATCCAATTGCTATACCGATAACTGTCGAGATGAAGACGTATGAAACGACGCAAATGGCGTAATAATCAATATACAAAAAGGTGTTGAACGCCTCCCTCTCATCGTAATAAAGAGTTACACTTACGATATCGTAATAAAAAGATCGAAGAAAATACCGAATAAGGAAAATTAATATTGTGTGTATTACAACAGATACGGCAAATACTATAGATATATCGCCAAATACATTAGTTCTGACGAGTTCCGTATTTCGCCGTTGCCGAAGCGCTGACACATAAAAAAACGCTACCCCCGGAAGGAGTAGCGCTATCACCACGAGACTCGCAAAAGGCAGATTCATTTTGTTCTGCTCAAGCTACTTCGCGATGCCTTTCCAGCTCTCTTTGGATAAAAGATATGACATCGCTTAGTTTGGCAGCTTCACGACCCTTGGCGGACTCCTTTAGAGCTAGCGACACCAAATCGATGTCGCCATGCGCCAACTGAATGAGTCTCTCAATGATTTTGTCGTTCTGGGGGGACATGACGACCATCATGGACTCCTTCAAATCAAACTCAGATGGACTCAATATCGCATCCCATTCCCTCGCTCGCAAGGCCGTCGACGGCATTATGATGCAAACGTTCAGCTCTTAGTTCAAGCGCATCAGGCAGAACAGACGCATCGCCGGGAACGCCTGAGGTTGAAAAGAGGTGGCGGCATTACTCGCTGGGCAGCACCGTTTCTATGTTGCATCGCATGTTGCATGGAGTCGCCGGAGCTTGCTGGAAACTGGCGGAATTCCGGGGAATCCGCATGTAGCATGATGCAACATGAAATCAGCAACCCCCGCTAATGCGGGATGGCGTAAGTTACTGATTTCTCTAAGGGAAAAATGGTACAGCTGGCTGGGCTTGAACCAGCGACCTTCGGAGCCACAATCCGACGCTCTAGCCAACTGAGCTACAGCTGCACATGACGGCGCGGAACCTAGTTGGATCATCCCGGCAATGCAAGCCCCCGCGAGCCACTTTTTTCTCGCCGGCGGCGATCGGTGTGCAAAAGCCTGAAAGCGGATGTCAGGCAGCAATCACCGCGCCGAGGAAGGCATCGATCGTCGAGCGAAGCTGGCTGGCCTCATCGGCGACCTCGCGAGAATCCCGATCGAGTCTCTGTGCCGCCGTTTCGGTTTCACGGGCCGTATCGAGGACGGCCGTCACGTTGGTCGCCACCTGCTGCGAGCCGGTAGCCGCCGCGCTGATCGAACGGCTGATGTTGCCCGTCGCATGACCTTGCTCTTCGACGGCAGTCGCTATGGCCCCCGTGTAACGATCGACTTCCTGCATGGTGGTGCTGATGGCCTGGATCGCCTCCACAGCATCGGCCGTCGCCTCCTGGATGTTGTCGACCTGAGCGGCTATTTCCTCCGTCGCCTTGGCAGTTTGGCCGGCGAGGCTCTTCACTTCCGACGCAACGACGGCAAATCCCTTGCCGGCCTCGCCGGCGCGCGCAGCCTCGATCGTGGCGTTGAGGGCGAGAAGGTTGGTCTGTTCTGCAATGGCGCGGATCAGGGTAACCACTTCGCCGATCTTGGTCGCACCGGCGGCGAGACGGTTGATCTTGTTGTCCGCATCGCGTGTGCCGCGCGCCGCGTCGGCGACTATGGCGCTGGTGCGCTTGATCTGGGTTGATATATCGCCGATCGAGGTCGCGAGTTCCTCGGTTGCCGAGGCGACGGTTTGAACGTTCTCAGTGGCGTCGCACGACGCGCTGGAGGCGGCTCCGGCATCCTGCACCGTGCGCACGGCGCCCGTTCCCAATGAACCGGCTGTCGCCAGGAGATCCTCGACCGTCTTGTTGACCGCGCCGAGCGCCGTCCGTGTTGCCGACCGGAAATCGTCGATCAGCGCCTCGATGCGCTCCTGTCTCTTGGCACGCTCGGTCGCTCCCATGCTCTTGTCTTGTTCGAGCGAGATCCGGGTGAGGGCGCTTTCCTTCAGAACAACGACCGCCCGAGCAATGCTGCCCACCTCGTTGCCGTATTTGGCGTAGGGAACATCTTGCGAAAGGTCGTCGCGCGCTATGTGTTCCATCAGCTTTGAGAGCTGTGCCACCGGCCGAATGAGGCGCGCTACCAGCACCGATGCGCCGACGGACATGATGACCGCCAGCAGAAGACCGAGCAGCGAAATCTTCAGCACCAGCCCATCCTTGGTGGCAGCGACCGTCACCTCGGGAATACCCGCAAACAAGATGCCGACGACTTGTCCCGCAGGATTCTTGATTGGAGTATAGATCGTGAGATATGGCACACCGAGGATGGCTGCCTGTCCGGTGAAGCTGTGCCCCTGCTTGATCGCCGCGTAGGCAGGTGAGGTCTTGCCGAGATCGGTCCCCACCGCGCGACTGCCGTCCGCCTTCTTGACCGACGTCGTCACGCGCGTGAAATCATCTTTCGCGGCATCATAGGCGAAGATTGTCGCAGCAGCGCCGGCCGTACGCGTGAGGTTGTCGATGAGGTCATGGGTTGGAAAGGTGGGAATGGCCGGCAACTCGATATGATCGACCGCATCTCCCGACCATGCGATCGTCGTGCCGGCAAAGTCTTTCTGCAGCAGCAGGGCGCCGGTCCGGATGGCAATCATCTGTTTCTCAAGCGCCTGCCGCGCGGCGTCTGCCGAGAGCGTCGTGTAAACGACCGACAGCAACAGGCCCACGGTCAGCGTGATGAATATGGCGACAGCCGCACCGATGACCTTCCACAACTTGACCCGATTGAGGAACATTTTCAGCTTCTTATGTCAAAACTACTGACGGCTAGGATTGCGCCGACAATGATGAACCGAGACTTAAGGTCAACGTCATCGACGCCATTTCATGTCGATGCTTCTCGTAAAAGATCGCGCCGGGTCTGGATGCGTTGGTACTGCCGTCAACAAGCAATTGTTCGACAACTCGCAGCGCCCGTTAACCGCTTGTTCAGCCTTCGAACCTTTTCTTGCGATAGAATTTCGCCTCGCAAGGGAAAGAAAAGCTTTCCGCGCTTATTTGTTGCATAGCTGCTGGAAAAAGATCGCAGAGCCGTCGTCTGGTCTTCCGGCTTCCCCGCGACAGGTTCGGTTCAGCTTGCGGAGGTAGAGCGTTCATCGAGGGAGGGTGTCATGCAGTCACGAGTCATCGCTTCGCAACACACTTCGATCGGTACGCCCATCAAGAAGAAGGGCGGGAAGGCCTCTGCCATGGCGGCTCGCCGCCGCAAAGGTGGCGGGCATCAAGACGCTCGCTCCATCATGATTGCCGCCTTTGTGGCACTTGTCCTCGCCTCGGTCGTTGCGGCGATCTGGGTCTACGTGAAGCCTTTTCCGGTAGCCTCCTCCGACCCGGGACCTCGCCCGCCACCGAGCGTCGCCGATCTCGAAGCCAAGAAGACACATTCTTACTGGAAGGTCGGCAGCAGCACTTACCGGCACTACATCACGGATACCGGCACAGGCGAGATCGTCGATGCGGGCACGGTAACCGTGAAGGAAATGCTGGAGCAGGGCATCGAGGTTCCCGGCTACAGCATGCCCGGAAAGGTGACTGCCTCAAGTGGTTCCTCGGAGCTCGCCGCCCGCTTCCAGGCGATCCAGGACCACCTCAAGTAGCGGCCAGCTCGGCGCGAGCCAGCATGCCGTAGAGGTCGCGCGGCTCATCGGGATCGGCCAGCAGGTCGAGCTCCTGGTAAAAGGGTGTACCTGCCAGTTTGTCGCGCACATAGCGCAAGGCTGAAAAGTCCTCGATGGCGAACCCCACGGAGTCGAACAGCGTCACCTCGCCGGGTGATGTGCGACCGGGCGCCGTGCCGCGAAGGACTTCCCAGAACTCGGTGACGGGATGATCGGCCGGAAGCTGCTGGATCTCGCCCTCGATCCGCGTCTGGGGCGCATATTCCACGAAGATCGACGATCGTGTGAGGATGTCGCGGTGCAGTTCCGTCTTTCCGGGACAATCGCCGCCGACCGCGTTGATGTGGACACCGGAGCCAACCATGTTGTCGGTGAGAATGGTGGCATACTGCTTGTCGGCGGTTACCGTGGTGATGACATTCGCCCCTTCGACAGCTTCCTGCCCTGATCGGCAAACGGTTATCGCAAATCCAAGCGAGGCAAGGTTACGCCGGCATTTCTCGGTTGCCGACGGATCGATGTCATAGAGACGCAGATCACGAATGCCGAGAAGGGCTCGGAAGGCCAATGCCTGGAATTCCGACTGCGCACCATTGCCGATGATGGCCATCGTGGATGTGCTGTTCGGTGCGAGGCGGCGCGCGGCCATTGCCGACGTTGCGCCGGTCCTCAGCGCAGTCAGCAACGTCATTTCCGAAAGCAGCATCGGGTAGCCGGAACCGACATCTGCCAGGACGCCGAAAGCCGTCACGGTCTGCTTTCCCTCACGCATGTTCTTGGGGTGGCCGTTGACATACTTGAAGCCGTAGAGCGCACCGTCGGACGTCGGCATCAGCTCGATGACCCCATCGACCGAATGGGAGGCGATGCGTGGCGTTTTGTCGAAGGTTGGCCAGCGACAAAAATCCTCCTCGATGTAAGCGGCGAGTTCGACGAGGAAGCGCTCGACGCCGACGCTGAGCACCAGCCGCATCATGTTGTCGACCGAGACAAACGGGACAATGGCGAGCGGGGAAATGGTTTTCATGCTGCGAAGCTCCGGGTCGGGCGGTCCATGACGGTACGGCCCATCAGGCTGGCGAGAAGGTCGACCATCAGCGTGGCGGTACGTCCGCGCTCGTCGAGGAACGGGTTGAGTTCCACGAGATCGATCGAGGAGACCAGGCCGCTATCGTGCAGCATCTCCATGATCAGGTGTGCCTCGCGGAAGGTGGCTCCTCCCGGCACCGTTGTGCCGACACCAGGGGCAATCGAGGGGTCGATGAAATCCACATCGAGACTGACATGCAGACGACCATTGACCGCCGCCACGCGCTCGAGGAAGCGCCAGACGAGGGTGCCGATGCCGTGCTCGTCAAGGGCACGCATGTCGTGAACGGTGATGCCCGATCCGACGAGGGCACGACGTTCGGCCGGGTCGACCGAGCGGATACCGACCATGGTGACGTTGCCGGGCGGCACCGGGTGGGAAAGGGACGGGTAACAATCCTGGAAGCCGCTCGCCCCGGTAAAGTAGGCAACCGGCGTACCATGCAGATTGCCGCTCTGGGTGGTCTCGAGGGTGTGAAAGTCGGTGTGTGCATCCAGCCAAAGCACGAACAGGGGGCGCCCTTCTTCCGCTGCGCGGCGCGCGATGCCGGGCACCGTACCGGCAGCAAGCGCGTGGTCCCCGCCGAGGAACACCGGCAACGCTCCGTCACTGGCGCGGTGAGCGGCCTCAGTCACCGTTCCAATCCAGGCCGCGATTTCCGGAAGTCTGCGAAGGTGAGGGTAGGGAGGCGTCACGGTCGGCAGAGGACCGCGTTCGATGTTGCCGAGATCCTCCACTTCGTGGCCGAGTTCGGTGATCGCTTCGACGATGCCTGCCGTGCGATAGGCGCTCGGCCCCATTTCGCAGCCCATGCGGCCGGCACCGTCTTCGACCGGAATCCCCAGTAGCCTTACCTTCATGCTCGTTCACCCTCGCCGTTGGAGCGCCGGCATCAAGCCATTGTCGGCCGGCGAAGTGAACACGCAGGATTGGCAATCTAAACGGATTGGCTTATCAAATTGACAGTTCGATTATCCAAAACGGTGGTTTAATGGACCGGCTCGATCAGCAATTGGTGACGCTGCTACGTCACGACGGCCGTCGGTCGGTGTCCGACATTGCTTTGGAACTTGGTGTTTCGCGCGCTACGGTGCGAGCCCGCATGGAACGGCTCGAGCGCGATGGCGACATCCTCGGGTACACGGTCATCCTGCGCAACGACGCCATCGAGGTCCCGGTTCGCGCGGTCATGATGATCGAAATCGAGGGGCACGTGCTCGACAAGGTGATCCGTCAGCTCGGTGGTCTTCCCGAGGTGGCGGCAATTCACACCACCAACGGCCGCTGGGATCTGGTTGTCGAACTGGGAGCAGCCACTCTGACCGAGTTCGATACCGTGCTTCGCAAGATAAGGCTGCTGCCGGGCATTACTGGTTCCGACACCAGCCTGCTTTTGACGACGCCACGCACGACGCGCGCCCGCCTGAACCCGGGCTGATGCCACGGCAATGGGACGAAGGAGCGTCGGAGGAGGTCAGCACGATATCGTTGGCCCAGCTTTCCGACCGCGCGTTGCCTGTATCTAGCCTGGTGTCGAGAGTGATGCCCACCTCATCGCCTCTTTGCCAGACGATCCGGCCTGTCGTCATGCGGTGGCAGCAGGGAATGAACATGCTGATCGCATCGCCCGGAGCAAGGATCGCGTGCGCCGTCAGACGCAGGCGGCAGCCCGACGGACTGAGATTTTCGATCACGCAGCCGATCGGTGCCGTCAGTCCTTCGCAATTGAGCGCTGCGACGCGGTTGCAATCATGGCGTGGTTCGTGACGCTCTTCGAAACTGTGCACCGCAGGATGGCGCATCCGATTGAAAAGGTCGAACAACTCCGGGTCGAGAGAGGCGGGCCTGGGCATCTGAACGCAACTTCATGCTGATTTCGGCGTGTCCTCGCACATTCCGCAGTTGTACTCAATGAAAAGAAAAATTGACAAAAATCGCGCTTAACGAATGGTAATCAATTGATAACACTGGTCGAACGGTGGCATACCCCTTTGGGGCACCGTTCACTTCTTTTCTCGCCGGTGGGTATCGAACACGAGACCGGTTTCCAGTGCGCGCTTGCCGAACTTCTGCCTGACCTCATCCATTGCGCGCTCGGCAGCGGCCTTGCGCGTTGCTTTGGGGTCCACAAGATCAGCCGGATCGGCGAAGCGGCTTTCACAGAGATCGGCCACGGAAACGCCGAGCAGCCGGTATTTCTGGCCATGTGCCTCTTCCGCAAGGAGCGCGTCGGCGGCGGCGAAGATCCTGTCGGCAAGCTGGGTGGGATCAGGAAGACGGCGAGCTCGCGTTCTCAGCCGAAAGTCGGACGTCTTCAGCTTCAGCGTTACCGTCGAGCCGGCAATATCTTCGTGCTTGAGGCCAAAGGAAACGCGCTCGGCCTGTTCACGGAGGATTGGCCTGAGGTCGCGAAGTTCAGCGAGATCCTCAAAGAAGGTCACCTCCGAACCGACGCTCTTGCGTTTGGAGTTGGGGATCACCTGCCGACCGTCCTCGCCGCGGGACAACTTGGCGATCCTCAATCCCAAGGCCCCGTATCGACTGGCAAGTTGGGCCGGATCGGCCATCTGCAGGTCACCAACCGTCCTGTAGCCGTCCGAGGAAAGCCGTTCGGAGAAGGCGCGACCGACGCCCCATAGGGTTGTTACCGGTCTCGGCGCCAGAAAGGCTATGGCTTCCGATTGCCCGATCACCGAAAAACCTCTGGGTTTGTCGAGGTCCGATGCAATCTTGGCGAGGAACTTGTTGGCGGCCAGTCCGACGGAAACGGTGATGCCTACTTCGCGCTCTACCTCCTTGGCGAAACGGGCAAGCACAAGCGCCGGGCTGGCACGATGCAGCTTTTCCGTACCGGAGAGATCGAGAAAGGCTTCGTCGATGGACAGTGGCTCGACGAGCGGTGTCAGTTCCAGCATTCGCCGCCGGATTTCCCTGCCGACGCGCGCGTATTTCTCCATGTTGGGCCTGATCACGACCGCATCGGGGCAGAGCTGCAGGGCCTTGAACATGGGCATGGCCGATCGCACACCGCTGATGCGCGCGATGTAGCAGGCCGTCGACACGACGCCGCGTTTGCCGCCGCCGATGATCAGCGGCTTTGTGGCGAGCGAGGGATCGTCGCGCTTTTCAACTGAGGCGTAGAAGGCGTCGCAATCGACATGGGCAATGACAAGACGATGGAGATCGGGGTGGCGCACAAGGCGCGGGCTGCCGCAGGCCGGGCAACGGCGCCCTTCGGTCGGCGCCGGGGTGAGACAGTCTCTGCAAAAGCCACTCGCCTCCTCGGACATGGTTGCCTCCCGCCGCCCGCCAACCGGACCGCCGATCAGTACTCGCTTTCACCGGCCAGTGCGTGACGCGCCGCTGCCATCATGGTTGGCCTCACCTGTGCCTCCTCGATGAAGGACAAGAGCAGCGACTCGTCGGCAAGGTAGAACTCCAGCACGCCGACAAGAAAGCCAGGCTCACGCGCGGCCGCCCTAAGATCGGATGGCCCGATACCTGAAAGCGACAGGAAGCGACCGAGCGCATCGGGGTTGCCTGCAAGATAGGCGAGGGCGGAAATAGCCAGTTCTTCCGCCGCCTCGACGCTAAGCCTTTTGTCAATGGGCATGTTCGGACCACCGTTTGGGATTGCTAAAGGAATTCGCACTATATTTGTTATACTGGAATCAGTGCGGCAACCTATCCCACCGGAAGGCGTTCCTGCGTACGTACGTTGGAATGAAAACCCGCCGAGCACACGGTCTTACCGGCGCGAGGCGGAAAGAGAGTCGAATGGCCAAGACAGTTCTCATCGTCGAGGACAATGAGCTCAACATGAAGCTCTTCCACGATCTCCTGGAAGCGCATGGTTATCGCACGATTCAAACACGTAATGGTATTGAAGCCTTGGACCTGGTGCGTACGCACCGGCCGGATCTCATCCTGATGGATATCCAGCTGCCGGAAGTGTCGGGGCTTGAGGTTACCAAGTGGCTGAAGGAAGATGACGAACTGCGTTCCATCCCGGTCGTCGCGGTAACCGCCTTCGCCATGAAGGGCGACGAGGAGCGCATCCGCCAGGGCGGTTGCGAGGCGTATATTTCCAAGCCGATCTCCGTTTCCAAGTTCATAGAAACGGTGCGGACCTATATCGGCGACCAATAAGCGTCGTCCGGAACGGAAGAGTGTGATGACAGCGCGTATTCTTGTTGTCGACGACATCCTGGTCAACGTGCGCCTCATGGAGGCACGCCTCACCGCCGAATACTTCGATGTCCACACCGCCACCTCCGGTGCCGAAGCCTTGGCTATGCTCGACAACGCCTCCTATGACATCGTCTTGCTTGATGTGATGATGCCGGGGATGGACGGCTTTGAGGTTTGCCGTCGCATACGCGCCAACCCGAAGACGACGCAGTTGCCGGTGATCATGGTCACCGCGCTCGACCAGCCGGCAGATCGCGTCCACGGTCTTGAGGCCGGTGCCGACGACTTTCTCACCAAGCCGGTCTCCGATACCCAGCTGATCACCCGCGTCAAAAGCCTCGTTCGACTGAAGCAACTCACTGACGAACTCGATCTCAGGGCCAATCAGGGGTCCGTCGCCTTCGATCGGGCCATGACCTATGCGGACCTGACGGCTCGCACTCCCGGTCACGTTTTGCTGGTCGAGGATCGCCGCTCGGCCTATGTGCGCGTTGCGCAATCGCTTGCCAGCGAGATGGCGGTCGACATCGAGACCAACCCGCAGGAGGCATTGTTCCGCGCCGCCGAGGGTAACTATGATCTAGCCCTCATTTCGATGAATCTCGATGACTATGACGCGTTGCGACTTTGCTCGCAGTTGAGGTCGCTAGACCGAACGCGTCTCTTGCCGATCCTGTTGATTGCCGATCCCGATGAGGGGAGTCGACTGGCGCGCGGCCTGGAGCTCGGGATCAACGACTATCTGATCCGCCCCGTTGATACGCAGGAACTGATTGCCCGCTGTCGAACCCAGATTCGCCGCAGGCGCTATACCGATCGACTGCGCGCCAGCGTGCTGCAGACGATGGAACTTGCGATCACCGATGCGCTGACCGGGTTGTACAATCGCCGCTATCTCGACTCCCATCTGGCCGCTCTCGTGGAGCGCGCTGCCGAGAAGAAGGGCGATCTGTCGCTGCTGATCATCGACATCGATTTCTTCAAGCGGGTGAACGATACCCACGGTCACGATGCTGGCGATGAGATTTTGCGGGAGTTTGCGACCCGCATCCGGCGCAACCTGCGTGCTCTCGATCTCCCCTGCCGTTTCGGCGGCGAGGAGTTCGTCATCGTGATGCCGGAAACCGACTATGGCATTGCGTCTATCGTTGCCGAGCGCTTGCGCACCAAGATCGCTCGCGATCCCTTTGCCATCCACGGTGGCAAGGAGTTCGTGGATGTGACGATTTCCGTCGGTGCCGCTTATATTCTGCACGATGGCGACACGCCGGAGACGCTCTTGAAGCGCGCCGACAACGCCCTCTATCGTGCGAAGGCGGAAGGCCGGAACCGCGTCGTTCTCGCCGCAGCCTGACAGTATCCAGCCCGGCTCGTTGAGGCGGTCAGGCGCCCAGCGTCACATTCGCTTGAAGAGTCAAAGGCTTGTCCTGTCGACAGGACCTGCGAGAGCCAGCATCTCTTCTTAGAAGTTCCCCAGTCAGCTTTATTTGTCCGCTGGTATAAGAGCCACCGGCAGCCCCTGCTGCGCGAATTAAGGTTACCTGTTTATGATTAACTCGCTCAATTGGAGTCTTTTGCGAGACTGACGTTGTAAATAAGTCGTTAAAACGCTAGAACAGTATTGTTGATAGTCTAGAGATTTTGGAAAGAATACAGTTACTTTCCAAACTACAACCCGGTGAAGCCAGGTCCGCCGCATCTCCTGGTCTTGTCGGGTCGGTCGATCGATGCCGGCGAGAGTGGCCTCC
>JARKNW010000055.1 GCA_029976075.1 Pleomorphomonas sp.
CCTCGCAGATCGTCGGCTCCCGTGCCCGCATCCAGCTCACCGACCTCTGCCGCCAGCAGGTGATCCTCGAAGCCTGGCAGGACAAGGAGAAGGTCCACATCCTCTCGTGCGACAAGGGCAGCTCCCGCTGGCAGAAGATCCTTATCGACACCACCAAGGGCCGAGAGAAGATTCACATCTGGGGGCTCAACGGCACCCAGGAAATCCTCGTCGATTCCACAGCCGCCGCCGAACAGATCCGCCTCACCGACAAGTCCGGTCAGGTGGTGCGCATGAACGCCGCGCCCGGCCAGGAGAGCATCAGCGCCACCGACAAGTCCGGCAGCCTCGTGTTCATGGATGGGGTGGCTGGAAACATCATCATTCGCTCGACGAACACCGTCTTGATCAACACCTGAAGGGAAGCATCGCATGGGAGAAAGAACAACAACGCCTTCCGGACTTTCGGCCAGCGAGGAATTGCTGGCCCGGACCTTCGATCATTGGCGGGAGGAATTCCGCAGCATCCTCGAAAGCCACCGCCGGGAAATCCAGGACCGCCTCGAGAAGATCGAGCGTGAAATCGAGAAGAAATCGGACAAGGAAAACGTCGAGGTGCTGGTCCGCTCGATCTATTCCGATCTTCACCGGCACGCCGAGGAGATCGACCGGCTGCATGCCCGGGTCGGCTCCAAGATGGGGACCGAGACCATGTGGAAGATCGTCGGCCTGGTATTGACCATCGGCAGCACCATCGGCGGACTCATCGGCTTTCTGATCCATCTGTTGCTGAAGGTGAACCCATGAGTTCCCAGGCGCGACTCGTCGACATCAGCAGTCACGGCGGCGTCATCATCACCGGGGCCAGTCGGACGCTGGACAACGGCATGCCGGTGGCCCGCATGGGGGATCTGCACTTCTGTCCCATCCCGGGGCACGGTGTGACGCCCATCGTGACCGGCAGCTTCGACACCATCACCGAAGGATTGCCCAACGCCCGCATCGGCGACATCACCGCCTGCGGAGCCATCATAGTCACCGGCAGTCCCAACACCATCGACAACTGAGGGGGACGCGATGAACAATCTCGAACAGCCGCAGAAACCGCACTACTGGGATGTCTTCCCGAAGCTGA
>JARKNW010000122.1 GCA_029976075.1 Pleomorphomonas sp.
TCGTTGAGACGCCAAATGGATGGAATCCGCACCCGGATTCCTTCGCGAACCCTTCTGCGAGAACGGCCGAGCGGCGATCGTCGCCTTCTCGCAAGACGCCGGTCATGCTGACGTCTCTGTTGGCATGAGCCGAGTGCGACCGGTCAAGAGCTCCTGCATCATGCCCTGCTTGATGGCACGGGTGGCTTCGAGGCGACGCTCTAGGGCGACAATCTCGGTGTCGGCGTCGTGTAGAACTTCAGCAATAGCTGCCTGCTCGACAACATTCGGCAGTGTCAACTCGATGCTGGAGATGTAAGCGCGGGTGGTCGCGAGGACCTTCGTCCCAGAAGCAAGGGCCAGGAGTTGCGTCCTGAACGCCGCGATGAACTGCAAGTAGCCCTTGAAACCATCGGCAAGAACGTGCTTGTCGAACCGTGCAGCGATGGTGTGCAGTCCTGGGATGACTCCGTCAATCGGAACCCCAATGATCTCCACAGATCTGCCAACGCCGTCCGGGTCCTCTGATGCATCTGCGAATACGAGGTCGCCAACCTGAAGGAGACCAGCGTTGCGCGCGAGCGCCTTCGAGGCGCGAGGCATGTCCTCTGCCGAGGCGTCCAGTACGGACGAGCTCCGAGTATGGATGTCTCCGTAGTGCAGGTAGCGCAACGGCGATGCTGAATCGAGCTGAGCACGAGATAGCGCCACGTTCTTCACATAGCTGACGTGGTCTCCAAACCTGATCGCTCGCCAGGGCTCCGCGAAGCCAGGCAGCCGCGTGCGACCGGTTAGGAGCTCCTGCATCATGCCCTGTTTCATGGCGCGCTTCTTGACGACAGACCGCTCCAGTAGCTCAATTAGGTCATCGATATCCCAGAGAGCCGAGGCGATGCGGGCCTGCTCTTCGCGTTCGGAAGGGATCTGAACCTCGAGCCTCCGGACGATGTCAGAGTTTACATTCATCTGGGAGCCGGACTGGCCAGCCTCGCGGAGGCGCGCTTCCGAGGCCTTCAGCAAGTACAACATGAACTTCTTGTCGATCTTCAAGTTTTCGAGCGACACGAATCCGTCGTGGATACACGCCGGAACGCCGGTAATGACAGGGATACCAACCGTCGCGGCGATACTCATGATGAGGGTTCCGGGTTCGAGATATCGGCTGCGCACAACGCCGTCAGCCGATAACGCCTGAGTCGTCGTGCCTAGAATTCGGCCGTCAGAGCGATTGACATCCGCGATGCGGACCCATCGGATCTTGCTGTTTATGTCAAACCAACGGGGTGACGCGATCGGCCGGGGCGATGCACCACGGGAGACCGACGCCAGGGCCCCAATCGTTGCGGTCCTCCACTCTGAGCCCATCAGGCATCGACTCCCATTGCGGCCAGGTGCGCCGCGACCTTCACACTCAGCGCCTCAACCTCAGCATCAAGGCCCCCCACGGTCTTCTCGTAGCGGTCGCCCAGCACCTTCAGTCGCCATACCAGCTTCTGGATCAGCGCATCAAGCTCCGCGTTGACACCGGCCGCCATACGTCCACCCCACTTGTCATCGATGATGAGGCTCTGAACGTCAGCGGTAGTGAGGTTGCCGTACTGCCTTAAGGTCAGCTGATCGAGTTTGGCCTGCCCCTCTTTGATGGTCTTCTTGGCGGTGGCTTCGGCGTTGTAGAGGGCAACGAGCTTGCCGAGCGCGATCGCTTCCTCACCTTTGGGGTCCTCGCACTTGGCGACCTTCAGACGGGCAGTCGCGAGCGCCTTGGTGGTCTTGTCGTCTTCCATCGCGTCCGCGAGCGGGCTGTCCTCGCCCGAATTCTCTTCGATGAAGGCCTCGAGCTCCTGGCTGATGCCATCGGCGATCGCGATGTACTCACCGACCTTGGCCTGCTCGGCCGAGAAGAAGCGACCAACGATCAGGGCAGGCGGGATCAGGTCCATTTTCCACTTGGTCGCACTTCGGCCAGTGCCGACCACGAGGTCGGGCATCTCCGAGAGCTTGCGCTCCTTGTTGTCGATGGTCTTGCGTGGCTTGGCGGCGGCGTCCCACCCCTCGCCCATGATCAGGGCGACGTCATCGTGCATAACGTCGTTCCAGTAGCTCATGAGCTGCTCATACACGCCGTATTCGTCGATGAGCGGGCGTGAGCGGAAGGCATCAAGCAAAGTGTCGCCGAGTTCAGCAATCAGGTCAGATGGGCGCGTCTTGCTCGTGATGCTCTGAAGCATCTCTTCGTGCCGGTTCCACCAATGCTTGATCGTGCCGTTACTGCGGCTCACGAAGGCTTGGTACTCGGTCGATCCGGTGATCGTGCTATGGATTTCGCCCCTGTCGACGGCCAACTCGCTGTACCCCTCACGGAGTGGCTTGAACAGCGTCGAGCGGAGGCTTGGGAAGGCATCCCAGTACGGCTGGAGAGCGTCGAGATCGCGGTTCGGGATGCCGCCCTTGAGGTGGGCGTGAAGGTCCTGGATGTCCTCGGGCTCCGAGCTGTCGATGTAGCGCGGGATGTTGAGGTTGTGGTCGTTCTTCGGGTCGGCGATCTCGCTGACCGGCACCATGCGCGAGTAGCGGTCGATCTCCTTGAGATTCACAAAGGTGTTGATGATCTGGTGCGTGTCGCGCGGGCGTAGCCGGTTCTTGTTGCCGTCCTTCATGAAACCCCTGCTCGCATCGATCATGAAAATGCCCGTGCGAGCCTGCGCGTTCTCCTTGTCGAGCACAATGATGCAGGCTGGGATACCAGTGCCGTAGAAGAGGTTCGCCGGCAGGCCGATGATTCCCTTGATATAGCCGCGCTTGATGATTTCCTTGCGGATAGTCGCCTCGGAATTACCGCGGAAAAGCACACCGTGCGGCAAGATCACCGCCCCTTTGCCCGTGCTCTTCAGACTCTTGATCATATGGAGCAGGAAGGCGTAGTCACCGTTCTTCTCCGGCGGACGACCGTATCCCTCGAAGCGGCCGTACTCATTCTCCAAGCCG
>JARKNW010000129.1 GCA_029976075.1 Pleomorphomonas sp.
TCCGGACAAGCCGATGGCACGTCTTCTCGGCCCGGTGCTGGTCTCGCCGGCACTGGTCGTCATTCTCCTGCTCTTCATGCTGCCGCTCGCCGCTTCGGTGATCGGCGCCGTCGAAGTGGACGGGGCCTACGGCCTCGGCAACTTTGCGAAGGCCTACGATTTCTATACCCAGGACATCGTCTTCACGGCCGTGATCGTCGGCCTTTCGACCGCCATCACCGGCCTTCTCGCCATCGCCATCGGCGGCTATCTCACGCTCGGCGAGAACCCTACTGCCGTCGCCATCCTGCGCTGGCTCTATCGCTGGCCGATGTTCATCCCGGTCAGCGTCGGCGGGCAGATCCTGCGCACCTTCCTCGCCAAAAGCGGCCTGTTCAACTCGACGCTCATCGCGTTCGGCCTCCTCGATCCGCTCACCGCCACCAGCTATCTCGACTGGCGCGGGGTCGTCATCGCCTTCGTCTGGAAGCAGACGCCCTTCGTGGCGCTGATGGTGGCCGGCGCCATGGCCTCGCTCGACCGAGGCACCATCGAAGCGGCTCGCAACCTCGGCGCCTCCAGGCTTCGCATTCTCATCGAGATCGTCGTGCCGCAGGTGACGACCACGCTGCTGGTCGGCCTCGTCTTGTCCTTCGTCACGATGATGGGCGTACTGTCCGTGCCGCTGATGATCAACGCCCAGGCGCCGACCATGATCACCGCCGACATCGCCTTCCGCCTCAGCACCTATCGCGACTATGGCGTCGCCAATGCGCTGGGCCTAATCTCGCTGGCGATCAGTGCGGTCGCGGCCTGGTTCTATCTCCGCATCAACATGAGGCAGGGCCGATGAGCGCGACATCCACGTCCCCGGCCGTGTCGCGCGGATTCGATCCTCTCCGTGGCTTCCTCTGGTGGCTGCCGCGCGCGGCCGTTCTCGGAGCACTGGCCTTCGTCATTTTCGGGCCGCTTCTCAACATGCTGGTCTGGACGGTGGCCGAGCGGTGGTACTTCCCGCATACGCTGCCGATCGATTACGGCTTCAGCTACTGGAGCCGGGTGTTCGCACCGCGCGGCAACGCACTGCAATCGCTCGTCGCCTCGATCGGCATCGCGCTGTTCACCGTGGCGGGGTCGCTGGCGCTCGCCATTCCCGCCGGCTATGCGCTCGCCCGCCTGAAGCTGCCGCTGCGGGGGCTTGTGTTGCTCGCCTTCCTGCTGCCGCAGGCGTTTCCCAACCTGCCCGTCTACGTCAACATCGCAAGGCTGTTCTACGAGATCGGCCTCAATGGCACCGTCCTTGGCGTCGTGCTGGTGCACGTGACGCATGGCCTCGTCTATGCGGTCTGGATCGCCGCCGCCGCGTTCTCCGCCGTCGACCGGGATCTGGAACTTGCCGCCCGCAACCTCGGGGCCTCCGGCCTCAAGGCCTTCGCCGACGTGACGCTGCCGCTCGCGGCGCCCGGCCTGATGGCCAGTGCCATCTTCGTCTTTCTGGAATCCCTGGATGAGTTCACCGGCAGCTATTTCGTCGGCGCCCCCGACGTGACGACACTGCCGCTGCTTCTCTATTCGGCCGGTTCCGGTGGCAATTATCAGATTGCTTCGATCACCGCGCTTCTGCTGCTCGTTCCGTCGATCGCCTTCATGCTGGTGGTGGAAAAATTCCTGCGGGCGGATGTGCTCGCCAAGGTCGGACAGTAGGCTTCGCCCATGATCGCCAACGGCAAGAGCCAGTCCGCCCCCCGGTTCGTGAGCGCCCGCGACGTCGCCGAGCTTGCCGGCGTGTCGCGATCGGCCGTGTCCCGCGCCTTCACGCCCGGCGCCTCGGTGGCGCCGGAAACTCGCCAGAAGATCATGACCGCCGCCGCCCAGCTCGGCTATCAGGTCAACGATCTGGCACGCGGGTTGCTCGCCAACCGCAGCCGAATTGTCGGTCTTGTTGCGACGAAGCCGGAAGTCGGCTTCCGTGCTCACCTGACGGCTGCGTTGGCTTCCGTGCTGATCCGTCGCGGCTCTGTGCCGGTGCTGATCAACGCCGGTGAAACGGCTGAAGAAACGGAAGCCGCGCAGCGCACGCTGTTCGGTCACCGTGCCGAGGCCGTCATCGTTCTCTCTGGATCGCCGCCCTCCTCCTTCATAGAGCTTGCCAGATCGAACGGCCTACCGCTCGTTGCCATCGGTCGCGAGGCGCCGGAAATCGACCTCGTCCAAACCGATAACGCAAGCGCCGCGCAAAGCATTGCAGCCGCCTTCGTCGCGGCCGGCCATCGCCGCATTGCATTCGCCGGATCGGCAAGCGGCACACCGGCCATCGTCGAGCGCGAGCGAGCTTTCGTGAGCGAAGCCGAGCGTCTTGGCGCCATGGTGGTGGTGGCCCGCGGTCCGGACACCGACTATGCCGG
The DNA here is from genome assembly GCA_029976075.1 of Pleomorphomonas sp. Classification (GTDB taxonomy): domain Bacteria; phylum Pseudomonadota; class Alphaproteobacteria; order Rhizobiales; family Pleomorphomonadaceae; genus Pleomorphomonas. Next base: position 2,385 of record JARKNW010000129.1, read on the forward strand.
GGGGCTCCTGGCCGCAAAACAGCTTTTCATGACAGCTGAGAAGCCCACCGCCGTCTTCGCCGTCAACGACCTGATCGCTTTCGCACTGATCGATCACCTCAGAAACCGGCTCGGCCTTCGCGCCCCTGAAGACATCGCCATTGTCGGCTTCGACGACCTGCCGGAAGCAGCGTGGCTCGGCTACCGCCTGACGACCTTTCGGCAGGATCCCTTGGACATGGCCGAGCGAGCGGTGGCGCTTCTGGAAGAAAGAGCAGCCGATCCGGCCGGTGCCCCGGTGCGTCTGCGGATCACCGCCCAACTGGTGGTGCGCGACACTTTCTGTCCATTGGCCAACGGAGCCGTTGCCCCATGAGCTTTGCCAGTGATCTCCGTCAACGGCTGGACCTTGCCCGCAAACTGATCGACGAGGCCGGAAAACTGGCACTTGCCCATTTTGCCGACCTCGTCCATCTCAGGATCGACTCCAAGCTCAACGGTCAGGACGTCGTCTCGGCGGCGGATCGAGGTGTCGAGGCCCTGATCCGCGGCACACTGGCAAAGACCTTTCCCGAAGATGGTTTTCTGGGCGAGGAAAGCGGGCTTGCCGATGGCCGTTCCGGCTGGCGCTGGACGGTCGATCCGATCGACGGCACCAGTTGCTTCGTGCACGGTCTGTCGAGCTGGTGCGTTTCCATTGCCTTGTCGGATGCTGATGAGCATACCCGCCTTGGCCTGATCCTGGCGCCCGTGTCCGGCGACCTCTATGAGGCCGTCCATGGCGAGGGCGCCCGCCTCAACGGCCGGCCGATCAAGGTCGATACACAAACCTCGCTCGAAACCGGCCTCGTCGGGCTCGGAGCCAGCCACCGTGTGCCGGCGCAGGAAGTCGCCTCCTTGCTGGAGATGCTGCTCGCTCGAGGCGGCATGTTCGTGCGTTCCGGCTCTGGCGCGCTGTCGATCGCCGAGGTGGCAGCCGGTCGCCTGGCCGCCTACTACGAGCCGCATATCAATGCCTGGGATTGCCTTGCCGGCCTGCTGATCGTTCGCGAGGCGGGCGGTTTCACGGCCGACTTTCCCGGCGCTGGCCGCCACCTTCTCACCGGAGGACCGGTGCTGGCGGCCGCCCCTCAAATTGCCCAGCCCCTCAACGACCTGATCGCCAGCGCTCGCCGGCACTGACCCTATGGAGAGGAACATGAAACTCATCCAGATCACCGATCTGCATCTGCGCGGGCGTGGCGAGCTGGTTTGTGGGCTGGACCCTGCGGTGCACCTCGCGAAGGCCGTCGCCGACATAAACCGGTATCATGCGGACGCCGATCTTGTGGTCTTCACCGGCGATCTCTCCGATGACGGTTCGCTCGCGTCATACCGGCTGCTCGCCGACGTCATTGCCCCGCTGGTTCCGCCGGTCCGCTTGCTGCTTGGCAACCATGACGACCGGCTTGCCTTCTCCTCCGTCTTCCCAAGCACACCGACCGAGGACGCTTTCGTCCAGTCAGCGATGGATATCGGCAGCTATCGGCTCGTGTTTCTCGATACGCTCGACGAGGGTGCCGTTGCCGGCCGGCTCTGCGAGCATCGTCTTGCCTGGCTCGACGGCTGTCTCGCTGAAGCGAGCACGCCTGCGCTCATCTTCATGCACCATCCGCCGTTCAACATCGGCATGCCACCGCTCGACGGGGTCAAACTCATCGATCCCCAGGCCTTCGCCGATGTTATCGGACGGCATGGCAACACCCGCCACATCTTCGCCGGCCATGTGCATCGCCTGTCCTCGGGCACCTGGAAGGGCATTGCCTTCAGCACCGGGCGCGGTACCAACCACCAAACGGCCCCTCTGTTTGGAGCCAAGGACTTCGCCGTCGGGTTCGAGGCACCGGCCTACAATGTCATTCTGACCGAGGGGCCGGACATCATCGTCCACGCCCAGGAAATCATCTGAGCAAGAGTATTCGTTTCCGGAGGTCCGCTCCGAGCCCCAGTCTCAGACTTTCAGACCCAGGCCGACTACCAATTGCATGCAGGAACAAAGCGAATCTCCCGAGGCTGGGCCGGAACCCGGTATCCGGTCCGATTTCCTGCCGTGGAGCTTGCCCACGTCGAGCTGGTCAGCAACGGCGTTGCCATGCTGAACAATGGACCCGACCGGTCGCGAGGTGTGCGGCTACCTTCTTGTCCGTGGTTCGGCTCGAGGTCGCGGAAGGAGCGCCAGACGGCGCGAAAACTCAGCAGCAGGGTGGAATTCCGTCGATCTTCACGCCGGACTAGCCGCCAGAGGAAGTGTTCGAAATCGCGAGCCGACTCTTCGCCACGTAGCATTGACGACCGCTCGGCAATTATGGTGTGGCATGGCCGGCGACGAGATGCATCAGGTGAGGCCCCTCCTGCCACCCGTTTCGACAGGACCGCGCTGCCATCCCAAGGGCCGCTCTATTCCTAATCCAGCCACGATCGGAATGGCCGTATCTGGCGCGTCTCCTACTCTCCTCAACAAATAGCAGTCATCAGCTTTCACCCCGTTGGACAACCGCAGCCGCGATATCGGCTCGTGGAACGTGACGTGCCGCCGGTTCTTCTGGCGGCCCAAGGAGCTGCGACGTGCGTCCGACCACATCTTGCTCAACGCCGGTTTGTACCGTTGAGAATACATGCGCATCCCGACGTCGATTCAAAAACGATCACTATGTGATAAAAAATCTGATTGACATTGATCGATATCTGGATCCTAATTCGACGTACGATCACAAAGGATCAAGACATGAAGGACGACCGCCTGTCGGCCATCCGCCATTACCTGTTCGAGAAAACGTCCGCCTCGATCCATGAGATCGCCGAGGCGGTCGGGGCCTCGCTTCCAACCGTGCGCCGCGATCTGCTGACGCTCGAAACCGAGGGGGCGATCCACCGCACGCACGGCGGCGCCCGCATTGCCGATTCCGCCGGCATCGAGGCAGCCTTCGAGGTGCGCGAGCAAACGTGCATCGCCGCCAAGCGAGCGATCGGCCTTGCCGCCTATGAAGGCCTCAAGCCGGAGATGTCGGTGTTTCTCGACGCCGGCACCACGGTGCTTCAGGTCGCCCGCCGCATCCGGATGAATCCGTTGCCGATCTCCGTGTTCACGAACTGTCTGGCCGTCGCTCAGGTGCTGACCGACATCCGCGACGTGCAGGTCACGCTGCTCGGTGGCCGCCTCCGCTCGCGCAACGCGTCGGTGCTCGGATCGCTGGCCGAGAGCATGCTGGAGCGTCTGTGGTTCGACCAGTTGTTCCTCGGCGCAAGTACCGTCGGCGACGACGGCTGCACCTACACCATGGACGAGGACGAAGCGCGCCTGAACGAAAAGATGATCACCCGGGCGGCGCGTACCACCGTTCTCGCCGACGCCAGCAAGTTCGGCCCGCGCGCGACTTATCAGGTAACTCCGCTCGACGAGCGGCTCGACCTGATCACCGACGACAGCCTCAGTGCTCAATGGCTCGAAAAGCTGGCTCGGGCTGGTTGTCTGACACGGACAGTCAGCATCGATGCCGACGAGACGATCGAAGAGGGAGAGCCGGCATGAGCGGCTTCGTCCTCGGCGTCGACAGCGGCGGCACCAAAACCGTGGCCGCCCTGGTGGCTCCTGATGCCACCGTTGCCTCACTACGCCGTCTGCCAAGCCTCGACCCTACTGCCGACGGCGACTGGGCTGCCGAAATCGCCTCGCTCGCCGCTCAGGTTGGCGAGGCCGATCTCCGGTCTTCGGCATTCGGCCTGCCATTTCACGGCGAGGTCGATGAGTACACCGAAGCGCAGATTGCTGCCGTCCGGCTCCACTTTCCGCAAAAGCCCATCATCGAGAACGACGTTCGCATCGCCTTCGATGGGGCCTTTGCCTGTGGCCCCGGTGCGCTCATCCTCGCCGGTACCGGCTCGATGGCCTGGGCTAGTCTTGGCGAAGCCGACAGTCCGCACATTCGCGTGGGTGGATGGGGCGACATCTTCGGCGACGAGGGCAGCGCCTATTGGCTGGGCCGCGAAGTGCTGACGCTGTTGTCGCGCCATATCGATGGCCGGGCACTCTCGCCCGATTTCGCGGCGCGCATGCTCGCCGCCATGGGCATCCAGCAGCAACAGTTGATGGCCTGGTGTTACGGGCTCGAGAGCCGTCGTTCGGGCATTGCCGGTCTGGCGCGCCACGTAACCTCGCTGGCCACGGATGGTGATGAGGTGGCTGGCCATCTTCTCGAACGGGCGGCCGCCGAGCTCTCCGAGCAGCTCACGGCCGCATGGCGCCTCTGCGGCGGCACGGCGCCCATCCACTGGAGCTACGCCGGCGGAGTGTTCAACGCCGCCGCCGTTTTGGACCACATGACGGTGCGCCTCGGCACATCGCCAACGCTGCCGCGCCTACCGCCTGTCGGCGGGGCGGCGCTCAGGGCAGCCCGGCTCGCCGGCTGGGCTGTGGACGACGCTTGGGTCGACCGCTTGGGCACCGCCCTGCGGACGGCTCTCGCCTGAAAGGCAATCTGACCAAGAAGGGGAACGATAATGAAAAGACGTGATTTTCTTGCTTCAGCGCTGACGTTGCCACTCCTCGTTTCGTTTGCCGGCAGCGTACTCGCCGCCGAGACGCTCACCGTGCTGCTGCCCCCCTGGGGCACGTTGCCCAAGGAGATGACGGATCGCTTCGCCAAGGATGCCGGCGTAACGCTGGATGCACAGACCCTCGGTTGGGACGATATCCGCACCAAGATCATCACCTCGATGGTGGCGGGAACGGCACCCGCCGACGCCACGGAGGTGGACTGGTCGTGGGTCGGTCAGTTCGGCTCAGCCAGCTGGTATGAGCCACTCGACGACAAGATCGACAAGGCGGTCATCAAGGACATCCCGACCGCCTCCATCTTCCGCTATGACGGCAAGCTGCTGGCCGTGCCCTACAGCAACGACTTCCGCATCCTGATCTACAACAAGGCCCACCTCGACAAGGCCGGCATCAAGGCGGCGCCGAAGACGCCGGACGAACTCCTGGCCGCAGCCAAGGCAGTGAAGAGCGCCGGCATTGCCGAGTACCCGATCGGCTTGCCCCTGTCGGCAACGGAGGGAACCTCGACCGCCTGGTATCTCCTGACAAAGGTCTTTGGCGGCGACCTGTTCGACAAGGACTTCAAGCCGCTGTTCACCGGCAAGGACTCCGGCGGGTACAAGGCGCTGGCCTTTGAAATCGGCGCGTTGAAGGACGGGCTGATCGATCCGGCGGCGACCGGCCTCAAGGATGTCGAGGTGCAGGAGGTCTTCAAGGCCGGCAAGTTGACCTTCGATATTGCCGGTTGGGCCGGCAACCTCGCCGTCTACAGCGATCCCAGCAAATCGCAGGTGGCAAACGACGTCGCAGCGGCGCTGATGCCATCGGCAACCGGCAAGTCGCGCACCTTCGGCCTGCCCGAGGCGGTCGGCATTCCGACGGGTGCCGCCAATGCCAAGGCCGCCGAAGCTCTCATCACCTGGCTGAACATGCCCCAGAACCAGATTGCCGCCTATGAAACGCTCGGCAACTTGCCACCGCGCATGTCGGTACTCAGAACGCTCAACGAGCAGGGCAAGTTGAAGCAAGGCGACGTGCTGCTCGAACAGGCTGCCGTTGTCGAACCGCTGATCGCCCAGGGTACGCCTGGCTGGTATCCGCAGTTCTCGACGGCCGTGGCTAGCGCCATCAACCAGGCAGCCAAGGGGCAGCTCAGCGTCGACGATGCGATCACGGCAATCGCCAAGGCGGCAGAAGACGCACAAAGCAACTAACCGCCTGTCGCGAACCGCCGCCCGGGAGCCAGACCGGACGGCGGTGCCTGACGGCCGCCGCTGTGACATGAACGCAGTGCAATGGGCCGCCCCCTCGCCACCTTCCTGCCACGGGGTCACCTGACGCTCGGGACGTTGTTCCGTGCGCCGGCTGGCTGCCTGGAGAACGCAACTCCCGATGCCCTCCTCCTTCCCCAGACGAAACCGAACGCCGGGTGAGATCGCCCTGGCCGCCGCGCTCGTCATTCCCATTGTCGTCGTGATGGGCGGCCTGGTGTTCTGGCCGCTCGCCACATCGGTACTCGACAGCCTCTATCGGATCGACCCGATGAAGCCGGGCACGCCCTTCGTCGGCCTCGCCAACTACGGCTCTCTTCTGGCCGACGATAACGTGCAGACGGCTTGGCTCAATACCTTCGCCTACGTGGCAATCGCGGTGGTGCTAGAGACGATCGGGGGCCTCGGCGCTGCGCTGCTGCTCAACCGAGTAAAGCATGGGCGTCAATGGCTCCTCGCCATCACCGTGCTGCCCTGGTGCCTGCCGCCGGTGGTCAATGCCATCGTCTGGATGTGGATCTTCAATCCAAGCTACGGCCTGCTCAATCATGTTCTGCTGTCATTCGGGATCATCGACTCGCGCCAGGTTTGGTTCAATGACCGGGCAACGGCGTTGTTCCTGGTGTCGCTGGTCCACGTCTGGCGCATGATGCCATTGACGGCGGTGATCCTGCTGGCGGCCCTTCAGAGCATTCCGCGCGATCTGTACGAGGCGGCGCGGCTCGACGGTGCCGGCCCGATCAAGAGCTTTCGCCTCGTCACCCTGCCCCTGATTTCGAGCGGCCTCGCCATCGCGCTCAGCCAGTCGACGGTGTTCGCCTTCAATCTGTTCGACGAGGCATGGATCTTGGCCGGCTCCAGCCTCGGTACCCGCTCGGTGATCATCCAGGTCTACCTGACGGCCTTCCAGAACCTGCGCTTTTCAAGCGGCATGGCGCTGTCGATCCTGGCGATGCTCGCCTCGCTCCTGGTGTCGCTGATCTACGTGCTCCGGGTCTATCGCGAAACGAGGTACGACTGACATGCGCACCCATCTTTCAACGCTGCCTGGGCGGATCGGCACCGCCATTGCCGTGGCCTTGCTTGTCGCCTGGTCGCTCGGGCCGATCTACTGGTCGCTCGTCACTTCGCTGACGCCGCCATTGCATCTTCTGGGCACGCCATCGCTGTGGCCGCAAGAAATCAGCTTCGAGCATTATGCCAAGCTGTTCGGGGCCACCAGCATGTCGCAGGGCAATGCCGTGCAGTCGGTATGGCCGCAGTTCTCGGCAGCGCTCGTCAACAGCCTTGTCACCTCGGGACTGGCAACGATCGTGACCGTGCTGATCGCTGCCTTCGGGGCCTATGCCTTCGTCCGCCTGGAGTTCCCCGGCCGAGACCTGCTGTTCGTCGCCGTGGTGGCGACGCTCGCCATCCCGGCCTACACCGTGATGATCCCGCTCTATCGACTGATGATCTCGCTGAAGCTGATCGATACCTACACCGGCATCACGCTGATCTACGTCTCGGCCTTTCTGCCTCTGGCGCTCTGGCTGATGCGCTCGGTCTATCAGGCGATGCCGATTTCGCTCGAAGAGGCCGCCTGGCTCGACGGCGCGGGACGTATCTACACGCTGGTCTACATCGTGTTGCCATTGTCGGCACCCGGTCTGATTGCCAGCGCCATCCTCACCTTCCTCAACGCCTGGGGCCAGTTCATGGTGCCCCTGGTGTTCTCGCCGACGCTAGCAACCAAACCGCTGACGGTACTGATCCCGGAGTTCGTGACTCGTAACTACATCGACTTTGGCCTGATGAACGCCGCCGGCATCCTCGCCATCATTCCCCCCGTTCTGCTCGTGCTGTTCCTCAACCGCTATCTCGTGAGCGGTCTGATGGCCGGTGCGACCAAGTAACCCCTTAAGAGTAAACAAGGACGACTTCCCATGAACACCACCGAACGCGTCATCGCCGAGCAGTTCCCCTTCTGGGAAAAGGCAATCGACATTCCGCTGCCGACTGTCGAGGCCAACACCTATGTCTTCGTCGGCTGCGGCACCTCCTACTATGTCGCCATGAGCTTGGCCGTCGCCTTCAACGAGAACGGCAAGCGCGCCATCGCCGTCGCCGGTTCGGAATGGGCGCTGCGGCATCGCTCCTATCTGCCCGACCTCTCGGGCGCCGTCGTAGTCGGTATCTCGCGCAGCGGTGAATCGACGGAAGTGGTCAAGGCGGTCCGCGAGAGCCACAAGCTCGGCATCCGCACCGTGGCCATCACCTGCGAGAAGGATAGCTCGATGGCCAAGGCGGCCGACATCGTCGCCTTTGCGCCGACCCATCCCGACGAGGGAATCGTCATGTCGTCGTCGGCCAGCCTGATGCTGCTGATGGGCCTGCGCATGGCCGGCGTGAAGGTCGAGCAGGCCGTCGTGGCCGGTGCGCGCGCCGCCGTGACCGCAATGAGTGAGAAGGCGCCGGCGGTGGCCGCTGGCCGGCACAAGTTCGTGGTGCTCGGCGGCGGTGTCTATTTCGGCATCGCTTCGGAAGGCGCGTTGAAGCTGCAGGAAATGAGCATCTCGGTCTCGCAGCCGTTCCATACCATGGAATACCGCCATGGCCCGATGAGCCTCGCCGACGAGGACATGCTGATCGTGATGCTCTACAGCGAGGATCAGCCGGGCGAAGAGGCCAAGCTCGTGGCCGAGCTCAGGGCGAAGAATGCCAAGGTCATCGGTCTCGGCGGACCTGGCGACCTCAGCCTGCCCATCGCCACCAAGGGCCTGCAGCGTTCGCTCGAGATGCTGGCGGCACTTCAGATCCTCGGCGAGCGGATCGCCAACTCCAAGAACATCGACAGCACCCAGCCGCGCCACCTCTCCAAGGTGGTTGTCCTCGGCTGAGCGGCGTCTGGGCCGCCGGTCGCCGGCGGCCCGCTTGATCCCATTGCAGGAGTCTTTCCATGGCCACGGTCGACATTCATCGCCTCGTCAAGCGCTACGGCGCCGAGGAGGTGATCCACGGCATAGACCTCGCGATCCGCGACGGAGAGTTCATCTCGCTGATCGGCGCATCCGGCTGCGGCAAATCGACCTTGCTCAGAATGATCGCCGGGCTTGAGGACATCTCCGGCGGCACCATCTCGATCGATGGTCGCGAGGTCAACGATGTGGCGCCGAAGAACCGCGACATCGCCATGGTGTTTCAGAATTACGCGCTCTATCCGCATCTGTCTGTTGCCGACAACATGGGCTTCAGCCTGAAACTGCGTGATGTGCCGAAGCCGGAGATTGCCCGGGCGGTGAAAGAGGCGGCTGACCTTCTTGGGCTGACGCCCTATCTCGACCGCATGCCGAAGGCCCTGTCCGGCGGTCAGCGCCAACGCGTCGCCATGGGACGCGCGATCGTCCGCAAGCCGCGCGTCTTCCTATTCGACGAGCCGCTGTCCAACCTCGATGCCAAGCTCCGCGTGCAGATGCGCACCGAGATCAAGGCTTTGCAGCGGCGGCTCGGGACCACCTCGATCTACGTCACCCACGATCAGATCGAGGCCATGACCATGTCCGACCGGATCGTCATTTTGAACAGCGGCCGCGTCGAACAGGTTGGCGCGCCGCTCGATGTCTATGACCGTCCGGCCAACCTGTTCGTTGCCACCTTCATCGGCTCGCCCGCCATGAACCTCATCGAGGCAAAGGCACGACGCGATGGTGACCGGTTGGTCGCCGAGACGGATGATGGTCTGCGGCTACCGCTCGATGGCTACGCTACGGCGGATGGAACGGACGTGACGGTCGGCGTCCGGCCCGAACATTTGTCTCTTGTTGAAGCTGGAACGCCTGGGGCGCTTGCCATCGCCGTCGACCTGATCGAGCCGACCGGCCATGAGACGCACGTCTTCGGACGGCTCGGCCGCCATCAGGTGGTGATTGCCCATTCCGGGCGGGTGATGGAAGCCAGCCATGTGTCGGTGACGGTCGAGCCGGGCGGTCTGCATCTCTTCGACCGGGCAAGTGGCCGGCGCATAGACACGGCAGAAAGGAGCTGAGCCATGACCAGAAACCCGTTGAGCGACATTTCCACGTGGCGCTTCCGCACGTCGGGCCTGCGCGGCATTCCGTCGATCTGCTCGGCTCATCCGGTGGTGATCGAAGCGGCGATGCGTCACGCCGCACGCCTCGGCCTGCCGGTGCTGATCGAAGCCACCTGCAACCAGGTCAACCAGGACGGCGGCTATACCGGCATGACGCCGGCCGACTTCCGCGACTTCGTGGAAAAGATCGCCAAGGCCGTCGGCTTCCCCTTCGAGAAGGTCATCCTGGGTGGCGACCATCTCGGTCCCAACCCCTGGAAGAAACTGCCCGCCCGTGAGGCCATGGACAAAGCCAAGGTGATGATCGACGCCTTCGCCCGGGCCGGCTTCACCAAGCTCCATCTCGATACCTCGATGGGTTGCGCCGGTGAACCGGTGGCGCTTGCCGACGCGCTGACCGCCGAACGGGCGGCCTCGCTCGCCGTCGTTGCCGAGGCGGCGACCAGGAATGCCACTGTGAAGCCGGTCTATATCGTCGGCACCGAGGTGCCGATCCCCGGCGGCGCCATGGAAGAGATCGAGGAGCTGGAAGTCACCAAGCCCGAGGCGGCGCGCGAGACGATCGCCGTCCACCGCGACGCCTTCCAGAAGGCCGGCATCGCCGATTCCTTCGAGCGGGCGGTCGGCGCCGTCGTGCAGCCGGGCGTCGAGTTCGGCAACCACAACGTCGTCGCCTTCGATGCCAAGAAGGCCGCCTCGCTGTCGGCCGTGCTCTCGGGCCTCAAGGGCTTCGTCTTCGAGGCCCATTCGACCGACTATCAGACGCCGGAGGCGCTGAAGGCGCTCGTCGACAACGGCTTCTCCATCCTGAAGGTCGGTCCGGCCCTGACCTTCGCGTTGCGCGAGGCGCTCTACGGCCTCGATCACATCGCCGAGGTGCTCTACGCCGGCCGCCGCAAGGAGACGCTGGCCGCCACCTTCGAGCGGGTGATGCTCGCCCATCCCGACAACTGGGCGAAGTATTACTTCGGCACGCCCGACGAACAGCGGCTGCAGCGGCACTTCAGCTATTCGGACCGCCTGCGCTACTACTGGCCGGAACCGGAGATCGCCAAGGCCGCCGAGGAACTGCTCGCCCTGTTCGGCAATACCACAATACCCGAGACGCTGATCTCCCAGTATCTTCG
>JARKNW010000131.1 GCA_029976075.1 Pleomorphomonas sp.
AGGTCATGGGCGCGCACTGGATCCGCAGGTTCTTCTCGATGTCGTCCAGCAGGTCCAGGGGCTCGCGTCCCTCCCGGTCCAGCTTGTTCATGAAGGTCATGATGGGGGTGTTGCGCAGCCGGCAGACCTCCAGCAGCTTCCTGGTCTGGCTCTCCACCCCCTTGACCGAGTCGATGACCATCAGCACCGAGTCCACCGCGGTCAGCACCCGGTAAGTGTCCTCGGAGAAGTCGTTGTGGCCCGGCGTGTCCAGCAGGTTGATCTCGTAGTCCCGGTAGTTGAACTTCATCACCGACGAGGTGACCGAGATGCCGCGCTGCTTTTCCAGTTCCATCCAGTCCGAGGTCGCGTGGCGCGAGGCCTTGCGCGCCCGGACTTCACCGGCGACCTGGATGGCGCCGCCGAACCACAGCAGCTTTTCGGTCAGCGTGGTTTTACCCGCGTCGGGGTGGGAAATGATCGCGAAGGTGCGGCGGCGGGAGATTTCTTGTTCGAGCTGGCTCACGGCGTTTCGGAAAGGCGCAAAACGGCGGATTATACCCCTTGTCCCCGACGCCACCCGGCCCGCAAAACGCCGATGACGCGCCACCAAGCCCGGTATAAGATGGCCGCGAAGAGGAGAACGGCCATGCCCCAACCACAGCCTGCCACCTGCCGTATCCGTCTGCGCGTCGGCACACCGCCGCAGTTGCTCGCCGCGGAAGGCTGCGCGGCGCTGCTCGGCATCAGCGAGGCAAGCCTGCTGGCCGACGCTTTCGTCGCTGGCGGCATCGTCCATTTCGACGACGGCGACATCGTCAGCCGCCTGCTGGCCGCCGACACGCCCCTTCCCTACCGTTTCAACATCCGCCTGCGCCATGGCGACGGCCGGATTCGCTGCTGTCGCGGCGAATGCATCGGCATCGACGCGAACGATCCGGGCCTGCGCGAAATCCGCCTCGACGACGCCAAGGCGCTCGCCGCGCCGATCGACGTCGCCAGCCTGATGGCGAACTTCCGGGCGATGATGGACAACACTGACGACTTCATCTATTTCAAGGATCGCCAGCATGTGTTCACCGGTGCCAGCCAGACGCTGACGAAGATCACCGACCCCAGCCGGCACTGGACCGAGTTGCTCGGCCTCACCGATTACGACGTTTTCCCCGAACACTACGCCGACATCTACTACCGGCTGGAAAAACAGGTCTTCGCCGGCGAGGCGATCGCCCGCGAAATCCAGGAGTTCCGTCGCCCGGACGGCAGCACCGGCTGGGTAGACAACCGCAAGTATCCGATTCACGACGCGGACGGCGAGATCATCGGCCTCTTCGGCATCGCCCGCGACATCAGCGACAAGATCGAAACCGAACGCAGCCTGCGGCTGGAACGCGAAACCTTGCAACTGATCCTCGACCACGCGCCGATCGGCATCTGGCTGCTTGACGAGAAGCAGCATCTGGCCTTCGTCAACAAGTGTTTCTGCGACTCGACCGGGATCAGCGAGGAACGCTTCCGGGCTGCCGAGCACTACTGCGAGCTATTGCCGGCGCCCTACGGCCAGCAATGCATCGACTCCGACAATGCCGCGCTGCGCAGCGATGGCGTTGTCGTTTCGCACGAGCAGCAGTTGTTCGCCGACGGGCAGGTACACGAACTGCAGGTGATCAAGGCGGTCAAGCGCAATGGCCGGGGCGAGCCGATCGCCCTGGTCGGCCTCAGCCTCGACATCACCGAGGAGTTGAAGCAGGCGGAAGCATTGCAACGCTATTCGCAGGAACTCGAATCGCTGGTCGCCGCCCGCACCGCCGAGCTGACCCAGGCCAAGGAAGCGGCGGAGGCAGCCAGCATCGCCAAGAGCGCCTTCCTCGCCAACATGTCGCACGAGATCCGGACGCCGCTCAACGCCATCACCGGTCTCGCCCACCTGATCCGCCAGAATGGCCTCGAAGCGCGCCAGATGGACCGCCTCGGCAAGCTCGAAGCGGCCAGCCAGCACCTG
>JARKNW010000151.1 GCA_029976075.1 Pleomorphomonas sp.
ATTGACCGCCGTGGGTGTGCCCCGAGAGTTGCAGGTCGAAGCCGGCCTCGGCTGCAGCGTGCGCCGAGCGGGGCTGATGGGCCAGCAGGATGCGGGGAACCCCGTCCGGGCTGCCGAGCAGCGCGGCGTGCGGGTCGCTGCGCTGGGCAGGGTCGAAAGCGTGGGCGCTGTAGTCGGTCACCCCGGCCAGCACCAGGCGTGCGCCGCCGTGCTCGATGACGACGTGCTCGTTCAGCAGGACGCGCAGGCCGAGGCGCCTGAATTCCTCGATCCACGCCGGGGCGCCCGAGTAGTACTCGTGGTTGCCGGTGACGACGAAAACGCCATGGCGCGCATTGAGTTCGGCCAGCGGCGCGGTATGCGCCGCAAGCTGGGCGACGTTGCCGTCGACCACGTCGCCGGTGATGGCGATCAGGTCCGCGCCGAGGTGGTTGGCATGCCGCACGATCGCCGCGACGTAATCGCGCTTGATCGTTGGCCCGACGTGGATGTCGCTCAACTGCACGATCGTGAAGCCGGCCAGCGGTGCCGGCAAGCCCGGCAGCGGAATGTCCACGCGCACGACGCGTGCCACGCGGCGCGCATTGACGAAGCCGACCAGCGTCAGCCCCACCGCGCCCAGCAGGACGCCGAACGCGCTCGGGGTGGTCAATGCGGCCGGTGCAACGAGCAACACGGCGTCGCGCAGCAACGTCAGCACGAAAACGGACGAGAACAGCCCCATTACGATCGAGCCTGCCCAGGTTATCCGGTCGGCCAGCGCCGGTCGGACGGCAAGGAAGCGCGCCAGCAGGCCCAGCGGGATCAGCAGCGCGGACACACCCAGCAGAAACACGCCGACAGCCGTTCCCGCTGTGTCGAGAGGAAGCGCCGGCAACAGGCGCCAGCCGATGTAGGCGTGGAGCCCGCCCAGCACCGGCATCACGGTCAGCATGAAGCGCCGCAGCCGGCTTGGCAAGCGGGCGGCCGGCGGTTGTTTTTCGTCCTGAAGTCGTTGCGACACAAAGCGTCCTTGCGTGAAAACCCCGTTACTCGTCCGCCGATCACTGCGAGAGGTCCAGCCCGCTCGGCCGTCGCGCGTTAGCCTGTCGGCCGATCAGCGAGATTCCTCGACGCGGTCGCCCGGAGCCGTGGTGGGAGTCGCGAGGAAATCCCTGATCCGAAGGTCATGCTCCAGCAGGTGGCCGAGGATCCATTCGCGGATCTTGGCAAGAACGCCGGACCGCCCGAGCGGCATGCCGTTCATGAGGTCGAAATTGAGTTGCGCGTACTGCCGCAGGATGTCTGTGTGAGCCTGAACATGGCTCGCCACGAGATCTGCCGGCATCGGGAGCGCCTTGAAGATATTTTCCTCGTCGCGAAAGTGCGCGGTGATCGCCAGCCCCAACTGACTCAAGACCTCCGAAAACGGCTCTGAATTGACCGGTGCGTCGGGATTGCTCATCAGGCGGTCGAGTTGCCAGAGGAGTTCCTCATGCGCCTTGTCGATCGAGGGAATGCCGATCAGCATCGCTGGTGCGAGCGGGGAGCGGATCGGTCTTTGCGCGGCTAACACATCCTCGGGCATGGTTGTCTTCCTTCAAGTGCGGCTACTTCGTTGAGGCTAATCCAAGCGGAGCAGGTCATCAATAGCCGCTTGCCCGTAGCGGCTCTTCCTCCGCCTTGTTCGGGGTCCGTCGTCCGAAAGACCCGCGGGCGGCTTGCTCAGGCGCTCCGGCGCCAGTTCAGTGGTAGAACAGATACGCGACGACGATCGCCCCCACCAGCCCGACGCCGTCGGCGATCAGGCCGCAGGCCAGTGCGTAACGGGTTTTGCTGATGTTGACGCTGCCGAAATAGACCGCCAGCACGTAGAAGGTGGTTTCGGTCGAGCCCTGGATGATCGCCGCCAGCCTGCCCTGGAAGGAGTCTACGCCGTAGGTGCTCATGACGTCGACCATCAGGCCGCGCGCGCCGCTGCCGCTCAATGTCTTCATCAGCCCGACGGGCAGGGCCGGGACGAAGTCGCCGTTCAGCCCGAACGCGTTGACGGCCGCGCGGATGCCGTCGATCACGTAGTTCATGCAGCCGGTGGTGCGAAACACCGAGATCGCGATGAGCATGGCGATCAGGTAGGGGATGATCTGCACGGCGACGCCGAACCCCTCCTTGGCGCCCTCGACGAATGCCTCGTAGGCATTGACGCGCTGCCAGGCGGCCACCGCGACGAACAGGACGATTATCGATACGATCAACCCGCTGCCCAGCAGTCCGATCATCTGCGCCATCTGCTCCGGGGGCATGTTTCCCAGCCAGGCGTAGAGTCCGCCCATCATCGCGAGGAAGCCGGCGAAGAACGTCAACACCGGCCGGCTGAACAGGTTGATGCGTTGCCACAGGGCGACCGCGATCAGGCCGGCGGTGAAGGAAATGAAAGTGCCGAGCAACGTCGGCAGGAATATGTCCGCCGCGTTGAAACCGATCAGCCCCTGCTTGATGGCCAGGCTCTGGCGGATGGCGATCACCGAGGTCGGAATCAGCGTGATTCCAGCCGTGTTGAGCACCAGGAACATGATCATCGGGTTGCTCGCCGTATCCTTCTGCGGATTGATTTCCTGCAGCTCGCGCATGGCTTTAAGGCCCAGCGGCGTCGCCGCGTTGTCCAGGCCGAGAATGTTGGCGGAAAAATTCATGACGATGCTGCCGCTCGCCGGGTGCCCGGCGGGAATGTCCGGAAAGACGCGGCGGAAGAAGGGGCCGAGCGCCCGGCCGAACAACTGGATGAGGCCGCCGCGCTCGCCGATTTTCATGATTCCCAGCCACAGGCTCATGACGCCGGTCAGCCCGAGGGAAATCTCGAAACCGGTCTTGGCGGTGTCGAACAGTCCGGTCAGTATCCGCGAAAAGACCGCCAGATCGCCCTGCAGCGTTTGAACCAGCGCGGCAAGAAAACCGACGAGGAAGAAAGCGATCCAGATGACGTTGAGCACGGCGGCGGTGTGGCTTCTCGGTTTAGCGGTCAGTGGTGGCGATTCATCAACTCGCGCGCGAGCCGATTATGCCGCTCGATCAGCGTCGGCAATTCGACCGGCAGCAGTTGCCCGTCGCTGACCACCACCTTGCCGTTGATCACCGAATGGCGCACGTCTTGCGGCGTGCAGAAGAGCAGCGCGGCGACGGGGTCGTGCACAGCGGCGCCGGCGAGGTCGAGACCGCCGGTCGGGAAGGCGACCACGTCGGCGCTCATTCCCGGGGCGAGCGCGCCGATGTCGTCGCGGCCGAGTACCTTGGCGCCGCCGAGGGTGGCAAGTTCGAGCGCCTGCCGCGCGCTCATCGCGGCGGGCCCGTGGCCGACACGGGCGAGCAGCATGGCCTGGCGCGTTTCGCCGAGCAGATGGCCGGAGTCGTTCGAGGCGCTGCCGTCGACGGCGATGCCGACCGGCATGCCGGCCGTGCGCATCGCCGGGATCGGGGCGATGCCCGAAGCGAGGCGCATGTTCGAGCCGGGACAATGCGCGACGCCGGTGCCGGTGCGCGCAAACAGGGCGATGCCCGCCGCGTCGAGTTTGACGCAGTGCGCGTGCCACACGTCCGGCCCGACCCAGCCGAGCGATTCGGCGTATTCGGCTGGCGTCATGCCGAATTTTTCGCGGCTGTAGGCAATGTCGTTGTCGTTCTCGGCGAGGTGGGTGTGCAGCGAGACCCCGTAGGCGCGCGCGAGGTCGGCCGCTTCGCGCATCAGGTCGCGGCTGACCGAGAATGGGGAGCACGGCGCGACGACGATGCGGCGCATGGCATGCCGCGCTGGGTCATGCCAGGTTTCGATCAGGCGCTGCGTGTCCTTGAGGATCGCGGCTTCGCTTTCCACCAGCCGGTCGGGCGGCAATCCTCCGTCGCTCTCGCCGACGCTCATGCTGCCGCGCGCGGCGTGGAAGCGCATGCCGATCGTCGCGGCGGCTTCGATCGAATCGTCGAGGCGTGAACCGTTCGGATAGAGATACAGATGGTCGCTGGTGGTGGTGCAGCCGGAGAGGATCAACTCGGCCATCGCCGTCAGCGTCGACATGCGGATCATCTCCGGGGTGATGCCGGCCCAGATCGGGTACAGCGTGCGCAGCCAGGTGAACAGTTCGGCGTCCTGCGCGCCGGGGATCGCCCGCGTCAGGGTCTGGTACATGTGGTGGTGCGTGTTGACGAGGCCCGGCAGCGCCACGCAGCCGGCGAGCGAAACGACTTCGTCGGCGGTCGCCGGCAGTTGGTCGGCCGGACCGACGGCTTCGATCACGCCGTCACGGATGAATACGCCACCACCGGGGATTTCGCGCCGCTCCGTGTCCATGGTGACGAGGACGTCGGCGTTCTTGAGCAGGAGTGTCTTTGAGCGGGCGGTCATGGTGTTTGCGGTCAGTCGTGATGATGGAATAGTGGCTGCAACCCCTCCCGGCCTCCCCTTGTCAGGGGAGGAGAGGAACGATCAGCCGCCTTGCGCCGCCCCCCCTGACAAGGGGCGCTGGGGGGGGTGAAAGCACGTGGATCACGGCAGGAATGGTTTGCCGAGCGAGGCGGGCAGGTTGTTCTGCAGAACCCGGCGATCGCGCGAGATGATGACGAGAACGACGATTGTCGCCACGTAGGGCAGGGCGGCGAGGAACTGCACCGGGACCATGATGCCGAGACCCTGCGCATGGAACTGCAGGATCGTCACCGCGCCGAAGAGGTACGCCCCGAGCATCAGCCGCGCCGGCTTCCACGAGGCGAAAACGACCAGAGCGACGGCGATCCAGCCGCGCCCGGCGCTCATGTTCTGCACCCACAGCGGGGTGTAGACGGTCGAGAGATAGGCCCCGGCGATGCCGGCCATGGCGCCGCCGAAGGCCACGGCGCCGAAGCGGATGCTGATCACCGGATAACCGATCGAGTGCGCCGATTCAGGCGATTCGCCGATGGCCTTCAACAGCAGCCCGAGGCGGGTTTTGGTGAGCGTCCACGCGACGCCGGCAAAGGCCAGGAACGAGAGGTAGACCACCCAGTCCTGCTTGAACAGGATGGGCCCGAGCACCGGGATGTCGGACAGCAGCGGGATGGCAATCGGCTTCAGTCCCGGTAGGCTGTAGCTGATGTAATGCTGGCCGATGAACGCCGAAAGTCCGATGCCGAAAATGGTCAGTGCGAGGCCGCAGGCCGCCTGATTGGCCGCCAGCGAGAGTGCAAAGAAGGCGAAGATCATGGCCGTTGCGGCGCCGGCGAGCGCCCCGGCTGGCAGGCCGATGGCTGCGCCGTTCCCGGTTTCCGCGGCAGCCGCGAAGCCGGCGATGGCGCCGACCAGCATCATGCCTTCGACGCCGAGGTTGATCACGCCGGTACGTTCGGCGACCAGTTCGCCGAGGCCGGCGAAGATCAGCGGCACGGCGGCGCCGAGCGTGCCGGCCAGGATGGGGATGAGGTGTTCGATCATGATTCCGTCCGGAGCGCTTACGCCATCCGGCGCAGGCGGTTGTCGATGAATACGTCCGAGCCGAGCAGGAAGAAGAGCAGCATGCCCTGGAAGATGCCGGTGATGGCCGCGGGCATTTGCAGGCCGACCTGGGCGGCCTCGCCGCCGAGGTAGATCAGCGCCATCAGGAAGCCGGCGAGGACGATGCCGAGCGCGTGCAGGCGGCCGAGGTAGGCGACGATGATCGCGGCGAAGCCGTAACCCGGCGAGATGTTCAGGTTGAGCTGCCCGACGGGTCCGGCGATCTCGCCCACGCCCGCGATGCCGGCCGTCATGCCGGACGTCAGCAGGCAAAACCACACCGTCTGCTTGGCCGAGAACCCTGCGTAGTGCGATGCGGCCGGGGCCAGCCCCCCGACTTCGATCTGGAAGTGCAGGAAGCTTTTTGCGTTGAAGATCCAGAAGGCCAGCACGGCGAACACGGTGATCCAGATGGACGTATTGACCCGCGAGCCTTCGAGCAGGATCGAAAACAGCGCGCCGTCGCTGAACATGATCGACTGCGGGAAGTTCATGCCCTCCGGGTCGCGCCACGGGCCGTTGACCATGTACGAGAGGGTCAGGCTGGCGACGTAGGAGAGCATCAGCGTGGTCAACGTCTCTTCGGCGTTGAAACGCGTCTTCAGCAAGGCGGGGATGGCGCCCCACAGTGCACCGCCGATGGCGCCGGCCACGACCATGGCCGGGACGATCCAGCCAGCGTCGCTGCCTTCCATGGCGATGGCTACTCCACCGCCGGCCAGCGCACCGACGATCAACTGGCCTTCGGCGCCGATATTGTAGATGCGCGCCTTGAAGCCGATGGCCAGGCCCTGCGCGATGAGGATCAGCGGACAGGCCTTGATCAGCAGCTCGCTCCAGCCATAGCTGCTTTCCAGCGGTTGGACGAAGAAGACCTGGAAGGAATCGAGCACCGGTTTGCCGAGCGCCCAGAACAGGAAGGATCCGGCCAGCAGCGTGGCGACGACGGCGATCAGTGGCGCCGTCCAGCGCATCACGCGAGAGGGGTAAGGGCGTGGCTCAAGCAGATGCATGTTTCGTTTCCATCATGGATGCGGCAGGCGCGGTTTCGGCGTGGTCGAACAGTCCCGCCATCTGCAGGCCGACCTTTTCGGCATTCAGTTCGCCCCTTGGCCGTGCCGGAGACAACCGGCCCTGGGCAAGGACGGCGATGCGATCGGCGATCTCGAACAGTTCCTCCAGCTCCTCGGAGACGACCAGGATCGCCACGCCGGTACGCGAGAGATCGAGCAGCGCCTGGCGCAGTACCGCTGAAGCGCCGACGTCGACGCCCCAGGTCGGCTGCGCGACGATCATGACCTCGGGCTTCAGCATGATTTCGCGGCCGACGATGAACTTCTGCAGGTTGCCGCCGGACAGGGCGCGCGCGTTGGTCGAGGCGTCCGCGCCCCGCACATCGAATCGGTTTACGCATTCATCGGCGTAAATGCGGGCCTTGCCATAGCGCACCAGCCCCCAGTTCTTCATGCCCTGGCGGTGCGCGGTGAGCAGCGCGTTGTGGCCGAGCGAGAGCGGTGGCACGGCGCCGCGTCCCAGGCGTTCCTCGGGTACGTAGACGATGCCCTTGGCGCGCCGCTCCCCGGCATCCAGATGGCCGATGGATTTTCCGTTGAGGCGGATCACGTCGCGCTCCGTGGCGGCTTCGCCAGACAGCGCCGACAGCAGCTCGGCCTGGCCGTTGCCCGAGATGCCCGCGATACCGAGGATTTCGCCGGTGTTGACGGTCAGCGAGATGTCCTTGAGTTCCGTGCCGAACTGGGACGTCGGCAGCAGGCTGAGGCCGCGCACGGTGAGCACCGGACGGTGTTCGCCTTCATAGACGGGGGCTTCGCACACCGGCAGTTCGCGGCCGATCATCATGCGCGCCAGACTGGCCGGCGTTTCTTCGCGCGGCACGGCCTTGCCCGTTACCCGCCCATTGCGCAGGATCGTGGCGTGGTCGCACAGGGACTGGATTTCGTGCAGCTTGTGGCTGATGTAGAGGATCGAGACGCCTTCGGAAGCGAGTTGCCGCAGCGTTTCGAACAGCTTGATCACAGCCTGCGGCGTGAGTACCGAGGTCGGTTCGTCGAGGATCAACAGTTTCGGCTTCTGCAGCAGGCAGCGCACGATCTCGACGCGCTGGCGCTCGCCGACCGAGAGGCTATGCACCATGCGGTTCGGATCGAGCGGCAGGCCGTAACGCTCGGAGACTTCTTTGACGCGGCTGGCCAGCGCCGGCAGGTTGAACGGCTCGTCGAGCACCAGGGCGATGTTTTCGGCGACGGTGAGCGTCTCGAACAGCGAAAAATGCTGGAAGACCATGCCGATCCCGAGTCGGCGGGCCTGCGCCGGGTTGGCGATGGAGACTTCATGGCCGTCGAGCATCATGGTGCCGCTGTCGGCCTTGACCGCGCCGTAGATGACCTTCATCAACGTGCTCTTGCCGGCGCCGTTCTCGCCCAGAACGGCGTGAATCTCCCCGGGCAGGACGGACAGGCTGACATCGTCGTTGGCCACGATGGTCGGGTAGCGCTTGGTGACGTGCAACAATTCCAGTCGAGGAACGGGGGTGGTCATGCGGGCTCCGGCGGAGGCTCTGGCAGGAAATCGGGTGGATGCGTGTTCTGAAATGGGTCGCGCCCGGCGAACAATTTCGCGCGGGCAGCGAGGTTCGAATGATACACGTGCGGCGCCGGATAATCAGCCCGCAGTGAGTGAACGGCAGGGCCGGAGCATGAAAAATCGTTGACGATCATAGGGTTATGACATGGGGTTGTGAACTCTGGTGAAATAAGGTCCACTCTCGTCTTTTTGGGCGAGCGATGAAAGAGGCAGGGATAGCGGGTTTAATCGAACGCTT
>JARKNW010000169.1 GCA_029976075.1 Pleomorphomonas sp.
CTGAAGCTCGGCCTCAGCCGGACCGTGCCGACCCCGCATACCCGCGTGCTGGTGGTCGACATCGCGCTCGGCGAGCGCCAGCTGACGCTGGGTCTGGTCGCCGACCGCGTGTTCGAGGTGGTCGCCTTCCGGGACGACCAGCTGGAAGCGGCGCCGGACATCGGCATCAGTTGGAACTCCGACTACATCGACGGCGTGGTCCGGCGCGATCAGGGCTTCGTGGTCATCATCGACCTCGGAAGGCTCCTCACGGCCAAAGACCTCGCCTCCCTCGGCGGCACGGATAAAAACCGCGCCGTCGCCTGACATCCCGGAAACTGGAAGCCCGGCACTCCAGACAGGATGCCGGGCCAGCAATCGCGAAAACCATGAGGGCCGAACTTTTGTCGTCAGTCCAGGCCAATCAAGCCGACCGTTCGGTCGATCAGCTCAGCGCAAAGAACTTTCGCCGGCTGTCGGCTTTCGTCAGCAGCTACAGCGGTATCAAGATGCCGGCCGGCAAGCAGACCATGCTGGAGGGAAGGCTGCGCCGCCGTCTGCGCGCTACCGGCTTCGATTCACTCGATGCCTATTGCACCTACCTGTTCGAGAGCGGCGGCATCGAGACGGAGGTCGTCGCCCTCATCGATGCGGTGACCACCAACAAGACCGACTTCTTTCGCGAGCCCAAGCACTTCGAGTACCTGAGGTCCCACGTGCTGCCTGGTCTGGTCCGGAGCGGTCGGACCTCCCTGCGGCTTTGGAGCGCGGCCTGTTCGGTGGGGGCCGAGCCCTATACCATGGCGATGGTCCTCGCAGACTTCGCGGAGCACTCGAGACCTCTCGACTATTTCATCCTGGCGACCGATCTGTCGACTGATGTCCTCACCGCCGCCCGCAAGGGCGTTTATCACGCCAACATGCTGGCTCCGGTTCCTGCGGACTATATGCAGAGGTTCGTCAAACGCTCGAACGATCCGAGAAGCGATCTCGTGCGCATCTCGCCGGCCCTGCGCTCCAAGGTTGGCTTCGCGCGCATGAACTTCATGGACGATACCTACCCGGTCGGCGAACCGATGGACATCATCTTCTGCCGCAACGTCCTGATCTACTTTGACAAGGCAACCCAGGCCAAGGTGCTGACCCGTCTCTGCGATTGCCTGGCGCCGGGTGGCCACCTTCTCATCGGCCATTCGGAGTCGATCACCGGGTTCAATCTGCCGGTCCGCACCGTAGCCAACACGATATTCCAAAAGGTTTGACCCTTACGAAGCGCCATTTCATTGCCCCCAAAGCCGACTTGCCGCTTTTGTCGCTGCCGTGATAGGCCAGTTGTATCGGAGGTCTCCCCGAACCGGGGAGAGCGCCGCCGCATCAATATCGCCGCCGCTTTCTGAACGAGACGACGTTGACCAGCCAGAAACGCATTCGCGTCCTTATTGTCGACGACTCCGCCTCCGTCAGGCAGACGTTGGCCACTATCCTCGGAAATGATCCGGACATCGAAGTGATCGGGGTGGCATCCGATCCGTTCGTAGCCGCAAAGCGTCTCAGGGAAGACATCCCCGACGTCATCACGCTGGACGTCGAGATGCCACGCATGGATGGCATCACGTTTCTCAAGAAGCTGATGAGCCAGCATCCGATTCCGGTCGTGATGTGCTCTTCCCTGATCGAGGAAGGCTCAGAAACGCTGATGCAGACGCTGGAAGCCGGCGCGGTTGACGTCATCCTGAAGCCAAAGATTGCCGCAGCGGACCATCTTGCCGAACAGGCCCTCCTGATCTGCGACACCGTGAAGAGCGCAGCCCGCGCCCGTATCGGAGCGCGGCGGAAGGCTGCTCCGGCAGCCGCACCGACCATGAAAACACCAGCCCCAAAGCTTTCGGCCGACGCCATGCTGCCGCCTGCGACGCGGAACAGCGCCATGGCCAAGACCACGGAAATCATTGTCGCCGTCGGCGCTTCGACGGGCGGAACCGAGGCCTTGAGGGAGTTCCTGGTGGCCTTGCCCGCCAACGCCCCCGGCGTCGTGATCGTCCAGCACATGCCCGAGCACTTTACCGCCGCCTTTGCAAAGCGTCTCGACGGCCTATGTCAGGTGAGCGTGAAGGAGGCCGAAGACGGTGACCCGGTGCTGCGCGGTCACGTGCTGATCGCCCCTGGTGGGCGCCATCTGCTGCTCGAGCGGCAAGGCGCGCGGTACCATGTCGCGGTCAAGGATGGCCCGCTCGTTTCGCGCCACCGGCCATCAGTCGATGTACTGTTCCGGTCCACGGCCCGCGCAGCCGGTCCCAACGCCATTGGCGTCATCATGACGGGCATGGGCGACGACGGTGCGCGCGGCATGCTCGAAATGAAAGAGGCGGGGGCCTACACGATCGCCCAGGACGAGGACAGCTGCGTGGTCTTCGGCATGCCTAAGGAAGCCATCGCCCGCGGCGGCGTGGATACCATTCTTTCGCTTGATGACATCGCCCCGCATGTCATGTTGCAGCAAGCCAGGCGGTGAGAGCGGGGATCCAAGCTGCTGCCCAAGTTATAACGAGAGCTCGATACGTTCGAGAAGGTCCGGCAGATCTTCGATGTAATCGATGGCAAAGCGCGGCTTTTCGGACGCATCCCTTGGAACATGCGTTCGCCGCTTCGACCAGCGCATGAAGACGCTGATCAGGCCGGTCTCGTTGGCGCCCTTGATGTCGCGCTCGAGATTGTTGCCGACCATGACGACGCGACCGGCGGTAGCGGCCGAAAGCCCCAACGCGGCGAGCGCCGTTTCGAACATCCGCCGGTGAGGCTTGGCAACCCCGAGGTCGCCCGAGATTACGTGTGCCTCGAAGTCGTTCCAGAGGCCATGCTGACCGAGGATGTTGACAAAGGTCTCGCGAGGCCCATCGGCCACCAACGCTAGGCGATAACCTCTTGCGAGCAGCCGCCGGGGCAGGTTTTCGGCTCCGGGTATGAGTTCCGCCGTCGATACGATCTCGGTCGTCTCGTCCTTCACTTCCGTTCCCTCGTCGGCCAGCGTGTCACCGCAGTCGAGGAAAACGGCCTCAAGATGCGGGACGCTGCCGGGAAGGTCGGCAACCAAGGACCGAACGCGACCCGGGATCCAAGCGGCAAGCTCCGCCCAGGGAACGAGCGGCGAGGTCTCACTCGGCAACGCCCCTGAGAAATCGAAGGCGGGGCTGAAGGCGTCCCGCTTGAGCTTGAGCCTTGCCAGGCGGTGATCGAGGGGCGTCGCAGTAATTTCACCGCGATCGCCAAAGAGATTGTCGACGTGGACGCCGTCGCTTCCGGCGAAAGGCCCGCATTGGGCGGCGATGCGCGGGAACTCCGGCGCCATCGCGCCTGGACTCGCCCAGACGGCATGTTTGCCGGGCTCCAGATAGACTACCGGCCGACCGCTCTCGATGATGCACCCTGCCAGTTCGACCCGCCGGCCATGCTGGGACCCTTCGACGGCCACGACTTGACCGGCCGCGTCGAGATGAACCCAGACATGTTCGAGATCGTAGAGGTGGCCGATATCCCAGTCGCACCAGACGGTGTACTCGATCACCACCGCCCCGCGAGGACGCAAGTCGAAATCCGACGAGGGGGACTTCATCGGCATGTCTGCGACCAACCAGCCGAGCCGGCTCGGAGCATAAGGCTCCGTCCGGCAACACCTCAGGACGGGGCTGTGGTCTGTCGCCAGCTTTTCCAAGGCGTCCATCAATAGGCACCGGTGAGAGATAGTTCGCCGGCAAAGTGACAGCGGGAGAAGCGGCCAGGCTTGGCCTCACGCAGTTCGGGCTCCTCGACCTTGCAGACATCCTTGGCGTAGGGGCAGCGCGGGTGGAAGGCGCACCCGGACGGTGGCCTGGACGCATCGGGGATTTCCCCCTTCAGCATGATGCGCTTGCGACCACGATTGCGCTTGGGATCGGGCTGCGGCACAGCCGATAGCAAGGCCTCGGTATAGGGATGCAGCGGCTCGGCGAACATCGGCTCGGTGGCGGACACCTCCATCAGGCGGCCGACATACATAACGCCGATCCGGTTGGAGATATGCTGAACCATGCTGAGATCGTGGGTGATGAACAGGTAGGTGAGACCGAACTGTTCCTGCAGGTCCTGCATGAGGTTGATGTTCTGGGCTGCCACCGACACGTCGAGCGCCGACACGGCCTCGTCGGCGGCGATGAAAGCCGGATTGAGGGCGAGTGCGCGGGCGATCCCGATGCGCTGGCGCTGGCCACCCGAGAACGCATGCGGGTAGCGGCCTCGGAACTCGGGCCGAAGACCGACCAGCTTCAAGAGTTCGGCCACGCGGTCTTCAAGCTCGGATCCTGTGGCGACGCCGTGCACGAGCAGCGGCTCGCCGACAAGTTCCAAGAGCGTCATGCGCGGATTGAGCGACGAATAGGGGTCCTGGAAGATCATCTGCATCTGGCGCCTGAGCGCCTGCAGCTCACCCTTGCCGGCCGAAGCCAGCTCGACGGTATTGCCATCATCGCGCCGGAAGCGGATCGAACCGGCAGTGACGTCGTAGGCGCGCAGCATCAGTCGGGCAACCGTGGACTTGCCAGAGCCGCTTTCGCCGACCAGACCGAAAGTCTCTCCCCTGGCGATGGTGAAGCTCACGTCATTGACGGCCTTGACCACCGGCTTGGCTTTCTGGAACCAACCCTTGGCTGCGCCACCGAAGTGCTTGCTGAGACCTTCGACCGCAAACAGGGTCTCGGAGTTGAGAGGCTCAACCGGCATTCGGTCCTCCGGTCTGGTTCTGAGAGTGAAGATGGCAGCGGACGTTGCGACCGTCGGCAAGGTTGATGAGCGGCGCATCGAGCCGATCGCAGGTGCCTGCCACCGCCTCGGAGCAGCGCGTGTGGAAGGAGCACCCCTTCGGCAGCTCGAACGGATCCGGCACCATGCCGGGGATCGTGGTCAGTCGGCGTCGACGCTCGGCTCCCAGGCGCGGCACCGAGGCCATCAAGGCCCGCGTGTAGGGATGCTGCGGGCTTTCGAAGATATCATCCACCGGGCCGCTCTCGACGACGCGCCCCATGTACATTACCGCGATGCGATCGGCGATATCGGCGACCACTCCGAAATTGTGGGTGATGAAGATGATCGCCATGCCGAGCCGTTGCTGCAACGACTTCAAGAGATCAAGAATCTGCGCCTCGGTCGTGACGTCGAGGGCCGTCGTCGGCTCGTCGGCAATCAGCAGGCTTGGATTGCAGGCAAGGGCGATGGCGATCATGGCACGCTGGCGCATGCCACCCGACAGCTCATGCGGATAGGCATCGAGCATCTGGTCGGGGCGCGGCATCTGCACGAGCTGCAGGAGCTCGCGTGCCCGGTCTCGGGCCGCCTTCTTGCCAAGCCCGAGGTGAAGCCGGATCGGCGTCATCACCTGATGGCCAATGGTATGCACCGGAGAGAGTGCCGTCATCGGTTCCTGAAAGATCATGCCGATATGACGGCCGCGCAGAGAGCGAATGTCCCTGCCCTTGCGATCGAGCTTGGCTATATCGATCTCACCGCCTCCCGGCGGCCGGAAGACGACGCTGCCGCGCGACAACACGGCCGTCTTCGGCAGCAGTTGCATGATCGAACGCACCGAGATCGACTTGCCCGATCCGCTTTCGCCGACGATGCCAAGCACTTCGCCCTTGCGCACATGCAGCGAGACGCCATCGACGGCGCGCACGACGCCTTCGCGCAATCGGAACTCGACGCCGAGGTCGTTGATTTCAACGAGAGGGGTATCTTCAGTCATGGGCATGGTCACCGGCCGTACGGGTCGGCAGCGTCGCGCAGACCGTCACCGAGGAAGTTGAAGCTCAGAACGATAATGACGATCGCCAAGCCGGGCATCAGCAGCCAAGGAGCCTGGACGATAACGCGCAGACTCTGCGCCTCTTGCAGCAGCACGCCCCAGGAAACCACCGGTGGCCGGAGCCCCAGGCCAAGGAACGACAGGGCGGTTTCGCCGAGGATCATTTCCGGCACCGACAGCGTCACCGCCGCGATGATGTAGGAGGTCATGGCCGGAAGCATGTGCTTGACGATGATCCGCTTCTCGGAAGCGCCGAGCAAGCGGGCGGCCAGCACGTAGTCTTCGCCACGCAAGGACAGGAATGAGCCGCGAACCGTACGGGCAAGGTGGGTCCAGGAGATGAGTGACAGCAGGATGGTAATCAGGAAGTAGACGAACAGCGGGTCCCACTCCACCGGCAGCGCGGCTGCCAATCCCATCCACAAGGGGATGGTGGGGATCGAGCGGATGAACTCCATCAGGCGCTGGATCGCCGTATCGATCCGGCCACCGTAGTAGCCCGAGATCGACCCCATGGTGATGCCGATGAGGAAGGAGAAGAACACGCCGAGGATACCGATGG
Source organism: Pleomorphomonas sp. (assembly GCA_029976075.1). Lineage (GTDB taxonomy): Bacteria > Pseudomonadota > Alphaproteobacteria > Rhizobiales > Pleomorphomonadaceae > Pleomorphomonas. Next base: position 6,372 of record JARKNW010000169.1, read on the forward strand.
TCAGCGTCGTCCGGCCACCGTGAATGAGACGGGACAGGACATCGCGGCCAAGCGTGTCGGTCCCCAGCAGATAGATGCGTGCGTCCGGATCCTCGGCGCCGAACAAGTGGAGTGACCCTGGGATCAGCCCCCAGAACAAATATTCGGGTCCCTCGACGAAGAAGCGCAGCGGCACGATCTCTCCGGTATCGACCGTGTAGATGACCGCCGCCGTCTCGAGGTCGCGCGAACGCGTCAGACCGTAGACGAACGGCCCCTGGAAGTTCCAGTCCTCATCGAACAGATGCACCGGCTGTGGCGGTCGCATGGTCGCGATTTCGGTGATCTCGTAAGGATCATAAGGCGCAGTGAACTCGGCGAGCGCGATGGTCAGATAGGCAAAGACGAGGACGCAAAGGGAAATGACGGCAAGCTTGTGCTTGCGGAAACGCCACCACATGAGCTGGCGGGGCGTGGCGCGATAGAGCGCCTCCTTGGCGTCGTTGGTCTCGGCCGGCGTCGGATTGGTCATGCTAGTGTCGGTCATGCCGGTTCCTCAGCCTCGGCGCACGCGCGGGTCGGACAGCGCGAGCAGGATGTCGGAGATCACCGTTCCGATGATGGTGAAGACGCTGAGGATCAGAATGAAACTGCCAGCGAGATACATGTCCTGGTTCTTGAGAGCTCTGAGCAGCAGCGGGCCTGTGGTCGGCAGATTGAGGACGACGGCGGTGATGACGTCGCCGGAGATCAGAGACGGAAGCGCCCAGCCGATCGTGGATATGAAGGGATTGAGAGCGACGCGCACCGGGTAGCCCCAGACGACGCGCCGTTCGCTGAGACCTTGCGCATAGGCCGTCTCGACATAGGGCTTGTTGAGCTCATCGAGCATGTTGGCACGCACCACGCGGATGAGACCGGCCGTTCCGGAGGTCGCCAGCACGACCAAGGGAACCCAGATGTGGCTGGCGACATCGACCAGTTTGGCGAAAGACCAGGGTTGCTGCTCCATGCCCGGACTCATTAGGCCGCCGACATCCATGTTGAGCCACGAGTAGGCGAGCCACATCAGAACGAGAGCCGTGAGGAACTCGGGAAAGCCGCGCCCTATGAAGCCGAAGACCGTGAAGACGTAATCGAGCACGGAGTACTGGCGAGTGGCCGAATAAACACCGATTGGAATGGCGATCAGCCAGGTGAGCAGCAACGAACTGACCGAGATGGCAAGCGTTAGACCGAGCCTGGTCCAGATGAGGCTGGAGACAGGCATGTTGTAGTCCAGCGACTGGCCGAAATCGCCGTGCAGAACGATACCGGAGATCCACCACCAGTATTGGACGTAGATCGGCTGATCGAGCCCGAAATGCACGCGGATTTCCTGCTCCATCAGCGGATCGACGGTGTCGCCCTGATGGCGGAGTTCCGCCACATAGGCGGTCGCATAGTCGCCCGGCGGCAACTGGATGATGATGAAGGCCACGATCGACACGGCGATCAGCATGGGAATGGACCAGAACAGCCGTTTCATCAGGTAGGCCAGCATCGTCCATCAGGCTCCGTCGGCAAGAAAGGGATGAGGAAGGGCGTTATCGCCCTTCCCCCTTGATGTCTTACTTCTTGAAGTAGAGCTGCGCAGGCTGGAAGTTGCCTTCGTTGCGCAGCACTTCCTCGTTGGTGAAGCCCTTCGGGAAGTTGCCGAGCTTGGCGTTGACGATCACCGGAGCCGCACCCTCGCCGACCAGACCGATCATGTAGACCTGATCCTTGAGGTCGGTGATGATGTCCTGGACATGCTTGTGCGCTTCGTCGAGCGTCGGCGCGCCGGCGGCTGCTTCCCAGTCCGCCCAGATCTTGCGGATCGGATGATCCTTGGGCGGCTCGACGCCGTCGGCACCCTTGGTATTCCACCACTTGTAATAATTCTCGGCATAGGACTCGTGGCCGAGAGCCAGCGTCGGATCGGCCGACACCTGCAGCATGCGGTCGGCATAAGTGTAGAACAGGTCGAAGTCGCCATTCTTGAACTTCTGCGTCGCCATGTCTTCCTGTTCGATACGGATCAGGATTTCCACGCCGATCGCTTCCCAGTTCTTGCGCAGCAGCTCGAGCGTCTGCACCGGCAGGTCGTCCTGCACCGCCTCGAGCGTGAACGACAGGCGCTTGCCATCCGGGCCCAGGCGGAACTTGCCGTCCTTCTTGGTCAGGCCGATTTCGTCAAGCAGGGCGTTGGCCTTCTTCTTGTCGAACTTGACCCACTTGGCGGCAAAATCCTTGTCGAAGAAGGGCGAGGCGGACACCGGCGCCGCCTGGCGCGGCGTGGTAAGTCCCGAATAGACCACTTCGTTGATGGCGCTGCGATCGACGGCGATGCTCAGCGCCTCACGGAACTTCGGATCGTTGAACAGCTTGTTCTTGATCGGATCGGCGCTGGCGATGTTCGGCATCACGGCGACGTTCTCGCCGCCCTTGGAAACCTCGACGCGATAGCCGCCCTTGGCTTCGTTCTGCTTGTAGAGCGGGAAGTCGGTCGCCTGCACGAAGCGCGACTGCATGTCGATCTGGCCCTGGACGATCATCAGGTTCATCGCCTGCTGATCCTGGAAGACCTTGCTCTCGATCTTGTCGATGTAGGGCAACTGATTGCCAGCCTTGTCGACCGCCCAGTAGTATGGGTTGCGCTCCATGACGATGGTATCGGCCGGCGGCGGCGTCACCATGCGATAGGCGGTGATCACCGGATAATCCGGGTTAAGCCACCAGGACTGGATCGGGCCCTTCTCACCCCAGAGGTCGACCCAGGTCTTGACGCCCTTGTCGGCCGCAATCTTGGCGAGCTCGTCGGCACTCACATACTTCGGATGATACTTCTTCATGTAGTGGGCCGGCACCAGGAAGGAGGTGCGATCAAGGCCCGGCTTGCCCGTACCATCCTTGGCGACGATCTCCGGGAACAGCGCGTAAGGCTTGGCAAAGCTGACGGTGAACGTCTGGGCATCCTTGATGGCAACGACAAGAGGCTTGCCATCGGCCATCAGCGTCGAGGGAATATTGGGCGTCAGATCGGTGTTGAGGAACACATCCTCGTACCAGAAGCGCACGTCATCCGTGGTCACCGGCTCGCCGTCGGACCAGCGGAGCCCCTTGAGCAGCTTGAAGGTGAACTCCGTCGAATTGTCATTGACGGTGTAGGACTCGATGAAGCGTGGCTTCAGGACGGTCTTGCCATCGGCGTCCTGCATGAACTTGACGACCCGCTCCTCCATCAGCTTGGTCGTGCCCCAACGATCGCCAATGCCCTTGTAGGCGCGGTGCAGCGTGCCGCCGTAGGTGCCGACCTCGCCGAAAACATCGATGACCTGAGGCTTTTCCGGCAAACGCTGGTCGACCGGCGGCAGCTTGCCCGCCTTAACGAGATCATCGAGCATGGGCGACTGGTTGAAGGCCAGCGCCGACGAGGCCACGCCAAGGAGAAGAAGCGATGCAAGCGCTCCCCCAGTGGCGTGGCGGAAAAGCGGAAGACCGAAAGACATGCAAGTTCTCCTCTTCACGTTACGTTTGGCACGATACGCCTACGGTTCACCCCGCTCGTGGCCACCGGCTACGAGCGCCATCACTTGTCGACCGACACCTCGTAAGGTGCGGATCGGAAGCCTGAACCTCTCCATCCCATCCGGCCGTTCAGCGCGCATTCTCACTTGAAATTTTTCAATACAGCGAAATGCATCGTGGCCGGAACCATGCGCCGTTCTGTTTTTTGCGGCGGCCTTTTTGTCCCGTGTATGAAACGCAGTATGTTGTGACCATTGACATCAGGCAATATAAAAAGATTTTTATTTTTACCAACTTTGGTACCGTCTTATGCGGATCACTTGCATACCTCTGGTTGCTTTCACTCCATAAGCGTCCGTCTTGGCTGCTTCAATCGCCACGGCCGGAACGCCATTTCCGAACCGAAGACAAGTCCCGCAAATGTCTGTTATTCTATTGAAATCTATTAATTTTCTCAGATAGGTCGACAATCCGTGCGTCCTTCGGCCTTGCGAAAATTCACTCCCAAAAATTGAGGTTGAGCGGCGATTACCGCTCTGAGACGTATCACGCTCGAAAAAATTCAACATCTCACTGACTTTCGAACTCCTGTGCTTCGCCTTTGGTGCAGGCTTGACACCAACTCGAAATCAATCGATCTCTGCAAGGGCGTTCGACAGTTCTTCCAGGCAGGCCAAAGAAGAGACGTCATGTCGGAAAAAAATTTCAAAACTTGCGCCCAGATCGCCGCCATATCAGCCCATAGCTACAGGCGTTCGATAGGTCGCGGAGAAGCGCTCGACGTCTGGGCTTTGTCGCAGATCCGCGAGGAGTCGTTCAAAGGAGAGCCCGGGCTACTCGTCGATCCTCAAAATTACCGCTTCATCAATGGCTTCGTCGGCGTAGGCGACCTTCCCTGCCGAAAAGCGTTCCGTGCGACCATGATCGGCCGCGACGTGCCATTCGACGACCTCTGGCCGATCACACATTTGCGCCTTCCCGGCGCCGGTCCGCGCATCGATTTTTCGGAGTTCTGGTACCGTCCCACTCACCTCTCGCGTTGGACCGGAACCATTCTGGACACCCCACAGGCTGCCGAGATCAGCCTTCGACTCACGACCAATGGAGGTGTCCGCATATTCGTCGATGGCACCGAAGCGGCTCGGTTCGAACCATTTCGACGCAACCGCTCGGAAAGCGTCGACATCCGACTGCCACTCAAGGCGGGGCCAAATCAGGTGGTCGTTTTCAGCGAAGATCTCGCCGAGCGCGATACGGACTGGTTCTTCGAGCTGATCCGGCTTGATGACACGCCGATCGTGGCGCGCTTGCCGATGGACGTCGCGGCAGAGGAAATCGCGGATATCCAGCGTCTTGCGGAAAGCGTACGGCCTGAGTTCGGATTGAATATCGACCGGCCCTTCGCGCTGGTGTTCGACCATAGCGTGAAACGTGACATCAATCTTCGCGTCATCATCGGCAACCATGTCCACGAACGGCATGTTGTCTTGCTGCGCGATCTTCATCTTCCGGCTGGCGAGCAGCGGGTTGAAGTCTGCCCGCCTGGAGCTGTCACCGACGGAATGTACCGCGTTGTCGTTCAGTTCGATGTCGATGGCATAGTCGTCGAGAAGGCCATCGAAGGCGCGTTCCTGTCGTCCCTCACACCCCGCCCCCCGCTTTCCGGGATTGCCGAACGCAAGATGGAAGCTTCAGGCTGGTTTGCCCAAAATGGCGAGCTGTTGGTTGGCCGAGTTCTGGCCATGCTGCATTCGGGCAAGGTCGATGCGCCCGCCATGCGGACGATCCTCGAGCGGACCATCGATTTCATCGTCAATCGCGAGGACTGCTCCGATTTCTGGATGGTGCCGCTGCTCTGGATCTGGCGCGATTATCGCGACAGATTGCCCGAGGACCTTCAGGGGGCAGTGAAGGACGCCATCCTCGGCTACCGCTACTGGGTGGATGAACCCGGCAACGATGCCATGTGGTTCTGGAGCGAAAACCACGTGCTCTGCTTCCATGTCGCGCAGCATGTGGCCGGACGGCTTTTCCCCGATGAGCGATTCTCCAATTCGGGCCGCAGCGGACGCGATGAGGAACGGGAAGGCGCCGCGAAACTAGCCCGCTGGTTCGACTCGATCGAGCGTGAAGGCCTCGCCGAATGGAACTCGTCGGCCTATTACCCGATCGACTTCATCGGCCTCCTGGGTCTCCGGCACATGGCGGACGCACCGCTGAAGATGCGCGCCACTGGCATGCTCGACCGAATTTGCCAGATGGTGGCACTGCATACCACCGCCGGCGTGCCGGGGGGGTCCCAGGGGCGCGCCTACAACAAGGAACTTCTCGGCGGTCCACTCACCGAACTCGTATCGATCGTCCGCATCGCCTTCGGCCCCGGCTGGCTCAACCACGGCGTTACCGCGCCACCGATGCTGGCGGCCAGCGACTACGAGCCGCCAGCCAGCGCCATTGCCTTCGCCGATCCTGGCGAGGGGCAATCGCTGGAAGCCCGCTACACCCAGGGCCTCGATCATACTGCCCGGCTGGTCGTGTATCGAACGCGAGACGCCCAGCTTTCATCGGTGGTCGATCACAATACCGGACGCCACGGACACCAGCAGCATGTCGTCGACGTTCAGCTATCCGGCCATCCGCTGGCGCGGCTGTTCGTCAACCACCCCGGGGAAGAAGACCCTTCCGGAAGCCATCGACCATCCTTCTGGGCCGGCAACGGTGTACTGCCGCGCGTTGCGCAGTTGCTCGACGTATCGATGCTTGTCTTCGACCTCGGTGACGACCGCATAAGCTGGACACATGGCTACTTCGGCCGCGAGGGCATGGACGCCATGGAGTGCTTCGGCAACTGGCTACTGGTCCGTTCCGGCAAGGGCGTTGCCGCCATGTTCGCCGCCAATGGCCTGCATCCCGTCGAAAGCGGTCCTACCGCAGGTCACGAAGTCCGCTCGGGCGGCCGGCGCAACGCCTGGATCGTGACGATCGGTCAAGACTTCGACGAGCTCAGCGCCCGCATCAAAGCCGCCAAGGTGAAGTTTGACCCGGACAAATTACAGCTTGGGCTCGAGTTGCCGGATCGCCCGCCGCTGACCCTCTCTTATGCCGATGGTCTCAGCCTCGATGGAACGCCGCAACCATTCAGCCATTTCACATCGACCCCAACGCTGACCTTCCATAGCGGGCAGCCCGGGAGTTTCAGACTTTCCCCCTTCTTTTCCGCCTGAAAGACTGACTATGCCTACCAGCCAGAAAATTGCCGAGACGCTTCAAATGGTCGCGCTGGGCCTTTGCCGCCTGAAGGGGATCGGCGAGGGACTCGTCCCCGTCGACGGCAAGGTGAAGATCCAGTTTGACGAATGGGACTGGGAGGTCGGCGTCGGCCTCTACGGTTTTTACAAGCAAGCCGTTCTCAATGCGGACAAGGTGGCGATCGACGCCCTGGTCGATTGGTTCGATTGGCAGATCGGCCGAGGCCTGCCGCCCCGCCAGATCAACTCGACGGCCCCCATGCTGCCGCTCGTCATGCTGCTCGGCCATGTCGACCGACCTGCCTTCCGCAATCTCGTGGAGGATTGGGCGGACTGGCTGGTCAAGTCATTGCCCAAGACCGAGGATGGAGGCTTCCAGCACGTAGTCAAGGAGCGCCTCAACGAAGGCGAGCTCTGGGACGATACGCTGTTCATGGCCTGCCTGTTCCTTGCCAGGGCCGGCAAGGAGTTCGGTCGTCAGGACTGGATCGAAGAGGCGGTCTATCAGTTCCTGATCCACGCCCGTTATCTGGCCGATCCGGTTTCGGGCCTCTGGTATCACGGCTGGACGTTCAACGGCCGACACAACTTTGCCCGGGCGTTCTGGGGGCGCGGCAATGCCTGGATCACCGTGGCCATCCCCGAGCTGTTCGAACTGATCGACGAGGTCCCGGAGCCAGCAGCCCGCTACCTGAAGCGTGTGTACGTCGCACAGGTCGAAGCCCTTGCCGCCTTGCAGCGGCAGGACGGCATGTGGACGACACTGCTCGTCGACGCGGCGTCACCCATCGAAACCTCGGCAACCGCCGGCTTTGCCTATGGCATGTTGCGCGGCATCGACCTCGGGTTGATCGGCGAGGAACTTCAGACCGTCTGCGACCGGGCCATCGCCGCCGTGTTGGAACGCATCGACGCAACGGGCATCGTCCGCGAGGTGTCGGACGGCACCGCGATGGGCCACGACCTCGAACACTATCTCAGGATCGGCAACGTCGCTGCGCCCTATGGTCAGGCACTGGTCATGTTGCTGCTCGTGGAGATCCTGAAAGACAAAGGCACCGTCAGGCAGAGAGTGGCCGTACCGTCGCCCGCTGAATGAGCCGGCATCCGATTTCGACTTTCAGGGCCGCCCTGGCCGGGTTGTTGGCAAGAATGTGCTGCTCGATGAGGCTGAGGGCAGTCGGTCCGAACTGGTCCAGCGGCACATGCACGGTGGTGAGAGGCGGTCGGGAAAGTTCACCAAGCATGATGTCGTCGAAGCCAATGATCGAGACATCGTCGGGTACCTTGACGCCACGCCGTTCGAAAGCCCGCAAGGCGCCAAGCGCCAGGTTGTCCGAGGCACAGAAGATTGCCGTTGCTCCCCTCAGCCCGCCATCGCGATCGAGCAGACGGTCAACCTCGGCCTCGGCATGCTCCGGCTCGAAACTTGCAGCCATGATGATCGCATCGTCCGGGATGGGCAGGTTCAGTTCCCGGAACGCATCGAGAAAGCCATCCATGCGGTGGCGGATGGTCTGTCGGCCGTCCCAGGTCATATGAAGGACATGGCGATGACCGAGTTGCAGCAGGTGACGCGTTGCTTCCAGCGCGGCGAAGCGGTTGGCGGGAACGACGGTATCGACCGACATCGACGGATCCTCGCCATTGACCAGCACGGCGGCAACGTCGAGGCCGCCGATCGCCTGCAGGAGATCGGGTCGATCATCGGTGAACAGCACCAGACCTTGCGGCGTTTCCGTTCGCAGTGTTTCGCGGATCGCGGCGATCTGGACAGTCCGCCCGACCCCCACGACGGGAATCACGCGGATGGACCGGCGATCGCACTCCTGCCGCAGGCTGTTCAGGATCGCCACCGTGAACAGGTTGGTGTCGATCTGCGGCGTCGCATCTTCAGGAATGGCCAGCAGCAGGTCCGAAAGCGCCGAAATGGAAGCGCGCACCCGCCGCTTTTCCAGATAACCGAGCTGACGGGCAGCCCGGATCACGCGATCGCGTACGTCCTTGCTGAACGGTGCGGTTCCGTTCAGAACATGCGATACCGTGCTGATGGCGACGCCCGCCTGCTGAGCGATTTCCTTGATGCCGGCCTTCATTTCGCGGGTCCTCTTTCGGTTCCGCGCTTGTATAATTTCAAACGGCCCCGGGAGCAATAAATGAAGCGATTGCCGAAAATTGATCGGCTTCTGAAGGAGCTCTCCGAAAATATTTTTATCTCTTTGCCTGACAGTGTGGGCCTGCAATTCCGACGCGCGCAACCGGAGGAGCCGATCGACGAGATCGACGCGGTCTTCGACTGGCAATCCGTTCATCAGGATCTCGTCTGGGGGGAGCCGGAGAGTTACTTCTGGTTCGCCGCAGATATCGTCGTGCCCGAAGCAGCAGCCGGCCTGCGGCTGGTCCTGTTCGTCGACGCGGCCTTCGGCGACACCATGGGGCGAAGCGATCCTCAATGCCTGGTGCGGGTCGACGGCCGGGTCGTTCAGGCGGTCGACGGCAATCATCGCTATGCATTGCTTTCACCTGCCGCTGCCGCCGGCGATCGCTATCGAGTGACCATAGAAGCCGGCACCATAGAGGACCGCCGCCAGCTCGGATTCAAATTGCGTCTTGCCATCCATGATCGGGCAGTCGAAGCGCTCTATTTCGATATCAAGGTGCCAGTCGACGTGGCGCGCCTTTTGAAACCCGACGATCCAAGAGCCCTGGCGATCCTGAATCACGCCGAAGCCGCGCTTGGCGCCCTCGATCTGCGTCCGGGCAACCCGGCACGCTTTCAAGCCAGTCTTGCGACCGCATCGGCCGAGACGGACCGGATTTACGCGCTTGCCGGCGATCCAGCCATGCCGACCATCATCGCCGCCGGCCACACGCACATTGACGTCGCCTGGCTATGGCGAACGCGGGAAACGCGTCGCAAGATGAGCCGTTCGATGGCGACGGCGCTCGCCTTGCTCGACGAGTATCCCGACTATCACTTCATGTACAATCAGTGCCTGCTGTTCGAGTGGCTGGCCGAAGACCATCCCGAGTTGATGGCACGCATCCACGACAAGGTGAAAGCAGGCCAGTTCGAGATCGAGGGCGCCCTGTGGCTCGAGCCGGACATCAACCTCGTCTCAGGCGAATCGCTCGTCCGTCAGATCGTTCGCGGCGTGCACTACCATGAGGCGACCTTTGGCGTGCGTCCCCGTCTCCTCTGGCTGCCGGATACCTTCGGCTATGGCGCGTCCCTGCCTCAGCTGATGAAGCTTTCTGGCGTCGAGACGTTCGTCACGCACAAGCTGAGTTGGAACGACACCAACCGCATGCCGTTCGATACCTTCTTCTGGCAGGGAATCGACGGCACCAGGGTTCCTGCCAGTTTCGTCACCACGCAGACTTATGAGTATGACGGCTTTGAAACCACCTACTGCGCCAACCTCAGGGCGTCCCATGTGCTCGGCACCTGGAAGCGCCACGCCGGCAAGGCGCATCAGTCCGAACTTTTCATGATCTACGGCCACGGTGATGGAGGTGGTGGCCCGACGCGCGAGATGGTGGAGACCATCAAACGCTTCGAGCGGGGCATTCCCGGCGCGCCAAAAGTGAAGCAGGGCGCGCTTGGCCCTTACTTCCATGACCTTGCAGAGCGAATGCTGCAGCCCCCCGCAACCTTTCCGACCTGGGTGGGCGAACTCTATTTCGAGTGCCACCGAGGCACCCTGACATCGGTCGGCAAGATCAAGCGCGACAACAGAAAGGCCGAGATTCGCCTTCGTGAAATCGAGCTGCTCGCCGTGCTCGCCATGCGGGTCGGAGCTCGCTACCCGACGGACGAGATCAACCAGCTTTGGCGGATCGTCTTGATCAATCAGTTCCACGACATTCTGCCAGGATCTTCGGTCGGCAGTGTCTACGACGATGCCGACTGCGACTTTGCCTCCTTCGACGCGCTGGCCGAGGACCTGGAAAGTCGCCTCGGCGCCATTCTCTCCAGTGGTGCGCTGGTTCTCAACGCATCTCACCGGCCGCGCGGCGGGCTCGTCGTCGGACCGGAGCGCGCCCACGCGCAGGCAATCCATCGGGCGGACGGGACAATGGAATGGCTTTCGCCGGTGGGGCCGGTTGCCGGAAGTAGCGTCGGTTGTCCCAGGCCTTCGGAGACCACCGGCAGCGAGAGTGTCGAAGTGGCCCTCGATCGGCTTGAAAACGCCATTCTCAGCGTTCGGTTCGACGCCAAGGGGCGGATCACCTCGCTCTTCGACAAGCGGACGCGCCGCGAGTTGATCCCTGACGGCGAGCTTGCCAACCGTATCGTTGCCCACCGGGATATTCCGGTCGAGTTCGATGCCTGGAACATCGACGCCCATTTCGAAGACAAGACCTGGGAGGTCGAGGATCTCATCCGCGCCGAAGTTATTGAAACTGGCCTCTATCGCGCCGCCATCCGTTTCGAATGGCGCTACGAGCGCTCACGCATCGTCGAGGTGGTGTCGCTGATCGCCGGGTCCGATCGACTGGAACTCGACGTCTTCATCGACTGGCACGAGCACAAGACCCTGCTGAAACTAGGAGTGCCCCTGGCTGTCGCCACCGATGAAAGCCGGGCCGAAGTCCACTTCGGCCACGTTCGTCGGCCAACCCATGCCAACACCAGCTGGGACCAGGCGCGATTCGAGACACTGATGCATCGCTGGATCGACCTGTCGGATGGGGATGTCGGCCTCGCCGTTCTCAACGACTGCAAGTACGGCTATGACGCACGCGACAACCGGCTTCGCATTACCTTGCTCAAATCTCCCGTCTATCCTTGGCCGAACGCCGATCAGGGGGAACACCGCTTCCGACTGGCGCTCATGCCGCATCGCGGCTTTGCCACCGATGCCGGCCGCATCGTCGAAGCCGCCGAAGACTTCAACATGCCCTTGCGCTGGCTGGGCCGAGCGATCCCCCAGGTTGGCGAGATCGAAATCGAGCCGCCGTTTGCGCTTGACGGCGATGGGATCGAGGTCACGACAGTCAAGAAGGCGGACGACGATGACGGGATTATCATCCGCCTCTACGAGAAACGTGGTCGACGGGCTGAAGCCATCGTTTCGACGCCTTTGGCATCGGCTGCCACCGTCGATCTTCTGGAACGCGAGCCCGTACCGTTATCGATTGTCGACGGACGGCTGACGCTCGCCTTCAAGCCCTTTGAAATCAAGACCCTCAAGCTCGGAGCCTGACCCGATGGCCTTTGCCGGTACCCAGTTCGATTTCACGGTGTCCGATTTTCCGGGCGGGGACAAGTCTTTCGTCGAGCTGTCGTTTTCGGTTCCCGAAATCATCGAGAGGGTCGAGGTCTCCTACGCCTTCACATCCGGCTCGGTCATCGATCTTGGTCTTGCCCGCAACGGCCAGATGCGCGGCTGGTCCGGCTCCGAACGCGGCCATGTCACCGTGGAAAACGACGCCGCGACACCGGGCTATGACGCCGGCCCCATTCCCGGCGACTGGCATGTGGTGCTCGGCATCGTGAAGGTCGCCGAGGGCGCCCGTGTTGACGTTACCGTTCGCCTCATTGAACGCAAGGCGCGCTGGTTCGTGGGCGAACTCCATAGTCATAGCGAGCATTCCGATGGTGGCGTCACCGTTCTCGACGCGATTTATCGTGCCCGTCAGGCCGGGCTCGATTTCGTTTCGATCACCGATCACAACACCATCTCCCAGAACACCATTCGTCCCGACGATCCAGCCATCCTGGTGTTCCCGGCCATGGAGCTGACCACCCACTGGGGGCACACGAACTTCCACGGCCTCGTGCAGCCGGTAGCCGACTGGCGCTGCCGCACGCCAGCCGAAGTTGGCGAGAAGATGATCGAGGCCAAGGCGAACGGCGCCACCATCGTCATCAACCATCCGTTCCAGCGTTCGGCGGGCGGCAAGTGGCAGGCCGGGTTCGACGTGCCCTTTGACGCCCTGGAGATCTGGAACGGCAACTGGGCAGCGCACAACACCGACGCGCTGGCCTTCTGGCAGGACCTGCTGGTGGCAGGCAAGCGCATCCCGGCAACCGGTGGCAGCGATTTCCATCAGAAGAACCGTCGCCGACACGGCCGACCGTCCAATCGCCTGTTCGCCGGGGCGCGGACAATGACCGATCTTCTCGCCGCTGTTCGCGCCGGCAGAAACGTCGTCAGTTTCTCGGTCGATGATCTGACCGCCGAGCCGGCCGATGCCAGCCTGCCCATGTTCGGCGACGTTGTAGCCACCACGAACCCTGTCGCCGTTTGCTTCAACGGCCTCCTGCGAGGCGACGAGATCCGCGTGGTGACGGAACGGGGCGTCGTTCAACAGGAACCGGCAACAACAGGTTGCCAGGTCTTGGAGAGCCGTGTCGATGGCCGGTTCGTCCGCTTCGAGGTGTGGCACGGAGAAACGCCCAAGCTGTTCACAAATCCGATCTACAGCAACTGACCAAACCAATCTGCTTGGACAATCTCACAATTCAGACGACATTAACCAAGTTTCTTAGAACAGTTCTTGTGTTAAATATCCGTGACGTATCCGCATGACATTACACCTTTTAAGCGATATATAGCTGTCCTATATGGCCCCGTGGCGGAGCGCTACGCGCAGGACTGCAAATCCTGATACCCTTGGTTCAAATCCAGGGCGGGGCCTCCAAGCTTTTGCCTCCAGCCTATCAAGGCGGGCGCGCCAGCTTTGAAGCGAGAGCCTGCATCAGTCCTCGGCAAGCGCAAGCAAGGCCGGAACCAGCATTTGTATCGTGGCGACCACTTCGCGATCCAGCGACTTCAACCAGCGCCTTGGAATGGCTTCGATACCATAGGTGGCACCAGCCAGGGCACCGGCGATCGCCCCCGTGGTGTCGGCATCCCCGCCATGATTGACGGTCCGGAGCAGACAGTCCTCGAAGGAGGCGGTTGAAAAATAGCCGTCAAACACGGTTTGCAGGGTATCGACCACATAGGCCGATGACATCCCGCGATAGGGAACGAAGCGGAAGCTCGGATAGCGACTGACCAGGCTATCGGCAAGGCGCGTGGATACGGCGCGCCCTCCCCCGGCGATCAGCTCGGCAAGCATACCAGCAAGCGTATCGCAGGCCGCATCTGAGAGCGGATGGTTATGGGTGACGTGCCCCTGCTCGACCGCCCAGCGACGAGCCCGTGCCGAGTTACCATGACAGGCAATTGCCACTGGCAGAACCCGCATGACGGCGCCGTTGCCGGCATCGCCGTCGTTTGGCGGACCGGTGACGATGCCACGCTGGATGTAGCGGCGGATACCGCGCCGACAGGTATTGCCGACATCAGGTGGCCCCGACCTCAGCCAGGCGGCGAACTCCTCACAGAGATCAACAAGGTCGAGCGCGCCCTTGCGCGCCAGCGAGCGACCGAGCGCAAGCGACATCGCCGTATCGTCCGTCACCGCACCAGCCTTGAGATGGAGCCAGCCCCCTCCCACGATGTCGCGCAACACGCCATACTCGGCCGCAATCTCCCGCGATGTCATGAATTCGACAGTGGCGCCGAGAGCATCACCGATGGCCAACCCCAGGAAGGCGGCAAGCGCCCGGTCGGCAACTCCCGGGTCGGTCATGCCGTGCTCCCAAGGTGGGCCTTGCCAGGGAGGTGGAACCAGCTCATCGCGACACACCGAGCTCATAATCGCCCCCGATCACCAGATACTCACCCTCGCCCTTGAGAGGGTGGGACGTCATCAAGGTATTGAAAAACAGGATCTTCTCGCGGGGTACGCGTGCGGTCAGAATGACATCGCCGAAGCAGTCGGCAATGTCGCGCTCGGCCGTGAAAGACGACAGGCTATTGAGACGCATGACGACGCGGCGTCGATCGACATGCTCCTTGATCGGATGTTCGTTGAAGTCGTTGACGCCACGATAAAGTGTCAGGTGCGTCTTCTCTGACGCGACAAACCGGATCAACGCCCACTGGCAGAACTCATAGAGCAGGTCGAGCTGGGCCATGATCGAGTTGTTGTGAAAACGGCTCGACATCTTTTCGGCAACGTAGGTCGCCCAGGCAGCCGGCGCCTGCCTGATGAGGCGCTCACGGTGGAAGGTTGGAAAGATGCCGAAGCGGCTTTCCACCCAGCCCTTCAGGACGGCTCCTTCAGGACCGTTGCTGTCGTAACCCCACCCCTTGATGAGCCTCAGGTAGGACGAGCGATAACGCCGTCGTCCCGCAGCACCTCCCGGCTCGCGCTGCTCAAGGTCAATGCCGAACATCGCCATCATGTAGGCGGCAAAGGCCTCGCCGGCCTCAGAGAGATCGACGGCGAGACCAAGCATCTCGAACAGGCCGCCATTCATTTCGCGCACGCCGGAAATATGCGTGGCGACAGGTCGGGCGTTGAAGGCTACATCGGCCAGAAAAGCGGTCGACAATCCGACGAGATTGGTCGAGTGACCGATCAGATCGCCACCGGGGACACCTTCCTCGCTGATCACAGCTCCTGCCACGATGGGGTGTACTCCATCAGTCAGCCACCATCGATCGGCCGCAGCGCATCGCCGAGGGACACGAAGGGACGACGCTGCGGCGTTGCGGGCCGCGCTGGATCTCGATCTTTCAGCACCTTGAAAAGCCGCTTTTCGAGCGGCGAGGCACCCGAAAACTCCTTGTACGCGGCCTCAAGCATTGACCGGGCACGCGCTGCAGCGACGCTATCGGGCAGATCTTCGAGATCGTCTCCGGCCAGCATCTCGCCCATGCGCTTCATGACGTGAAGACGACAGACGGCGAGACGTTCCGCGTCGAAGCGGACGCCGAGGGCATCGAAGAAATCCTCAGCCGAGGATAGATGGCGCATGCGCTGGAGGATGCCGCATGTGTCGGGAATGGGACGATCAATCGGACAGGTCATGGCACCTCTCAACAGAAGGACTTGCCGCAAGAGCAGCGGGAAGCGGCGTTGGGATTGTCGAAGACGAAGCCGGACTGCTCGATGCCATCGACGAAATCGACGACCAGACCATCGACATGACGTTGGGTCAGTGCGTCGAGGTAGAGTCTGATCCCGCCCTGATCGAGCACGAGATCACCGGGGCGCTCGTCCTTCTCCAGGCCCATGCGATACTTGAGACCGGCACAGCCTCCGGCTTCGACGACGATCCGCAAGCCTTCTGCCCGGCCGCTGTTGCCGGCGAGCGCGGAGCGAACGGCACCAACGGCGCTTTCAGTGAGTTCGATCATGGTTGTGTCCTTCTTGCTTCAGGAGAACGAAGGGGTCGACAGACACTTTGCACACAGCATGCCACCGGCTAACCGATTGGAATTCAACGATATACAGGAAGGTTTGTTGGAAACCTGACAAGTCCTCCCCCGACATCAGGCAACCATCTCCATCCGTCGGCGCAAATCGGCGAGCCGACTGAGACCATCCTCAATGCCAAAGCAGTCATTGAAATCTGTACAGACGGCACAGGAGGGAGCCGCGCAGAGCGAGAAGCCCTCGGCTTCACACAGCAAGCGATAGAAGTATTTCTTCCAGCGCATGTTGCCGGTGTTGCCAGCGTGAAGGGCACGGAAGTGTCTGGAGAGCAAGCGATTGAGTTCCCCCCGATCGTTCAGCCCCAAATCCTGCCAAAGATGATCCGGCCGCATGGCCCGGCGGGCAATCAGCGTGGCGAGCCAGCTGCAGACCGGTTCGGGACCCGAGCGATGCGCCAAGAGGAGATCGACAAGGAGCGTCTCTTCTTCCGATGGGGGGCTTGGCGCGACGCCATCCAACACTCCCTTGTAGCCCGGGAAACAGCGATCGAAGAGGCGCTTGGTCTCGCCTACCGAAAGGCCGATGCCGTCGCAGAGATGCACGTCCGCGGCTTCAGCCTCGGTCATTGCCGCAGCCAGCATGGCGGCGAACACGTGCCCGTCAAATGCTTCCGTCTCGTTACTGGACGGGCGCGCGGCGGCGCGAAGCGCAGCGTAATGGTGAGCAAAGGTCGGCGCCAGCATGTGTCAGCTCCTTCAACTCTGTCGGAAAGCCGACACAGCCGAAGCTGTCCTGTCGGAATTCCAGCGTCATTGAAGGATGACAGCGCAAGGGCCGTGCCGGATCAGCCGGCAAACATGCGAACGGCGACGTCACGCGGGCGGGCTGTGTAAGGCCAGGATGTGACTATGAGGTCCGCCCCTGCCGCGACATAGGCGGCTGCATTGGTCGGATCGATGCCTCCCGCGGCAGCGAGGCGGGCGCGTTGCCCCCTCGGTGGCAAGAGCCCAAACAGCTCCTCAAGCGCGTCAGGCGTGAACTTCTCAAGTTGCACCACGTCAAAGCCGCAGGTGGCCGCTTCTACAGCCTCGTCGATCGTACCAACCTCAATGGCAATGGCCTTTTCGGGTTGGCTGCGGCGAAGGCGGGCGGCAATGCTTGCAAGGCTTTCGCCGGCGAGAAACAGGCGATGCTCCGCGAAGACGAGGATAGTCTCCGAAAGGCCGCGGCGGTGCAGAATTCCGCCTCCAGCCCGGACTGCGAGCTGCGACAGGTCGCGAGCGCCCGGCACTGTCTTGCGTGTCGTGGCAACAGGGACCGGCCGCGCCGCCTCGACCACGGCTCGGGTTGCCGAGGCGATTCCCGAGAGGATTTCGAGGAGTGTCTGCGCCGCCTTCCAGGCGCGATGCAGATCGGCAGCCGAACCGCGCGCCTCAAGGATCGGGGTTCCGGCAACGAGCCGGTCTCCATCGTGGGCTTGAATGGTAACGGCGAGACCATCCATCATCTTCGTGGCGACA
This sequence comes from Pleomorphomonas sp., assembly GCA_029976075.1. Taxonomy (GTDB): domain Bacteria; phylum Pseudomonadota; class Alphaproteobacteria; order Rhizobiales; family Pleomorphomonadaceae; genus Pleomorphomonas. The sequence goes on from JARKNW010000169.1 coordinate 23,893, forward strand.
TCCAAACCGGCCAGCACCATGTCGAAGCGTGCCGTGAAAGTCATGCGCCCCGGGTTGTTGCCAATGCCAAGCGCATCGGTGGTGAGATCGCCCGCCGGCACGTCTTCGGACAAGAGCCGGTCGACTTCGGAACGGGAGATCATAGTTCGATGCCGATCATCACGTCGGATGCCTTGATGATGGCGGCCGCTTCCAGACCGATCGCCAATCCCAGATCATCCGCCGCCTCATTGGTAATCGAGGCCGTCACCACCATACCTTCGACGATTTCCACCTTGACGTGGGTGGTTGTGGCACCGCGTGTCAGAGCGACCACCTTGCCCTTCAGAATGTTGCGCGCCGAAAGCCGCATGACCTTCTCCGATGTCGATTGACGTCCTTCGTTATATAGCCCTGGCAATAACGTTCAAGGCAATTGGCCCAACCCTTGCGAGGCGCGATCCGTCCTTATCTCGCATCCGACAGGAAACCATCCATGCCCCGCCGCCTGCTCGATCGCTTTCCGGCTTTGGACCCAGCAGAGATCAACGCTTCCGAGCTGACGGCGATCGTCTTCGAGGAAGGCGCGTCGGTGGATCACCTCATCGCCTTCTTTGCCGACGAACTGCGGGGCGCGGGAAGACGGATCGGCGGTCTCATTCAACTGCCTGATGACGATGAGTCACCGGCCTTCAGCATCACGGTGGTCGATCTCGTTGCCGGCGATCGTTGGCAGCAATCACGTTCGGACGGGTTCGCCTCATGGAACGCAGCACCGCGTATCCTCTCGGCGATCGAGGCCAGGGCAGACCTTGCCTTCGTTCCCCGCTTTGGAGCGGCGGAGATCGCCGGTGGTGGCTATGTCGACGCTTTCGGCACGCTCGCCGCTTTCGGCCTTCCAGTTCTGACGGCCATTCGGCGCGAGGATGTAGAGGCCTGGTTGCGCTTCACCGGCGGGATCGGAACCATGCTCGCCTGCCGCCTCCGCGTGGTACGCTCCTGGTGGCAGGAAACCGATCGGCGACGTCAAAAGCTGCTTGCCAGAGCGGCGGCGGAGAGCGGCAACGTCGTGCCGCTCCTTCCAACCTTTGGGTAGCGCTAGCTGGCGGCTCCCCCGGAGCCGCTAGATCGTCTCACGCTGCGAGCTTGTCGGGCGCGACGTGGCTCTGGCAGTTTTTGGGGCAAACACGAGCGCAAGCGTTGCAGCCGATGCAGGCGCCGTCGTTGTCGGCAACCATGATCTTGCGGTTGAGTTCGCCGTCGAAATCGTCGTCGTCATCCTCGACCACCTTGCCGAGGATCTCGCCCTCGTCGTCGACACCATAGAGGTGCATGACATCGCGGTCGCAGACCTTGAAGCAGCGAGCGCAGCCGATGCAGGCGTCGCCATTGATCGAGACGAGGAACAGCGGCGTCCAGGGACTGCCGTCGCGGGTCGTGTAGTCGGCCATCTAAATCTCCAGCTCGGATAGTTCGGAAAGTGGGTCAGAGGTCGGCAACCTCGGGAAAACGGCTGATCATGGTTGCAGCTTCATCGACAAGCTTGCCACCCGCTGTGGCCAGTGCGGTCAAATCGTCGAAGCCGAAGCGATGGACGTCGCGCAATGTCTTGGAAACCACCACCAGTCGGCCGGCCGTGAGCAACACCCGACCAAAGCCCTCATGGTTCAGCTTCAGTACTGGCGAAGCCAAACGGCCTGTTGCAGCTTCGACAGCGAGACCAACCGCGCCGTAAAAGGCCTCGACACGGTCAATGATGTCGGGATCTGGATCGTCGATGATCGGTCGCGATCTCCGGTCCTCACGACTGACCACGAAGTCGGCCAGGACTTCTGCGTCAGACTTGCGATCCCAGACGCCGTTTGTATCGGCAGCCCGGACAAGACGGGCCAGCATCTTCACGAAGGGATGGTCGAGGGTTGCGGGGGGGGCCGCCATCTCACTCATGGTCATTCGTCCTCGAAATCAGGTCGAGGGGCACCGACACCAGCGGCCTGCAACACCTTGCGGAGCCAAGGGGGCGGCGTTCCGGTCAACATGACGCGCACCTTCTCAAGCACGTCGTCGATGGTCGCGGCCTGCGCCTTGATCGGGTGGATGCGGCTCGCCACCGCCTTGGCCGCCGCCGGTCCGCCGATCGCCAAGCAGAACAGCAGATGACAGCCGATGAGCGCGTCGACCTTCGGTGTGATGCGGTCGTCGCCATCGCTGCGATGCGTCCCATCGCCCTCAGTGTTGCCTTCGAACTCGACGGCTTCGACGAAGCTCCAACCGGCAGGCGTCACATCGTAGATGGCAAACTTGGGCGCGGAACCGAAGTGAGCGTTCAGCCCTTTGAGATCGGTAGACGCGATGGCCACACGCACCGCACCGGGCGGCGGCGTGGCTTCGGTTGCCGCGTCAGTGTCGACGAGGCTCAGGCGACGGACGGCTGTCATGGAGCATCTCCCGGTTACGGAGCGGATTGAGGGTTTCGGGGGTGACGTGGTGATGGTCGGCGGCGATCAACGTGTTCGCCACCTCGAAAATCAGGTCGCGTGTTCCCTCGTAGAGGGCGCTACGGCGGTGCTGGGCACCGAGACGGTCGAAAATCGGGAAGCCCACCCGGAAGAGCGGGATACCGAGCCGCTCCGAAGCCTGCCTGCCATGGGCATGGCTCACCAGGAGATCGGCGCCCATCGCACGCTCCTCAAGGTCTCCAAGATCGCCAACCGTGACCTCGGCTGGAACGGCTTCCAGGATGGGGCTGTCCGGCGTCGATGCGATCGCGACCGAAACTTCCGCGCCCATCTCGGTAAAGAAGCTGGCCATCTGGTAGAGAAGATCGGGCTCAGCGGCGACGGCGATCCTGCGCCCGCCGAAATGGAAGTGACCATCCAGCATGGCGTCCTGCAACTGCGAGCGCCGGCGGCGGATCGAGGCTGGGACGGGCCGGCCCGACAGACGCGCGAGCTGCGTGATCAGGCGATCGGAAGCCGAGAGCCCGGTCAGCGTCGGCAGCAAAGTATAGGCAAGGCCGGTCTTCCGGCTCAGAGCTTCGGCGGGGCGACGCATATGCTCGCCGATGGCAATGCAATGGCGGGCGACGCCCAGGTTCTCGATGTCGGCAACCGACGTGCCGCCATAGGCGGAAGGTATCCAACGATCGGGTACCGTGCCATCGAGCGAGCCGGAAATGTCCGGCAGGATAACTGGCACAAGCCTGAAGGCTTCTATCGTCTGGCACAGAGTCTCGATATCGCCGACCGTGAAGTGGCTGGGCGCAAGGATGACGATCCGCTCGGGGTCGCGTCGAGTCCAGGGTTGGGTCAGAGCCTCGATCATCGACGTGACGGCAGCACTCCAACCTTCCTCGATCGAGCCGCGGAAATCAGGGGTCTCGGCCAGCACCACGCGACAATCGCCGAGCGTTTCGGCGCGGCGGTTGATGATCGAGGTGACATCGGCGGCAAAGTCCTCGCCGCGCGTTTCAACCAGCGCCGTCGTGCAGATGCCGATCAGCTTGGGGTTGGCGCGGGTCCGGATGTTGAGAATGGCCTCTTCCAGATGATCGGCGCCGCCAAGCACCGTCGATACCTCGTTCATCGCCGTCGTCTGGATGGGGATGGTTTCCTTGAAATGCCGGACGAACAACACGAGCGCGAAAGCGGTGCATCCCTGGCTGCCGTGGAGGAGCGGCATGGCCCCTTCGATGCCCAGGAAGGCATAGGCGGCGCCGAGTGGTTGCGATGACTTCAGCGGATTGGTGGAGAGCGAGCGGACTTCGTTCACAGGCATGGCCGTCTCCTCAGCAATCGTCGGAATCTTCGAGAACGCCACTCGCGAACTTGCGGAAGCTGTGGGCGACTTCGTTCGGAATGTCCGGCTGAGCCATCAACTCTCCCGCATCGTCCCAAGGCGCAGGTGCGCGCAGGGCCGGAAAAACGGGACTGTTGACGGCGAGGTCGATCCGCCTGAGCAGTTCGACGAAACCTTCGTAGCCAGCGTAGGGGTGATGCCGCTCCTGATTGACATCGAGCCACGGCGTCTTTGCCTTGAGGGCAATGAACTGGGTTCGGCTGCCCGAGAGCATGATGTCGGCTTCACCATCGGCGAGCATCCGGTAGATCTCGCGCGGTGCCAGTCGATCAAACAGATGCTTTTCGTCCTTGAGCGCGGCGAGCGCTCGCGCCTTGTCCTCTTCCGTGGATTTCTTGATCGACGTGCGGATCACCTCCATGCCGGCTTCCTGGAGGGCATCGACCATCGACCAGCTCTTGACGCCGCCGGTGTTGAGCAGCACCCGCTTGCCGGCGAGGCGAGGCTTCAGCGGGGCGATGCGCTGCCAGGCGATTGCTTCCTCGCGGGCGATCAGCGCCTCGGCCCGATCGAGAAGCTCGGCTGGCGCGCCCTGCTCCACCAGCAGCCCGCAGATGCCGCGAATGGCCCCCGACGTGTCGGCGATGCCGTAGAAGGAGCCCTCGAAATAGGGAATGCCCCAGCGTTCCTGCATTCCGCGCGCCAGATTGATCAGCGCCGACGAGCAGACCATCATGTTCGCCTTGGCGCGATGGGCGGCAGCGATATCGCGATAGCGGGCGTCGCCCGGGATGACGGCACGCAGACGAATGCCGAGTTCTTCGAGCAACGGCTTCACGAACCAGAATTCGCCGACGAGGTTATATTCGCCGAGGATGTTGACGTCATAGGGCGTGACATCCTCGGGCTCGATAGTGCCGATGACGTGGTCGAGCAGCGTCTGTCCGGCCAAGCGATTGCCTAGATTCTTGGAACCGACGAAGCCTGGGGCATCGACGGGGATGACCGGGCGGCCGAAACGCTCGCCGGCGCGCTTGCAGACGGCTGCGATGTCGTCGCCAATCAAGGCGGTGACGCAAGTGGAGTAGACAAAGACGGCCGGCGGATCGTGCCGTTCGACGACCGTCCGGACCGCCTTGAACAGCTTCTTCTCGCCATTGCCCATGACGATGTCGAGCTCGGTGAGGTCGGTGGTGAACGACTTCCGCCAGAGATCGGAACCGGACGACGCGGCGTGGCGGTTGTCCCATGAGTTGCCCTCACAGGCGAGTGGACCGTGGATAAGGTGGGCGACGTCGGTTACCGGCTGCAGCACGATCTTGGCGCCATCGAAGGCACAGCCCCCCGCGGCAGCACCCGGCGTCAACGGCTTCGAGCAGCCCTTCTTGCGCACCGTCTCGGACTTCTCCCGGTTGGTCGGGCAAGCCGGCTCGTCGAACACGTTGGCAATTCTGGCCTTGAGCGACATGGGCGCCTCTCTGATGGTGCGGTCAGTTGGGAGTTCGCAAGCGCCATGCCAGGGAAGACACCGGCTTCAATCCTTTGAAATGTATTTATTTTCCCGGGATAATTGGTCTCCCCGCTTTCCAAACGACCGAGCATGTAAGGGGGACCCGACATGCCATTGTCAGGTTTGCGACGCACCAGGTTGAATGGAAAAGGCCGGCCCCGCTGCCGGGGCCGGCCTATTGCTCGAACTGGATTGACCTCAGCGCGTCAGGTCGAAGGAGATGTCGGTCTCGCCGGCGATATTGGTCTCGGCGTCAAGCTTGTCGAACAGCTTGTCGAGGATGGTTGTCAGAACCCTGAGACCGCCCTGGTAGCCGATCACCGGGAAGCGGTGATGGTGGTGACGATCGAAGATCGGGAAGGTCAGGCGGATCAGTGGGGTGCCGGTATCGCGCTCAAGATACTTGCCGTGGCTGTTGCCGATCAGGAAATCGACCGGTTCGGTGAACAGCAGCGACCGCAGATGCCAGAGATCCTTGTGAGCGTGGGCCTTGCAGTCCTTGCCGAACGGCGAGCTCTCGAACAACGCCTGCATGTCGTCAGCCCATTCCTTGCCGCCGTTGGTAGACAGGCAATGAACGGGTTCACCGCCGGTTTCCAGGACGAAGCGGGCCATCGCCTGGACGAAATCCGGGTCGCCGAAGATGGCGTAGCGCTTGCCGTGCAGATAGGCCTGACTGTCGGCCATAGCGTCGACAAGGCGGCCACGTTCCAAGCGCAGAGCCTCGGGAATGGCCTTGCCGCTCAATGCGGAGACCTTCATGAGAAGCTCGTCAGTGGCCCTGATGCCGAGCGGATAGTGGAAGCTGGCCGTCTCCTGGCCGACGCTGGCTGCATAGTCCAGCGTCTTGCGACTGTTCCATTGCTGCAGGGCGATGGTCGCCTTGGCACCCTTGGCCGCCTTCAGCTCGTCGATGGTGGTGCCACCGTCATACATGCGATACTCGCCGTCCGACGGGGTATCGAACTGATCGGACGCGTCGCCGATGAAGGTGTAGCTGACGCCCATCAGGCCGAGGATGCGGGCAAGCTCGCGGTTGTTGCCGACGCAGAAGCCATCGAAGCCCGGCACGATGTTGATGGTGTCGACCGACGCGGCGACGACCGGGCTGTCCTTCCAGAAATGCTCCAGAATGCCCTTGATGGCGTTGTCGTAGCCGTCGATGTGGCTGCCGACGAAGGACTGCGTATGGGCGAAGGGCACGTCGAAGTCTTCGGGCACCGAGCCCTTGGCCTTGGCGTTGCCGATGAAGCCATGCAGGTCATCACCAATCACCTCGGCCATGCAGGTGGTGGAGACGGCGATCATCTTCGGTTGGTAGAGCGAATAGCAGTTGGCCAGGCCGTCGATCATGTTGTTGAGGCCGCCGAACA
>JARKNW010000013.1 GCA_029976075.1 Pleomorphomonas sp.
GACTTGGCGTTGATGCGGCGCATTGACGAGCTGCACCTCGACTATCCCTTTGCCGGCCAGCGGATGCTGCAGCATCTTCTGAAGGCCGAAGGCTTTGAGGTCGGGCGCCAGCACGTCGGCACGCTGATGCGCAAGATGGGCATCGAAGCCCTGTACCGCCGGCCGAATAGCTCCAAGCCGGCTCCAGGGCACGAGGTCTATCCCTACCTGCTGCGCAAGCTGGCGGTGACCCGGCCGAACCAGGTTTGGGCCATGGACATCAGCTACATCCCTATGGCGCGAGGCTTCGTCTATCTCTGCGCCGTCGTCGACTGGTTCAGTCGCAAGGTCCTGTCATGGCGCCTGTCGATCACTTTGGAGACGGCGTTCTGCATCGAGGCGGTCGAGGACGCTCTGAGCCACTATGGAAAACCCGAGATATTCAATACAGATCAAGGAAGTCAGTTCACCTCGCTGGAGTTCGTCAAGGTATTGAAGGACGCTGGCATCCGCATCTCGATGGATGGCAAGGGCGCATGGGGCGACAATGTCTTCGTCGAGCGGCTCTGGCGCACCATCAAATACGAGGAGGTCTATCTCCATGCTTACGGAACCGTCAGGGAAGCGAGAGCGGCCATTGGCCGGTATCTGAGCTTTTACAACGGACGACGTCCACACTCGTCGCTTGACCGGAAAACACCCGATCAAGCTTACTTCAACCAGCCGCAGCCTTCCCAGATCGCGGCATGAAAGGCGCCAAGAACCACTTATAAAGTTGCCGGAACCTGTTCAAACAAACCGAGCCACCTCACACCATCAAAGTCTGGGATCAAACATCAAGCTCCGTCTCGCTTCCTGTTCGGGAGCCTTGGTCTGAGACTTCACCACAGTTACATCACGTTGTTTCGTTATCTTTGATAAGCGTTCTCTAACTTAGCGGTTTTCGCCCCACTAGAATTCCTTCGAAATTTAGCTTGCCTCCAATTATCGATTGAAGGATAAACTGTAAACGAAAGGCCCATGAGCCTAAAAGAGAGGCTTTGCATCGCCTTTCCGTGGATAATTTCGCCATTATGAATGTTTTTCTATTCTTTTTGGCGCGTCGTGAGTGGAATGGAATTAGAAAAATCCACGAATTTAATATATTATAAAGTCTTGAATCGAAGTTATCTTCCGCGGGAATTACAGAGAATTTTGATTGTTTTACTGTTAGCGAAAGAATTGATTGATCATGTCTGTGTTCTATGAACCGACTGCTTTGTTTGAGTGCCGATTTTTCATCCGTTAAAAGCCGCATCGAATCAAAGCGCGCAAGCGCCAGCCATTTTTCTGCCCAGGCTCTAGTGTCTTGACAGTTCTTAATCAAAAAAATGGTAGCTTGAATTTGTGGAGATTTTTTTTGCTCCTCTGGTGTGTTCAAGTATTCGAATAGCTCGTTTTTTGTGAACATATCCTCTCTGTGGCCGAGATGGAAGAATAGGCCGCCATCATTATCGCATATTTCTATGTAATAAAGAAGCCTTCTGGTACCTAATGGTGATATTTCGCAGCCACCGTCTAAATAAACTAAAATTTCTCCATCATTCATTGAATTCAAAACAGAATTTATAATAATCGGCTTCCACAACCAATATCCAAATCCGTGTGGATTATTCTCAATAAAATGCAGATCCGTATCGGACCAGTCTGGAATCCTGTTCTTGACGTTTTTGTGAAGGCGTTTAGGGGGCTGTGGAAAGTCGCTATATAGAAATATATCCTTGAAGAAACCGCATTTACAAGCATCGTTAGCGAGCGAGCGCGCTGCGACTCGGAATTTTTCTAATCCTCCACCAAAAGTAACTAACGTGATTGGTTTAATATAGGTATCTGCATCGCAGATGTTCTGTATCAAATTTTGAGGTGGGGTTACGGATTTGTACTTCCGATTCTTAAATTTGAGCAACATGAGAGTCTCACTCTATTATATTTGGATTATAAGTACAAAGTAGCGCCTAGCCGATACCAACTTTTTTGATGATAATGACGAGGACCTGCTGGCACTTGAAGCCCTACTCGTTTCTAGCCCAGTGGGAACTGGAAAGTTCCAGTTCAAACTGGCCTAAACCAACGGGGACACGTCCGCTTCGGCGCCTTCGGGGCGGTCGTTGAGTTCCGATTCTTTGACTTCGCTACGGTCTTCTGATTGATGCCTTAACGCTTCGAATGGCCTCTCAGGCTCTCTTGACTATGTTGTATCGCTCGACGGACTGCCTCTGTCGTTGCGGCGCTGCCGTGTAGAACTTGGCCCATAGTGCATCCCTCCAAGCAGTGGAAATAATGCACCATCAAAGCCTGGGATCAAGCACCTAGGCGGCGGTTGCGGGGCGAAGTGAGCACGCTGATTAATCATGCGAAGGTATTTTCTTGACTAGCTTTTCCAGGATCGGGGTGAAAAGGCCTGCGTGAAGCAGGGCGCCGGCATGTGTCAGGTGGTCCTTGTCGCGGTATAAGAGACTGCCGTTGAGCTCCTTCAGGCAAGCCCCCGTGCCGCAGAATACCGGCGAGGGATCGATGACCGCCAGATCGGGATGAGCTGTCTGGGCGCGTTTCAGCAAATCTTCCACATACGTTTGCCGGTGTCGGTATTGTTCGATAGTCGTATCGAAGTATGCACTCTCGAAAAGTGTCTTCCAAAGACGCCGTTCCAGGAAGAGTTGGGCGGGGATACTGTAATTGTATTCCGGGGTCGTGAGGGTCGTCACGACGTGGCGTGGGCCAACATCCGACAAGGTATCTTCGAATGCGGCTGCGACGGCGCGTTGCCGTTCCTCCTCTGGGACCAGAATCCCTTTTCTGTAAACAGCTTGCGTTTCTCCCGCTGGCGGGGGAGCCCCGACATACATGGCCCAGCGTGAAACCAGGATGACAAGCCTGGGGTCGTATTCCCTGATCTTGTCCATTGCGTAGTCGTATTGGGCAAAGCAGTAGGTTCTGTTCTGGAGCGTTGTGTCCTTCAGGAACTCGCAAGCGCTCTTGCCGAGGAACAACCCGCGAAGGTGATATCGCTTGGCAACGTCGCCGATTTCGGCGGCAACGGCGGTTGAGTGCGAGTCACCGACAATGACGAAGGAAACGCTCTTCGCCGTTTCATCGCCGACCGGACATGACGCCGGTTCGAAAGCGCTCAGCTCTGGACAGCGCTTTTCGATGACGAATGAGTTGAGGTTGGCCTCTTCCATGGCCTTGCGCTCTTCCACCGACTGCCTTTGCGGCAGGCCGCGCGTGACGAAGATCAAAATGCCAAGGCCGGCGATAGCCAATGTGCACACTGCCAGTGTGGCGAAGAAGGTCTTTCGCCTTGGCAGCAGCCGGCGCTTACGGATCGGTTGTTCCCAGAGGTAATAACCCGCCAAGGAAAGGGCGAACATCAGGGCAGTGATGACAACGCGGGTGGGTGTGTCCGTTGGTGGCAGGCCGATACCGGCCGAGATGGAGATCAGCGGCCAGTGCCAGAGATAGAGGGCAAAGGACAGGCGGCCGATCCAGACGAACGGGCGGAAGGAGAGAAGCTTTGCCGCAACGCCGCCATTGGCCCAGATGATCGCCGCCGCGCCGATGGTTGGCGCCATCGCGAGATAGCCGGGGAAGGGGTCGGACTCTGAGAGGCGTAAGGCCGCCCAAGCGATGGCCGCTAGCCCGGCGATACCCAGAAATGAACGCTGAGGCGCCGAAAGGTGATCGCTCTCCGGCAGGATGGCGATCATGGCACCGATGCCGAGCTCCCAGAAGCGAGTAGGCAACAGAAAGTAGCCGGCGTGCCAATCCAAAGAGGCCGCGACGACGCTGAGAACAAGCGATAGGGCGACAAAGCAGCCGATCAGCCATTTGGCATTGTAGCCCCGTTTGGTGGCCACTATCAGCAGCCAGGGAAACACGAGGTAGAACTGCTCCTCGACACCAAGCGACCAGGTATGCAGGAGGGGTTTGGCGAGGTTGCCGGGATCGAAATAGCCCTTGCCGTCGATGAACACGAAGTTGGAGCCTGACAGTGCGGCCCAGGTAAGGCTACGACCGAACGGCCGGTAGGTCAGTGGCAGCATGGCGACGAAGCCGAGGACCGCCGTCACGGCCAGTACGACCAGCAGGTTCGGGTAGATGCGACGGAAGCGGCGCTCGTAGAAGTCGATCAGGCTGAAACGCTGTTCGGCAATCTGGCGAGCTATCAGCGATGTAATCAGGAAGCCTGAGATGACGAAGAAGACGTCGACTCCGACGAATCCGCCGGGAAGCCAGATGAGTTCAAAGTGAAACAAAATGACGGCGGCAACGGCAAGGGCCCGGAGGCCATCGATGTCGTTCCGGTAGGTAGAGTCCGCCAAGATTTCTCGCATCCGCCCCGTCGGCTCTGCCGACAAGGCGGCCGTCCATTAACCGACGGCAACATAGATAGACAGGCCGTAGATTAAAATAACGAAATCGCCCTTCGCTTGCCGTTTTCCGCTGAGGTTGGCGCACGTTCGCAGCCCTCAGCGACGGAAAAGTTCACCAAGCGACCAACTGCCAGCGAAGACGCAGCGCTACGCCTATCCGTGAACAAAGCCGAATGACCGGCAGGAAGCCTCGTGTCGTTCAAACGAACGGTGCGGGCCAGTCTGGCACAGGGGGGGCGCCCTACCTGTCATCAATGACTGGAGTGGCGGTTTCTTCCCCTACCTTCCCACGCCCACCTTCTCCCCTTCCTCCTTTCGCTTCTTCGCCTTCAGCGCCATCGTCGATTCCCGCACGATCAATTGCGTCGGCAGGACGATCTGTTCCGAGGGGGCGTCGAGGCCGGCGATAAGGGCGAGGAGGAGGTTCACCGAGGCGCGAGCCATCTGCTGCAGCGGCTGGCGGATGGTGGTGAGCTGGGGGTGGAGCTGCGAGGCGATGGGGATGTCGTCGAAGCCGATGACCGAGATGTCGCCTGGGACGCCGAGGCCGGCCTCGCGGATGGCGGCGATGGCGCCATAGGCGGAGGTGTCGTTGGCGGCGAAGATGGCGGTGGGTCGATCGGGCAGGGCGAGCAGTTTCTGGGCTGCCTCGAAGCCGCTCTTGCGCAGGAAGTCGCCGTCCACTTCGAGGTCGGGATCATAGGGCAGGCGGGCCTGGGCCAGCACGTCGCGATAGGCGCGGCGGCGGTCGCGCGCCGAGGTCAGGCGGTCGTTGCCGGAGATGAAGGCGATGCGACGGTGGCCGAGCTCGATCAGGTGTCTCAGCGCCGCGCAGCCGCCCTGGTAGTTGTCGGCGGTGACCGAGGGGAAGGCGGATTCGACGCCCTGCTCGATGGTCACCACCGGGATGTGGGCGGTGGTCATCGATTCCAGATAGTCGGACTCGTAGGGCAGGATGACGATGACGCCGTCGGCGATCTGCCGGAGCATGTCGATGATCGAGCCGGGCGGCCGGCGGTCGCAGACCGGCAGCGAATAGACCAGCATCTCGTAGTCGGCGGCGCGCGCCACCGCGCCCATGCCGAGCAGCAAGTCGGAGGTGAAGGGCGTGTGCAGCTCGGCCACCACGCCGATGATGCGGGTGCGGGCGCCCGTCAGCTTCTGGGCGGCGCGGTTGGCGACGTAGCCCATCTCGTCGGCGATGCGCAGGATGTCTTCGCGCTTTTCGGGCGAGACGCCGGGGCGGTTGTTGATCGCCCGCGAGGCCGTCATCAGGGAGACACCGGCAACCTTGGCGACCTCGGCTAACGTTGGGTACTGTCGCTTCATCATTTGGTCGAATGGTTTCCCGGGCTACAAACTGTTTGTCCGAAGCCCTGCGGGCTGTCAACTGCGTCGGTGGCCTCCTCGCCTTGAAAAGACGCGGAAAACCGCCGGCTACGGGTGGTACGCGACACGATGCACAGCCCTAGCAAGAGCCTTGGGGACGGCGCCGTCAACAGCCAACTGGTAGAGTTGACGTGATAGAACGTTAGCGCTAACGTCCGGCTGTCACCCGTTGACAGGACGTCGGCCGAAAGTGGATTTCGGTTTTCGGGGGATCCGATGCGGCGATCTGGCTCAACGTGATCCTTGGGAGGAGAAGGTGTCTGTGAATTTCGTTTCCAAGCTCTCGGCGCTCGCCTGCGGCGTCGCCATGGTCGCGGCGGTGCCGTTTGCGGCGCACGCGGCCGACAAGGTCATCACCGAGTGGGATCTTCAGACGACGGCCGGCGCCGTCAAGGTCATCCGCGACGCGGCTGATCGCTTCGAGAAAGCCAACCCCGGCTACAAGGTCGAGGATACCCATATCCTCAACGATGCCTACAAGACCAAGATCAAGATCGCCTTCGGCGCCAACGAGCCGCCGTGCGTGTTCAGTTCCTGGGGCGGTGGCCCGCTCCGCGAGTATGTGAAGGCCGACCAGGTTGTCGACCTCACCCCCTATCTCGACAAGGACCCGGCCTTCAAGGACCGCTTCCTGCCGGCCAGCTTCGGCGCCTCCACCATCGACGGCAAGATCTACGCCCTGCCGGCCGAGAATACCGCCATCGCCGTGGTGTTCTACAACAAGGAGCTGTTTGCCAAGTACAAGCTGACGCCGCCGAAGACCTGGGACGAGCTCCTGAACGTCATCGAGGTGTTCAACAAGAACGGCATTGCTCCCTTCGCGCTCGCCAACAAGAACAAGTGGACGGGCTCGATGTACTACGGCTACCTCGTCGATCGTATCGGCGGGCCTGCTGCCTTCGCAAATGCCGTGCAGCGCAAGGATGGCGGTTCGTTCGCCGATCCGGTGTTCGTGGAAGCCGGCAAGCGCCTGCAGGAGCTGGTCAAGGCCGGCGCCTTCCAGAAGGGCTACAACGGCCTCGACTGGGATGTGGGCGGTTCGCGTCGCCTGCTCTACACCGAAAAGGCTGCCATGGAGCTGATGGGCACCTGGGAAGCCTCGACCATCGGCAACGAGAATCCCGACTTTGCCAAGAAGCTCGGCTTCTTCCAGTTCCCGACGGTGCCCGGCGGCAAGGGTGATCCGAACGCGCTGCTCGGCACGCTCGGCGACAACTACATCTCCGTGTCCAAGGCTTGCCCGGAACCGGACAAGGCTGTCGAGCTCTTGAAGACGCTGACCGACGACACGGCCGCCGCCGGCCGCATCGCCGACAACCGCATCATGCCGCTCAAGAACGTCAAGACGGACAACCCGTTCCTCACCGAAGTCTACTCGCTGGTCGCCAAGGCGCCGAGCGTGCAGCTGTGGTGGGATCAGGAGCTGCCGCCGAAGCTGGGCGAGCTGCACAAGGATACCTCGCAGGCGCTGTTCGGCCTCTCCAAGACGCCGGAACAGGTAGCCGCCGAGTTCGAAGCTGCCGCCAAGGCGGAGCTGAAGTAACCTCCTCCCGCAAACAGCCCCGCCGACGTCAGCCGGCGGGGCATTTCAGCTGAGGAGAATTTCCCGTGACCGACATATCGACGCGTTCCGCCGACGGTGGAGCGGGAGGGGCGGCTTTGTCTCTTAGAAAACTGTCGCCGGCCATCTTTCTGGCCCCGGCCATTGCCATGCTGGCCGTCTACCTGATCTATCCGCTGATCGACAGCTTCCGCCTGTCGCTGTTCGACTGGAACGGTCTCGGCTCCAACGCTCAGTATGTCGGACTGGACAACTGGAAGAAGCTCGCCAGCGACAGCCTGTTCTGGGAAGCTGCCTGGAACAACATCCTGCTCGCCGTCTTCTCGGTTCTGATCCAGATGCCGATCGCGGTGATCCTGGCGGTGGTGCTGGACAATGCCGGCAAGGGCTCGCGCATCCTCAAGATCCTTTATTTCCTGCCGCTTCTGATGTCGTCGGTCGCCCTCGGCGTCCTGTTCAAATACTTCTACGACGTCAACTTCGGCCCCCTCAACGCGCTGCTCGACTATGTCGGTCTCGGCTATCTCGCCCAGGACTGGCTCGGCGACACGCGCCTCGCGCTCGGCGCGGTGATCGCCGTCGTCTGCTGGCAGTACATTCCCTTCTACATGGTGCTGTTCATGGCCGGCCTCGCCTCCTTCCCGGCCGAGATCTCGGAGGCCGCCAAGCTCGACGGCGCGTCGGAGACGACCATCTTCTGGAAAATGAAGCTGCCGCACCTTCGGGGCACCATGCGCACCGCCGCCGTGCTCAGCGTCATCGGCGCGCTCCGCTACTTCGACCTCATCTACGTGATGACCGGGGGCGGACCGGAGGGCTCGTCCGAACTGATGGCCACCTACATGTACCGCAACGTCTTCTCCTCGTTCCAGCTCGGCTATGGCAGCACGGTGGCATCCGGCATGTTCATCGTGGTCATCCTGATCGCGTCGGTGCTGCTGCGCTTCTCCAAGCGCTACGAGACGGAGGTCTGATCATGGCATCCTCCCCCGCCGCTCGTATCACCAAGCGCGTCGCTGTTCCCGTCCTCGGCCTGTTCTGGCTGGCCGTCACCACCGTGCCCTTCCTGTTCATGGTGATGACCACCTTCAAGACGCAGGAAGAGTCCTACTCGAGCTCCGTCTGGGCGCTGCCCAAGGGCCTCAACTTCGTCAACTATGCCGATGTGCTGTCCGGCCCGTTTCTCGCCTACCTGAAGAACTCGGTGATGGTGGTGGCGATCTCGGTCGTGCTGATCGTGCTGATCTCGGCCATGGCCGCCTATGCCTTCGCCCGCATCCGCTTTCGCTTCAACGAGACGCTGTTCGGGCTGATCGTCGCCGGCATGATCGTGCCGATCCACATCACGCTGGTGCCGATCTATCTTCTGACGCGAGAGGTTGGTCTTTACGACAGCCCGTTCGCGCTGATCGGCCCTTACGTGGCGACCTCGCTGCCGATCTCGGTGTTCATCCTCACCGAGTTCATGCGGCAGATCCCGAAAGAGCTGGAAGAGGCGGCACGGCTCGACGGCTGCGGTCCCTTCACCATCTTCTTCAAGATCTTCTTCCCGCTGTCGGGGCCGGGGCTTTCGACGATCGCCATCTACAACGCGATCATGCTGTGGAACGAGTTCATCTTCGCCTACGTGCTGACGTCCTCGACCAGCACCCGCACGCTGCCGCTGGCCATCTGGGACTACCAGGGCCAGTACACCTCGAACATTCCGGCGATCCTCGCCGTCGTCACTCTCACATCGCTGCCGCTCGTCGTCGCCTATGCCTTCGGTCAGGAGAAGATCGTCAAGGGCATGATGGCCGGTTCCGTCAAGGGCTGAGGTTTCGGAGATACTTTCCATGACCAGCATCACTCTCTCCGGCGTCAACAAGTCCTTCGGCGCCAACTTCCCCGTCATCAATGGCGTCGATCTCAGGATCGACGACGGCGAGTTCTGCGTCTTCCTGGGACCGTCGGGTTGCGGCAAGTCAACGCTTCTCAGGATGGTGGCCGGTCTCGAGACCGCCTATACCGGCGAGATCCGCATCGGGACCCGCGTGGTCGACAAGGTGGAGCCGGCCGACCGTCAGGTCGCCATGGTGTTCCAGAACTACGCGCTCTATCCGCACATGACCGTCTACGAGAACATGGCCTTCGGTCTTCGCCAGGCGAAGACGCCGAAGGACGAGATCGAGCGTCGCGTCAAGGAAGCCGCCCGCATCCTGCAGATCGAGCCGCTGCTCGACCGCATGCCGAAGGCGCTTTCGGGCGGCCAGCGGCAGCGCGTCGCCATCGGCCGGGCCATCGTGCGCCAGCCCAAGGTGTTCCTGTTCGACGAGCCGCTCTCCAACCTCGACGCCGCCTTGCGCGTCCACATGCGCTCGGAGATCGCCACGCTGCACCGCAATTTCCCGGCGGCGTCGATGATCTACGTGACGCACGACCAGACCGAGGCCATGGCGCTCGCCGACAAGATCGTGCTGCTGCATGCCGGAAAGGACATGCTGAAGTATGGCTCGATCGCCCAGGTCGGCAAGCCGCTCGACCTCTACCACCGTCCGCGCAACCTGTTCGTCGCCGGCTTCCTGGGGTCGCCGACCATGAACTTCCTGGAGGCGACCTTCGCCGCCCAGGAACCGACCGGCGCCCGCGTGGTGCTGAAGAGCGGCGAGGAAATCCTGGTGCCGGTCGATGGTTCCAAGCTTGCCGCCGGTGCGCCGGTCACGCTCGGCGTCCGGCCGGAACACCTCGCTCCGGTGCTCGGGCCGGCCGCCCAGACGCTGACGCGCCAGGTAAAAGCGGTCGAGCATTTCGGCGAATACAGCTTCGTCTACCTCGACGGCGGCACGGCGCCACTGATCGCCAAGGTGCCGGGCGACGGCGGCTTCAAGGCCGGCGACAGCGCCAGCTTCGCGGCGCCCGCCTCGTGCTGCCACCTGTTCGACGGCGACGGCATCGCGCTCCCCCGCCGCGACAGCCTCTGACCTTTCTCCGATCATCATCAGGACGGCCGACCGGCCGAAAGAGCCC
>JARKNW010000016.1 GCA_029976075.1 Pleomorphomonas sp.
CACCGCCCTCCGCTCCAAACAGATCAGCCGCTTGATGTTGTAGACGAGGTTGGCGAGACCGATCTTGGTCGTCGCTCTGGCGATGCCGATGGTCCGGATGAACAAGCCCATCCGGGTCTTCTGTTCGGCAAAGACATGCTCAACGTGGGAACGCACTTTGGACTTGAGGTTGTTAGCCCGGCGCGTCGTCTCGCTCATCGGCTTGCCCTTGGGCTTCTTGCGATGGACGTGGCTGACAAAGCCATTGACCTCCATGAACGCCTCGTTGGCCTTCGAGCGATAGGCCGTGTCGGCCCAGACCTTCCGTGAGGTGTTCGTCTTGTCGAGTAGGTCGTCGCGCAGCACGGCGCCTTCGTACAGGGCTGCGTCGGTTGCCTGCCATTTGCGGATGAAGCCAAAGCCGGCGTCGATCGACACATGGTTCTGATAGCCGTAGGTCGGGATGGCGATGTCGACCGGCGGCTTGGTGCCGTCCGACTTTTCCTTGGCTTTCTTGAACTTTACCGTCCAGCGGGCGTCGCGGTCCTTGTGGCGAAGTTTGGCGGGCCGCTTCTTCCAATCCTCAGGAACGCGACCCGCCTTGACCGTCTTCCTCTCCTCGTCGGTCATGCGCTGCTTGGGTGCCGATACAAGTGTGGCGTCGGCGATTTGCCCAGACATCGCGATGTAACCGGAGGCGCGAAGCGCCGCGTCGAAGCGATCGAACAACGGCTTGATTGCATCTGCCCGCGTCAGCTTCTCGCGGAACAGCCAGATCGTCCGCGCGTCCGGCACTCGGTCCGAAAGGGTCAAGCCGAGGAAGCGCATGAACGACAGGCGGTCGTTGATCAGAAACTCGGCCCGCTCGTCAGAGAGGTTGTTGGCCGCCTGGATCACCAAGATCTTGAACATCATCACCGGATCGAACGGAGGTCGACCGCCTTGCGGGCCACTGGTGTAATCGAGGACCATCGAAAGATCGCCCCGAAACATCTCG
The DNA here is from genome assembly GCA_029976075.1 of Pleomorphomonas sp. Taxonomy (GTDB): domain Bacteria; phylum Pseudomonadota; class Alphaproteobacteria; order Rhizobiales; family Pleomorphomonadaceae; genus Pleomorphomonas. The sequence continues at coordinate 977 of JARKNW010000016.1, forward strand.
AAGTCGACGGTCTTGCCAAACGCCTCCAACTCGTCGCCGAGGTCGCTCAGCCGCTTCAGCCGGTCATCGAAGTCAAAAAAGCCAGGCAGTCCAGACATCGCCAGAGCCCTCCGCCATAGGACGAAGGGAATCACAAAAACCCTAGTTTGGCGAGGTTTTTAGAAGCGTCCAATTTCAATAATCTCGATATCAAGTTTTCAATCACAAAATTATATGATAAATACGACACCGCTATTTGTTATGACCATAGAGATATATTACGCCGGAACAGACGTTGTACTTCGTATAACCAGTTTTGTCTCAACAGACTGCCGGTAAGTTGTTTCTTTTTGCTTGCTGCCTCGCTTACGCGACGCAAGCATGCGCAGAAGGAGGCTCATTGAGAGCTTGCCAAGCTCAAAACCTGGGATTGCGATCGTCGTCAAATGAGGACGGATATCCCTACCGATCTCAATATTATCGAACCCGACAACTGAAAGATCCCTCGGCACCGTGAGGCCACTGTCCTGGGCTTCCTGAATAATCCCGATAGCCGTCATATCGTTGACCGCCAGGACAGCGGTCGGATTGACCGGAGAGTTCCGTATCGCATGGAAAGCCGCGCGGCCGCCATCGATCCGAAAATTGCCGCCGCAAACAAAACAATTCTCGCCGGGAATTTGATTTTCACTGAGGATCTTTATGAACAGGTCCCGTCGGATATTCGCAGTGGACGTTCCGGAGTCGTCACCAACAAAAGCAAAGCGCGTGTGGCCCAAAGACAGAAGATGGGCAACCAACTGGCGAATGCCCGGCTCGAAGTTGATAATGACCTTGCCAACCTTATCGTTGCTGTCCCCTGCGTAGTCCACGGCCACTGCAATGAGATTGCTAGCCTCCGTCTCCTTGATGACCGAATGGTCGAGACGGCTCGACATGAAGATAATCCCATCGACCTTCCGCGAGGCCATGGTACTTACAAAACCGAGAGATCGGTCAACATCGTAGTTGGCATTAAATAGAAATATCGTATTTCCGGACGAAAGCGCCACTTCTTCGACTCCGAGAATCGGATCATGGTAAAATGGATTTCCGATGTCCGATACAACAAGACCAATTGTATTAGTTTTATTATTAGCCAAGCTCCGAGCAATGGAATTAGGGCTGAACTTAAGTTCAGCGATAGCCTCCAGCACGCGGTTTCTCGTTGTCTCCTCAACGAACCGCGAGCTGTTAATGACATGCGAGACCGTTGTTTTGGATACACCAGCAATTTTGGCAACGTCAGTTATAGTTGGTTTCTTTGGAGATTCCTGCATTACCTGACGTCCCCTGCCGATGCATGGCTCAACGACATCCTTTTTTCATGACCGGGCCGAATACCACAAGTCTGGCACCGGTCCTAATTATTCAAACCAGGTAGCTTGGGGATTCTCTGCGTGCATTCGAACATGGCTCGTCCCGTGTGGTAGATCGCTTTCCAGGGATTACCAATGTCGCCGCTTATGATGTTGCCCCGACGGTCGAGAAGCTGACGCCACTCACCAATGTCGTGGTCGATGAATTTCGATTTCGCGAAGTCCCACACCTTGAGAAAGGCGACCGCGTACCGTTCATCGGCAAAGTGGGCAAAGGCGTCCAGAAAGCCAACCATAGCCTCGCAGTTTTGCCACCATTCCTTGTCCTGAATCAGCGCCGGCCCGTCGTGAGGTCCGTCGCGATAAACGCCGCCGTACTCTCGGTCCAGACCGAAGGCGAGCGTGTGCTCGGCAAGCCGCCGCCCCACTGCGTCGAAATGCGTGGCGGGCCTGCCCAATACTTCGCCAGCCCTGTTGAGCAGCCAGAGCAGCTCGATATTATGCCCGTAGGAGGTCGTATCCGTCGGCTGTCGAACAATTTCTCCTGACTTGCGTTCGGCGTTCCACGTCCGGTCTATGTTGATCGCCGGGATCGGATTGAAATGGATGTCGAACTGATTGCGACCGCATCCGCTCTCCTTGGAGATCATCCGCTCCAGAATGACGCTTATGACCTCCTCGAGTTTACGAGCATGGATCTCCTTTCTCGAGCAGAGATACAAGGTCGTGAAAGCTTCCATGAGATGCATATGGATGTCCAACGACTTCCGATCTCCCGCAGCACTGCCCACGCCGGCGACCCGCCAGTCGGTTTCTAGATTTTCGAAATATCCGCCGTTGCACGTGTCGGTGGCGAATAGTTGCAGCCGTTCGAAGATTCGTTCGGCGTATTCGAGACCGCGCGGATCACCGGTCGCCAGAGTATATTCCGCCAGAGCATAGATCGCGAAACTCTGTCCGTAGACCAACTTGGCGCTGTCGATCGGCTTTCCTTCTCGGCTTACTGACCACCTGACGCCACCATTTTTCGAATCCCAGAAGTAGCTGAGAAAGAAATCCACGCCGTGGACCGCCGCCTCACGAAGCGGCGTCTGGTTGGGAAAGGCCCGGAAGAAATTGGAAAAGCCCCAAATCATCCGCGTCTGCGTAACGACATACTTGTTCGTGTTCTGGCTCGGCACGCCCTTCATATCAAAGCCCGTCAGGTAGCCGCCATGTTTGCTGTCGATTCCATTTTTCAACCAGAAGGGGACGATACCCTCCAATAGATGGTTGCGTATCTCCTCGCAAGCATCTTTAAGTTGCTCATTTAACGACATTTTCTCAACTCGTCCTGCTAGATGTGGATACGACTTCAGTTGCTGGCTTTTGACGGTATCTTCTTGGGCATCATCGCAGACAGGAACTCAATATTCCTGTCAAATCCGACAGCGATAATCAGCACAACGCATCGCACGATCCATTGGTAATACTCAACAAATCCCAAGATCATCATGCCATTGGAAAGTACGCCCATTGTCAGGACGCCGATGAAAACACCACGCAGCTTGCCCTCGCCTCCCGCCATGCTGACGCCTCCAAGCACCACGGCGGTGATGACATCCATCTCAAAACCGTTTCCAGCGTTGGGAACCGCCGTCATGATGCGCGACAGCAGGACAACACCGGCAAGCCCCGACAGCAGGCCGTTGATCACATAGACCCACAGCTTGACGCTGGCGACATTGACACCCGATAGCCGAGCCGCCTCCTCGTTGCCGCCCACACCGTAGACGTGTTTGCCGAATGGCGTGAGATTCAGCAGGACAGCGCCGACGGCGAAGGCCAGCAGCATGATCCACACCGGAAGAGGAATGAGAAGAAAGTAGCCCTGCCCGATCATGGAGAATTCGTCCGGGAAACCGTAGATCGGCATGCCCTGAGTAATGACGTACGCTAGCCCGCGCGCCCCGGCCATCGTGGCCAGCGTTGCGATGAACGGTGGGATGTTGATCCTCGCGACCAGAAATCCATTGAACAGGCCGACTAGGCCGCCAAGCCCGAAACCGACGCTGCCGGCCAATACGGGAGAGAGCCCGAAGTCTGTCATCAGATAGGCGGAGGTGACACCGGATGCCGCCATGATCGAGCCGATCGACAGATCGATACCTCCGGAGATCATGACCAACGTCATGCCTACGGCGATGATGCCGACAAGAGAAACCTGTCTCGACACGTTGATAAGGTTCTCGGGAGATGAAAATCCTTTGGCCGCGAAGGAAAGGCCGATCATGAGAATAAGAAAGAAGACGATTATACCATATTCCTTGACGTCAATTTTCATGGCCTTATGGCTCATTCCGTTTCTCCCGTTCCATGGTTGTTCACGCCGAGGCAAGTCGCATGATATTTTCTTGGGTAATTGAAGCATCGCCGAGTTCACCTGCGACTCGACCATCCTTCATGACGAGAATCCGATCCGACATGCCGATCAGTTCCTGCATGTCGGAAGACACCATGATGATGCCCTTCCCGGACTTCTTGAGCGTATTCATTAGCTCGTAGATTTCGTGCCTGGCTCCGACATCGATGCCGCGCGTCGGTTCGTCGAAAAGGAAAATCTTGGCGTTGGTCTCCATCCACTTTGCGAGGACAACTTTTTGCTGATTGCCACCGCTCAAAAGCTTCACGAGCTGCCCGGGCCCCGGTGTCTTGATTCCGAGCCGGACAATGGCATTGCCGACGGCCTGCTTCATGCGATCGGGACTGAGCAGAAAGCCCCGCAGAAACTTCTTGAGCGATGCGAAAATGACATTATCGCGGACCGACATTCTCAGAAGTAGCCCATGCTGTTTCCGGTCCTCCGGTATGAGCGCCAACCCATGCCCGATCCCGTCATAGGGTGTGCTGATCTCGACGCGTTTGGAATCCAAAAGAACCTCACCGGAAACAATGCGATCGGCGCCAAAAATGGCGCGTAGCAGTTCCGTTCTGCCAGAGCCGATCAGACCGCCGATACCGAGGATTTCTCCCTGACGAAGGCGAAGGGATGCCTCATGGATCTTTATCGTGGTCAGCTTCTTGGCCTCCAGAAGATTCGGACCCAGCGGCATCACAACTCTCGGCGGGTAATAGTTGCCAAGTTCGCGGCCGACCATCTCCCTGATCAACATGTCCTCGTTGGTTTCGGCGACCAAGTGGGTCGCTATGTATTTTCCATCACGAAAGACCGTTATCCGATCGGCGATCTCGAATATTTCCTCGAGGCGATGGGAGATGTAGATAACCGAGACGCCAGCATTCTTGAGCTTGCGCACCAGTTGGTACAGCATTTCCACTTCATCTATCGATAAAGGCGCCGTCGGCTCATCCATTATGAGGATGCGGACATTCGTGGACGCGGCCTTTACGATCTCGACGAGTTGCTGATAGGCGACCGTCACCTCTGCCATCTTCTGGGTCGAAGAAATAGCGAGGTCGAATTCACTTAAAAGTCTGTCGGCTTCGGCAATCATTGCCTTGCGGTCCAACAATCCGCCCTTGACGATTTCACGCCCCAGAAAAATATTCTCCCAGATAGTCAACATGCGAATATTGTTGAGCTCTTGGTAGATCATCGAGATTCCGAGCCGCTTGGCCGACTGGATCGTCAGACCTGCGTAGGGCATTCCATCGACAATGATTGAGCCACGGTCGGGATGATTCATCCCGGTGAGAACTTTCATGAGAGTCGATTTTCCAGCTCCATTTTCGCCGACCAGCGCATGCACTTCGCCGCGTCTCAGGGAAAAATCGACGTTATCCAGGGCGACCACCCCGGGGAACAGCTTGGTCACCCCGTGTAGCTCTAGAATGCTCTCCGTCATAACCATCTCCGGTCAGATTTGGGTGCGTCCGCGGCGGCGTGGACCGCCACCACGGCACGAGCGTAGGTCGACCGACCGCTGGCTTATTTCTTCGAATACTCGTCGATGTTATCGAAAGTGACCGCCTTGGCGGGAATGACATATGGCTTGTCGAACTTTTCGCCGGCAAGGATGCGCTTGCCGAGGTCGGCAAGAAGCTCGCCATCATGGAAGGGAGTGATATCGACAGTCACTCGGTAGGCGCCGTTGTTCGCCTTGGACTTGGCGATGGTATCGAGCGCCTGCGGAACGGCATTGACGCCGCCAAAAGCCATCTTGGAAAGGTCCAGATTGGCGGACTTCGCAACCTGGTAGGCAGTCATCATGCTATCGTCGTTGCAGCTCATCAGGACGTTGATGTCGCGATTTGACTGAAGCAAGGCTTCCATATTCTTGAAGCCATCCTCAGGGACCATGCCGGGCATATCCGGGAGGAACTCGACGTTGGGATAATACTTCTTCAGGCCATCCTTCATGCCCTGGACGCGGACAAGCGTGCTTGGATCCTGAATGGTTCGGAATGCCACGGCCTTGATCTTGCCCGTGAGGTTGGCCGCCGCCCATTTGCCCATGGCTTCACCCAGGGTAGCGCCCATGTTCGCTTCGTCTGGGCCGACATGAAGGACGATGCCAGGAACGTTCTCCATGTAGGTCGACTGGGTGACGACAGGAATTCCCGCATCCTCGGCCTTCTTGATCACTGAAACAAGAGAGTTCTTATCGAGAGCTGAGACGTAGATAATGTCGACTTTCTGAGCGATATAGTTCTCCATTGCCGAAACTTGTTTTTGAACATCGCTCTCCGGATTGTAGATCTGCACGGTCCAGCCGAGTTTCTGTCCCTCGGACTTCAATCCCTTACTTACTTCGACCCAGTAGGGCGAGGCAAGATCCATGGGAATATAAACGGCCGTCACGTCCGCCGCGTGAGTCAGCCTCGGCGTGGCGAGCGTCAACGCAAGCGTGGAAGCGAGTACCGCGGCAGCGGTTTTGAAACAGCTAGACAACCTCATGATGATTCCTCCCAACAGTCGCCAACGAGTAGATCTTGTGAGTGAACCGGTTGCGCAACCGGTTCACCGCTACGGTTATGCGTATTGGAGACCCTTGTCAATGCACACATGATCCGCATGAAGCCTAATGCGGCTTCATTGCGTGCTTTTGGAAATCCTGCCCAGCTACGTATGCTCAGCCGCAGAAGGGTCTGCTGTGTCGGCAGAAGGGCCGGATACGGGTTGACGCCCATCACGTCCTCAAGCGTTTCGACAGCAGTGTCGCCAAAAAGGTGTCACACACACGAGGCTGACTTTATTGACGTGGCCCTTGACGTTGGCCTCCCAGAAAAGCGTTGCGAGCCTGTCGTCGGAGACCGGATCGGCAAGTTCGAGCGGACGCGACGCACCGGGAAGTCCCTCAGATGCGTTGCGCAATGCCAACGTCGATATTTCCTTGTTTCCCGAGGCGGTGTGACAGTACGAGGCCGATGCCCTTGCTGGCGCCAGCAATTAGGACGGTTTCTCTTCATGGAACCGCCTTTCTGCCCCGCTCCTTGTGGGCGACGCCTGCTGAACGGATCTAGTCAGGCGGAGAGGCTGGTAGCGTGACGCAGTGCCGGCAGCATGTCTTCCGGGTCCGGACGGCGGGTGTAGTCCGGGTTCACCTCGGCATAGAGAATGATGCCGTCCTGGCCGACGACGTAGCGGGCAGGCATTGGCAGGGTCCAGCTCGGATCGCCGTTGAAAGCCGGAAGGTCATTCTTCAGCGACTTGTAGAGCTCGATCAGGTAGCCCTGCATTTCGAAGCGCAGGCCGAAGGCGGCGGCAACGTCGTTGTGCGGGTCCGACAGGACGGGAAGGTCAGGTTGTTCTGCCTGACCGACTTGCGGCTGTTGGCCGGGTTCTGCGGTGAGATCGCCACCAGGCTTGCGCCAAGGTCCTGGAATTTCGGCAGCGCCTCCTCAAGGGCCTGGAGTTCCATGTTGCAATAGGGGCACCAGACTCCACGATAGAAGCTGATGACCAGCGGTCCGCGCGCAAGCAGATCGGTCGAGGAGACCGTGTGGCCCTCGGGGTCGGCGAGGCTGAAGGCCGGCAGTTTGTCGCCCGCCTTCAAGGCCAGCTGGGCCGCGCCGGAGGCGATCAGTTCGGCGGTGGCACGGTGCATGGTCTCGATCACCGAGGGGGGACGTTATAAGGCGGCTTGCCGGCTTCGAAGTCGGCCTTGAAGGCTTCGAGCTTGGATTGAAGGATCATGGTCTTGCTCCCTGACCTGTCGGGTCAAGTTTGGATGGCGATGGTGTGGACCGGGGACGATCAGCCGTTGGCGGCCATGGAGCGGGCGACCTCGGCGGCGCTGATGCCTTCCAGCGCCAGGCCATAGCCCGCGCCGTCCTCGATGATCCGGCGCAGCTTCTGCGTCAGGGCGATGCGGGTGTAGCGGCTGGTGAGAGGCGGAAGGGCGGCGATGCCCTCGGCGATCTCGCGGGCACGGGCCAGCAGCCGGTCGGCGGGAACGACTTCGTTGACCACGCCCCAATCCTTGGCCGTCTGGGCGTCCAGCACCTGACGGGTCAGGATGAAATAGCGGCCGCGAATGCTGCCGATCACCTCCGGCCACAACAGGTTGACGCCGTCGCCGGGGACGATGCCGAACTCGAAATGCGGCTTGTCCTGGAAGACGGTTTCCGGCGTGGCAAGAACGACGTCCGTGAGCAGCGCATATTCCGAATGCAGGAGGACCGGTCCGTTCAGGGCGGTGATCACCGGCACTTCGATGTCGAGGATGTTCATGAGGACTTTCTTGCCCTCGCGCAGGATCTTGTCGTAGCCGCGCGGCGAGAAGAAATCGAAGCCTTCGGGGCTGATCGCATCCATGAACGCATCGCCCGAGCCGGTCAGGACGACGACGCGGTTCTCAATGTCGGACCCGATCTGGTGGAAGAGGTCGACGAACTGCTCGTGGGTGTGTCCGTTGAACACCAGCTTGCCTCCGTCGGTGTGAAAGGCAACCTCGAGGACACCGCTCGGCGAACGGGTCAGGCGGGCATTGGGGAAGCTGTTCTTGTAGGTTTCGAAGCTGGACATGGTCATTTTCCTTTGGCTTTGGATGGGAAGGACGGAGGGGAGGATCAGGCGGCGGGTACCAGGGCTTCGACGCGGGATATGGCGCGCTGCACGGCGGGGCGCTCGGCCACCGTCTCGTACCAGCGGGAAAGGTGCGAGCGCCCGTCGAGCGTCAGGCCGGGGAACTGCCGCCGCCACAGCCAGCCGAAATGGGCGATGTCGGCGATGGTGAACGCCTCGCCGGCCATGAAAGCCCGATCGGCAAGCCGGCGATCGATGAGGCCCAGGATGCGTTCGGCTTCCGTCGCGAAACGCGCTTCGGCGATCGGCTGCGGCTCCGGTGAGGAGCGCTTGAAAAAGCCGGCATTGCCGAAGGCGGGGCTCAAGGCCGAGGCGTGGAAAAACAGCTGTTCGAAGACCCGGGCACGGCTTTTGCCGTCGCTCGGCAGCAGTTTGCCGGTCTTTTCCGCAAGGTGAACCAGGATCGCGGCGCTTTCCGTCAGGACGAAGCCGTCGTCCACCAGGACAGGCACCTTACCGTTGGGATTGAGCGCGACAAACGCCTCCTCCTTCTGTTCGCCCTTGCGGACATTCACGGCCTTCAGCTTGTAGGGAAGGCCGAGTTCCTCAAGCGCGATCGGTACCTTGACGCTGTTGGGAGTGGCAAAGGCGTAGACTTCGACCATGTTCGTCTCCATCGGATCGTGTTCGTTGGAGAGCGTTATGACCATTCCGATTTGCTTGCGGCAGGCAGCTTGAGGCGATAAGGCTTATTCCCACAAGGAATGAGTAATGGACAGACTGCAGGCGATGACCGCATTCGTGCGGGTGATCGAGACCGGTTCCTTCTCGCAGGCGGCCCAGCGGATCGGGGTCGGTCAGCCCGCCATCTCGAAGACGATCGCACAGCTGGAAGACCGGCTGCATGTTCGCTTGCTCATTCGATCGACCCACGGCCTCACGCCGACCGATGCTGGGGTTCGCTTTTACGAACGGGCGAAGACCGCCATCCAGGAAGCGGACGAGGCCGAGCTGGAAGCGAAGGGGGCCGGCGCAGGATTGTTCGGACGCCTTCGGGTGTGCGCCGCCACGACCTTCGCGAGGCTCATGGTTATTCCGCGTCTGTCGGGGTTCATGTCCGAGCATCCCGATCTCGACGTGGACGTCGTTCTCGACGACCGGGTGATCGATCTGGTGTCCGAAGGCATCGACATAGCTCTTCGTATGGGCGACCTCGCCGATTCCTCGGCCGTCGCTCGCCGCCTCGCGACGGGCCGGCGATCGGTGGTCGCGACCCCTGCCTATCTCGACAAGCACGGCGTGCCGCAGGTGCCCGCCGATCTCTCCGCGCATCAGGCGGTGGTCTATACCCAACTCGGCAGTAGCTGGACTTTCCGCAAGGATGGAAACGAAGCGTCTGTCGTGGTCTCCGGTCGGGTTCAGTTCACCGCGGCCGAGGGCATTCGCGCGGCAGTCAAGGCAGACATGGGGCTGGCCGTCTCCTCGGACTGGATGTTCTGGCCGGAACTACGGAGCGGTGAGGTCACGCGCGTGCTTGAAGACTGGGAGCTTCCGAACATCGACCTCTGGGCGGTCTTCCCGACGGGACGCCTTGCAAGCGCCAAGGCGCGGGCGTTCGCAGACTTCGTGGAGCAGATTGTCGGATAAATGAAATCTCCCGTTGACGCCGATCTACCACCCCGCCGCGATGCCGGGATGTCCTCCTTTGTGACGCGCAAAAGACGCCGGTTACGGCCGAACTCTGCTGAAACGAGACCCCACCAGGTAATTTACTTCGATGAGGTTTAGCGGCACCGCCCTATATGTTCGCTAGCATAATCGTCTAGAGGTTTTGGTGGCATAGATAGTTACGGTGCTTGAAAGTCTCGATTCAACCAACGTGCACCACGTCCTTCTGCTAGAGTTCCCATCTTCCACTGCTCGCCAGAGCCGAAGGTACGGCTATCGTTACACGTAGCCCGCCGTTGGCATTGCTCTCGGCTGTCACGACGCCGCCGTGCCGCTCCACCGCCTGACGAGCAATAGCCAGCCCGAGACCATGGCCTGCGACGGACAGATTGTCGGACGCCCGTGTAAAGACGCGAAAAATGCTATCGAGTTCATCTTCCCGGACGCCGGGACCATTGTCGCAAATATCCAGTTTGAGGCGATCGCCATCGATCGATGAACTGACGACGACGCTGCCGCCTAGACTGGAAAATTTGACGGCATTCCGGATCACGTTCTCGATTGCTCGATAGATCAGCTCGCCGTTGACGTCGGCAATGAACGAGTCGGCGCCTTGATAGATCACCCTGACACGCCGCGCCGCGCCCTCGAAGCAGGCGTCCTCGACGATCTCGGTCACCAGATCGATGACATCCAACTTTTGTCGCGACAGCCCCCGGCCGTCGGAGGCGCTGAGGCGCGCCAACGTCAGAATCTCCTCCACCAGTTCGTCGAGTCGACCGATCTCCCCTTCCATGCGGGCGAGCATGTCCTCAAGGCGCGCCGGGCTTTTTCTGAGCACGCCAATGACCGCCTGCAGACGCGACAGCGGCGACCGGAGCTCGTGGGAAACGTCGTGAAACAGCCGTTCCCGGCCCTACTGGAACTCCTGCAGGCGAGCCGCCGTCTGGTCGAAATCGCGGCCCAGCATGGCCAGTTCGTCGCGCTGCTTGGGATCGGGGGCGATGCGGCGGCTGAAATCGCCGCGGGCAAGGCCGCTGAGCCCGTCGCGCAGCTTGCCGAGCGGCCCCATGAAATAGCGGACGATCCAGAAAGCGGCCCCCAGACTGGTCAGCACCGACACCAAGAGAGGCGTCACCTTCGGAAGCAGGGTGGACAGCCAGCCTTGCTGCGGCGCATCCAGCCTCAGGCGCCAGCAGATATCGTCGCGCAGGATCAGCCGCTCCGCCGCTTCGTTCCCGACAGGACGGCTGCAGGCCGAAGGGGAAGATTCACGGGAAAGGACGAGGCGCATGGCAGGATCGACGGCCGTGGTTTGACGGCCGAAGGTCACCACCGCCCCTTCCCCGTCGGACAACAGGATCTTGGCCGCCGTCGCCAGGATAAGGTCCCGCTTTGTCTCGACTCTCACGTCGTTGGGCGGAAAGACGCCCATGATATAGCTTATGCCGACGACCACGGCCGTCGAGAGGACCGTGACAAGCCAGACGACTGCCGAGAGTCTCAGAAACAGCCGGCTCATTGCGACGAACCGTCTTTGATGAGCTGATAGCCCTGGCCGCGCACGGCGCGAATCCAGGATTGGCCGTCCGAACGCAGCCCGAGCTTTTGCCGGACGGAGCTGATGTGAATGTCGATCCGCCGGTCAAACGGCGTCAGCGGGCGACCAAAAGCCCGTTTCGACAGATCCTGTTTCGACACCAGTTGGCCGGCGTTGCGCGCCAGCACCTCCAACAGATTGAACTCGGCACCGGTGAGGTCCAGGGGATGATTGCACCACTCCGCCGTCCGCGTGCTTGGCATGATGAGAAGCGGCCCGGCCCGCACGCTCTCCACGGCGTCTTCGTGCCCCTGGGATTGCGTCGTCCGGCGCAGGATCGCCTTGAGGCGGGCGGCCAGTTCGCCCGGCGAGCACGGCTTGGGCACATAGTCGTCAGCGCCGAGGTTGAGGCCGGAGATCCGGTCGACCTCGTCGCCGCGCGCCGTCAGCATCAGCACCGGAACGTTGCTGGTCCGCCGGATGCGCTGCAAAGTTTCGATGCCGTTCATACGCGGCATCATCACGTCGAGCACGACGATGTCGGCTGCTTCGGTCAGCAGAAAATCGAGCCCCTTCTTGGCATCCTCGAAACAGGTAACGTCGAAATCCTCGGCGCTCAGATAGTCCCGGAGCAAAGTCGTCAGCTCGCTGTCATCGTCTATCAGAAGAACTTTTACCATGGCGGCCCCGACGTCATGCCGCTCCCATCAGGTCTCGACTGTTTTCGCCGGGCGCCGGCCGGTCGAACCTGAATCCACCCCCTCCGGAGCGGTCCGGATTGAAGGGCAAGCCTATCATATTTGCCGGCAAGAATAGCGGTTTCCCGGCCGCCAAGCCCAAACTTTACATTTCTTTTCCTTGCCCTTACCGCACTTAACACAGGGCTTGCTAACGGTTCGTCGTGACTGTCTCGGGAACGAACCAAATGAAAATCCAGCTCGCCTGGCTGGCGTCAGCCATCGTCGTAACAGGCTGCGCAGCCCTGCCGGCGGCCGAGCCACCACAGTTGGACCTGTCCGCAAGTTGGCACGCGACCCTGCCCCACCAGGGCAAGACGGCCGATCTGCTCGCCTGGTGGGGCAGCTTCAAGGATCCGGCCCTCACCGCGCTGATGACGCTGGCCGAAGCCAACAGCCCAACCCTCGCCTCGTCGGTGGCCGCCATCGACAAGGCCAGGGCAACCGAAGCCTCGGCGCGCGCCGGCCTGTTTCCGTCGCTCACCGGCAGCGGTTCGGCCGAGCGGAGCGGCACCGACGGCTCGAAAGAAAGCAAGGTCGCGGCATCCAACACCACGAGCGGCGGCCTCGACGCCTCCTGGGAGATCGACCTTTTCGGCAAGACCGGCGCCCAGGTCTCCGCCGATCGGGCACGAGTCGAAGAACAGGTCGCCGGCTGGCACGACGCCCGCGTTTCGCTGGCCGCCGAAATCGCCGACGATTACGTGCAGTACCGCGCCTGCCGCCTGCTGGAACAGACTTATCGGGAAGAGCTCAAGTCGCAGCAGGAAACGATTTCCGCCACCCAGACCTCCGCGTCGTCGGGGTTTACATCCGGCTCCGACCTGGCGCTGGCCCGCGCCAGCGCGGCGAGCTCGTCGTCGACGCTCACCTCGCAACAGGCCGAATGCGAGGTTCTGGTCAAGACGCTGACCGAACTCGCCGCCACCGACGAAACTGAGGTCCGCAAGATCCTTGGAACGCAGACCGGGCGCATCCCGACACCACCCCATATCAAGGTCGACAGCGTTCCCGCCGATCTCCTGCGCCAGCGGCCCGACGTCGCCGGCCTCGAACGGGAGATGGCCGCCACCCTCTATGAGGTCGGCTACGCCAAGGCCGACCTCTATCCGAGCCTGTCGCTGTCGGGCAGCCTGACGATCAGCCATTCCACGCTGACCGGCAACGCCGTTCCCTGGTCCTTCGGACCGTCGCTGTCCATTCCGCTGTTCGATGGCGGCTCCCGCCGCGCCGCCGTCAACAGCGCCGAGGCCGCCTACCGGTCGGCGGTGGCCAGCTACAAGTCCGGCGTGCTCACCGCCGTCGATGACGTGGAGACGGCCATGGTGCGGGTGGACTCCACCACCCGCCGCATCGGCGACAGCGCCAGCGCCGCCAGCAACTACCGCACCTATTTCAAGGCCATCGACGACAACTGGCGGGCCGGCGGCACCAGCCTTCTCGATCGCGAGGAGGCGCGCCGGTCGGCCCTGTCGGCCGAAATCACCCTGATCGAGGTAAGGCGGGACGCCGTCCGCTACTGGATCGCCCTCTACAAGGCGCTCGGCGGCGGCTGGCAAAAGTCTCCCGCCACGCTCGCTCCCCCGCCGTCCGCCTCCCAAGGAACCTCCCAATGACCCCGCGCATCCTCGTGTCCACCTTGCTCGCCGCGATCGTGGCCTGCGGCTTCGGCGTCGTGCCGGCGGCGGAGGCTCAGCAAAGCACCCAACAATCAGACACCTCGTCGAGCAGCGCCCTCACCGTGCGCACCGTGCAGCCCCAGCTGATGCAATGGGCGCAATCGGTGCCGGCCAGCGGCTGGCTCAAGGCCTGGCACGAGGCGAAGATCGACGCCGAGATCGGCGGCTATCGCATCACCGACGTTCTCGTCGATGTCGGAAGCGTGGTCACCAAGGGTGAGGTGCTCGCCCATCTGTCGCAGGATGCGGTGCTCGCCGACCTGCACAAGCAGGAGGCCGCAGTGGCCAAGGCGGCCGCCGATCTCGCCAAGGCCAAGACCGACGCCGATCGGGCTCGCAAGGTAACCGGCACCGGCGCCCTCTCCGAACAGCAGATCAACGAATATATCATCACCGAGCAGACGGCCGAGTCGAGCCTCGCCTCCGAGCAGGCGGCTCTGGAAAGCGAAAAGATCAAGCTGGACCAGACGGTCATCCGGGCGGTCGACGATGGCCTGATCTCCTCGCGGTCGGCCACGCTCGGCGCCGTGGTGTCCTCGGGAACCGAGCTGTTCACCCTCATCCGGCAGCAGCGTGTGGAGTGGCAGGCCGAGGTCGCCGCCCGCGATCTTGCATCCGTTCACGCCGGCCTCGGCGCCCATATCGACGTGCCCAACGGCACGAGGATCGAGGGAAAGGTCCGCCTGGTGTCGCCCACCGTCGACACCGACACGGGGCGCTCGATCATCTACGTGGAGCTGCCGGTCGGCCATATCGCCCGGGTCGGCCTGTTCGCTTCGGGCGGCATCGATCTCGCGACGACCGCCGCCCTGACCGTGCCGGAGACCGCGCTCGTCTTCCGCGACGGGCTCAATTACGTCTTCACGGTCGATGGCGACCGCAAGGCCAACCGGATCCTGGTGGAGGTCGGACGGCGGCAGCAGGATCGCGTCGAGATCACCTTCGGTCTGGCCGCCGACGCCAACGTGATCGAGGCGGGCGGCGCCTTCCTGTCGGACGGCGTTCAGGTCGACGTGGAGAACAGCGGCAAATGAACATTTCCGCCTGGTCGATCCGCAACCCCGTTCCGCCCATCCTGTTGTTCATTCTTCTGACCGTCTGCGGCCTCTTGGCCTTCGATCGGCTGTCGATCCAGAAGTTCCCCGACATGGATCTGCCGACGATCAAGATCTCGGCCTCCCTGGAAGGCGCGGCGCCGGCGCAGCTCGAAACCGAGGTCGCCCGCAAGATCGAGGACGAGCTCGCCTCGCTCAGCAAGCTCGACCACATCACCACCACGGTCACCGACGGTTCGGTATCGATCAGCGTGTCCTTCCAACTGGAGAAAGACGGCGAAGAGGCGCTCAACGAGGTCAGGAACAAGGTCGACAGCGTCACCGACCTGCCAGCGGATATGGAGACGCCGAGCGTTTCCAGGGTCACGGTCCAGAACTCGCCCTTGCTGGTCTACGCGGTCAAGTCGTCGAAGCTGAACGAGACGGAACTGTCCTGGCTGATCGACAACGATTTCAAGAAGGCATTGCTCGCCGTGCACGGCGTCGGCGACGTCAAACGGGTGGGCGGCATCGACCGGGAAGTCCACGTCGACCTCGATCCGGTGATCATGGCCTCGCTCGGGGTAACGGCCTCCGACATCTCCGCGCAACTGAAGTCGGTCCAGGTGAACTCCTCCGGCGGGCGCGGCGAGATCGGCGGGTTGCGCCAGACGATCCGCACCCTTGGCGCAGTGGCGTCGGTGCAGGAAATCGCCGCCCTTCCGATTCCCCTGTCGAGCGGCAAGCAGGTGCGGCTCGACCAGATCGCCACGGTCAGCGACAGCTTCTCCGATCGAACCTCGCTGGCCTATTTCGATGGCCAGCCGGTCATCGCGGTCGAGGCCTATCGGCCCAACGGCTACAGCGACGCGGGCGTCGACAGTGATCTCGTCACAGCGGTCGCGGCCTTCGCCGACTCGCATCCAGAGATCTCGATCACCCGGGCCTATACGACGGTGACGCCGATCATCTCCAACTACGACTCCTCGATGGAGATGCTCTACGAGGGCGCCTTCCTGGCTGTCGTGGTCGTCTTTGCCTTCCTGCGCAACTGGCGCGCCACCATTCTCTCCGCCGTCGCCCTGCCGCTGTCGATCATCCCGACCTTCCTGGTGATGTATTTCCTCGGCTACAGCCTCAACATGGTGTCACTGTTGTCGCTGTCGCTGGTGGTCGGCATCCTGGTCGACGATGCCATCGTTGAGATCGAGAACATTGCCCGCCACCTGCGCATGGGCAAGAAACCCTATGACGCGGCAATGGAAGCGGCGGCCGAGATCGGCATGGCGGTGATCGCCACCACCTTCACGCTGGTCGCGGTCTTCCTGCCCACCGCCTTCATGAGCGGCATCCCCGGTCTGATTTTCCGGCAGTTCGGCATCACCGCCTCGGTGGCCGTGCTCGCCTCGCTAATGGTCGCCCGCTTCCTGACGCCGATGATGGCCGCCTATTTCCTGAAGCCGGCGGCGGAGATCGAACATACCGGCGTCGTGATGCGCACCTACTTGCGCGTGGTGAAGACCTGCCTGCGGTTTCGCTTCATCACCGTGCTTGGCGTCGCCCTGTTCGTGGCCCTGTCGTTCAGCGCCATTCCGCTGCTCAAGACGGGCTTCCTGACCGCTTCCGACGATGCTCAGACCAAGGTGACGCTGACCCTGCCGCCGGGCAGCCAGATCGACCAGACCGACAAGGTCGCCATGCACGCCGCCAACCTCATGTCCGGCGTGCCCGAGGTGCGGGAGATCTTCGTCGCGGTCGGCACCGCATCGAGTGGCAGCGGTCCGGATTCCTCATCCACCTCCGATGTAACCTCGGCAACGTTGACGGTCGATCTCACGCCTCTCAACAAACGCAAGCTCAGCCAGGCCGGGGTCGAGGACGAACTGCGGCGTGCCCTGCGGCAACTGCCCGGCGTCCAGGTGGAAGTCGGCAACGGCGGCAACGGCACCCAACTTGAGCTGACGCTGGCCAGCGACGATTCCGGCGTGCTCGACCAGGCGGCGACCGAACTGGAAACCGAGTTGCGCAGCATCAAGGGCATCGGTGCCGTCACCTCCAGCGCTTCCCAGCAGGCGCCGGAAGTGCAGATCCTTCCCGATTTCGCCCGCGCCGCCAAGCTCGGCATCACCTCCGAGGCAATCGCCAAGGCGGTGCGCGTCGCCACCAACGGCGATTATTCCACCTCGATGTCCAAGCTCAACCTGCCGCAGCGGCAGATCTCCATCCGCGTCCGCTTCGATCCCAAGACGAGAACCGATCTCCAGTCGATTTCCCAGATCCGCATCGCTGGAACGAGCGGCGAAGTAACGCTCGGCACGATCGCCACCATCCGCATCGGCGGCAGTCCGGCCGAGATCGACCGCATCGACCGTTCGCGCAACGTGACGCTCACGGTCGAACTCAACGGGCGGACTCTGGGCGAGGTGAACGCCGAGGCCAAGGCCTTGCCCGTCATGCGCAAGCTGCCCACCGGCGTGCATCTGGTCGAGCAGGGCGAACTGCAGCGGATGACCGAGCTCTTCTCGAGCTTCGGCACGGCGATGGCCATCGGCATCTTCTGCGTCTACGCGGTGCTGGTGCTCTTGTTCCACGACTTCCTGCAGCCGATCACCATCCTGATGGCGCTGCCGCTGTCGCTGGGCGGTGCGCTGGTGCCACTCATCCTCACCGGCACCAGCTTCTCGATGGCGGCGGTCATCGGCCTGCTGCTGCTGATGGGCGTCGTCACCAAGAACTCCATCCTGCTGGTGGAATACGCCATCGTCTCCCGGCGCCGGGGTTTGGAACGGATCGACGCCCTGGTCGACGCTTGCCACAAGCGGGCCCGCCCCATCATCATGACCACCATCGCCATGGCCGCCGGCATGGCGCCCGCGGCCCTCAGCCTCGGCGGCAGCGATCCCAGTTTCCGTCAGCCGATGGCCATCGTCGTCATCGGCGGCGTGATCACCTCGACCATGCTCAGCCTGATCGTCATCCCCGTCATCTTCACCTTCGTCGACGACTTTCTGGGCATCGTTCACCCAATATTCAGCAGATCTAGATCAATATAATTTATCAAATACAGTGTAAATCATAAACTAATCTACCCTTCATTAGGGCCATGACATGTATTATTTGTCCAAGATGGCTTTTTATGAACGATATATACTAATCTATAGCTCACCAAGTCGAATCTACTTAATTTCGCATCCCACAATTCATCTTATAAGGACATAGACCTTCTTGAAAACACCAGCCAGAAACTCGAATGCATGAGGACATAATAATAATAATAGGTTTAATTCAAAATATATTATTGCCGCACGTCCAATTAATTAACTTTCATAACCCTACATTGACGGATTGTATATCATCTTGTCTAGATTTACTATTTTAGCTCATATCTAAAATATATATTTCATAAATATTTTGTTTAAATCCTAGTTGTTAGCGCAGTGAGCAACCACAATAGCGGCGACATGTGTTCTCCCTCAGAGTCTTGATCTGATTCGTCTTCGCTTAGGTATCGGAGGGAGACCCTGTCGACTGTCGCACTATTAATGGTCCTTCTATTAGTTTTGTTTTTGGCACCGTCAGTTCCTTCTTCTCATCAAGAAGGACACCAACGGCGACGCTGCCCATCTGGACGTAGGGTAGAGCGACCGTAGTCAAGGCCGGCCGCAGGCCCTCGGAAAACAGCCGATGGTCATCAAAGCCGACAACTGAGAGATCGTGCGGGATGGCCAGGCTGAGTTCGGCAGCAGCGTGATAGACTTGCATCGCCATCTCGTCGTTGCCGCAGAATACGGCCGTGGGCCGATCGGGACGGTCGAGCAGGCGGTGGGCGGCGGCGAACGCCTCCTCGCGGTCGAAAGAGCCGGCACGCGACTGGCCGGGCACCGCGAGATTTTGGGGTTCATCGATGCCCGCCTCCCGCAGAGCGCTGCGCAAGCCGGCGAGACGCAGTTGCGTGGCCTCAATGTCGGGTGACAGCGTCAGATAGGCGATCTTGCGATGACCAAGGCCGATGAGGTGGGCACCTACGCTGAAGCCTCCTCTTTCCTCGTCCGGGATGACGGTCGGAAGGCCGCGCCGATGCGAGAAGCAGTTGACCATCACGCTCGGCAACTGCAACGGCGCAAAATCATAAATCTCGCGATGGTACGTTGCCGCGTAGATGACGCCCTCGACGCGGACCGCCCGAAAGCTTCGCAGGATGGACTCGGAGCTTTCCGCCCGGTTTTCCATACTGCCGATCAGCAACGACATGTCTCGCTCGGCCAACGCTTCTTCGACGCCTCGCACGATGTCGATGGAGCACGGCGTCGACGCCGCCACATCGGTCAGAAGGCCTATTACGCCCGAGCGACCAGACCGCATGGCCTGCGCCCGTCGGTCGGGAATAAAATCAAGCTCCTTGGCTGCCTGTAGGACGCGCGCGCGCATCGCTTCCGAAACCGTGTCCGGAGCGCTAAATACACGCGACACCGTCTTGAGGGAAACGCCAGCGCGTTCGGCCACGGTTTTTATCGTCGACATCGCCACTCCAACCGGTTTCAGTACAAAACCCAACTTTGACCATCGATGGACATTTCGCGTTGACCATCGATAGACATCGAGGTATATAGCCACTCGGGACGGAGATGGAAACCATTCACTTGCGTCGCGTGAGCGATGCAAAGAGGACCATCGCCCCCCCGCACCATTGCCACGTCGCACTCGTCGATGTTGGCCGGCTCGCCCATGGAGCCGGAACGCATCGGTATGCCCGCTTTCAGGCGGCCTTCGAGACGATGACCAAGGGAGGGATCAAACAATGTCGGCTTCACCCAGAACTCTCGTTTTCAGCGTCCTGCTGGCCGCTTCGGCGCTTACGACGACCGCTCATGCCGATCCGGCAATGCCGCAGGAACTAACGGATGCGCTGGCGGGTAAGTACAAGGGAACGACCGTCACGGCCTTCGGCGCTTTCGCCGATGCCGACGAAGTCAAGTTCAACCAGAACATCAAGGCTTTCGAGGAGCAGACCGGGATCGACATCCAGTACGCCAGTTCCAAGCAGTTCGAAGCGACCATCGCCACGCGCGTCGATGCCGGCAACACCCCTGATCTCGTAGACTTTCCGCAGCCCGGCCTGATGGGCAACTTCTCGAAGAGCGGCAAGCTCGTCGACCTCGACCGCGTCCTCGGCGTCGATTATCTCAAGGCCCAGTATCAGCCGAGCTGGCTCGACATGGGTACCAAGCCAGGTCCGGACGGCAAGCCGACCCTGGTCGGCATCTGGGAGCGCGTCAACGTCAAGAGCCTCGTCTGGTATCCCAAGAAGCCTTTCGAAGAAGCGGGCTACAAGGTTCCGACCAACTGGGACGAGATGGTCGTGCTTGAAAAGCAGATCGTCAGCGACGGCGACACGCCATGGTGCATCGGCATCGAGTCTGGCGCGGCGACCGGTTGGCCGGCGACCGACTGGCTGGAAGAGATGATGCTGCGCACCGCCTCCGTGGCGGACTATGACGCCTGGACAAGCGGCGAGCTCAAGTTCTCCTCGCCCCAGGTGAAGAAGGCGGCCGAGCAGGTGGGTGAGATCTTCCTTGGGAAGGGAATGGTCTACGGCGGCACCAAGGCCATCGTCTCGACATCGTTCGGCGACGCGCCTTCGCCGATGTTCACCGATCCCCCGAAGTGCTGGCTGCACAAGCAGGGCAACTTCATCACCAGCTTCTTCCCGAAGGATCGCGATCTAAAGCCGGGCGTCGACTACAGCTTCTTCTATCTGCCGGGGATCGACCCCGCCTATGGCAAGCCGGTGCTCGTCGGTGGCGACATCTGGTCGATGTTCAACGATCGGCCGGAAGTTCGTGCGGTCATGGCCTGGTTCGCCCGTGGCGAGCATCTCAAGACCTGGCTTGCGTCCGGCGGCACCGTGTCGCCGCACAGCGATGCGAAGCTCGACTGGTACGGCAACGACATCGATCGGGGAGCTGCCGAAATCCTGGCCAACGCAACGGCCGTCCGCTTCGACGGCTCGGACCTGATGCCGGGCGAAGTCGGAGCCGGCTCGTTCTGGAAGGAAATGACTGCCTGGATCAGCGGCTCGGAAGACCTCGACACGGCCCTCAAGAACATCGACGCATCCTGGCCGAAGAACTGATCCCCGATCAGTTCAAGCCTCACCGTGATCAACGGCGTGGGACCATCAGGTCCCGCGCCAACTCTCCCCCACGCCAGCGTGGGTTTGCCTGACGAGGTTCCCGATGTCGGAGATGACGAGCGCATTCGGGCGAGGATGCCCGGGCGGAGCATTGCGGCTTGTCGCCGCTCCCGCCGTCGCCGCCGCTGCACTGTTGATGATCTGGTTCGGCTTCTTCCTCGTTCGCGACAGTCAACTGCCGCGCCTTCTCGTTGCCGTTCTGGCCGTCCTCGGCGCCGCCGTCGCAATCGCCATCCTCTATGGCGCGGTCGATGCCATCCTGCGGGAGCTGCCGCCCAGATGGGAACGACGGCTGCAGCCATTGCCCTTCATCGTTCCCGGCGTGGCCATGGTCGGCTACTTCGTCGCCTTGCCGATGGTTCGCACCTTCTACTCCAGCCTGTTCAACCGGGACGGCAGCATTTTCGTCGGTCTTGCCAACTACGTGACGGTGTTCACCGAGCCGTTCATGCTGGTGACCTTTCGCAACAACCTGCTGTGGCTGGTGTTCGGCGCCGGCTTCACGGTTCTGCTGGGCCTGGCGATCGCCGCGTTCGCCGATCGCAACCGCCATGAGAAACTCGCCAAGACCATCATCTTCATGCCGATGGCCATCTCCCTGGTCGGCGCCGGCGTCATCTGGAAGTTCATCTACGCCGTCAAGGATCCGAGCGAAGCCCAGATCGGCCTGCTGAACGCCATCGTCGTCGCCTTCGGCGGCGAACCGCAAGCCTGGATCACCCTGCTCCAGCCCTGGAACAACCTGTTCCTGATCGTCATCGTTGTCTGGCTTCAGACCGGCTATGCCATGGTGCTGTTCTCCGCCGCCATCAAGGCGGTGCCGACGGACATGCTGGAAGCGGCGCGGATCGATGGCGCCGGCGAACTGCGCATCTTCTTTTCGATCGTCATTCCGTCGATCAAGACGACGCTGATCGCGGTTTCGGCGACCGTGGTGATCTTCACCCTGAAGATCTTCGACATCGTGCTGGTGATGACCGGCGGCCAGTTCGGCACCGACGTCATCGCCACCCAGTTCTACAACCAGTATTTCGTCAACCGGAATGCCGGTCTGGGATCGGCCATCGCCATCATCCTGCTGGCCGCCGTCATGCCGGTGATCATCTACAACATCCGCCATTTCAACAAGAACGAGCCGCTCTGATGGCACGCCTCACCAAATCGTCGCGAGCCCGCTTCAGCCTGGCTACGCCGATCCTCATCCTGCTCTGCCTATTGTGGCTGATCCCAACGCTGGGGCTGCTGATATCGTCCTTCCGGACGCCCGACGACGTCCGCAATAGCGGCTGGTGGACGATCTTCCCGCATCGCGCCTGGCAGGTCGTCGAGGTCATCAAGCCGGAGCCGTCGGTCGACCGGAGCGGCGTCATGAGCTTTGCCGGGACGAGCGGCACCTTCGACCAGTTGCGCACCGGCATCGAAACGGACGATGGACGCCGCGTCACCTGGGTCGGCAACCGGCGCCTCGGGACCGTCCGCGTCGAGGAACTGCGCTGGACCATGACGGCCCGTCTCACGCTCGACAATTACGCCAACGTGCTGACCGGCAAGCAATACGAGATCACCCACGAGGATGGGTCCAAGGAAACGCTGCGTGGCGACGATCTTTCCGGCGCTTTCCTGAACAGCCTCGCGGTCACCCTGCCGTCGGTGTTGCTGCCGCTGATGGTGGCAGCCTTCGCCGCCTATGGCTTTGCGTGGGTCAGGTTTCCCTGCCGGCGGCTGATCTTCTCGATCGTCGTGGCACTGATGGTGGTACCGTTGCAGGTGTCGCTGGTGCCAGTGCTCAGCGACTATGTCCGGCTTGGACTGAACGGCACCTATCTTGCCGTCTGGCTCGCCCATGCCGGCTTCGGCCTGCCGCTCGCCATCTACCTGCTCTACAACTTCATCGCCTCGCTGCCCCGCGAACTTCTAGAGGCCGCGACCGTCGACGGCGCCAGCCATCTCAAGATTTTCCGCTCGATCATCCTGCCCTAGGCCGGGCCGGCGCTTGCGTCCTACGCCAACTTCCAGTTCCTGTGGGTCTGGAACGACTATCTGGTGTCGCTGATCTTCATCGGCAGCCAGCCCAACGTGCAGGTTCTGACCATGCGCCTTGCCGAAATCGTCGGCTCGCGCGGCAACGACTGGCACCTCCTGACCGCCGGCGCCTTCATTTCCATGATCCTGCCGCTGGCCGTTTTCTTCTCACT
>JARKNW010000056.1 GCA_029976075.1 Pleomorphomonas sp.
GATCTCCTTGGGGATCGAGGCGAAGAAGGACTGCATGATCCAGACCGCGAAGCTCAGGTTGAACGCACCGTTGATCAGGATCAGCGCGACCCAGACCAGGTAGCCGCGCCAACCGGAGAACTGCTGGTACAGGCCGACCGCGAGCACGGTGGGCTGCAGCATCTGGGTGATCAGGACCAGGAACAGGAAGACCATCCGGCCCGGGAACCGGAACCGGGCCACGTAGTAGGCGGCCGGCGTCGCGATCAGCAGGACCAGCAGGGTGGCGCCCAGCGAGATCACGATGGTCGCCAGCAGCGACGAGCCGGGGGCGACCGAGGAGCTCCACACCGTGAGGTAGTTGCTGAACTGCGGGGTCACCGGGAAGTAGTCGGGCGGGATCCTGGTGATCTCCTCCCGGGTCTTCAGCGAGGACAGGAACATCAGCAGGTACGGGAAGCTGAAGAACAGCGCTATCGCTGCCGCCCCGATGATGGTGCCGACGGGATTCGGCCTGGCGTCGATGCCGCCCTTGATCGCCATCACTGCACCTCCTTGGTCGGCTTCACGATCCCCAGGTAGACCGCGATGATCACCAGGCAGACGCCGCCTTCCTCGCGCCGCTGCTCGCGCGTCCCGAGCCGCGCGACGTCGGCGACCCGGGTGGCACCACCGGAGCATCGGCCCGCTCGGCGGCGCGGACGAACGCCGTCGCCGCGGATCCGGCGATGGTCGACTCCCGGAAGTGGATGGGCCCCGCCCGGTCGGCCCTCACCGAGGAGGCCTTCCGACTGCTCAGCCTCTTCTCCGGCCGCGGCTGAGCGCGGGCCGACGACGGGTGTCGCGGTCCGCGCCCGCCGCAGCCTCGCTCAGGCCTTGAGGTAGCTGCGCAGGCCCTCGACGGCCGGAGCGAACACCTCGCTGGCGAAGAAGCCGCGCCAGTAGTCCAGCTTCTCGGCCTCGCTCTCGAAGTCGGCCCACCACTCAACGAAGCACCGGTCGCCGTCAGTGATCGGAGTCAGCTGCAGGGTGGCAACGTAGTCGGTCACAGGGAAGGGTGCCGGCTCGCAGAACTCGTAGACGCAGCGGTGGCTGACGTCGGACAGTTCCAGCTGGTGTTCGCGGATCTGGTCGGTGCCGAAGGTGAAGCGACGGATCGCGCCGACGGTGTCCCCGGTCTTGCCATCCTCGATCTGGCTCTCGGAGACGCTGCCGGACCACCAGGTGGCCAGCCCGTTGAAGTCCCGGGCCACTGCCCAGACCTCTTCGAGCGGACCGTCGATCGTCGTGCTGAAGTACGAACGTGCCATGTCCAGGCCTCCTATGCCTGAGTTGCGGGTTGGGGGCTCTCCACCTTCTTGGGGAAGGTGAGCCACACGTTGAACACGCCGAGCAGTCCTCCGAAGATGGCCATCAGGATGGCCCAGACCGCCGCCCACAGCGGTGTGAGCGGGCCGCTGACGATCTGCGGGTAGCTGCCGGTGAAGTAGACCGCCAGCACCATCGAGATGCCGTTGAAGAACGGCAGGCTGCCGTCCTCGAACACCTTGGCCCAGCGCATCGAGTAGACCATGAAGGCGACGCCGACGAAGAGGGCGACCATCACGGCGAGGTCGCCGAGGGTCACCAGCGAGGGGAGGAAGGCGAGCAGCGGAATCGCGGCCAGCGTCAGCCCGGTGAGAACGGCGCTGTAGGCGAAGCTGGGGATGATCGTCCTCAGGGCCGCGGGCTTCGCGCCCAGGGCGAAGTACTCGGCCCAGACGATGAACGAACACCACACCGCGAAGTTGAAGGCACCCAGCCAGAGCGAGAACGGCACCGAGATCAGGACGGTGATCGCGACGGCCAGCCAGAGCGGGATGGTCTCCTTGTACTGTGCTTGTTGAGTCTCGGACATGAGAGTTGTTCCTTTCGTGTGAGGGCTCGGTGGCGGGCCGTGACGTTCTGCGATTTCGGCGCGGCCCGCCACTCCACCGGGCTAGCTGGCGAAGGTGATGGCCTTGAAGTCCTCGGTCTGCTTGCGGATGCCGACCTCGGTGGGGAAGCGCTCGATGGAGGAGGCTCCGTAGAAGCCGACGATGCCCTCGGTGTGATCGAGGACGTACTGGGCGTCCGAGGGGTTGGCGATCGGGCCGCCGTGGCACAGGCAGAGGATGTCGGGGTTCACCGACTTGGCGGCATCCGCCAACTCCTGCACCTTCACCGCGGCCTGCTCCAGGGTGAGCGCGGTCTGGGCACCGATCGTCCCGGACGTGGTCAGACCCATGTGTGGCACCAGGATGTCCGCACCCGCCGCGGCCATCGCCTTGGCCTGGTCGGTGTCGAACACGTAGGGCGAGGTGAGCAGATCCATCTCGTGGGCGAGCCGGATCATGTCGACCTCGGGGCCGTAGCCCATCCCGGTCTCCTCCAGGTTGGCCCGGAACACCCCGTCGATCAGGCCGACGGTCGGGAAGTTCTGCACGCCCGAGAAGCCGAGGTCGCCGAGCTTGCGCAGGAAAGGCTCCAGCAGCATGAACGGGTCGGTGCCGTTGACGCCGGCCAGAACCGGCGTGTGACGGACCACCGGCAACACTTCGGACGCCATCTCCACGACGATGTCGTTGGCGTTGCCGTAGGCCATCAGTCCCGCCAGCGATCCGCGTCCAGCCATGCGATAGCGACCGGAGTTATAGATGACGATGAGGTCGATGCCGCCGGCCTCCTCGCACTTGGCCGACAGGCCGGTGCCCGCGCCACCGCCGACGATCGGATCGCGGGCGGCGATCATCTTGCGGTATTTTTCCAGCAGGGCTGCGCGTGTGAACTTGGGCATGATGAGATCTCCTTGATCAGGCTATTTCGAGGAAGTTGGCGACCAGCGCCTGAATGAACCCGGCATCGTTGATGTGCTCGGGACGACGGATGAGGCGGCGGTTGGCCGTCTGGACCACGGTCCGCTCCAGCGCATCGAACAGCGCCTTGTCGGCTTCCGGGTCGTGGAAGGGCTGTCCGGCTCGGTCGAGCATCGAGACGCCGCCTTCCGGGATCAGCAGGCGAACCGGACCGTCCATCCTGTTCAGCCGCTCGCCGATCCACACGCCCATCTTGGCGTTTTCCTCGGCCGTCGTGCGCATCAGCGTGACTTGCGGATTGTGCGGGTAGAAGCGGCGGCCGCTGTAGTGGGCGGGGACGGTTTCCGGCGCGCCGAAGTTCACCATGTCCAGGGCGCCGCACGACACCACGTAGGGCAGCTTGGTGCGGATGATGGCGCCGAAGCGATCGTCGGTGCAGGCGAGAACGCCGCCGAACAGATGGTCGCAGACCTCGGTGGTCGAGATGTCGATGACGCCGGCCAGCAGCCGGGAATCGGCGAGCTTTTCCATCGACTGGCCGCCGGTGCCGGTGGCATGGAACACCAGGCAGTCGTAGCGATCGGCGAGGGCGGCGGTGACGCCCTGGACGCACGGCGTGGTGACGCCGAACATGGTGAGGCCGATGGCCGGCTTGCCGGCGGCGCTGGGCTTGCGATGGTGGGCGATCATGCCGGCGAGCGCATTGGCGGCGTTGGAAAGAACCTGCTCCGAGATGCGGTTGATGCCGGAAACGTCGGTCACCGAATACATCATGCAGATGTCGGATGGACCGACATAGGGACGGACATCGCCCGAGGCCATGGTGGACACCATCACCTTGGGAACACCGACCGCCAGGTCGCGCATGGCCGGCGTGACCAGGGCCGTGCCGCCGGAGCCGCCGGCCGAAATCAGCCCGCCGAGGTCGGTGCGCGACGTGACGAAGCGGCGGAACGCCTGCGTCATCGCCGCGATGGCCGATCCACGGTCGCCGGTGAAGACGGCGGCAGCCCCATCGGGGTGATGGCCTGCGACGGTGGCGGCCGATATGTCGGCCGAAGAGGTTGCGCCGGTCGTGCTGAGATCCACCGTGACGGCCCGAACCCCGGCAGTCCGCAAGCAATCGGCGATGAAACTGAGCTCAGGCCCCTTGGTATCGAAGGTCCCCGCGACGTAAGCTACGCCCGGACCAGCATCGGATGACGATGGCATCTAGTTTTCCTCCCGAGATGAGGCGGACTTTCCTCCCCGCCCTGATTAAAAAGAACGCAAATGCCGTGCCATGAGGCAATCCAGCAAAATCAGGCGCTTCGGGCGGGGGCGATGGGTAAAGCGGAGACGATTACCCCAAAGTACCCATTTTTACTCATCTCGTTAATGCTGTATCAACGAACGGCCGCGATGCCGCCGATCCGGAAACCATGAGAAGGCGAACAGGCATGTCGAGAAACGGAAAGATCGTCGATCGCGTCACCCGGCCTTCCCGCGAGTTTCAGATCGTCTGTCCTCATTTCGCCGGCCTCAGCGCGGAGGAAGCCGATCTGGTGGGATGCCTGCCGATCGGTGATGCCAATGGCGCAACGCTGGCGGCCGCCAGCTCGCTCGGTGATGACGGGATCTTTGCCGGCATCCTCGCCGCCGATCCGTTCCGGCCGGCGCCGATGCTCATCGGCATGCTGCGAGCCGCCGGCGTCCGCGCGGTGATCAACCTTCCGACGGTCGCCGCGATCACCGACGGCATCGCCCAGGCCCTGAGCCACGCCGGAGCCGATTACGCGGCGGAACTGGCAACGCTGACGCTCGCCGCGGCCGAGGGGCTTGAGGTCATGACCGTGGTGGCGACGCCGGCACAGGCTCGCCTTGCGATCGAGGCAGGTCTCCGGCAACTGCTCGTCTATCCCACGGCGATCGACGGAGCAGCGTCACCGGCGAGCACCCCCGCCGCCTTGGCGATGGACACCCTCGATACCATCCGGGCAGCGGCTCCGGATGCCATCGCTCTGGCGTTCCGCCATCCGGCCTATGAAGCAAGCCTGGAACCGTTGATCGCCCGGAGCGACGCCGTCATCGAGTGGGCAGTCGGCGCGGACGAGTTGGCATGAGGCGTCGCTCGGCTGAGACCGATCATTCGATCTTGTACTGGCGGATCTTGTTGTAGAGCGTCTTGCGCGACAGACCGAGTTCACGAGCCGTATCGCCACGTCGGAAGCGATTGCGACCGAGCGCCTCGACGATCCAGGCCCGCTCGTTCTCGGCAGTCATGGCGGGCGTCGTGTCCCTCTCCTTGCCTTCGGCGACCGGCAGGCCAGGTTGCGGCTTCCCCACAGCCTTTGCACCCAGCAGCGGCACCAGGTCGGCGGCGCCGATCACCTCGCCATCGGTGAGGATCGCGGCTTGCTGCACGACATTGCGCAGCTCCCGGACGTTTCCGGGCCAGGAGTGACCGATCAGCATCTGATAGGCGACGTTGTCGAACACCTTGGGGTGGGCGTTGTGGCTTGCCGCGAAGTCGGACAGGAACTTCTGCGCCAGGAGCGGGATGTCGTCGATCCGTTCCGACAACGCGGGAACGCGGATATCGAGCTGCCCCAGGCGGAAGAACAGGTCCTCGCGGAAGCGACCGTCGACGCTCATCGCCCTGAGGTCGCGATGGGTGGCGCACAGGACCCGAACGTTCAGGCGATGCGACTGGTTGCTGCCGAGCCGTTCTATGACGCCGGTCTCGAGAACGCGCAGCAGCTTGCCTTGCAGCGACAGGTCGAGATCGCCGATCTCGTCGAGGAACAGCGTTCCGCCGTTGGCTTCCTCGAAACGCCCGACGCGCGACCGGTTGGCACCGGTGAAGGCGCCGCGTTCGAACCCGAACAGCTCGCTCTCCATGAGATCGCGCGGAATGGCGGCGCAGTTGACGGCGACGAACGGACAGTCGCGCCGCCGGCTCCCCCGGTGAAGCGCCTGCGCCACCAGCTCCTTGCCGGTGCCGCTGGCCCCTTGGATCATCACCGTCAGGTCGCTGTCGGCAAGGCGCTCGATCATGCGAACCAGTTGGGCCATCGCCGCCGACCGTCCGTAGAGCCCGAACCGGCGGCCATCACCCAGCATCTCGTTCTTGAGCGCCTCGACCTTGCGCGTCAGGCCGGCCACCGCCTTGAACGCCGTGGCGACATCGAACACCGCCGTCTCCAGCGGAATGCGATCGATGGTCGAGCTGGCGATATAGCCATCGGCATTGCTGGCCTGGCACACCTCGGCAGCCGCCTGCGGCGTGGCGATCGGCCCGCCCTCCAGAAAGCACAGCGTCCTGGGACTGACACGCCGAACCTGCCGGAAAACCGCCTTTGCCTCGGCGGCGGCGTCGGCCGTGTCCTGCGTGGCGGGCTCGCCGGCGACACCGCCGGCCGTCCAGCCGAAGTTGACACAGACAAGTCCGCTGCCCGCCGTGGCCATGTCGGCCGCCTGCTGGGCCGTGCGAACATAGGCGGCGGCGAAAAGACCGGCCCGCTTCGCCGCGGAGATCAGCTCGACCTCCCGCTGCCAGCCAAAACCGGCACGCGCCATGCGCTGCCGCGCGTCATCGTCCAGCAGGATGACGCTGGGGAAATTGATCACCCCGTCAAACCCCCACGCGGCGATTTGTCGGACGAGCGCCGGAATATCGGTGCGCGGATCGAGCGTCGAGGCGCCGAACAGCACGGGGACATCGACGCGGCCCAGGATCTCGGCCCTGGCGAACTCCGCCACGAAAGCATTGCTTTCATGGATCGGAAGCATCGAGACGACCGAAGGCGCCCCCATGACGCGCACCCGGCCGGCACTCAGCGCCAGGATGAAATCGGCGCCACCGCGCACGGCGGCCCGCGCCACCAGTCCCGCGCCGATCGCCGCGCCGATGGCGAACCGGCCGGACGAGCCGATTGCGAGCTGCCGGGCCGGCGTTCTGGCCAATGGCGCCAGCGCCTCCTCCCGTGTCGCACCAGCATCGTCCGAGCGCTTCGCCATCCTCAGCCTTGTCCCTCGCACCGACGCGACCGATACGGCAATCGAGATGCCCGTCGCGACCACCGCTTCCGCCACTCCCAGGCGGCGCCTCCATCCACCGCTCCATTCTGCCGCCATGGCGTTTTGTTTGTCCAGACGACGGCTTGCTAGGCGGAAGGCCGGCATGCCCCCCCGTGCGGACCATCCGTTCAGACCTTCGACAATCCGGCCCCGCCCATTGCTCTCCCGACAACCTCATCCCCAAGGCACCCGGTCCCCTTGAGTGTCGCCCGCACCGCGTCCTCAATCGGGGTGTGCGGCTCGGAGCCTAGCAGGGCCACGAGCTTGGCATTGTCGAGCCGTGCCGGCACCTGCCAGAGGTACCGCATCTCCAGGACTTCCCTGAAGAAATGCACGAAGGGCGAGGCGAGGCGCATGATCCACCAGGGCATCCCCTTCACCGGCAGGAAGGGCTCGCCCAGTGCCTGCCGGATCGCTCCGATCATCGCCGTGCCGTCGCCGTCCCAATGGCCGCCGAAGTTGAACGTGGCGAAATCATCGAGGCCGGGGTGTTCGGCCAACCGCAGCATGGTCTCGGCCAGATCGGGCAGATAGGCCCACTGATGGCCGACGCCACGCTTGCCGGGATAGGTGATCGCCTTGGGGCGGCGACCGGCCTTGGCCAAGCCTTGGCTGAACCAGCTGTTGACCGCCCGCGCGCCAAAGAAATCGCCGGCCCGGACGATCAGCACCCTGGCCTTGCCGCGCGCCGCCGCCGCTTTCAGCCGAAGCTCCATTTCCCGGCGGATCTTGCCCTTGCGGGTGAGCGGGGTTTGCGGCGCGTCCTCGGTGATCACGGGAAAAACGTCGGGGCCGTAGTTATAGACGGTGCCGGGCAGGAGGATGCGGGCGCCGTTCGCCTCGGCGGCGGCGATGGTGTTGTCGAGCATCGGCAACACCACCTTCTCCCAGTCGCGATAACCGGGCGGATTGACGGCGTGCACGATCAGCGATGCACCGTTGGCCGCTCGGGCAACGTCGGCCGCTTGCATGGCGTCGCCCTTGATCCATTGGAAGCGGTCGTCCCTGCCGGCCCTGTCAGGATTGCGGTTGAGCGCCCGCACCTGCCAACCATTCGATGCCAGTTGAGAAGCCA
This sequence comes from Pleomorphomonas sp., assembly GCA_029976075.1. GTDB lineage: Bacteria > Pseudomonadota > Alphaproteobacteria > Rhizobiales > Pleomorphomonadaceae > Pleomorphomonas. The sequence goes on from JARKNW010000056.1 coordinate 7,948, forward strand.
GCTCGCCACCGATGCCGCCGGTGGCGCCGAGAACGAGTGCGATCCTGTTGTCCATCGTCAGTCTCCATCAGTTGATGGATCGAAGATGGCGTCATCCAGAGATAAACGAAATTGCCGAATTACATGCATATGCTATACGAAAATCAATGAGCCAGGAACCAAGCTGGGATCTTTACCGCACCTTCAACGCCGTGCTCGCCGAGGGCTCGCTGTCCGGCGCGGCGCGGGCGCTCGGCCTGACGCAACCGAGCATCGCCCGCCATATCGACGCGCTCGAGGAAGCGGTGGGCGCGCCGCTGTTCCTGCGCACCTCGCGCGGCCTGTCGCCCACCGATGCTGCGCTGGAACTTCGGCCCTTCGCCAGCCTGATGGCCTCGACATCCGCCGCCCTTCTCCGCACCGCCGAGGGCCGCAGCGGCGAGGTGGACGGCACGGTCCGCATCAGCGCCAGCGAGGTGGTCGGCATCATCCACCTGCCGGCCATCCTGACGCGGCTTCGCCGGCGCTACCCGAGGCTGACCATAGAGTTGTCGCTCTCCAATGCCGTCGACGACCTCCTGAAGCGCCAGGCCGACATCGCCATCCGCATGGTCCGACCCGAGCAGCAGGCGTTGCTCGCCAAGCGGATCGGCGTCTTCCCGGTGGGCCTGCACGCCCACAAGGACTATCTGGCCCGGCGCGGCACACCCAACAGCATGGACGATCTCAAGCAGCACGATCTGATCGGCTATGACGCCGAGACACCAGCCATCCGCGCCTTCGCCGAGCGCCATCCCGGTCTTGAGCGATCCACTTTCGCCCTGCGCGTCGACAGCAACATCGCCCACCTCACGGCCATCCGCGCCGGTTTCGGCATCGGCATCTGCCAGACCATCATCGCCGAGGCCGACCCCGACCTCGTGCGCGTGCTACCCGACGCCTTCGGCGAGGATCTGGAGACATGGGTGGTGATGCACGAGGACCTCAGCGGCAACACCCGCTGCCGTGCCGTGTTCGACGCACTGGTGACGGAGCTGACCGCGCTGGTGGGCCGGTGAAATCTGGCTGACCTCAGATCAGCCGGCCGAGCCATCGTAATCGTCCCGCCAGGCTTCGCGCCGAATGAAGTCGAAGAGCTGGTCGGCCGACATGGGCAGCGCCAGTCCGAAGCCTTGCAGGTAATCGCACTTCAACACATGCAGCCAGTAGGCGTGATCCTTGGTCTCGACTCCTTCACCGATCACCTTGACCCCCAGCGAGTGTCCCATATCGACGATGGCGCCGATCAGTTTCCGCCGTTCGGCGGAACTGGGAATGGTGCTGACGAGTTGGCGATCGATCTTGATGACGTCCGGCCTCAGGTGCAGCAAGCTGGTGATCGACGCGTGACCACTGCCGAAATCGTCAATCTCGATCCCGATGCCGGCATCCCGGATATGCGCGATATTGACGGCGATCTGATCCTCGAGTTCGTCGAGGAAGATCGACTCGATGAGTTCGAACGAGAGCGGGCAACGCGATCGAGGCAGGCCGCTCAACAGGTCCGCGAGGCCTGGATCGCGCAACCGTCCCGCCGAAACGTTGACCGAGCACTTGGGAATATGAATGCCCGATAGCTCAAGCCGCTCGCAATCGGCGATCGCCTTCTTGAGGATGACGCCGTCAATCTCGCTCAGAATGCCGAGTTCATCGGCGATGGCGATGAACTTGTCGGGCGTCAGGATTCCACCCTCGGGATGCTGCCAGCGTGCCAAGGCCTCGACGCCGATGATCTCAAGCGACCCGGCGCGAAACTGAAGCTGATAGTAGGGCTTGAACTCGTCGCGTTCGAGACCGCGCAGGATGTCGTCGGAAATCTGCTTGGTCAGGATCATGCGGTCGTGGGATTCGCGCCGGAAGTAGGCCCAGCGGTTCTTGCCGCCGCTCTTGGCGCTGTAGAGACCGATGTCGGCGTTGAGCAGCAGCTGCTGCGGGTCGATCCCCTTACCGACACCGACGGCAATGCCAATGCTGGCACCGAAGCGGCAGTCGTGTCCGCGCACGGCCACCGGCCGCCTCAAAGCCTCGACAAGCCGCGTCGCCAGAGCTTCGAGCTCCGCATAATCGCCGTCGTACGGCCGAACCATCACGAACTCGTCGCCACCGATACGGAAGACCTGCCCGTCCTCGCCCGCTTCACCTTGCAACAGGCGACCGACATGCTGGAGCACGGCATCGCCGACACTGTGGCCGAAGGTGTCGTTGATCTGCTTGAAGCGATCGAGATCGATATGCAGGATTGCCAGACCGTGCTCATGGTCGAGACTTCGGGCAGCCAGAACCGACATGCGCTGATCGAGAAAGCGACGGTTCGGCAACTCGGTAAGAGGGTCGAGCATGGCAATGCGCTCGATCTCCGCCTTGGCAACCTCGAGCTCGCGGTTGCGCGCTTCCGCCAGCGTCTTGGCCTTTTCGAGATCGAGGCGCAGCAGGATATCGTCGGTCTCGTCCCAGTTGACGCCGATCATGCGCTTGCTGCCGTCTACGTCGATGAAGGGCAGCGTGCGCGTCCGGATATGGCGAATGCTGCCGTCGGGCCGGATGATCCGGAACTGGTTGTCGTAAGGCGTCAGCCTGGCGATGTGATCCTCGACCGCCTTGATGACCCGATCGCGATCGTCGGGATGCAGCATGCTCTCCCAAAGCCCGCCGAACTTGATCTGCTGATCGCCGCCAATGCCGTAGATCGCCCGCGTCGGCGCATCCCAGTTGGTATAGCCGGTGCTGAAGTCGGCATCGAAGACGCCAATGCGCGACGCTTCCATGGCAAGTTGCAGGCGGCTGGTTGCCAGCGATAGCCGCTCCTCGGCCAGCTTGCGTTCAGTGATATCGATGTCACTTCCGATGATGCGGACGACCTTGCCGTCGATCCGCTGCGCGCACGAGCCGCGGCATTCGATCCAGATCCAGCGGCCATCGGCATGCTTGTAGCGGTACTCGTACCGACATTCGGTGAAGCCGGGCAAACGCTGACGGGCGAACTCTTCCATCACGTGCTGGCGATCGCTCGGATGGATGAACTCGAGGATCTCGGAGTGTCTGGAGGGAGCCGGGTCACCCCGCTTCAGCCCCCTGATCTGGTACCACATGTCGGAGAAGGTGGTGACGCGCTGAACCAGATCGGCATCCCAGATCCCGATCTTGGCCGCCCCCATGGCCTCGTTCCAGCTTTGGGTAAGCTCGGCGAGGCTTTGGGCGCGCGTCGTCAGGTCATCGATCTCGCACAGCTGCGCGGCCACGAGCCTCCGGTCAGGCACCGCGCCGATGCTGCGGGGAATGAAGAAAACAGCGCGGAACCAGCGGGACTGGCGACCGGGCAGACACAGGCAGAGGTCCATCTGCCGCGTGTTGCGGGGAGAGACATGGAGAGCGGCCAAGGCGGCGGACAGCGCGGCGCGCGCATCGGCAGGCACGAGGCTGTCCAGACGACTGCCGATCACCGTTGCCGGGACAACATCGAAGGTCCGGGCAAAGATCTCGTTGACGTCGAGAACCAAGCCGCCCTCGTCCAGGCAGATAGCGGGGAATGCCGGTGAGTAAAACCAATCGCCGGTATCGGGTGATAATCCATCACTCAGGCTGGAACGTTCGTCAGCGGCAGACTTCACCGGCTTCCTCAACCATCGGCTTTAGCTGGACCAACAGTGTCCCTATTGCGTGAATATAGGGTAAACTGCCAATCTGAAGAGAATAGCCCAACGGTGTGTAGGTTTTTCGAAGCCCGACCATGGCCTCACTACCTGCGGCTTAATATGCACCAAAATGAATGCGACTGATCTTCTGCGTCGATGACTGAGTTCCGCCGGCAGTGAACAGGCAGATGCATTTCCGGCGGTCATTTCAGCCGTCATCCCCGTAAACGCCTCGGGGAACTTCTCGGGATCGGACAGAAAACGTCCATAGAGCTTCCAGTCTTCGCCCGCCTTGAAGGCGAATTCCCGGAGCTCGCCGGTGCCCTTGAAAGACAACAGCTCGCCGAACGGATGGCGCGTCAGGATCGGCGAGTGCGTCGCCATGATGATCTGGCATTGCCCCGTCAGCGCCATGCGCCTCGGGATCGACAGGAAGGTCGTCTGCCCAAGGGGGTAAGGTGACGGGTTGACAGGTAGCCTCCCCCTGCTGTACCAATTGGTCCATAGTTTACCAATCAGTACAATACGAGGTATCCCATGGCCGAGCAACGCTCGCCCCTGCCGCCCTTCACCGAAGAAACCGCCATCCTCAAGGTGCGCGCTGCCGAGGACGGCTGGAACAGCTGCGATCCCGAGCGGGTATCGCTGGCCTACACGCCGGACAGCCGCTGGCGGAACCGCGCCGAGTTCATCAATGGACGTGATGAGATCGTCGCCTTTCTCACCCGCAAGTGGGCGCGAGAGCTCGACTACCGGCTGACCAAGGAGCTGTGGGCCACCGCCGGCAACCGCATCGCCGTCCGCTTCGCCTACGAATACCGCGACGATTCCGGCCATTGGTTCCGCGCCTATGGCAATGAAAACTGGGAATTCGACGAGAACGGCTTGATGGCACGGCGCTATGCCTGCATCAACGATCTGCCGATCGGAGAATCGGACCGCAAGTTCTTCTGGGACCGGTCGGCACCCCGCCCGGCCGATCATCCCGGCCTCACCGAACTTGGCTTATGACCCCATGGCAAAGACCATCGCCGAACGTGCCGATGTCGTCCCGCTGCTTGGCGAGGTGTTCCGCGAGTATGGCTTCGACGGCGCCAGCCTTGCGGTGATCGGCGAGAGGACCGGGCTCGGCAAGGGCAGCCTCTATCACTTCTTCCCCGGCGGCAAGGAGGAGATGGCGGCTGCCGTGCTCCAGGAGATCGAAGCGTGGTTCGAGGCCGAGGTCTATAGGCCGCTGCGCGAGGCCCCTGACCCGCGCGCCGCCATCGACGGCATGATCGGCGCGGTCGACGACTATTTCCGCTCCGGCCAGCGCATCTGCCTCGTCGGCGCCTTCGCGCTCGACAACGTCCGCGACCGCTTCGCCACGGCCGTCAAAGGCTATTTTGCCGAATGGCGGGCAGCGTTGGCCTCGGCGCTCGAAAGGGCCGGCTCTGCCCCCGATATCGCCCGCGTGCTCTCGGAGGAAACGGTAATCGCCATCCAGGGCGCGCTGGTGCTGTCCCGCGCGCTCGACGACACCACAGTCTTCTCTCGGTCTCTCGAGACGACGCGGAAGAGACTTGCTGAAGCGACGAATCCAGCTGCGCCCTGAGTATTCCCGGACAGGGGCCTACAGGATACCTTCGGGGCGATGAGACGCAGCCTCCTCGCGTTGCAACCTCGCACCAAGCGTCCAGGCCTCCTCAAGCATTTCCCGGAGCCTGTCGTTCTCGGCTGTCAGCGCCTGCCCATCGCGCTGGAGCACCAGGTCGTTGAGCGACCCCATGCCACCAAACAAACCCAGAAAGCTGTGGAGCCCCCAAGCGTCGTCTTTCTCTACAGACGCGCGACAGCGTCCCACCTGAGTAGCCCAATCGGGGGCTTCATGCTTGGTCAAATGCTGTTCGAGACGGCTCAGCAGGGCGGCAAACTGGGCGACTTCTGGATGGAGCTGCATCTCCAGATCGTATGTCGCCCTATGGAAGCCGGCAATAGCGTCCTTAACCTCGTCGACATGATGAAAAACGGCGGGCCCTTCGACCCGCCGTCTTGATCTTCTTCTGCCTGCCCTCTTCCTCAGTTGTCGAGGAAGCTGCGGAGCTTGCGGCTGCGGCTCGGGTGCTTGAGCTTGCGCAGCGCCTTTGCTTCGATCTGGCGGATACGTTCGCGCGTCACCGAGAACTGCTGGCCGACTTCTTCCAGCGTGTGGTCGGTGTTCATGCCGATGCCGAAGCGCATGCGCAGCACGCGCTCCTCGCGGGGCGTCAGCGAGGCGAGCACGCGCGTGGTGGTCTCGCGCAGGTTCGACTGGATGGCCGCGTCGATCGGCAGGATGGCGTTCTTGTCCTCGATGAAGTCACCGAGATGGCTGTCTTCCTCGTCGCCGATCGGCGTTTCGAGGGAGATCGGCTCCTTGGCGATCTTCAGGACCTTGCGCACCTTCTCGAGCGGCATTGCCAGCTTCTCGGCCAGCTCTTCCGGCGTCGGCTCGCGGCCGATCTCGTGCAGCATCTGGCGCGACGTGCGGACGATCTTGTTGATCGTCTCGATCATGTGCACCGGAATGCGGATGGTGCGGGCCTGGTCGGCGATCGAGCGGGTGATCGCCTGCCGGATCCACCAGGTGGCGTAGGTCGAGAACTTGTAACCACGGCGGTACTCGAACTTGTCGACCGCCTTCATCAGGCCGATGTTGCCTTCCTGGATCAGGTCGAGGAACTGCAGGCCGCGGTTGGTGTACTTCTTGGCGATGGAGATGACGAGGCGCAGGTTGGCCTCCACCATCTCCTTCTTGGCGATGCGCGCTTCCTTCTCGCCCTTCTGGACGAGGTGGACGATGCGCCGGAACTCGCCGGGTTCGAGGCCGGTTTCCGAGGACAGCGTCTGGATGGTCTGACGCAGCTCGCGGATGTCTTCCTTTTCCTTGGCGACGAATTCCTTCCAGCCCTTGGAGGCCAGCGAGGCGACGCGGCGGATCCAGTTGGGATCGAGTTCGGACGCCTGGTACTGGCGCAGGAAGTCCTCGCGGCCGACGCCATAGCTTTCAGCGAGGCGGAGGAGCTTGCCCTCGTAGCCCATCAGCTTCTTGTTGATGTCGTAGAGCTGCTCGACCAGCGCCTCGATGCGCGCGGCGTTGAGGGAGAGCGACTTGACGTCTTCCTGGATCTCTTCCTCGAGCTTCTTGTAGCGGCGCTCCTGCGACGGGCTGAGCGTGGTGTTCTT
>JARKNW010000061.1 GCA_029976075.1 Pleomorphomonas sp.
GAGGGTGGCCGTCACACGCCGTTCTTCACCAACTACCGCCCGCAGTTCTACTTCCGCACGACGGACGTGACCGGCGTGGTGACGCTGAACGAAGGCGTCGAGATGGTGATGCCGGGCGACAACGTGACGATGAACGTCCAGTTGATCGTTCCGATCGCCATGGAAGAGAAGCTGCGCTTCGCTATCCGTGAAGGCGGCCGTACCGTCGGCGCCGGCGTCGTCGCCGCCATCGTCGAGTAATTGATCGTTTCGAGGTGATACGGGGCGGAGTTCGCTCCGCCCACGTCTCCTCTAGAGGTAAAGAAATGAACGGTCAGAATATCCGTATCCGTCTCAAAGCGTTCGATCATCGTATCCTCGATGCCTCGACGCGCGAGATCGTCAACACGGCCAAGCGCACGGGCGCGCAGGTCCGGGGCCCGGTTCCGCTTCCGACGCGAATCGAGAAGTTCACGGTCAACCGGTCGCCCCATATCGACAAGAAGAGCCGCGAACAGTTCGAGATGCGCACCCACAAGCGCCTCCTGGACATCATCGATCCGACCCCGCAGACCGTGGACGCGCTGATGAAGCTCGACCTCGCGGCCGGCGTGGACGTCGAGATCAAGCTCTGAGAACAAGAGCCGGGTTGAGAGAGAACGCTATGCGCTCAGGTGTCATTGCACAGAAGGTCGGCATGACCCGCGTCTACAACGACGCAGGCGAGCATGGTCCCGTGACGGTTCTCAAGCTTGAGAACTGCCAGGTGGTTGCTCACCGTACCGAAGAAAAGAACGGCTATACCGCGGTCCAGTTGGGCGCCGGTACTGTCAAGGTCAAGAATGTCTCGAAGGCGATGCGCGGCCACTTTGCCGTGGCGCAGGTCGAGCCCAAGCGTGAGCTTGCCGAGTTCCGGGTGTCGCCCGAGAATCTCATCGAGGTGGGTGCCGAACTGACGGCCGATCACTTCGTTGCCGGCCAGTTCGTCGACGTTACCGGTACCTCGATTGGTAAGGGTTTCGCCGGCGCCATGAAGCGCTGGAACTTCCACGGCGGCCGCGCCACCCACGGTAACTCGGTTTCGCACCGCGTGCTGGGTTCGACGGGTCAGCGTCAGGATCCGGGCAAGGTCTTCAAGAACAAGAAGATGCCTGGTCATCTCGGTGACGAGCGCGTGACCACTCAGAACCTCAAGATCGTGCGCACCGACGCCGATCGCGGTCTGATCCTGGTCGAGGGCGCGGTTCCCGGTGCCAAGGGCGGCTGGATCCTCGTCCGCGACGCGGTCAAGAAGAAGCTTCCGGAAGGTGTTCCCACCCCGGGCAAGTTCCGCAAGGCGGCGCCCGCTGCGACCGCGGAGGCAGGTGAGTGATGGAACTCGAAGTCAAGACCCTCGATGGCGCCGTAGCCGGGACGGTCGCGCTTTCGGATGAGATCTTCGGTCTCGATCCGCGCGCCGACATCCTGCAGCGCGTCGTGCGCTGGCAGCTCGCCAAGCGCCAGGCCGGTACCCACAAGACCCTGACTCGTACAGAGGTCACCAAGACCGGCAAGAAGATGTATCGGCAGAAGGGCACCGGTGGCGCCCGTCACGGTAACAAGGCGGCTCCGCAGTTCCGTGGTGGTGGCAAGGCCTTCGGTCCCGTCGTGCGCAGCCATGAGCACGACCTGCCCAAGAAGGTTCGGGCCCTCGGCCTGAAGCTCGCCCTGTCGGCCAAGGCCAAGGGTGCCAATATCGTCGTCCTGGAAGAGGCGGTTGCCGCCGAGGCCAAGACGAAGGTCCTGAAGACGAAGCTCGCCGCGCTCGGTCTCACCAACGCGCTGATCATCGACGGAGCCACTCCGCAGGATCAGTTCCGCCTGGCGGCCCGTGCCATTCCGCAGATCGACGTGCTGCCCGTGCAGGGCATCAACGTCTACGACATTCTGCGTCGTGACACGCTGGTTCTCACCAAGGCGGCCGTGTCGGCGCTTGAGGAGCGGTTCAAATGACCAATCTGAAGCACTACGACATCATCCGCATGCCGGTGGTCACCGAGAAGGCGACCATCCAGGCTGAGAACAACAAGGTGGTCTTCAACGTTGCCAAGACCGCGACCAAGCCCGAGATCAAGGCTGCCGTCGAGCAGCTCTTCTCGGTCAAGGTCAAGAGCGTCAACACGCTCGTGCGGAAGGGCAAGACGAAGCGCTTCCGGGGCATCATTGGCACCCAGTCCGACGTGAAGAAAGCGGTCGTGACCCTCGAAGAGGGCCATTCGATCGACATCACGACGGGCCTCTGATCCGAGCGGCAGGACGATTATGGCACTCAAATATTACAAGCCGACGACCCCGGGCCAGCGTCAGCTGGTCCTCGTCGATCGCTCCGAGCTTCACAAGGGCGCGCCGGTGAAGGCGCTGACCGAGGGTCTTAGCAAGACCGGCGGTCGCAACAACCTCGGCCGTATCACCGCCTACCATCGTGGTGGTGGTCACAAGCGCTCGTACCGCCTCATCGACTTCAAGCGTCGCAAGCTCGGCGTCACCGCCGTGGTCGAGCGTCTGGAGTACGATCCCAACCGCACCGGCTTCATCGCCCTGATCAAGTATCAGGACGGCGAGCTGAGCTACATCCTGGCCCCGCAGCGCCTGGCCGTCGGCGACACCGTCGTCGCCGCCGTGGCCGCCGACGTGAAGCCCGGCAATGCGATGCAGCTGTCGGCCATCCCGGTCGGCACGCTGGTTCACAATGTCGAGCTGAAGCCCGGCAAGGGCGGCCAGATTGCCCGTTCGGCTGGTTCTTACGCGCAGATCGTTGGTCGCGACCAGGGTTACACCGTGGTTCGCCTCAACTCCGGTGAACAGCGCAAGGTGCTCGGCACCTGCTTTGCCACCATCGGCGCCGTGTCGAACCCGGACCACGCCAACGTCTCGATCGGCAAGGCCGGCCGCAATCGCTGGCTGGGCAAGCGCCCGGTCAACCGCGGCGTCGCCATGAACCCGATCGACCATCCGCACGGCGGTGGTGAAGGCCGCACCTCGGGTGGCCGTCATCCGGTCACCCCGTGGGGCAAGCCGACCAAGGGCAAGAAGACGAGGTCGAACAAGTCCACGGACAAGTTCATCGTCCGTAGCCGCC
>JARKNW010000082.1 GCA_029976075.1 Pleomorphomonas sp.
CCAACGCCGGCGGCTTTGGCAACGTCGTGGACTGTCGGACGCATGAGTGCTCCTGGAAACGTAAACTCACCTCAGGCGGCCGGTTGGCCGTTCCGAACGAATCCCATACTTTTCAAAGGCTTCTAAACTGGATTACAATAATCCACATTATATCCGCCCGCTGTCAACACCGGGCGAGACCATATCGGCCAAGTCGAGAAAACAGGTTCCGGCAGGCGAGCCGCCGGAACGCAAATTCAAGGCGAGACGCTGAGTCTGATCTGAAACTCGCTGGGGCGGGCAGATGGCGACGGCTTCGAGAACCGGAGCGCAGCGGACGTTCTGTCCGTCAGCACCGAAAGCACAGAAGACTAAGCCACGGCATCCGCCCGAAAAGTTGAAGACTTTTCGGGACAAGTGGATGCCTAGATATCTCCGCCCCAGTAGAGTTTCGGGCAGGCTCACTCGTGGACGTACATGTCCCAGCCGAGATACTTCGTCGCAGCTTCGGTCACGGCGGCGGCCGACGAGGAGAAGTTCGTCGCCACGTGGTGCTCGAAGGCGTTCTCGCAGATGTAGCGCAGGAGCTTCTGCAGGTTGGGGATGTTCACCACGCCGGCGCCGCCGAAGGTGTTCAGCGGGTCGTCGGTGAACGAGCCCTGGCCGGTGTAGCCCTTGATCTTGCCCGAGAAGTCGTCGGTGGAGAGGCGCAGGAAGGTCATGGCGCCGGCCTTCACCTTGCCGTCCAGCGTGCCATGGGTGTTCTCGGCGCCCACCGTGCCAGCGATGATCTGCTGGTAGTCCATCTTCACGCCTTCGTTGAAGAAGTGCTTGGGCAGGTTCGAGCAGTGGAAGCAGACGGCCTTGTTGGGGTCGCCACCGTAGTTGTTGTTCCAGTCGAGCAGCGCCGACGGCGTCTCGCTGGCAAGGCCCAGGGCGTACATGGAGAGCGAGCCCAGCGTATCGACCTCGCAGGCCGACGGCAGCAGCTTCTGGCTCATCATGCTCATGACGGTGCAGGGCACGATGCCGAAGAACTCTTCGAGGCTGGTCCAGCACTGCACGGAGGTGATGGTCAGGCGGTTGGTCTCCACCCAGTTGTCCAGCACGGCGCCGAGCTTGGACATCTTGATGAGGGCGGCCTGCGGCGTGTGGCCGGTGGGCACGTAGGCCTTGATCTCGGCGAGCTTGGCCTGAACGGCGGCGTCATCATCCTTGAGCTTGCCGATGCGGCCGAGCACTTCGGACAGGTCCAGCGTGTCGACGGTGATGCCCGAACGCTCGAGCAGCTTTTCCGAATAGCGGACGGTGTTGAAGGCGGCCGGGCGGGCGCCGACGGCGCCGATGCGCAGGTTCTTGAAGCCACGGACGACGCGGCAGACGGCGGCGAACCACTTGAGGTCGGCCTCGAACTCGGGCGAGTCGGGGGCCTCGGTGTGCAGCGTCGTCAGCGAATACTTGATGCCATACTGCTGCAGGTTGTTGCAGATCGACATCTTGCCGCAGAAGCTGTCGCGGCGATGGGTGATGGCCATCTTGCCGGCTTCGTCGGGCGTCGCCTGGATCAGCACGGGAACGTCGAGGCCGGCGAGGCGCAGGGCGTCGGCAAGGCCGCGCTCTTCACCGAAGTTCGGCAGGGTGATGATGATGCCGTCGATCTCGGCGGCGTGCTTCTTGAACAGCGCGGCGCAGATCTCGGCTTCCTTGTAGGTCTCCACGGCGCCGTGGGCGGTCTCTTCGGGCGATACGACGATCGCCTTATAGCCCTGCTTCTCAAGGGCGGCGATCATCTCAAGCCGGCCGCTGGCGGCGAGATGGCTGGGGAAGAAACCGCGGTTTCCGACGATCACGCCAAAGGTCATCTGCTTGGGCATCAGCTAACTCCTCCGTTCGCTTGAACTTTTTGAGGTACGCACCCGAAAGGGAAAAGGTGCATATTTCGGTGGGGATTTTAAGAGAATTAAGGGGATTCAAGCGAGTCCTGAGGAACGTACATCAAGAGTGGGGAGGAGGCAAGGAGGCAGTACGTTTGCCCATCTCCTGCTCCGGTTGATAGGCGATAGTTCTGGTTGCTGCCCGTCAATCCTCGCGCCATAGTCGGCGAGCTGGGACGCATCTCGTGAGGTGCCCGAGCGGGGGGCTTATCGTGCTTTTCTTGAAAGGGGTATCGGGGCTTGCTGCGGCCGCGATGTGTCTTGTTGTGCTGCATCAGCCCGCATCGGCCATAGGGCTGTTTTGCACAAGGCCGACCGCGCCGTCGTGTCCCATGATGGGCAAGTTCGATAGCGATTGGGAGTTCGAGTCCTGCAAGTCCGAAATGGAGTCCTATCAGGACAGTATTGAGCGCTACTTCGATTGTCTGAATGACGAGAAGTCGGCCATCATTCGGGAATACAACGAGGCGGTCGAGCGCTTCAATTGCTACGCGCGGGGGAGCTCGTTCTGTTGATGTATGGCGCACTGAAGCGTGTAATCGCCGCTGCTTGTCTTGTTGGCGGTAATGTTTCGAATGGTGCTTCGCGTCGAGCCACATTGTTGTGAAAAGCAAATCTGGATGGACGGTCGAACGACATGGAAAATCCGCACATCAGAATAATCAACGAGTGGGCGCCTCGCGGATTCAGTCATTTTGAAGAAAGAATATGGAGCTCCTCTCTCCAGAGAGCGGACCTTCCTAAAATTAGACATTTCTTGGAAGCCAGCAGATTTGAGAACATTGATGTTTCTCTAGTCATTCCTCAAGATGGAAGCGCCTCTCGTATACGGTGGTTTCGGCATTATCAACCATCAGGTCAGTGTATATCGATGGGGAATCCTGTCTCAATTCCAATTGGAAGTAATAACCTGAAGCTGACATTTTGTTATAAAGACATTGAGGCAGCCAAAGGGTCAAGAAGTCTCGTAATAGTTGTCGCCAACGCGCTTCGTATGATTTTTGGAGTCCCTGTGGCGCGCGAGTTGGTTTTTGAGAGCCACTTCTCTGTGGATGATACTGATGGGAAAACCTCTTCAGAACTAGGCTATGCCTCACAGTTCGATAATCAAAACCTGAACATGTTTGCAGATCCTCCAATAGAAGATGCGGCTTTGATGCCGATCCCAGAGGAGGCTGCCATTCTCCTCGATAAGGCTTTCGCCCAAGCTTATCCTGATGAGCAGTTCATCTTGCTGTGGTTGGCCTTTGAGACAATCATCCATCTACATCCTGGAATGGGAAATAACGGCGAAAAGCGCAAGAGGTTCTTCAAGGAAGAGCTTGGCTCAGACGTGGCGAATGCGGAAGTGTTTCGGCTGTTCAATTTGAGATCGACGGCTTTTAAGGAAGGACGCTTTTCAGATGCAAACTTTGGTCAGGCATGTTGGTCTCTCTATGCGGCAATACAGCTGGCAATAATGAAAGACTGCCCTCAGCGTCGTGCGTTCCTTGCAGCCTACGAGCTGAGTTTGGCGCAGGGTGTCGGGGCGGCTGAACGTGATGCCTAGACGCTGCATGTGCATATAGAGGGCAGCGTGTTTTGCCTAATCTTCAGCCTCAAACCCCGCCCCTCCTATCAGCATGGCATTCGTCCTATCAACGCATCGGTTTTGTCGTTTGATTTTGGCGCCTTATGGCCTGCCACTGAAGTTTCATCCGGCCGCGTCTTGTGACTGAAGGCTGAATAGCTTCTTGTTACCACTGCGCTGAACACGCCTTCACAGCCCGGCCTCTCCCAGAGACACATGCAGCACGTCCTGTACCCCATCCACGACACGCACAATCTGAACCCATCGGGCTTGATCCTGTACAGGGCGAGCCAGCGCTCGCAGGTGAGGTGCCGTGCTCCTTCGGCGATGTCGGAGCGGGCAGGGCCCATCAGCGGGTTGTCGCCGAGCATGGCGATGCGGCGCTCGATGCGGTCGGTGATCGTGTCGGCGACTTCCTCGCCTGACTTGCTGGCGATCCAAACCCAGAGTTCAACCATGTCGGCGCGCGCCATGGCGGAATAGGTGACGGTCGCCATGGCTAGTCTTTGGCCATCAGGCGCTTGCGGCCCTCGGCCTTGACGGCCTCGGCATCGAGCGGCTGAAAATCGCCGCTTTCGATGCCGTCCTGCCAAGCCTGTTGAAGAAAGCGCAGCCTTTCGCTTTCGGCCTGTTCGTGTTTTTCCATGAGCCGCAGGGCCTCTCGCACGACCTCGCTGGATGAGGCATAGCGGCCAGAGTCCACCTTGGTTTTGACGTAGCTCACCAACTCCTCGGTCAGCGATACATTGAGGTTGCCCATGGCGAGGTCTCCTTTTGTTCTAGTATGGGGCGGATAACATAAAATGACAATCTTTGTTATTCTCTCCGTATTCCGCGCCCGCTGGGGAACGGCTCCTCCGGTGGGTGAGTTTTGCCGTCCTCCTCTCGGCATGGCTGCCGCCCCGTCAGCGCATTGGCTTGTCGATTGAATCTCGTTCGTTCGTGTCCCACGTTCGTTTCTTGACGTGTTCAGCATTTCGCGGCGTTCCCCGCCGCCAGCACTTTTGCAGGAGATCTCATCTCATGTCCGAATCCATTGCCCATTACATCGCCCGCTTTCTTGGCGAGGCCGGGGTCAAGCGCATCTGGGGGGTGACGGGCGACAGCCTCAATGGCCTCAGCGACAGCTTGCACCGGCTGGGCGAGATCCGCTGGATGGGGACGCGGCACGAGGAGGCGGCGGCGTTTGCGGCCGGGGCCGAGGCGCATATCACTGGTGAACTGGCGGTGTGCGCGGGGTCGTGCGGGCCGGGCAACCTGCACCTGATCAACGGCTTGTTCGACTGCCAGCGCAGCCATGTGCCGGTGCTGGCGATCGCCGCCCACATTCCCTCGTCGGAGATCGGCTCCGGCTATTTCCAGGAGACGCATCCGCAGGAGCTGTTCCGCGAGTGCTCGGTCTATTGCGAGTTGGTGACCAACCCCGACCAGATGCCGCGTGTCCTTGAAATCGCCGTGCGCACCGCCATCGCCAAGAAGGGCGTCGCCGTCATCGTGCTGCCGGGCGACGTGGCGCTGAAGCCGATGCCGGAGGGCGTCGACATCCGCTGGCGCGAGCCGGAGCTCGGCCGTCTGGTGCCGTCGGAGGCGCAGGTGGACGAGTTGGCCGAGATGCTCAACGCCAGCTCCAAGGTGACGCTGCTGTGCGGCGCCGGCTGCGCCGAGGCGCATGACGAGGTGGTGGCGCTGGCCGCCCGGCTGAAGGCGCCGATCGTCCATGCCCTGCGCGGCAAGGAGCACGTGGAATACGACAACCCCTATGACGTCGGCATGACCGGGCTGATCGGCTTTTCCTCGGGCTATCACGCCATGGGCGCGGCCGACACGCTCTTGATCCTCGGCTCGTCCTTCCCGTATCGCGCCTTCTACCCGGCCGGCGCGAAGATCGCCCAGGTGGACAGCCGGCCGGAAAGCCTCGGCGCCCACACGCAGATCGATCTCGGCATCGTCGGCGACGTCAAGGCGACGGTTGAGGCACTGCTCAAGAAGCTGCCCGAGAAGCGCGACGACGCCTTCCTCAAGACGGCGCTCGACCACTATGCCAAGGCGCGCAAGGGGCTCGACGACCTCGCGACGCCCGATGGCGCCAAGGGTCAGATCCATCCGCAGTATCTCGCCCGCCTCGTCAGCGAGAAGGCGGCGGACGACGCCATCTTCACCTGCGACGTCGGCACGCCCACCGTCTGGGCGGCGCGCTATGTGACGATGAACGGCAAGCGGCGGCTGGTCGGCTCGTTCAACCACGGCTCGATGGCCAACGCCCTGTCGCAGGGCATCGGCGCGCAGGGCATCGACCCGAAGCGGCAGGTGGTGGCGCTGTGCGGCGACGGCGGCTTTGCCATGCTGATGGGCGACATCCTCAGCGTTCGCCAGCTGGACCTGCCGCTGAAGATCATCATCTTCCACAACCGCTCGCTCGGCTTCGTCGCCATGGAGATGAAGGCCGGCGGCTACATCTCCGACGACACCGACCTCAACAGCCCGGACTTCGTCAAGGTGGCCGAGGCGATCGGCATCAAGGGCATCCGCGTCGACGACGCCAAGGCACTGCCGGCGGCGCTGGACGAGGCCTTCGCCACGCCCGGCCCGGTGCTGGTGGACGTGATGACCGCCAAGCAGGAACTGGCCATGCCGCCGCAGATCACCCTCGAACAGGCCAAGGGCTTCTCGCTCTACATGATGCGGGCGATCCTGAGCGGCCGCGGCGACGAGCTGATCGAGCTGGCCAAGACCAACTGGCGGTGATCTGGCCGGAAGGCTGGCTGATTGATTGGGCGGGCGGTGGCACTGTCGCCGCCCATCCTGCCTTCGATTCAATCATGGCTTCTCAATCGCGATGTGGTTTCGAGTCTCTGCGCGAAAATGAAATCATGGATGCGTTTCGTCTTCTATTCTCGTGCTACCTAATTCAAAGGTTGATTCACTGTATGGATTGTCGTCCGAATTAAGCTATGGCTTCACTATGGCGCTGTGTGTTACCCTTCAAGGCGACCATTGAAGGCATGATTGCATGACTCCTAGAAGCGCCGTCATTCTGTTCAAGGACGAGCCGGCCGGAACGCTGGTCGAAACGGCGAATGGTGGCTCGCGCTTTGTCTACGATTCCAGTTGGCGCGACGGCGATGTTGCCTGCTGCCTTCCGGCCCTTCGGCGCGAGCACGAATGGGCTGTTGGGCTGCATCCCTTCTTTCAACATATCGGTTCGGAAGGTTGGCTTCGGGAGCAAAAGGCTCGCGCGGCGCATGTTGTCGAAGACGATGACCTTGGACTGCTGCTGCGCTATGGCGCCGACTGCATCGGGGCGGTCAGCGTTCGTCCTCTCGACGATGCCGCGCCGCTGCCCGAGATCACCGAGGCTACCGTAAACCCAGGCCGCACCGTGTCAGGCGTTCAAAGAAAGCTGCTGGTCTCAAGGGACGCGGACAGGGGCTTCGTTCCGGCGGCGGCGACAGGGCCAGCGCCCTATATCGCCAAGTTCAACTCCGAGCGGATCGACAGCCTCGTTCGCAACGAGGCCCTCAGTCTCAGATGGACGGCGGCGGTGCTGGGCAAGGCGGAGGTGACGGAGTTCACCTCGGCCAGGATTGCCGATCTCGGTGAGATTGCGCTCGTCGTGACGCGCTTCGACCGGACGCCTGAAGGCGGCAAGCTGCGCCTCGAGGATTGTGCGCAGATCCTGCGAAAGCCGAGAGGGCAGGACTATGCCGGCAAGTACGATGCCGCCTATGAGGATGTTGCCGCCGTCGTCAGTCAGTACTCGTCGCGTCCGCAGATCGACCTTGCGCGCTTGTTTCGCCGCCTGCTCGCCTTCGTGCTGATCGGCAATTGCGATGCCCATCTCAAGAATTTCTCCCTGCTCGAAACGCCTGATGGCCTGCGCCTGTCGCCTGCCTACGATGTGGTGAACACGGCGCTTTACGACGGCTTCGACCAGCTGCTGGCGCTGTCGATCGGCGGCCGGCGATTGCAACTGGAGGCGGCCGATCAGGCTCTGTTCCGGGCCTTCGGCAAGGAGATCGGCCTGCCGGATCGGGTGGTGGATCAGGCTTTCAAGGACATGAAGCGCGGCGTCGAGCGGGCGGCATCGGTCATCCGGCCGCCGGACGCCGAGCCCGAGGATGGCTTCACCCACCGCTTCAAGGAAATTGTGGACCGCTCATGTCTCAGACTTCTTCCATAGCGCCGCTGTCCTGGTCGCGCCTCGTCGAGGAAGCGTTGCGCCGCCGCAAATCGGAGGGGCTGACGCAGAAGGAGCACGCGGCTTTGGCTGGTGTCAGCCATCCGACGATGGCGGCCTTCGAACGTGGCGAGACCACCCTGACGCTGGCCAAGGCGATGGACATCCTGCGCGTGGTTGGCCTGGTGGACGAGCCCCGGCCGGAAGACGCACAGACGCGTTTCGTCCGTGAGGCCATGGAGCGCTGGCAAGCGCTGGTGGCGCCGCTTGCCCCGGATATGCCGGCTCGTTTTTCGAGTGGCTGGTACCGCATCGACTATTGGCTGGAGGGCGATCTCAGGACGCCCGATCTCGCCGCCTTCGGGCGGCTTCTCGAACAGGCCGTCGTGGCGAAGACCGGCTGGCCGCCATTCTGGATGCCGACCCGCGAGGATCTTCGCCCGCGCGAGGTGGATGGGCTGATCGAATGCTGGCTGGCGCCGCCGAGCGATGGTTTCGACCGCGCCTTCACCAGTTCCGCACATAGCGATTTCTGGCGAGCCGCGCCATCGGGCCGGATGGTCCTGATGCGCGGTTATGAGGAAGATGGGGCCGAAACCTTCCCGGCAGGTGCGATCCTCGACACCACCCTGCCGATCTGGCGGATGGGCGAGGTGCTGTTGCATGCCGAGAAGCTGGCGTCCCTTCTCAAGAAGGATGCGGACAGAGATGTGACGGTGCATTTCCGCGCCCTCTACACCGGGTTGAGCGGTCGCGTTCTCCGTTCCTGGGCGAACCCGCTGAGCGACCTCGCCATCCAGGGTTACGCCGCACGCAGCGACGAGGCGATGCTGGAGGTGGAAATTCCGGCTACCGATATCGAGGGGCGGCTCGCCGAGCACCTGCTGCCGCTGATCGCCTCGCTCTATGAGCGCTTCGGTGTGGCCGGCCTGTCGCTCGGCCGGGTTGAGGCCGAGGTGCAACGGCTGCTCAAAGCCGGGGCGGCACCTGTTTGAATTGCAGCATCGTCCATATCCTCCCCTCTACCTGTCACTACTCATCGACAGGCGTCCTGCGGTATGGTGAGGATAACGATCATGGAGGTCGCCGCGAGAAGCGGACACCAGACTTAGGGAGTTGAAAGCAGATGACGCAGCAGGCCATGGCCGCGGCGATCGCCGAGGGGCGCACATCGCTGGGTATTGAGCTCGGGTCCACCAACATCAAGGCCTGTCTGATCGGGCCGGATCACGAGGTGCTCGCCACCGGCACGCACGGCTGGGAGAACCAGTTCGTCGACCGCCTGTGGACCTATTCGGAAGAGGCGATCTGGGCGGGCCTGCAGGCGTCGTTCGCGGCCCTCAGCGCCGACGTGAAGAAGCGCTACGGCGTCGAGCTCACCAAGGTGGGCGCGCTGGGCTTCTCGGCGATGATGCACGGCTATCTCGCCTTCGACGCCGCCGGCAAGCTCCTGGTACCGTTCCGCACCTGGCGCAACACCAACACCGAGCGCGCCGCCGCCGAGCTGACCAAGACGCTGGGCTTCAACTTCCCGCTCCGCTGGTCGGCCAGCCATCTCTATCAGGCTGTGATCGACAACGAGCCGCACGTCGGCAACGTCGCCTTCATCACCACGCTCTCCGGTTTCGTCCACTGGCGCCTGACCGGCAAGAAGGTGATCGGCGTCGGCGATGCCTCGGGCATGTTCCCGATCGACGCCGCCACCCACGACTACGACGCGCCGATGATGAAGCGCTTCGGCGAGATGGTGAAGGCCCACAAGCCGGGCCTGAATGCGCCCGCGCTGTTCCCGAAGGTGCTGGTGGCCGGCGAGGACGCCGGAACGCTGACCGCCGAGGGCGCCAAGCTGCTCGACCCCACTGGCAAGCTCACTGTCGGCATTCCGGTCTGCCCGCCGGAAGGCGACGCCGGCACCGGCATGGTGGCGACCAACGCCGTGGCGCCGCGCACCGGCAACATCAGCGCCGGCACCTCGATCTTCGCCATGGTGGTGCTGGAAAAGCCGCTGACCACCGTGCATGAGGAACTCGACATCGTCACCACGCCGGGCGGCGATCTCGTCGCCATGGTCCACTGCAACAACGGCGCCAGCGAGCTCGGCACCTGGGCCGGCGTGTTCACCGAATTCGCCAAGGCGATCGGCGCCAAGTCGGACGCCAACGCGGTGTTCGGCGCGCTGTTCTCGGCCGCCCTCGAGGGCGAGGCTGATGGCGGCGGACTGCTCGCCTACAACTATCTCGCCGGCGAGCCGATTACCGGTCTCACCGAGGGGCGCCCGCTGGTGGTGCGCACCCCCGGCAGCCGCCTCAACCTCGGCAACTTCATGCGCACCCAGCTCTATGCCGCCTTCGGCACGCTGAGCCTCGGCATGAAGGTGCTCACCGACGAGGGCGTGAAGCTCGACAGCATGTTCGCCCACGGCGGCATGTTCAAGACGGCCGGCGTCGCCCAGCGCCTGCTCGCCGCCGCCATCGGCGCGCCGGTGACGGTGGGCGATACGGCGAGCGAAGGTGGTGCCTGGGGCATCGCCGTGCTGGCCGAGTATCTCCGCTCCGGCAAGGGCAAGAACCTCGGCGTCTACCTCAACGAGCGGGTGTTCGCTGGCGCCAAGCTGGACGTCGCCAAGCCCGATGCGGCGGATGTGAAGGGCTACGGCGCCTGGCTGAAGCAGTATGAAGCGGGATTGGCCATCCAGAAAGCCGCCGTGGAAGCCATCAGCTGATCATTCGGAAAACATGACAACAGCATCCCCGGTGGCGAACGTCACCGGGGATGTTTTGTTTTGAAGATCGATATCGGCGTCGTGCCCCGTTCTGCCCGAGGTCCTCGCTTTCGCAAGGATGACAGCTTGATAGTGACGTCGGAACGTCGCACGAGGCGCTACCCTTTTGTTCCCTATATATAAATCTGTCATCCTTGCGAAGGCGCAGGACCTCAGGACGAGAAGGTGCCGCGGCTCCTATCGGTCGCCCTTCCTCACTTCACCGCAGCAGTCCCGCCATCCGCATAGAGCGCCGATCCCGTGACGAAGCTCGATTGCGGGCCGGCGAGGAACAGGGCGGCTTGGGCGATTTCCTTGGGCTCGGCGATGCGCTTCATGGCGTGGAGGCCGGCGGCCCAGTCCTTCTGGGCCTGGTCGCCGGCCATGCCGGTGTCGGTGCCGCCGGGGAGCAGCGCGTTGGCGCGGATGCCGCGCGCGCCGTAGTCGGCGGTGATACCCTTCACGAGGCCCATCAGTCCGGCCTTGGACGCGCCATAGGCGGCCATGCCCGGCAAGCCGACGCTGGTGCCGACGAAGCTCGAGGTGAAGACGAGTGAACCGCCGCCGCGCGCGAGCATGGCCGGGATCTGGACGCGGCTGCCGAGGAAGGCGGAGGTGAGGTTGGTGGTGAGCGTCGCCTGCCATTCTGCGGGCGTGAGCTCGGCCAGCGGCTTGACGGCGCCCACCGTGCCGGCGTTGTTGAAGGCGATGTCGAGGCCGCCGAAGGCGCTCACCGCCTCGGTCACCAGCGCCTCGTGGCAGGTGGGGTCGCCGACGTCGCCGACGATGAGGCTCACCTTGCCGCCCTTGGCCTTGATGCCATCGGCCACGGCCTCCAGCGCTTCCGACCCACGCGCATTGAGCACGACCGCCGCACCCTCGGCCGCGAACAGGAAGGCCGCCGCGCGGCCGATGCCCGACGACGCGCCGGTGATGATCGCCACCTTGTTGTCCAGAATTCCCATGTCGATCTGTCCCTTTGTTTCCACGCAACTCCGGACGCAAAACCGGTTCTCCCTTTTGCTGGAGTTGCTCTTGTTGGGGAGGATCGACATAGGAAACGGTGACTGCAGGCAGACACCCGATTCTCGCAAGGCGCGGATACCACAGCCGAAAACGGCTAGAACTTTCCCGCCCTGAACACGTCCGCCAGCCGCCGCGTGCCGATGTCCGCCTCCTCAACGGAGAGGCCGGAAAAGCCCAGGAGCAGCCGCGTGGTGTCGGTGATGGCGACGTTCATGCGCGACAGCGGCATCACCACGACGCCCCTTTCGAGCGCCGCTTTGGAGACGGCCATGTCGTTGCCCCAGGTGCCGGTACTCCTGGCCGTGAGGTTGATGCCCTGGTCGGGAAGCATCACCGCGAGATGCTCGCTGAGGCGGTCGGTGACGAGGCCGGCGAGGAGGTCGCGCGAGGCGCGCAGCCGCTCCCGGAGGCGCCTGAGGTGGGCCGGAAAATAGCCCTCGTTGAGAAAGTCGGCGACGACGCGCTGCTGGAAGGTGGGTGGGCAGCGGTCGAGCATCGGGCGGATGGCGGCGAACACCGGTACCAGGTCGGGCGGCACCACCAGATAACCGAGGCGCAGGCTGGGCAGCAGCGCCTTGCTGAAGGTGCCGGTGTAGAGCACGCGGTTCGCCTGATCGAGCCCCTGCAGTGAGGCGATCGGGTGCCCGTCATAGCGGAACTCGCTGTCGTAATCGTCCTCGACGATCCAGGAGCCGTGCTCGCGGGCGTAGGCGAGGAGTTCCAGCCGCCGGGGCAGCGACAGCACCGCCCCCACCGGATACTGGTTGGACGGCGTCACGTAGAACAGGGCTGGCGGCTCGAAGTCCTCGGCCTGAAGCGGCGCCGTCATGATGCCTTCGTGGTCGACCGGCAGGCCGACGATGCAGGCGCCGTTGAAGGCCAGGCACTGCCGGGCCGGCGGGTAGCAGGGATCTTCCACCACCACCCGGTCGCCGGGCGAAGCTAGCACGCGGAAGGCAAGGTCGAGCGCCTGCTGGGTGCCGGCGGTGATGAACACCTGCTCGGGTGTGCAGCGCACGCCGCGCGACACCGCGAGGTGGGCGACGATGGCGACACGCAAGGCAGCCTCGCCCTGAATGTCGCCATAGCCCTCGAAGGCATAGTTGATGTGCCGGCCGGCCAGACGGCCGAGCACGCCGACCGTCCGCTCGTCATGGGCCATGCGGCCGGTGACGAAGGGCAGCATCTTCTGCGAGGCGAGGCTCGGCCCGGAGGTGAGCACCCGCCGCGCCTGCGTGGAAATGTCGCGACGGGCATCGTCGGTCGCCGGCTCCCGGCGTTCGCCGGTCTTTGCGGGGCGGTCGGGCACGCCGGAGGCGATGTAGGTGCCCGAGCCGTGGCGGGCCAGCGCATAGCCCTCGGCGATCAGGATGTCATAGGCCTCCGCCACCGTGCCGCGCGACAGGCGCCATTCCTCGGCCGCGAGGCGGGTGGAGGGCAGCCGCTCGCCGGCATCGAGCCGGCCGTCGGCGATCGCCTCGCGCAGCGCCAGATAGAGCTGGCGGGCGAGCGAGGCGGGAGATGACGGATCGACGTGCGGGCGGAAGCTGGCGGACGGCCCCTCGCGCCTTCTTCGCAAACTGGTCTCGGCCAAGTGGCTCACCCCGCGCGTCGATAGTGGCTCTTTTAATCGCGCCGAGAATGCGTTTTTGTCGGGCCACTTTCAAGCGAGATGTGAATCACCCGATGGATATGCCAGTCAGCGCCGTGCCTTACTTCAGCCAATGGGAAACACCGGAGCTGACGCTCGACGTCGTCGCCGAGGGCGAGGCGGCCCTGCTCCGAGACCCGCTGTGGGCGCAGTCCGGCGCCGAGACGGTGGAGGAATATGCGCGCTGGGCGGGGAACGTCTGCGGCATGGCTTGCCTCAAGATGATCCTCGCCTCGCGCGGCGCGGTGCATCCCATCCTGGAACTGGCCCGCGCCGCCACCGACTTTGGCGGCTATGTCGTCAGCGCCGACGGGGCGAGCATCAAGGGGCTGATCTACGCGCCCTTCGTCCGCATGGTCGGCGAGCGCTTCGGGCTGAAGGCCGAGGTGGTCACCGGCATCGACACGGCGCAACTGCCGGTGCTGCTCAGCCGCTTTCCCTTCTTCATGGCGTCGGTGCATCACTCCATCCGCTGGCCGGACCGCCAGCCGCCGTCCAAGGGCGGGCATCTGGTGCTGGTGACGGCGGCGACGCCCGACGCCATCCGCTTCCACAACCCCTCCGGCCACCAGCGCGACACCCAGGCCGACGTGGTGCTGCCGCTTGCCGATTTCGACCGTTTCTTCGCCAACCGCGGCATCGCGGTGGGCGCCTGACCTTACCTCCCAGCCTTGAGATCCCCATGACAACCGCAAGCAAACTCCGCATCGCCGTGCTGTTCGGCGGCCGATCCTCCGAGCACGACGTGTCCGTGATGTCGGGCACCAACGTCATGGCGGCGCTGTCGCCGGACAAATACGAGGCGGTGCCGATCTTCATCACCCACGACGGCCGCTGGTTCGAGAGCCGCTTCGACGGCAAGGCGCTGACCAAGCCGGAAAGCGGCACCGAGCTGGCGCTGGTGCCCGGCGGGCGCGGGCGGATGCTGGCGATCGGCGCGGATGGTCGCATCACCGAAGCCGGGAAGATCGACGCGCTGTTCCCGGTGCTGCACGGCCTCTACGGCGAGGATGGTTCCGTGCAGGGCCTTGCCGAAGTGGCGCGCGTGCCGCTCATTGGCTGCGGCATCCTCGGCTCGGCCACGGCGCTCGACAAGGTGATCACCAAGCGCCTCTTGAGGGCCGCCGGCATTCCCGTCGCCCGCGAGGCGGTGCTGCATGCCGGCGAGGCCGCCGATTTCGCGGCGCTGGAGCGCGAGCTGGGACTGCCGCTGTTCATCAAGCCGGCGCGGCAGGGCTCGTCGGTCGGCGTGCGCAAGGTGTCGGGCAGCCAGGAGTTCAAGCCGGCGCTGGACGAGGCCTTCAGCTATGACGACAGCCTGCTGGCCGAGGAGTTCATCAAGGGGCGCGAGATCGAGTTCAGCGTGCTGGAGAACGAGGCGGGCGGCCTCTTCGTTTCCCACCCTGGCGAGATCGTGCCGGCCGAGAGCCACGGCTTCTACAGCTACGACGCCAAGTACATCGACGCCGCCGGCGCCGCGCTGAAGGTGCCGGCCGAGCTGCCGCCCGAACTGGAAGCGGCCATGCAGGAAACGGCCGGCCGGGCTTTCCGGGCGCTCGGCTGCGACGGCATGGCCCGCGTCGACTTCTTCCTGATGGCCGACGGCCGTTTCCTGGTCAACGAGGTGAACACCATCCCCGGCTTCACCAACATCAGCATGTACCCGAAGGCGATGGGTGCCAGCGGCGTCGGCTATGCCGAACTCATCGACCGGCTGATCGCCCACGGCCTCAAGCGGGCCGGCGTGGCGGGCTGAGGAGCCTGATGGGAGCGTTGCGCCCTGTTTTGCCCGAGGTCCTGCGCGCAGGCCCAGGACCTCAGGAAGGTGGAGCGAGCGGCTGATATCCGGGCGGCACTGACAAGGGGCGTAGGCGTGGCGGTTCCCTTTGCGGCGGTCACGGCGTAAGCAAGGCTGTGGCAACGGCGGGACGGCTTGAGGATGGCGGAGAAGGACCCCACGGCGGAGGCGCTGGCGCTTGGCGAGGAGCTTCGCCGGGTGGTGGGCGCCTTCGTGCGCAGCATCCGCCGAGAGGCCGACACGCCGACCAGCTCGCAATCGGAGACGCTGGGGCTTCTCGACCGCCAGGGGGCGATGAGCGTTGCCAGCCTCGCCGCCGAGCGCAAGGTGAAGCACCAGAGCATGCGCCTGGTGGTGGAGCAGTTGGAGGCCGGCGGCCTCGTCACCCGGCTACCCAACCCGCAAGATGGCCGCAGCCAGCTGATCGCGCTGAGCGACGAGGGGCGGGCGGCGCTCGCCCGATCGCGCGCGGCGCGGCAGCGTGAGATCGCCAGCCTGATCGACGAGCGGCTCAGCGATGACGACCGTCAAGTGCTACGCGCTGCCATCGAGATCATCGGGAAGATTAGCTAAGCCTTCAACGCGGCGAGCACGGCTGGCAGCGTGTTGAGGCCCCAATGCTCGCGATAGCGGCCGTCCTCGACGCGGACGATGTCGATGACCTCGATGGCGATGTCCTTGCCCGTCGCCGCAACGCCTAGCAACTCGCCGGTGTGACGGCCGCTGATGGTCTTGCGGGTGGTCACCTTGTCCCCCTCGGCGATCTGGTCGTGGATCGTCACTGCCAGGCCCGAGATGGCCGGCCGGAGCATGGTTTCGAAGGTCGCCCACATGCTCTCTGGCCCGTTCGGCCGGCCGGGCGGCGCGGCGTGGTTGACGAAGTCCGGCGCCATCAGGGCGCGAAAGGATTCGAGGTTGCCGTTCTGGATGACCTCGATGTTGAAGCGGCGGACAATGGCTTTGGGGTCGGCGGCGGGCATGGTGACTTCCTTGGCATCTATACAGTTAAACTGTATATATGCGCGCCCTGAGGAAACGGCAAGCCTGCGATGGAGAGCGTAATGGCGCCTGACATCGGGCATTTCGCCCTTTCCGGCCTGAGGTCCCCGCCTGCGCGGGATGACAGCCTGATGGAGTGGGGCGCACGACCTGCGAGCCTCGCGAGCCCTTACGCGCCGCTATCCATTGTTTCAACTATATAATTCCCCTGTCATCCCGCGCAGGCGGGGACCTCGGAAATGTAGGTGAGGGGCTGATATCAGGCGCTCACGGCGCCGCCGCAGCCCGTTCAGATGACGCCTGCGTCGGTAATCGTCAGGGTCCCTCGCTCGCAATCGATGCTGGCGTTGGCGCCATAGGGCAGGGTGAGCATCGGCTGGGTGTGGCCGAAATCCAGTCCGGTGAGAACCGGCAAGCTCGTCAGGCCCGCTTCGGCGAGGCTGTCCACGACGGCGACCTCGATCTTGGTCTGATAGTCGGGCTCGCCCTTGGGATCGGCGCGGGCGATCAGAATACCGCTCAACACCCCGAGGATGCCCTGGGCCGACAGATTTCTCAGCCAGTAGCGGATGAACTGCGGCGGTGGCGCGTCCTCGGATGTCTCGTAGAACAGGATGGCGCCGCGCCACGCTTCGAGCGCCGGCCACCAGGCGGTGGCCTTCACCATCTCGATCACCTCGGCGCAGCCGCCGAGCAGGCGGCCGGACACGACGCCCCTGCCTTGCAGGACGCGTGGTCGATCGGGCGGCTGCAGTGCCCGCTTGCGCGCCTGCTGGTCGGTCCGGCTCCAGTCGATGTGCTCCGCCGTCCATCCCTCGTCGTTGAAGGGGATGAGGCCGATCGGCTCGGCGGTGAACAGCGCCCGTTTCACGGCGTCGAGGGTATAGCGATGCATGCCGCCGTTCTCGGCGAAGCCGGCCATGACGCTCGGACCGTAGAAGGACGAGAGGCCGGCGGCGAGGCAGGCGAAGTGCAGGGCCGTGGTGTCGGAAAAGCCGAGGAAGGCCTTGGGATTGTCGCGGATGAACGTGAGGTCGAGATGCGGCAGCAGGCGAATGCTGTCGTCGCCGCCGATGCTGGTGATGATGCCGGCGATCTCCGGATCGGCAAAGGCCTGCATCAGGTCGGCGGCGCGGGCTTCCGGATGCTGGGCGACGTGCTCAGCCGGGGCGAGCGCGTGCGGCATCTCCACCACCTCAAGACCGAGCAACTGTTCGATCTGCCGCTTGCCGGCCGCGTAGCGATGGGGCACGGCGCCCGGCCCGCCCCAGGAGGGAGAGACCACCGCCACCTTGTCGCCTGCCTGCAAACGGCGTGGTTTGATCAGCGCAACCATCGGTCAAGTCCGTTCGTTCGATGCCTGATGAGGTTGCCATGGCGCGGAGCGAAGCGATAGGGGACGAACAGTTTCGGGACAGGAAACTGAACGGCCAATCGTGTCGATGGTCCTGGCAGGGAGCCCGATATCGGCGTCGCGCCTTTTTCTGCCTGAGGTCCTCTGCCTGCGCAGAGGATGACAGCCCCATGGGAAACGTCCTTACGGTTAACCATCTGATGCAATTATATAAAGTTGTCATCCTCTGCGCAGGCAGAGGATCTCGGGACGGTGGAGCGGGGGGCTGATATCGGTCTCCGATAAGCTGTCTCATGGCAGCGCGATGTGCCCCACCGTGTAAAGTTGTGCCTCCTCTGCAATCTCCGGCAGCTCGGCCCACAGGCTGAAGCGTACTTGTTTCCAACCTGTCGGATCGAAGCCGACGACGGTGGCGAGTGCGCCGGTGCGCGAACGGGCCTCGGCGACGGCGGCGTCGCGGGTGTCAGAGAGGTTGGAGTAGGGGGCGATGGGGGTGATCTCGCGGCTGGCGTAGCGGGTTGCCTTGAGATCAGCGCCGAGCTCGGCCTGCCAGACGAGCCATGTCTGCACGTTTGGCCAACCGAAGTCTCGGGTCAGCGCGGTAAAGCCGGGGCTGGAGAGAAAGGCGTCGATGCCCTCCGGTTCGTCCCAGAGATAGAAGGGCGCGTAGAGGTTCTCGGTGCTGATGAAACCATCGCCCTCTTTGCGGGCGGCGAGGTAGGCCTTGAAACGCAGGCGGGGAAAGCCGTCGAGCAGTGGGCCTTTGTCGCGGATGCGGCGGTCGATGATCCCCATGTCGTAGTCGGCGGGCAGGGTGAAGCCGTATTGCATGGCGATCATTGGTTTTGCTCCTGTTCGACAGGCTCCATCCAGTGGGCGGCGGTGCCGTCCTTCACCGGCTGGATGCTGATGTAGCTGAAGGCGCTTGTTGGTGTTGCGCCGTGCCAGTGCTTTTCGTCGGGCGCAAACCAGACGCTGTCGCCCTTGCGAAGCTCGACGACCTCGCAGCCGTGACGCTGGACGAGGCCGGCGCCATCGAGAACGTGCAGCAACTGGCCGCGCGGGTGGCTGTGCCAGTGAGTGATCACGCCGGCCGGAACGAAGGCGCGCATCGCCGTCATCTCGCCGTCGGCGCGGCTAGAGAGCAGCATCTGCACTTCGAAGGGACCGGTTGAGACGCCTGATGGTGCCGTGGCGATGCCGTCCTCGGCGCGCCAGACGGTCATCGTGTCGGGGCAGCTGTCGCCCATGGCAAAGGGATTGTTCATCGCTCCATCTCGCTCTTTGCTGCCGCATCGCTCTCGCGGAAAACCGGCCCCCACTTTTCCGCGCGATGCTCTAGCGGTTTGCTGGCCGGTTGGCCCGATGCGAACGACCAGTCGTCGAAGGTGGAGTTGGCGATGACGATCATCACGTCCTCCGGCCGCACGCCCGGCGCCGCCTGAAGGTTGTCGACCAACTGGCGGAAGAAGCGGGCCGTGGTGTCGGGCGAGCGCGTCCGTCCGGTGGTGATGTGGAACAGGATGAAATCGTCCGAGCGCGGGCCGCCGCGATAGCTGCGGTCGAAGATCAGTTCGCCGTCGCGATGCTGGTGGAGGACGACGAAGCGGTCGTTCTCCGGCACCTCGAAGGCTTCGACGAGGGCGCGATCGAGGCTGTCGGCGACCGCCTGGAGATAGGCGGGCGACTTTCCTTCCTTGAGCGATATGCGGGTGAAGGGCATGGGGCGTTTCCTTGAAATCTGTTGACGGGTTGAAGATAGAGCGGCATCATTGTCCCTAAAATCAGATTATTCAGGACTGATGATCCTGAAATTCAGGATGATGATATGCGCCTCACCAACCTCGACATGGATGCGCTGCGCAGCTTCGTTGCCGGCATTGACGCGGGGTCTTTCGCGCGTGCGGCCGACCGGCTGGGCCGGTCCA
The DNA here is from genome assembly GCA_029976075.1 of Pleomorphomonas sp. Lineage (GTDB taxonomy): Bacteria > Pseudomonadota > Alphaproteobacteria > Rhizobiales > Pleomorphomonadaceae > Pleomorphomonas. Next base: position 19,178 of record JARKNW010000082.1, read on the forward strand.
CCTCGGCGGTCAGCGCCCAGCTCAAGAAGCTGGAGGAGCAGGCCGGCGCGCCGCTGATGCGCAAGTCCGGGCGTGGCCTCACGCTGACCGATGGCGGCGAGCTGCTGCTCTCCTACGCACGCCGTCTGCTCGCCCTCAACGACGAGGCGGTGAGCGCGCTGCGCGGCGCCGAGCTGGAGGGCTGGGCGCGGCTCGGCATCCAGGAGGACTTCGGCGAAACGGTGCTGCCGCGCGTGCTCGGCCGCTTCGCCCGCGCCCACCCCAAGGTGCGGGTGGAAGGGCGGATCGCCCGCAATGCCGAGCTCAAGGAGAAGACCGCCGCGGGGCAGCTCGACCTGGCGCTCGCCTGGGACGACGGCAGCGCGCCGGCAGATGAGAGGATCGCCGCCGTGCCGCTCTGCTGGTTGGGCGCGGCCGGTGAAGCGCCGGTCTGGCGGCGGGAGAGCGGCGAGCCGCTGCCGCTGGTGGTGCTGGAGGCGCCGTGCCTCTTGCGCACCATCGCCTGCGAACATCTCGACCGACAGGGCATCCCCTGGCGCATCGCCTTCGTCACGCCCAGCCTTGGCGGGCTGTGGGCCGCGACGGCGGCGGGCTTGGGTGTCGCGGTGCGAACGTCGCTCGGGCGGCCCGCGACGGTGGGGATGCTGGACGAGCGGCAATATGGCCTGCCGCCGCTGCCGAGCCTCGGCCTCCGGTTGATCCGCTCGGACAAGGGAGGCAACCCCATTGCCGACCATCTGGCATCAATCATCCGGGAGGCGTTCGGCGAGACCTTGCCGGCCGAGTGGATGGAGCGCGAGGCGGCGTAAGGCCGCTCTCCGGGGAACAATGGGCGGATCTGCCGGTTAGGCTGTGTTGCGCTGTTCAGCGGTCAAGTCATCGCTCAGTAACGGAGGCAGACAGCCATGTCCTACACCCGCTTTGCCGCGATGATCGTCACGTCGACGGTGATCATGTTCGGCCTGATGTACCTCAATACCTATGCCCTCGATCATGTGTTCTTCAGTCAGACGCGGACCTGGATGGCGCTCCTGATGGGCGCCGTCATGGCGATCATCATGATCGGCTTCATGTGGTCGATGTATGGAAACCAGCGGGTCAACCTCGCCATCGTCGTGGCAGGCGTCATCGTGTTCGCGGTGTCGCTCTGGCTGGTGCGCAGTCAGGAGACGGTCGACGATGTCAGCTACATGAAGGCAATGATCCCCCATCACTCGATCGCCATCATGACCAGCGAGCGCGCCCATATCCGCGATCCGCGCGTCCGCAAGCTGGCCGACGGCATCATCGAGGCGCAGGTGCGGGAGATCGGCGAAATGAAACAGCTGATCGCCGACCTTGAGGCGCATCCGGTCGCCGACAACGCACCGGACCTGCCGTCCTATCGCCAGCGCGGCGCCCCGGCGCCGGCCCAGTGACAGGCCTTCCCCGGCAGCTTGCAGGCGGATAGGCTTGGCCGATGGGCGTTCGGGCCAGAAGCCGAGTCCATCGCCTGCCGTCTGACGATGGAGTGGATGGCGCGGGAAACGGCGTGAGGAGCCAGAGCTTGGAGTTTCGAGTTGAATAGCTCGCCCATTCGCACCCTGCGCCCGCCTGACGAACTCGACTATTACGACACGCGCTCGGTGTCGCTGCCGGTGGCGATTACCGCGCTGGAAGCGTGGAACCTGATGACGGCCGAGCCAAGTCTGCCGCTGCGGCTGGCCTTCCGGGTGCGTGATGCCATTTCCGCGCTGTTCGGCGTCCAACGCATCGGCGGTATTTCCGGCGCACCGCGTACGAGCGTAACGGTGGGCGACCGGCTGGATTTCTTCCTGGTGGAGGCGTGCGCACCGGACAGGCTGGTGCTGACGGCGCGGGACAGGCATCTCGACGTGATGATCTGTCTGTCGGTTGCCGACCGGGTGCTGACGGTGACCGCCTCCGTCGTCACGCATAACCGCTTCGGCCGCGTCTACATGCTGCCCGTCGGTCCGGCGCACAAGCTGATCGTCAACGGTGATCTGAAGCGCCTGAAGCGGGCGCTGGAGAGGCGTGCTGCTGGAGCTCGAGAGGATCGCAGAAATGCATGATTACGATCTGTCGATCATCTCCGAGATCGACCTGGGCGACGGAGCCGTCATGGCGTTGACCGCCTGTCCGGGACGGAAGGGCGATTATGCGGCGTCGCTCGACAGCATCGCCCGATGGAAACCCAATGCGGTTCTATCGCTGATCGAGGATGCCGAGTTTCCCTTCGATCCGGGGACATTCGCGGCGGATCTCGCGGGCAAGGGTATCGTCTGGCGGCGCTTTCCCATCCGCAACTACAGCACGCCGGATGAAGGCGGAAACTGGCCGGCGATTTCCCGCGAGGTGCGGGATATTCTCGACCGTAAGGGCAGGCTGCTCATCCACTGCTGGGGCGGGCTGGGTCGATCCGGCATGGTCGCCGCACGGCTCCTGACCGAGAGAGGCGAGGCGGCCGGAGATGCCATCCGGCGCGTCCGGCAAGCTCGCCCGGGCGCCATCGAAACGGAAGCGCAGGCGCAATGGGTGAGGGACGGCGAGCGTACGGTTTAGGTGCGTGGGGCAAGGGGAGGGAGACTGATATCGGCGTTGCGCTCTGTTTTGCCTGAGGTCCTGGCCTGCGCCAGGATGACAAATCTATATAAATGAAAACAGATGGATGGGCCGATCGTCCAGTCTGCTCCCGCCTCTATCAAGCCGTCATCCTGGCGAAGGCCAGGACCTCGGGAAGGTGGGGCGAGCGGCTGGTATCAGGCGCTGCTCTGCCCCAGAAGGTATTTCGGCTCACCCCGTCCGTTCCGCCTTTCCCTGCATGGGGTGACTTTCCCCTTTCTACTGGCGGACCATCTACCTGATAGGCTGCCGGACAGTCAGAACAGCGGCAGATCGCCGCGCCGTTGGGACATGCCGTTTGTGATGAGGCTCGCCAGGAGCGATAGCGCTTCCTTCAGCCTGTCGATGGCTGGACTGCCCAGGCACAGGCGTATGCCGCCGTCGGGTGCCGTGGGATCGACCAGCGGCAGGCGGGGCGGCGTGACGATGACGCCGAGGGCGGTGGCGTTGCTCGCCAGGCGTTCGGCTGCCTCGGTCGGCATGGGTAGCCAGGCGTGAAAGCCATTGATGGCACGAGCCGGGGTATCGAGCGGCAACAGGCCTTTCAGGAGGGCATGGCGCTTTTCGGTCTCCGTTCGGATCGAAGCGGCAACCGACTCGGTGGTTCCGTCGGTCAGCCATTGCTCCATGATCATCGCGGCGAGTGGCGAGGCCATGGTTGAGGTGGCCTGCAGGCGGGACAACGCCCGCTCCACCAGATGCCGGGGCACCGCCAGCATGCCGATGCGGAGGCCGGGGCTGACGCTTTTCGACAGGCCGTTGACGTAGAGGGTCCGCTCCGGCGCCAGGCTGGCAAGTGGCGGCAGGCCCGGCTTGGCGAAGATGGAATAGACGTCGTCCTCGATGATGGCGACGTCGTACCGCCGGCAGAGGCGCGCGATGTCCTGGCGGCGAGCGGCGCCCATGGTCGCTCCGGTCGGGTTGTGCAGGGTGGGCGTGACGTAGAGGGCGGCCACGGCGCCTTGCGCGAGGGCGTGCTCCAATGCATCCGGCCGCAGCCCTTCAGCATCGATGGCGAGGCCGACCAGCCGATAGCCGGCCTGCCGGGCCAGGGAAATGGCCCCGGGATAGGTGGTGGTTTCGGTCAGGATGGTGCCGCCGGGCGGACAGGCGGTGGCGAAGGCGACGGACAGGGCGTGCTGCGCGCCGGTGCAGAGCAATACGTCGTCGGGCGGCACCTCCACCCCCTGACCGGCGAGCCAGCGTGCCGCCAGCGCACGATGATCCGGCCGCCCGGCGGCGGGCGCATAGGCCCCGAAGGTGCCGGCGTCGAGGCGCTTGGCCATCGCCGTGAGGGTGGCGGCCATCAGGCGGTTGTCGAGCATTTGCGGTGGCGTGTTGATGCTGAGATCGACGGTGGCACCGGGCCGGGGCGTCAGGCCGGCGACGAACATGCCTCTGCCGCGCACGCTTTCCACGAGGCCTCGCCGCTCCAGCGTGGCGTAGGCCTTGGTCACCGTGCCCAGGCCGATCCCGAGCTGGTAGGCCAGTTCGCGGTGCGCTGGCAGGCGGTCGCCATGGGCGAGGGCGCCATCGGCGATATCTTCGGCCAATGCCGTCACCAGCCGTTCGGCGGGGCCGCCATCGGCGGCGGCAAGGCGCGGTTTCCAGGGCGATGCAAGGTGCATGACAGACCTAAAAGTGTCACGTGACGCTATTTCAATGGAAGGAATAGTGTCACATCCATAGGCTGTCGGCAAATCCCTTGACGAGAGTGACGCGCTTGACCCCCGATCTCCTGCTCGCCTTCGCGGCTTACGCCTTCGTGACTTCGATCACCCCCGGCCCCAACAACACCATGCTCCTGGTGTCCGGCGCCAACTTCGGCTTCCGGCCGACCTTTCCGCACATCCTCGGCGTCAACCTCGGCTTCGCGGCGATGGTGCTGGCGGTGGGCCTCGGGATCGGTGGCGTGTTCGTTGCCTTCCCCGTTCTGCATGATGTGCTGCGCTACGGCGGCGCGCTCTACCTTCTCTATCTCGCCTGGCAGATCGCCCGGTCGGGCGGCATGAGCGGCGAGGACGGTCGAGGCAAACCCATGACCTTCCTGCAGGCGGCGGCCTTCCAGTGGATCAATCCCAAGGCCTGGATCATGGCGATCGGCGCGGTGGCCACCTACACGCCGCAGAACGGCTATTTCTTCAACATGCTGGTCGTCACGCTGATCTTCGCGCTGGTCAACGGGCCCTGCGTCGCCGCCTGGGCGGGCTTCGGCACGCTCTTGAAGGGCCTGCTCGCGCGGCCCGTCTTCCTGCGCGTCTTCAACGTTGGCATGGCGCTGCTGCTGGTGGCTTCGCTCTATCCCATCGTGACGATGAACGGCTGAGGGGCATCGATGCATCCGTCTCTGGGCGATCGCGGCGCGCTCGTGTAGGGTGCGCCGCGATTTCCTCTAACGGGTGTTTTCAATGCTTCCCTGGGTTCGGCATGGCGCCGTGCAAACTGAAGATGGCGTCGAGCTCAAGCTGATGCAGCGCGGGACCGAGTTTTCCATCATGCTCGGCACCAACGAGCTGATGAACTCGCGGCTTTCCGGTTCGGAGGAGGCGCTGGCGACGCTGGCCGCGGCGGAGATCGAGGGCCGGCCGCAGGTGAGGATGCTGATCGGCGGGCTGGGCATGGGCTTCACGCTGCGCGCCGCGCTGAAGACGCTTGCCGACGATGCGCGCGTCACCGTGGCCGAGCTGATGCCGGTGGTGGTGGAGTGGGCCAAGGGGCCGATGGCCGAGGTGTTCGGCGGCTGCCTGGAAGACCCGCGCGTCACGCTGCGCGTCGAGGATGTCGGCGTGATCCTGCGCGCCGCCGCCAACAGCTGGGATGCCATATTGCTCGACGTCGACAATGGTCCCGAGGGGCTGTCGCGGCAGGGCAACGATGCGCTCTATACCACGGCCGGTCTCGGCGCCGCCTTCCGGGCGCTCAGGCCCGGCGGCGTCTTCACGCTGTGGTCGTCGGCGCCCGATCCGTCGTTTACCCGCCGCCTGAAGAAGGTGGGCTTCAGGGTGGCCGAGGTGCCGACGCGCGCCGGCAAGAAGCGCGGCGCGCGCCACATGATCTGGGTGGCGACGAAGTAGCTCAATCCGGTGGTGGCAGCGGCGGCATCCGGTTGGCGGCGTGATCCTGCTCGAGATCCGTCTTGATGGCGTTTCCGTCCTGGCCGCGCTCCCTGGAATGCTGCTGCTTGTCGCGGTTCGACAGGATGTCGTTCTCGCCGACGAGGTCCTTGTCGAGTTCGGTCATGGCGCCGGTGCCGTCGCCCTTGCCCTGCGATGCCTTGCCGAAATGCTTGTTGTCGCCGTGTCCGTTGGCCATTGCTGTCTCCCATGAACTGGACGGGAGCAAGCCCAACCGCCGGTCGCCGGCATTTGTTCCGGGTGGCTTCCGATATGCGCCATTCCCCCGATTTTCCTCCCTGCCATTAGCGGATCGCGTTCGCATCGCCATCTGTGTGAGGGAACGCAACTGCCTGGATCGGCGTTGCCTAGTTGCGGGCTCCGGCCACGCTCAACACGCAAGGATGCGACGATGAAAGTCCTGATGGTTCTGACCTCACACGAAGACCTCGGCGACACCGGCCACAAGACCGGCTTCTGGCTGGAGGAGCTCGCCGCGCCCTATTACGCGTTCAAGGAGGCGGGCGCCGAGATCACGCTGGCCTCGCCCAAAGGCGGCCAGCCGCCGCTCGACCCGAGGAGCAGCGAGCCGAACTCGCAAAGCGAAGCGACGCGTCGCTTCGAGGCCGACACGGAGGCGATGGGCGCGCTGGCCAGGACGGTGCCGCTCCGCGATGTGAACCCGGCCGACTTCGACACCGCCTTCTATCCCGGCGGGCACGGTCCGCTATGGGATCTCGCCGAGGACAAGACGTCGACCACGTTGATCGAGAGCTTCCTCTCCGCCCGCAAGCCGGTAGGGCTGGTGTGCCATGCGCCGGGCGCCCTCAGGCGCGTCAAGACCGCCACCGGCCGTCCACTGGTCGAGGGCAGGAAGGTGACCGGCTTTTCCAACTCCGAGGAGGCGGCGGTCGGCCTGACCGATGTGGTGCCCTTCCTCGTCGAGGATGAGCTGAAGTCGCTGGGCGGCCTCTATTCGAAGGGGCCGGACTGGGGATCCTACGCGGTTCGCGACGATCTGCTGGTCACCGGCCAGAATCCGCAGTCGTCGGCGGAAACCGCGCGCCTGCTGATGGACACGCTCACGTCGCGCCGGTGAACGGGAACCATCACTCCGGTGCCCCGACTGTCGCCGCCTCTCTCGGCACGTAGATCAGCCTGATGACGCTGTCGCCGATGCGCTCGTTTGCCAACAGGCGAAGCGGCGGGAGCGGGCCGGCGAAGAAGGGCTTGCCGCTGCCGAGCACGACGGGGTGGAGATAGAGGCGATATTCGTCGATCAGGCCGCCGACGCTGGCGGCGAGCTCGGGACCGGCGACTTCGAGCGTGCCGTCGCGCTGGGCCTTGAGGTCGCGGATGGTTGCCTCGACGTTTTCCCTGACGAGCGTGGCGTTGGGGCCGACCGACGTGAGCGTGCGGGAGACGACCCATTTGGGCTGGCTGCGCCAAGCGGCGGCGAAGTCGCGCTCCGCGGCGTCCCACTCGGGGCGGTCGACATCCCAATAGCGCATCAGCTGGTAGATCTTGCGGCCGTAGACGCAGCCGGAGAGCGAGCGCATGTCGTCGATGAAATGGCGGAACAGGGTGGGGTCGGGCTCCAGCGTCATGTCATCGACATAGCCATCGAGCGACTGGTTCAGGGCATAGATCAGCTTGGCCATGTCCGCTTCCTTGTGACGCCTTTGGGGAGTGGTGTCTGATACTGGCGGCTCGCTTTAGTGGTCCTGAGGTCCTGCGCCTGCGCGCAGAATGACGGTTTTATATAATAAAAACATATACATATATTGTCATCCTGCGCGAAGGCGCAGGACCTCAGGCAGAAAAGGGCGCGAGGTCGATATAGATCTCGATCCGCGAACGGCAGCAGCCCACATCGCTGCGGGCCGCGTCGCACTGCGCGCTGTCTCACGCCGTCGCCAGCGTGCCTTCCTGCTTCGCAGGGAAGGGGCGGAAGCCCATCAGGATCAGCGTGGCGGCGAGACCCATGCCGCAGGAGGCGATGTACATCAGGGCGTAGCCGTTGAAGTGGTCGTAGATCATGCCGCCGACCAAGGGGCCGGTGGACATGCCGAGGCTGCCGGCCATCGCCGTGCCGCCCATGATGGTGCCCATCATCTTCAGCGGGAAGTTCTCGCGGATGATCACCGCGTAGAGCGGCATGGTGCCGGCGTAGATGAAGCCGACCACCATGGCCACGGCATAGAAGCCGCCGAGCTGGTTGACGAACGCGTAGGACAGCACGCCGAAGGCCTGCGCCAGCAGGCCGAGCACCAGGATGCGCTGGGCGCCGAACCGGTCGCCGGCAAGGCCGAAGCCGATGCGGCCGAACATGCCGGCAAAGCCCTCGACGCTGTAGATCGACACCGCCGCGATCATCGGAATGCCGCAGGTGACGGCATAGCTCACCGTGTGGAAGATCGGGCCGGAGTGGGTGGCGCAACAGAAGAAGTTGGCCAGCATCAGCGTGATGAACTGCGGCGAGACCACGGCCTCACGCACCGTCATGCCGGCTTGCGGTTCGCTCGCCAGCATTTCGGGGTGGTGGCCTTCCAGCACCGGTGGCCGGCGCACCAGGAACGAGACGGGGATCATCAGCGCGGCGGTGAGGGCGGCGATGATCAGCATGGAGGTTCGCCAGTCGTGGATGGTGACGAGCCAGGCGGCAAACGGCGCCATGGTGAGTGGCGCCATGCCCATGCCGGCCGAAACGAGCGACACCGCGAGGCTGCGCTGGGTGTCGAACCAGCCGGTGACGCAGGCCATCATCGGCGCGAAGACGGCGGCGGTGGCCGCGCCCACCAGGAGCCCGAAGGTGAACTGGAACTCGATCAGCGATGTCGCCCGGCTGGCGAGCACCAGGCTCGCCGCCAGCACCACCGACCCCGTCAATACCACGGGGCGCGGCCCGAACCGGTCGGACAGGCCGCCCCACACCATGCTGGCGACGGCCATGGCGAGGAAGCCGATGGTCATCGCCGTGGAAATGCCGGTGACGGACCAGCCGGTTTCCTTGGACATCGGCTGCAGGAACACCGGCAGCGAGAACATGGCGCCGATGGCAACGCAGCCCAGAAGGCCGCCCGCCGCGACGATCACCCAACGGTAGTTGTTACTCATGATGCTCCCCCGGGACCCTGACCCGAAACTCTACTGGGCCGGGCATCTAGCTTCGATTTCTGCGCTTCCGATGCTCAAGGGCCTCAAGCCCGCTCCGCTTCGGTTCTCGAAACCATCGCCATCTGCCTAGGCACCAGCGAATTTCGAGCCAGGCTCTGAGCCCTTACTGACAGAGCCGCACATCGGAGCGCCCTCGATGTTGCTTCAATAATTCCCCGCTCACCCCTGCTTCGGCTTCCAGTCGGCCGACGGCATGACGTTGACCATCCAGGGTATGCCGAACTTGTCGATGAGCGAGCCGAAGCCCGGCGACCAGAAGGTTTCGCCGAAGGGCATCACCGCCTTGCCGCCGGCGGACAGCTCGTTGAACCAGCGTTGGCCCTCGGCCTGATCGTTGGTGTGCAGGGTGACATCAAAGCCGTTCTTTGGCTTGTCTATGTTCTTTGCCCACTGCACGTCCATGTCGGCGCCCATCAGCGCCTGACTGCCAACCTCCAGCCAGCAATGCATCAGCCAGCTCTTGTATTTCTCATCGGTAATCGGCATGCCCGGAGGGGCGTCACCATAGGGGATGGCGGCGGTCACCTTGCCGCCGAGCACCTTGGCGTAAAACTCGAACGCCTCGCGGCACTGGCCCTGAAAGCTCAAGCTGGTCACGATCTTCATGGTGGTCTCCTCTCCGAAACCGGAACTCGCTTTTGCTGGAAATGCTGTCTGGGGCCGCAATCGCCCGCCGAGCGCGATCCTGCCTCCGCGCCCTGTTCGCCGCGTGGATATCGCCCTTGATATCCGTTGCGCGCCCTCATCTACGTTGATATCAACGTAAAAGTACTCCGGATGTCAACTCACAAATGCAAACGCCTGTCATTCCTAGCTATGAAACGACGATTCTGGTGCGCGACAGCTGCCTGTGCCTGCATGCCCAGCGGGCGGCGCGGGCGCTGGCGCGCCGCTTCGACATCGCGCTGAAACCGGCCGGCATCACCAGCGGCCAGTTCTCATTGCTGATGTCGCTCAACCGGCCCCATCCGCCGAAGGTCGGCAGCGTGGCCGCGCTGCTCGCCATGGACAGGACGACGCTGACCGCCAACCTCAAGCCGCTGGAGCGCCGCGGCTTCGTCGTCACCGAACCCGACCCGGCGGATAAGCGCGCCAGGTTGCTGCGGCTGACACCGGCTGGGCGGGATGCGCTGACCAGCGCCGTGCCGATCTGGAAGGCGGTTCATGCGGAGATCGAAACGGGATTGGCCGATCCGGATCAGCTGCGGGCGGAACTGCTGGTGCTGTCGAGGCCCGAGGAGGGCGGTGCTGCGGGGTGATGGGTGGGAGTGGGGTCCTATATCAGCCTTCGCGCCCCTTTCTGCCTGAGGTCCTCGCCTTCGCAAGGATGACAGTCCTATATAGAGTGGAGATAGTACGGCAGGTGATGAGCTAACTATTTGTTTTATATAACGTACCTGTCATCCCCGCGAAGGCGGGGACCTCAGGCAGAATAGAGCAATCGGCCGATATAGCGCTCCCCAAACCTCACCCCTCCCCCCCCTTCACCTCCCACTCATCCGTGTCATGGTCCGGGTGCTGGTTGTTGCTTGCCTTGATGGCAGCCGCCCAGGCAGCACCGTTGGTCTCCGTCGCGCCCGTGTTCTCGATCCCGGTGATCGTGTCGAACCAGGCCACCATGTTCTCGGTGCAGATGTTGGAGTGCGGCGGGAAGGCGCTGGGATCGTCGAGCGTGCCGATCATCAGGTTGGTGCGGCCATTCTCGATGTGGTGGAAGAACAACGGCGTGCCGCAGTTGGCGCAAAACCCGCGCTCAACCCTCTCCGAACTCTTCCACACGCTCGGTCGGCCGCGCGTCCAGCTCATTGACTCGTCCGGCGCGGCAACCAGCGCCGAAAAGATGTTGCCGGTTGCCTTCTGGCACATGCGGCAATGGCAGATGTGCGAGTTGTCGAGCATGGCGGTGGCGCGGTAGCGCAGGGCGCCGCACTGGCAGCCGCCGGTGACCACGATGTCCACGCGGTTCATGCGGGCTCCTTCAGAAGGCTGTGGTCGGGGTGCGCGTCTTCACCCTACGCTCCTCCCGCGATAGGCAATGTCAGCAGGAGGGCGTCGATGGCTTGGCGCACGTTGGCAAACATTGGCAGGTGGGCTTTCTCCCTTTCCCACACCGTCCTGAAATCGGCGGCCATCTCTCGGGCGGTGTCGATCACCATCTTGCGGGGCAGGGCGGCCTTGGCGGCGAGGTGGGAGAGCTCGTCTTCGTCGAAGCTGGCGAAGTCTTTCGTCCGGCTGTAGGTGAGCGCGAAACGATCGCCTGGGATATAGGCAATGGTGGAGACGAAGTCATATGCGGGGGCGAGCGACGCGGTGCGGCCGTCGCGATAGATCAGCGACCAGTTCTTGAGGTGCATGTCGCCGTTGCCGATCAGGGTGTTGAAGGTCAGGCGGCGGATGAACTCGCGAATGTCCGAGTTCGTGGCTTCGGCGGCAAGCACGCGGGCAATCGAGCGCATGCTGGCCTTCTTGTATTTGGCGTCCGGGTAGACGCCGAACACCTGCGCGAAATCCTCGATGTGGATGCGTCCGCCATCCGGCTGGCGGTCGAAGCGCTCGATGACGAAGACCTTGCCGCCGAACCGCCGCGCGTTGTCCGGCAGGCCGGTGACGCTGCCGATGTCGAGAAGATCGATCCTGGGCACGTCCATGCCGAGCAGGCCGGCGAGGCGCATCATGGAGTATTCGTTTTCCGGAACGCCGTCATAGTCGGGCGAGGGCAGCTTGACGATGACGTCGCCACCGACGCCGGAAGCTGGAATGGTGAGTCCGCCACGGACGCTGGCGACAGCGGAAAACTTGAGCTGTACGCCGGCCAGCGAGAAGCGCAGCATATTGCCACTCGCGGCGGGCTTTTCATCATGTGGCGCCAAGGCTTCCGGCGGCCACGTCTCGCCATCGGCGGGAGTGACGGTGATGGCGCCGGGCAGGTCGCGCCCGAGGGCCCAGAGGAGAAAGAACTCGCGTGCCGGGTGAACGCCGGCGCCCTCGGCGAGGTAGCGACGCAGCGGTCCTTCAGGCAACAGGTTGGAAAAGAATGGCGACAGCTTCGTCTGCACGGGCGGGAAATCGGTGCGCAGGCCGCCGAACTCATCCTTGAAGAACAGACCGAGGGTGGGGCGCGCGGGGTCGCTGATGTAGGCCTCGTTGAAGGCGAACAGGCTGCGGTCGCCGGCCACCCGCGTCAGCGTGCCGATGGCCTTGCCCGAGAGGTGAATGTTGAGGACGGAGACGTCAGGCATCGCCTTCGTCCTCGTCATCGAGGCTGTAGGCGGGGCGGCTCGCCTGTTTGCCCTCCGGGTTCGCCATGCCGAGCAGGATCGATCGCACGGTGGGGATTGCCTTGCGCGGAACCAAGGTGACTTCAAGATCAAGCGTACGCGCGAGGGTGACAAGGCTGGAGAGCCTGAGATCGACGGCGTTGGCTTCTATCTTGGAGATATGGGATTGCGGCACACCGGACAGCTTGGCCAACTGCCGCTGACTGAGCCCCTTGGCTTCCCGGGCCTGTTTCAGCTCGGAGGCGATGTGTTCCGTCTCGTAGGTCAAGACTGATCTGTTTCTATATATTAGAGATGGAAAGTGATATGTGAAAATATATCATATGGATAATGGCATTCAAGTGTGATCTATAATATCATATCGATGTATGTAAGCGATCTATCTTTCTAGATCGAACGACCAGGCGCTGTACCGTGACGCTCTGACCTGGGTGAGCCGCAGATGGTACCATGTCCTCACCCGCACTTCCCGCCCAGCGCCTCCACCAGATAGTCGATGAACACCCGCACCTTCGCTGACAACTGTCGGCGGCTGAGGTAGATGGCGTAGAGGCTGAAGGTGCCGAGGGTCCAGTCGGGCAGGATCTGGATGAGGCGGCCGGTGGCGATATCGTCGGCGACGATGAAATCGGGCTGGACGATGATGCCGCCGTCCTCGATGGCGAGGCGGCGCAGAAGGTCGCCGTTGGTGGCGTGCACCTTGGGGTGAACGCGCACGGCGGCCGTGTCGCCGGCCTTGTTCAGGAAGGTCCAGGTGTCGCCGCTGGAGAGGTAGGAATAGCTCAGCGTTTCGTGGTCGGGGAGGTCGTCCGGGTGGGCGGGGTAGCCGCGCGCCTCGAGATAGCCGGGCGAGGCGCAGGTGACGATGCCGATGGAGGCGATGCGCCGGGCGATCAGGTTGGGGCTCGGCGTCTGGGCGATGCGGATCGCCACGTCGACCCCATCGTGGGCGAGGTCGACCACGCGGTCGCTGAGGTCGATGTCGAGCCGGAGGTCGGGGAAGCGGCGGCGGAACTCCGGCAGCAGCGCGCTCAGCACCGTGACGCCGAAGGAGAGCGGCGCGCTGACGCGCAACAGGCCGACCGGGCTTGCCGCCTCGCGGCCGACCACCGCTTCCGCCTCATGAAGGTCCGCGAGAATCTGCTCGGCGCGCTCCAGGAACTGGCTGCCCGCCTCGGTCAGCGACAGGCGGCGCGTCGTCCGGTGCACCAGGCGAACGCCGAGGTGGGTCTCCAACGCGGCGATCTGGCGGGAGACGGCGGCCGTCGACGTCCCGAGCTTGTCGGCCACGGCCACGAAGCTGCCGCTGGTGGCGAGCGCCACGAAGGCCTCCATGCTCCTGACGATATCCATGTTCAGTCCAGACTGTTGCGTTTATCGCAACAATATCTTTCAGAAAGGCCGATTTTTCAAGTCGAACCCCTGGGGTACGTATCAATCCAAGCCGTTCGCGGCGAACGAGTTCAGATCCGCAACAGGAGTTCATCATGAAAGTATCCGTCATCGGCACCGGCAACATGGGTCGCGGCTTTGCCGCTCGTCTGGTCAAGGCCGGCCACAGCGTCAGCCTCCTCGGGCGCGATGCCGCCAAGGCTGCCGAGGTGGCCAAAGAGGTCGGGGCGGTGGCTGTCAGTGCTGCCGACGCGGCCAAGGCCGAGGTGATCGTGCTGGCGGTTCCCTATGACGCCGCCGCTCCGGCGCTGAAGGCTCTGGGCGACCTGAAGGGCCGCGTGGTGGTCGACATCACCAACCCGTTGACGGCCGACTACATGGGGCTGACCATCGGCCACTCGACGTCGGCCGCCGAGGAAATCGCCAAGGCCGTACCCGGCATCAAGCTGGTCAAGGGCTTCAACACGGTATTCGGCCAGGTGCTGGCCAGCTGCCAGAAGGTCGAAGGCGGTCGGGATGTGCCGGCCTACCTCGCCTCCGATGACGCCGACGCCAAGGCGGTGGTGGCCGATCTGGCCCGCTCGATCGGCTTTGCCGTGGTCGATGCCGGCGGCCTGAAGAACGCCCGTTACCTCGAGGCGCTGGCCGGTCTCAACATCTATCTCGGCTATGGCGCCGATCTCGGAACGGGGGTGACGCCGGTCTGGCTGCCGCTCGCCGGCTGATCGGAAACTCTACTGGGGCGGGCATCTAGCTTAGAGCTCTGCGCTTCCGGTGCTCACGGACCTCAACGTCCGCTCCGCTTCGGTTCTCGAACTCGTCGCCATCTGCCGCGCCCCAGCGAGTTTCAAACCAGCCTCTATCTCAAAATAAGGACACCCATCATGACCAAGCTGATTGCCGCCGTCGTTTCCGCCGTTGCCCTGATGGCCGGCGCCTCCGCCGCCATGGCCGCCGATGCCGCCAAGCCGGTGCCGGCTCTCCTCGAGGAACTGTCCAAGTATCAGCAGACGGACGCCGCCATCGCCAAGAACCTCGACACCTTCGACACGCTGGACTTCGACGTCTACACCCACCAGAAGTGGGATCGTCTCGGTGAGAGCCATGCCAAGGACATCCTGGTGCACTACCCCGATGGCTCCACCACCAAGGGTCTCGATGCGCATATCGATGCGCTGAAGCCGATGTTCGTGTTCGCCCCGGATACCCGCATCGAGCAGCATCCGGTGAAGTTCGGCAACGGCGAATGGACGGGAGTGATCGGCGTGCTGCAGGGCACCTTCACCAAGCCGATGCCGATCGGCGGCGGCAAGACGATCGACCCCACCGGCAAGTCCTTCAAGCTCTCCATGGCCACCATCGGCCACTGGACCAAGGCGGGCGTGATGGATGAGGAGTATCTCTTCTGGGACAACCAGGACTTCATGAAGCAGATCGGCTTGGGCCAGTGATATCTGGTCGACCGGGCGAGAAGCGAGCGGGGCGATGAGCCCCGCTTTTCGCGTTGGGGGCGCGCCATCCTCGTGCCGCCACCGATGCCGTTGCTGCGGCACCCGCCCTTGTGCTGCGGGGCGAAGCGGCCCATGACAGGGGCGTGTCATTTCATCCAGCCGTGTCGGGCCTTGGGTGAGGGGGCGGCGGACCCCACCTTAGGTATTGGCGGGGGCGAGCCTTCGGGATCTGCGTTTGGCCTGACCAAGGACTTGATGGATGAATGACAATGACCGGGAGGAGGCCTCCACGGCTCACCCCGTTCCCGCGAGCTTGTTGCCCGAAATCGAGGGCTATGCGTGGACGCGTAACACCATCGGCGAAGCGGGCAGCACCGTCTATCGGCTGCATGGCAAGGCTGGCGCGCCCGACCTGTTCCTGAAGCACGGCCGCGACGCCGTTGCCGACGCCATCACCGAGGAGATGGTGCGCCTGCGCTGGCTCTTTCCGCACATCGCCGTGCCCGCCGTGGTGCAGTTCCTGCGCACCGCCGACGAGGCGTGGCTGCTGACCACGGCGATCGCCGGCCGGACGGCCTACGAGGTGCTGAAATCGGATGTCGCCGGCCGCGCCGCCCTGGTCGATGCGCTCGCCACCTTCCTGCGCCGGCTGCACGCCATCCCGACCAGCCAGTGCCCGTTCTCCAGCGACCATGCCCTGAGGATGGGCATCGCCCGGGCGCGGATCGATGCCGGGCTGGTCGATGCCGACGATTTCGACGAGGAACGTCAGGGCTGGACGGCCGAGGAGGTGTGGGACGGGCTGCAACGGCTGCTGCCGCTGCCGGTCGATCCGGTGGTGACCCATGGCGACTTCTCGCTGGACAATCTGCTGGTCCGCGACGGTCAGGTGGTCGGCTGCATCGACGTGGGCCGGACCGGCATCGCCGATCGCTACCAGGACCTCGCCATCCTCTGGAACTGCCTGCACGAGTTCGGGCCGGCGCTGCAGGCGCGGCTGTTCCGGCAATATGGCTTTTCTTCCCCGAACCGGCGCAAGCTGCAGTTCCACCTGATGCTCGACGAGCTGTTCTGAGCAGTCTCAGCAATGGTGGAAACCGGTTCCGCGTCCGAAATCGCGGTGCAATGAACAGTTGGAGCGCTTTCGGCGAACCGGGGTTCGCCGGGTACGCTCCAGGCCGGTTTCACGCCCGCATCGCCACCAGCAGCGTGCCGGCGACGAGCAGCGCCGCGCCGGCGAGCGCGGCGGCATCGAGCCTTGCACCGCCGCTGCGGACGGCGTCGACCATCAGGCCGCCGACCAGTTGGCTCGCCACCAGCACGGCGACGGTGGTGCCGGCGCCGAGGCGCTGGTAGCCCAACAGGCTGGCGAACACGAAGAAGGTGCCGAGGAGGCCGGGGACGAGGCCGCGCCAGCCGAAGGTGGCGGCCAGCTCGCCGAAGCCGGCCGTACCCGACCGGACGGCGAGCAGCGCGGTGAGCAGGGTGAGGCCGACCACCGAGTTGAGCGCCAGCGGGATGATCGGCGTCGATGCGCCGCTGGCGACGTCGGCCATCAGGAGGTTCTGCACCACGATGGCGCCACCGGCCGCGATCAGCAGGGCGATGACGGCCATCAAAGCGGCGCGTCCGGGGTGGCGCGGTCGTCCAGTACCAGTTGCAGGAAGGCGAGATCCAGCCACTTGCCGAACTTCATGCCGACCTGTGGCAGCAGACCGACCTCGGCAAAGCCCAGCTTCTTGTGCAGGCGAATGGAAGCGACGTTCTCGGAATCGATGCCGCCCACCATCACATGCTTGCCGAGGGCCTTGGCGCGGAGGATCAGCGTCAGCATCAGCGCCTCGCCGATGCCCTGGCCGCGCACATCGTGGCGGACGTAGATCGAGTGCTCGACGGTGTGGCTGTAGCCATCGAAGGGGCGCCAGTCGCCGAACGAGGCATAGCCCAGCACGGCGCCGCCTTCGCCCACCGCCACCAGCACCGGATAGCCCTGGCGCAACCGGTCCGCATGCCAGGCGGCGCGGTTGGCGGCGTCGACCTGCCGCTCGATCCAGATGGCGTTGGTGTGCGCCACGGCGTGATTGTAGATGGCGGTGATGCCCTCGATGTCGGCCGCCAAGGCGTCGCGGATGTGCATGGCTGTCTCCGTTGTCCACTATGTCACGACATGTTGTCTAATATAGTGGACTGATGAAAGCAAGAGGCGGCGGTCACCTGAGCTTCAGCAGGGTGACGGAATAGGTGCAGGCGCGGTCGGTCTCGTTGGCGAACACGCAATCGGCGGGCGGGCCGAGCTCCAGGCAGTCGCCGGCCTGCATCTCATGGCGCGTGCCGCCTTCGATGAAGGTGAGGGCACCGTCGAGCACCCAGATCAGCTGGCGCAGGAAGGCGTAGGCCGAGGCGGGCATCGGCACGCGGGCTCCGGCCGGCAGCGTCACCTCGACGATTTCCACGGGCATGTCGGAGCGGGGCGACACCTGCCGGCGCAGATAGCCGGTGTCGGGATCGGTCCAGAGCGGCTGGTCGGCCTTGCGCAGAAGGCGACCCTCGGGCGCTTCGGCGCGGGCCATCAGCGTCGACATGCTGAGGCCGAGCGCGCCGGAGAGCTTGCCGAGCAGGTTGGCGGTGGGACTGCTGTCGCCGCGCTCCACCTTGTGGATCATGGCGCGCGAGACGGCGGCCCGCTCGGCCAGCTCGGTCAGCGACCAGCCACGGCTCTCCCGTTCGATGCGGATGCGGGCGCCGATGCGGCGGTCGATGTCATTTTCTTCGCTCATTCGTCCAAGATAGTGGACGGATGGCGACGGGGCAACCGGGGCTCGGGCAGGATGGCCGCGCGCCGGACACTTGCCGGTGCCATCGGGTTGGCAGTCTGATATCGCTTCATCCGTCGACATGGTGTTGGCGCTTGCCCGGCTTTTCGCTCCGGTGGCGCAGTGCGCCGCGTGCCTCAAGGTCGGCAGGGAGATTTCGCATGGCGCCTCGGGTCGGATTGCAGCTTCTGGACGGCGACTATGGCGTGGCGCGGCTTGGTCCGTCCGACCCCATGCCGCACTGGGCCGACGGCAGCGGCTTCGTCAGCATCAGCCGCAGCGAGGATGAGTTGTCCGTCGTCTGCCTGGAGAACCGCATTCCCGACGGGGTGCGGGCGGATCGCGGCTGGTGCTGCTTCAAGCTCAAGGGGCCGTTTGCCTTCGACGAGACGGGCATCGTGCTGTCGGTGATTGCGCCGCTCTCCGCCAACGGCATCGGCATCTTCGTGGTCTCGACCTTCGATGGCGACCACCTGCTGGTGAAGAGGGGCGATCTGGAGGCCGTCCGCCATCTGCTTGAGGAGGCAGGGCACAGGCTGGTCTAGATGCTCCGGGTGAGAAGAGTGGAAGCCCATCGCCGTTGTGCTTCGTTCTGCCCGAGGCCCTCGGCGCAGGCAGAGGACCTCGGTCAATCTCAGACGGGTTGGGGCACGGCCCGCCTGAGGGCGAGGGCGATCAGCGCACCGGCGCCGGCCGCGAGACCGCCGACCAGGAACACGCTGCCGTAGCCGGCGCGGTCGGCCAGGAAGCCGGCGAGCGGGCCGGTGAGGCCATAGGCGAGATCCTGGAAGGCGCTGAAGCCGCCGAGGGCGGTGGCGCGGAGATGCGGTTCGACGAGGTGCACCACCTCGCGGCCCATGGCCGGGAAGATCAGCGAGCAGCCGAGCCCGGTCATGAAGGCGCCAGCCAGCGCCCAGAGCGGGTCGGGGGCGACGACGATGATCAGCTGCCCCATGGCCTCGATGAGGAGGGAGACGACGGCCACCGTCAGGGCGCCGACCCGGTCGGGCAGGTGGCCGAACAGCACGCGCACCAGCACGAAGCCGCTGCCGAAGGCCGTCAGGCCAAGGCCGGCGTGGCTCCAGCCGCGCGTCATGAAGTCGAGCGCGAAGAAGGCGCCGATGGCGGCAAAGCCGATGCCCTGCAGGCAGACGACGAGGCCGTGCCACTTGATGCGGCCGACCACCGACCAGAAGGAGGGACGCACCGCTTCGGGGTGGGGCGCCATCTGGGCCATCGGCGCGATGGCAAGAAGGCCGAGGCAGGGCAAGAGGGCGCTGATCGCCATGGTGCCGGCAAAGCCGATCCGGTCGAGCAGGAGAAGGCCGATCGGGCCGCCAACGGCGAGCGCGCCATAGATGGCCGCGCCGACCAGGGCGAGCACCTTACCCGAGCGGGCCGGCCCGACCAGGCCGATGCCCCAGGCGATGATGCCGACGCCGGCGAGGCTCTCGCCGAGGCCGACCAGCAGGCGCCCGGCGACCAGCGCCAGGAAGGCGATCACCGGCGGCAGCGCCGGCCAGCCGGCGACGAGCGACACCAGCGCGCCCGCCGCGTAGAGGATGAGGCCACGCGCGGTGGCTGCCTTGGCGCCGCGCCTGTCGGTGAAGGCGCCGGCATAGCCACGTGTGAGGATGGTGGCGAAGAAGGCGATGCCGACGCCGAGGCCTGCCCAGACATTTCCGAGGCCCAGCGTTCCGGTGACGAACACCGGCACCGACGGCAGGGGAATGCCGACGCAGAGATAGGAGACGAACAGAACGGCGGTGAGCGCAAGAAGACGCGCCTCCGCCGGATCGCGGGAGGATGAGAAGAACATGGGAAGGGTCCTGAGATGGTGCCGAGAGGGCACGGGGGAGTGGTGCCGAAAGCGGGGGGGGTCGGGTGGGGAGGTTGGAGGTGGTTGGGGAGATCTATAGGGGTGGGGTGCCCCTTTCGGCCCGAGGTCCTCTGCCTACGCAGAGGATGACAGATTTATATAAGGAAAACAGATGGATAGGTTGATCCTTAGCGGCGTGGGGGCGGCGCCCTGTAGTGGCCGAGCTTCCCAAGCTGCTTGGGTCCCCAGTTTTGCCGCGGTGCTGGTCCGATAGGCCGGGTGGGAACCTATCCGCCTGTTTTATCTATCAATTTGTCATCCTCTGCGTAGGCAGAGGACCTCGGGACGAGTAGAACGAGGGGTTGATATCGGTCTCCCTTCACCCGAGCCGCAGCGATAGTTCGATGTCGTTGGCCACCGAAACCGACAGATACCCATTCTCCGGATGACGCACCCTGTCGAGATAATCCGGGCATTGGTCGGCGTCGTCGGCAAGCACCAGCGCGCCGGGGCGGAGGCGGCTTTCGAGGAGGTCGAGCACGTCGGTGTAGAGGCCCTTGGCGCCGTCGAGCAGCACCAGGTCGATGCTGTCGGGCAGGTCGGTGGCCAGCGTTTCGAGGGCGTCGCCCTCGCGGATCTCGACGAGGTCGGAGAGGCCGGCGGCCATCAGGTTGAAGCGCGCTTCGGCCACCTTGGCGTGCTCGAATTCGGTGGTTACAAGCCGGCCGCCGCCACTGTCCTTCAGGGCCGAGGCGAGGTGCAGCGTCGACAGGCCGAAGGAGGTGCCGAACTCGACGATCATGCGCACCGACGGGTTGCGCGCCAGCATGTAGAGCAGCCGGCCGGTTTCGCGGGAGATGGCGAGCGGCGCGTCGGCGAGGGCGGCGTAGAGGGCGCGGTAGTCGGTCTTGCTCTGGATGCGGCGCTGCCGCTCCTCGACCGGAAGATCGGACCAGTATCGCATGGCGTCGGAGCCTTTCGACCAGTAGGCGTCGTCCTCGGCGAACAGCCGCTCGAGGATCGGGGCAAGGGGAGCTTGCATGAGGGAGGACATCGGGATTTTCCTCTCAAAACTGCGGTGTTGCGTTGGAATGGAAAATACGATCAATTCGTCGCATTTCCTATTCGCAACTCCGGAGGCCGCCGTGTCCGATCAGCCAACTCCCCGGATTTCCTCGCGAAAACAGCCCAAGCAGGCCCGCTCGGCCGAGCTTGTTTCGGCCATTCTTCAGGCTGCTGTTCAGGTTTTGGCGAAGGAGGGCGCGCAGCGGTTCACCACCGCCCGGGTGGCCGAGAAGGCCGGGGTCAGCATCGGCTCGCTCTATCAGTATTTCCCCAACAAGGCGGCCATCCTGTTCCGCCTGCAGAGCGACGAATGGCGCGAGACCACGGAGATGACAGCGAGCATCCTCGGCGATGAAAGCCGGCCGCCGCTGGAGCGGCTGCGCGCCCAGGTGCACGCCTTCCTGAAATCGGAATGCGAGGAGGCAGCGGTGCGGGTGGCGCTCTCCGATGCCGCGCCGCTCTATCGCGATGCCCCAGAGGCGAGGGAAGTGCGGCAGGGCAGCGAGGCCGCGCTCGATCGCTTCATGCGCGAGGTGCTGCCGAACGCCGGGGATGCCGAGCGGGCGCTTGCCGGCGAACTGCTGCTGACGACGCTGAGCAACGTCGGCAAGAGCTTCTCCGAGACGCCGCGAACCGACGAGGAGATCGCGGCCTGGTCGGAGGCTATGTCGGATATGTTTTCGGCCTATCTGGAGAAGATGGCGGGGAAGGGCCGATAGTCGTTCGGTCGATTGCAAGGGAGGACTTGAGTCAATGGCGGAGGGTGAGGTTGGCACGTCGATATCGTTCGGCGGCCGTCCGTGGCGTGTGCTCGACAGACAGGGCGATGCGGCGTTGCTGGTCACGGAAAAGATCATCGAGCAGCGGCCGTATCACGATGCCTACAAGGAGATCACCTGGGCCGATTGCGCTCTCAGGACCTATCTCAATGGTGCGTTCTACGAGGGCTTCGGCGCGACCGATCGGGCGAGGATCGTTCCCGTCGTCAACAAGAACCTCGACAATCAATGGTACGGCACGAAGGGCGGCGAGGACACCGAAGACCGTGTGTTCCTCTTGAGCATGGAGGAGGTCGTCTGTCGCTATTTCGGCGACAGCAGCGAGAAACTTCATAACCCTGGAAAGAAGCAGAGATATTGGTTCGAGAGAAAGGACGCCAACAACGGCAAGCGGACCGCCTGGCTTGAGGCGGGCGGCGGCATCTGGTGGTGGTGGCTTCGCTCGCCCGGCCGCGTGGGCGTCAAGGCCGTGTATGTCCACGGCGACGGCAACATCGGCATCCAGGGCAACAACATCCTGATAGGCAACCTTGCGGATGGACGGTGCACGGGCGGGGTTCGTCCGGCGCTTTGGATGAGGCTGGGTTAGGGATAGGGCGCGCTATATAGGCGGCGTGCCCCTTTCTGCCCGAGGTCCTCGCTTTCACAAGGATGACAGATTTATATAAATGAAACAGTTATATAGGCCGCTCGCAAGTACCGCGTGGTGCGGCGCCTAATAATGGCGTTGTGTGCGTTGCTGCCTGAGGCGTCTGCTTTTGCAGCGATGGAAGAATGGAATATAAAACAAGCGGATAGGTTGGCACCCTCTATATAAATCTGTCATCCTTGCGAAAGCGAGGACCTCAGGACGACAAGAGTGCACGGCCTATATCAGGCTCCCCTGAGCCAGCCACCGCAACGCTCGGCATCGCGGTGGCCGCTGACCGTTACGCCACGTTCTGCAACTGCGCTTCGCCGCCCTGCAGGAAGCAGGCCTTGGTGAAGAGGCCGAGATCGACGAGGTTGGGCAGGCGGATGTCGCCGATATCCGGCAGGCGCTTCATGTCGGGATCGAAGCGACGGTCGATCTGCGAAAGGAAGCCGAGGATCAGGCCCTTGTCCCGCGTGAAGGCGCCGAGCGCCGCCACCTGATCGGCGAGCGGCGGCTTGCTGCGCTGCTGGTCGAGGATCTGCAGATAGTCGATCACCGCCACCGAGCCCGCCGCCGCGTCGGCCATGTGAGCCATGATGAGATCGGCGGCGATCGCCTCGCTGGTGACCACCTCCACCTTGCCCGCGAGATCGGGCGGCGTCACGAGCTTGGCAAGATGGCCGCGCGCCTGCGGCTCGGTGAACTCCAGCGTGAAGAACACCGCCCGGCGGCCGGCGCGCACCGCATCGAGCAGCAGCTCAAGGCCAAGCAGCGTCTTGCCCTGTCCGGGGCGGCCGGCCAGCAGCAAGAGGTCGCCGTCGTCGAGGCGGGAGAGGATGCTGGCCGACTTGCTGCCCGACATGCTGGCCGACAGGGCGCCGGCGGCCATGCTGGCGGAGAGCTGGCTCCAGCGGGCAAAGCCTTCGTCGCGGGCGACCCGGTCGAGCGCTTCGTGGAGCGGCAGATTACCGGCGCGGGCCATCAGCCTGGCGCGGCGTTTCAGTTGGAAAATCGGCGCAGAGAGTTTCATCGCAACCTCCGTCACGAGCCAGACGCAACCCCTCCGCATGCGACGCCCGAACAGATAGTTCGACGATGGTGGACGCCCTGCATGTGCGATGCTTTCCCGTATGGAGGGAGGAGGCGCGGGCCGCGCCTGCGGGGAGGTTAGCGAGCGCGGCGATTCCAGGCAAGCGGTGGAGGCCGCGACGATGGCGGACGGGCTGTCGAAAGGCTCAGTCGCGCTCGCCGCGTCCGATCCGGATCGTGTCCTTCGGATAAAGCCCGATGACCTCGAAATATTCCTGACTGAACCTTGCGAGGTTGCTGAAGCCCCACTTGGTCGCCGCTTCCCGGACGGTAGCCGCCTTGCCGGAGAGCAGGTCGCGCCGCGCACCTTCGATGCGACCGGTTTTCAGGAGGCTGTGGGGCGACAGGTTCAGATGCTTGCGAAAGCCGTCCTGCAAGGCGCGTACGCTGATGTCGAGCGCGTTTGCCAGGTTGTGGATGGTCAGCGGCTCGGTCTGAGTGTTGATCATGTCGACGGCACGCATCACGTTGCGCCTGGATATGGTGACCTTCTCGTCGCGGATGGGATCGACGCCTCCGGCGATCAGCTCGGCTATGCCCACGAAGGTGGCCTCCTGGATGAGCTTCAGGCTCGCCTCCGAATAAATGCAGTCCGCGAGGCTGCTGAAGTTCTCCCGATAGCGGTTCGACAGGGCCTGGATCAGGCAGCCGAAGCCGCCGCCGAGCGAGAAGCCGCGGATGCCCGACCATCCGGTGGGCGGCTTCTCCAGGTAACGCCGCAGGGTCTCGTCGAACGTGGCGCGTTCGATCTTGATCACCGACATGGCGGTAGCCTCGGTCGACGTGTAGCCGATGGCGTGCCCCGCCGTGTAGACGAAGCCGATGTCACGGGAGAGCTGATAGGTGCCGTATCTGGTCCGGATATCGTAGCTACCGCGAGTGCGCGTTTTTATGATGATGTGATCGGCATCGGACTCAAACGAAGATGTCAGACTGCTCGCCCAAGTGTCGCAAAGCGAAACAGCATCATTCCCATATTGCGATAGTCTCAAGGCAAACTTCGTCCCTGCCAGTGTCTCCAGCTTGAAGGGGGACTCATAAACTTTTGAGAGCATACTCTCGACATCGTTTATGTCGCGATATGTGCTTTCGGTGTGCGTCATGGAAGACATGTATCTATTCTTTACTAGGCTCATATTTGCATTTGCCGCGTCCCACTTCGATTCACGAACGGAGGGCAGCAAGGCCCGGGCACGATCCGCTCAATCGCCGCTCCAGAGCCTCAGGGTGTCCCTGGGGTACTTGCCCACGACCTCGAAATATTCCTGATTGAACCTTGCGAGGTTGCTGAAGCCCCACTTGGCCGCTGCTTCCCGGACGGTGGCCGCCTTGCCGGAGAGCAGGTCGCGTCGTGCGCCCTCGATGCGGCCGGTCTTCAGCAGGCTGTGGGGCGACATGTTGAGATGCTTGCGAAAGCCGTCCTGCAAGGCGCGTACGCTGATGCCCAAGGCGCTCGCCAGATCGTGGATGGTCAGCGGCTCGGTCTGATTGTTGATCATCTCGACGGCGCGCATCACGTTGCGCCTGGATATGGTGACCTTCTCGCCGCGGACGGGATCGACACCACTGGCGATCAGCTCGGCTATGGCCACGATGGCGGCTTCCTGGATGAGCTTCAGGCTCATCTCGGAAAAATTGCACTCTGCGAGGCTGCTGAAGTTCTCCCGATAGCGGTTCGACAGGGCCTGGATCAGATAGCCGAAGCCGCCGCCGAGCGTGAAGCCGTGGATGCCCGACCACTTGGCGGGCGGCTTTTCCGAATAACGCCGAAGGGTCTCGTCGAACATGGCGCGCTCGATCTGGATGGTCGAGATGGCCGTTGCCTTGGTCGTCGCGTAGCCGATGGCGTGCCCCGCCGTGTAGACGAAGCCGATGTCATGGGAGAGCTGATAGCTGTCGTTCCATGTCTGGATGTCGTAGCCGCCGCGCGACCGGGTCTTGATGACGATGTCATCGTTGTCAGATTCGAAGGAGGAAGCTATGCCGCTGGTGTAGCTGTCGCAAAGCGAAAACGCATGATTGCCGAACTTCGACATTCTGAAAATGAAGTCGGAGTCCTCCAGTCTCTCGAGTTTGACTGGTGCATCATAGATGTTTGACAGAAGAAACCTGAGTTCCCCCAAGTTGCGGTAGAGGCTCTGGAAGCTCGTCTGGCCGGACCCGCTATTTGTACTGGCCATTTCCTCCCCTCGTGGGCAACGTTTCGGTCGGGTTGGTATAAGAATGCATACGGAAACGCGTTGGCAATGATCTGATCATTGCCTTGTGCTTAGTTGCGTCAGGGTTATTTCTATCTCTCGATACCACACACGGGACAAAAGTCACTGTCAAATGAATGGAGCACAATTAATTTCCTAATTAGCAATCCATGTTTTAGATCGTCGCATTCATGGCTTGCGATAAATGGACCTGATACTTCCTATTGAGTATCAATTGCGTGTATTTTTGACGCTCGTCGATGCTTCGAATGAAACGTTTCCGCGCGGCACGCGGGTGTCGCGGCCATTCTGCATCCCATGGTAGTTTTGACGAGGGAATCAGCGAGGCAGGATTGGTGATACTTCACGTGTTAAATCGCCATTGTGAAGCCGTGACCTGGGCACCTGCGTCTAAACCATTGTGATATCATAATAATACAAAATGCGCGGGACTGCACAAAATGCGCATTAGCGAGAATATAGTAAATTTCCGGTTACTGTAAGCCGAGGTGAGGAAATCGAGACCGGGGTCGGGCTGGCTTGTCCCATTTCGTTTCCGGTCGCTCCGCGCCTGCGGTGTTTGGCTCCTATATTACGCGTATAGGTTGCCGTCAAGCCGGTCGATCCGGCTCGCAACAGTTCCCTGCGTATTCGGGAGGGCATCGCGGCGCTTTCGATCGTCTTTCATCGCGCTTTCGCTGGAGCGATGGCAGAAAGGTTGGGGGTCACGACATGGGTAGACGATATTCGACGAGCGAAGCTTCAGAAGCCGCTGAAGATCCTCCTCCGAATACTTTGCCGGCGCATACAGTTTATGGGCGTAATGCCGATGTCTCCGGAATGAGTTTTCCGGAACGACGCACAGCGCTGCTCATCCATTTGGCCCTGACCAACAGCGATTGCGATATTGCCACCATCCGGTTGGTCTATCAGTATCTCGGGGATGCCGACGTCATCCCGTTGCTCACCGAGCTCAGGCGCGAGCGCGCCTTCACATTCTCTCACTCTTTGCGAACAATGAAGTTCGCGTTGATCATTGCCCGGCGGATGGACATCGATCTCCGGGAATGCGCGACGCTATGCGTCGGGGCGTTGCTGCACGATGTCGGCAAGCTCGCCGTGGCCGCCCACATTCTGCGGCTGCCCCGACAGCTTCGTCCGGTCGAGATCGACAAGATCAGGACGCATCCCGAGGCGGGATACGAGAGCATTTGCGACAAGCGGATTTTCGGCTGGAACGTCATTCTCGACATCGTTCGCCACCACCATGAATATCTCGATGGCACCGGCTATCCGCTCGGACTGACCGGACAGCGGATTTCCCTGAGGACGCGCTGCGTCACGGTCAGCGACATCTATAGTGCCCTGACCGAAAACCGGCCCTATCGCGCGGCGCTGAGCCAGGACGCCGCCTTCCACATTCTCGATGAGATGGTGGGCCTGGGCAAACTCGACGGTGATGTCGTCGGGGCCCTGCGCAAGGGGCTTCTGGCCGAGCCAATCCGCTAGAGGCGGTTCCGATCACTGACGATCCATGCCGGCGGGAACCAGCATCGATCGCCAGTTCGGTCCGCGCATAAATTTAGCCGGGTAATATCTATTGAAAAGGAGAGCTTGCCGTGTCGTTCAAGAATCTAGCCTTGCAGTGGAAAGTCATCAGCCTCCTGGCCCTGCTGGCCATCGTGTCCTTTGGCGTCATCGTTTTCGCAGGTAACCAGATCAATGCGGTCAATGACTTGAACGGCAAGATCATCGACGGCCCGGCCGCGACGACGACGGCGCTCGCCAGAACCAACCGCGACCTTCGCCATGCCGAAGCCGGTTTCCTCGCCTCCGTCATCGCCAGTACGCCGGAGGAAGTGAGCGCCGCCGAGGCGATCGTCACCAAGGCGATGGCGAGCTATGTCGAGCAGAACGCCAAGGCCGCCCAGACCTTCCCGGCCGGCGCCCTCAAGATCGGCGATATTCTCCAGAAGGCACAAGGGGCTGTCTCCGCCTGCAAGGAGGCCGTGGCGCAAGTGAAGGGCGGCGCGCCGGCCGTCAAGACCATGCAAGCCGCCTGCATTTCCGAGATCGACGCGACGGTCGCCATTTCCTCGGAGTTCAATAACTCGGTCATTGCCGAGGAAGAAAGGCTCGACAAGGAAGCCGACGTCATCGCCAATCAGGCTGCCATCCAGGCCGGCATCGTCATGGTGGTCAGTTGTGTCGTGGTGATCGGCCTCGCCATCCTGGCGACGCGGCGCTACATCGTCACGCCCGTCAAGCAAAGCCTGAATGTCATGGAGTCGCTGGGGCGCGGCGAACTTCAGGTGGACGTGCCGCATGCCGACCGCAAGGACGAGGTGGGCGCCATCGCCAGTTCGCTTCTGAAGCTCAGGGCCGATCTGCGGGCCGCCGAGACCGCTCGCGAGGAGCAGAAGAAGGCCGAGGAGATCGCCCATCAGGTGACGCAGCGTCGCAACGAGGTCGGCGTGCGCTTCGTCGAGGAAATGCAGAGCGTCGCCGCCGATTTCGCCCAGACCTCGGACGAGGTGGCCGAGAGTGCCCGGGGACTGTCGGCCACTGCCGAGGAGACCGCCCGTCAGGCGCAGGCCGTCGCCGCCGCCGCCGAGGAGGCCGCCACCAACGTGCAGACGGTGGCTGCCGCCTCCGAGGAAATGGCCGTGTCGGTCAGGGAGATTTCCACCCAGGTGACCCATTCCGCCCAGATCGCCGACAGTGCCTACCAGGAAGCGCAGGCCTCCAATGAGCGGATCGCCAGTCTTGCCACCGCCGCCGCGGCGATCGGCGATGTCATCAACCTGATCCGTGGCATCGCCGACCAGACCAACCTCTTGGCCCTCAACGCCACCATCGAAGCGGCGCGGGCCGGCGAGGCGGGCAAGGGCTTCGCGGTGGTGGCCGCCGAGGTGAAGCAGCTCGCCGACCAGACCTCCAAGGCGACGCAGGAGATCGAGGTCAAGGTCTCGGAAATCCAGACGGCGACAGACGGTACCGTCAGCTCGATGTCGGAGATCATCAAGACCATCGGCGGCATCAAGGACGCGTCGGCGGCCATCGCCAGCGCCATCGAGCAGCAGGGCGCCACCACCGGCGAGATCGCCCGCAACTGCCAGCAGGCGGCGGTCGGCACCACGCAGGTGACGCAGAACATCTCCGGCGTCGGTCAGGCGGCGGAAATGACCGGTTCGGCCTCGACGCAACTGATGACCATGTCGAACGGACTGTCGCAGAAGGCGGCCGACCTCAAGGTGTCCGTCCAGACCTTCATGAAGGATCTCTCGGCCGCCTGATCCGCGATGACGGCTTCCCCGGGTGGTGTAGGCGCCCCCGGGGAAGCCGCGCCTCCTGCACGCCATCCCGATTGAAGACGTTTCCAGGAACTCATGATGTCAGTGACCCAGTTGCCACTCACCGAAGATAGCAAGACCCGGCTGTACGGCCATGCCGACACGCTGCTCCTCGACGCGCTCGATCGCTTCTCGCAGGAGTTCGGCGCCATCCAGGCGTTCACGCAGTCGGAGACCATCGATCGTTGCGCCGAACTGCTCCGCAAGGGACGCACGTTGGTAAACGCCTGCCCGATCGAAACCGACCAGGGCATTCGGGTGCGTCACCTGATGCTGACGCTGGCCGCCTCCATCACCCAGGTGATAGCCCGCCAGGTGGAACAGTAGGGCGTGCCGGGGCGGCATTCGGGGCTCGTTCCCCAGCCCCTTGCCATCGCTCGGTATTTCCAGAAAATCAGAGTCCAGTTTTAGTTCGGCTTGCTCTGGAAATCGCAATTTCGAAGTATTCGACTAAAGGTGGTGTTCCGATCTAAATACATCCTAAAAAATACCTAAATACGGGCGAATTTTATCTATATTGTTCACTTCACGTTATCGCGCCGGGGCTATCAGCTTAACTCGTGAGCTAATTGATATCCAAAAGGAGCGCGTGTCGTGTCGTTCAAAAATCTGGCCCTGCAGTGGAAAGTTATTTCGCTGCTGGCGTTGCTCGCCGCCGTTTCATTTGGCGTTATCGTTTACGCAGGGACGCAGATTGAAGCCGTCAATACAATCAACGGACAGATCATCGAAGGTCCCGCGTCGGCCACGGTGGCGCTTTCGCGCTGCAATCGCGATCTCCGTCAGGCCGAGGCCGGGCTCCTGGCGTCGATCGTAGCCAAGACGCCCGACGAGGTGAGTGCCGCCGAGGCGATGGTCACCAAGGCGATGGCCAGCTACGAAGAGCAGAATGCCGCCGCCGCCAAGGCCTTCCCCTCCGGCGCCACCCAGATCGCCACCATTCTCCAGAAGGCGAAGAGCACCGTGGCCGCCTGCAAGCAGGTTGTCGACAAGGCCCGGGCGAGCGATGAAGCCTTCACGACCATGCAGGAAAGCTGCCTTGCCGACCTGGACGCGGCGGCGGCGGCCTCGTCGGCCTTCAATGGAACCATCGTTGCCGAAAAGCAGCGGCTCGACCTTGCCACGGATGTCGTCGCCCGCAACTCGGAGCTGACGTCCGGCGGCATCATGGTGATCGGCAGCCTCGTGGTGATCGGCCTTGCCATCCTGGTGGCCCGGCGGTCGATCGTCGGCCCGGTGAAGGATTCCCTCGGCGTCATGGAATCGCTGGGGCGGGGCGAACTCGACGTCGAGGTGCCACATGCCGAACGCAAGGACGAGGTGGGCGCCATCGCCGGGGCGCTCCTGAAGCTCAAGGCCGACCTGCAACATGCCGCCCAGATCCGGCGGGACCATGAGAAGGCGCAGGAAGCGGCCAATGCGCAGGTGAAGCACCGCAACGAGGTGGGCGACCGCTTCGTCGAGGAGATGCAGGGCGTCGCCGCCGATTTCGCCCAGACCTCGGACGAGGTGGCCGAAAGCGCTCGTGGCCTGTCGGCCACCGCCGAGGAAACCGCCCGTCAGGCCCAGGCCGTCGCCGCCGCCGCTGAGGAAGCCGCCACCAACGTGCAGACGGTGGCCGCCGCTTCCGAGGAAATGGCCGTGTCGGTGCGAGAAATCTCCACCCAGGTCACCCACTCGGCGTCGATTGCCGACAGCGCCTTCCAGGAGGCTCAGGCCTCCAACGAGCGGATCGCCACGCTGGCCTCGGCGGCGGCGGCCATCGGCGACGTCATCAGCCTGATCCGCGGCATCGCCGACCAGACCAACCTCCTGGCCCTCAACGCCACCATCGAAGCGGCACGGGCCGGCGAGGCCGGCAAGGGCTTTGCCGTGGTGGCCGCCGAGGTGAAGCAGCTCGCCGACCAGACGTCGCGGGCGACGCAGGAGATCGAGGTGAAGGTCTCGGAAATCCAGACCGCCACCAACGGCACCGTCAGTTCGATGTCGGAGATCATCAAGACGATCGGCGGCATCAAGGAAGCGTCGGCGGCGATCGCCAGCGCCATCGAGGAGCAGGGCGCCACCACCGACGAGATCGCCCGCAACTGCCAGCAGGCAGCCGTCGGCACCTCGCAGGTGACGCAGAACATCTCCGGTGTCGGTCAGGCGGCGGAGATGACCGGTTCGGCCTCGACGCAGTTGATGACCATGTCGAATGGACTGTCGCAGAAGGCGGCCGATCTCAAGGTATCGGTCGAAACCTTCGTGAAGAATCTCGCCACCGTCTGACGGCGATGCTCGACTTTCTCCGGGGCGCTTCGCGCTCCGGGGGAAATCCTCGGCTCCTTCGCTCCGTAAGGTTGCGCCACCTCCGGTGGCGTGACTGGAGAATTGTATACTGATTAGTACCAGTAAAGCGGCAAATATTAGCTGGACTCTTTACGTTTAATTCATCTCGTTAACGCTACCCATTAGCTAGTGAACTAATTCACGAGCTACGAGGAGCGTTGTCGTGTCGTTCAAAAATCTTGCCCTGCAATGGAAGGTTATTTCCCTTCTGGTGCTGCTGGGCGCCGTCTCGTTTGGTGTGATCATCTACGCAGGGACGCAGATAGACGCCGTCAACACAATCAACGGGCAGATTATCGAGGGTCCGGCCGCCGCGGCAACCTCGCTGGCGCGGACCAGCCGCGACCTCAGGCAGGCGGAAACCGGTCTCTGGGCCCTGGCGGTTGCCACCACGCCGGAGGAGACCGCCGCCGCCAACGCCACCATCACCGAGGGGCTGAACAGCTACGAAAAGCAGAACGGCCTCGCCGCCAAGGCCTATCCGGCCGGCGCCAGCGAAATGGCCGACGTGCTGCAGAAGGCCAAGGCCGCCGTCACCATCGCCTGCAAGCAGGCGGTCGACCAAATCAAGGGTGGCGCGCCCGTCACCAAGACCATG
This sequence comes from Pleomorphomonas sp., assembly GCA_029976075.1. Lineage (GTDB taxonomy): Bacteria > Pseudomonadota > Alphaproteobacteria > Rhizobiales > Pleomorphomonadaceae > Pleomorphomonas. The sequence goes on from JARKNW010000082.1 coordinate 50,890, forward strand.
CAGAGCGCCTGCTCGTCGGAAATCGACGCGACGATCGACAAGGCCGTCGTGTTCAACGACAAGCTGCTGGCCGAGAAGGATCGGCTGGACAAGCAGAGCGACGTCGTTGCCTATCGCTCGGAGGTCACGGCCATGCTGGTCATGGTTTTCTCGAGCCTCCTGACCATCGGCCTTTCCATCGTGTTGACGCGCAAGTTCATCGTCGGCCCGGTTCGCGACTCCGTCGGCGTGATGGAGTCGTTGGGGCGCGGCGAACTTGAAATCGATGTGCCGCACGCCGAGCGCAAGGACGAGGTGGGCGCCATCGCCAGTTCGCTCCTGAAGCTCAAGGCCGACCTTCAGCAGGCCCACCAGGCGCGCGAAGAAAAGAAGCGTGTTGACGAGATCGCCAGCCGGGCGCTGACCCAGCGCAACCAGGTGGGCATGCGCTTCGTGGCGGAAATGCAGGACATGGCGACCGACTTCGCCCAGACCTCCAACGAGGTTGCCGAGAGCGCCCGTGGCCTGTCGGCCACCGCCGAGGAAACCGCCCGTCAGGCCCAGGCCGTCGCCGCCGCCGCCGAGGAGGCCGCCACCAACGTGCAGACGGTGGCCGCCGCTTCCGAGGAAATGGCCGTGTCGGTCAGGGAGATTTCCAACCAGATCGGTCATTCGGCCAAGATCGCCGACACCGCCTACCAGGAAGCCCAGACCTCCAACCAGCGGATCGCCAGCCTCGCCACCGCCGCCGCGGCGATCGGCGACGTGGTGAGCCTCATCCGCAACATCGCCGACCAGACCAACCTTCTGGCCCTCAACGCCACCATCGAGGCGGCGCGGGCCGGCGAGGCGGGCAAGGGCTTCGCGGTCGTCGCCGCCGAGGTGAAGCAGCTCGCCGACCAGACCTCCAAGGCGACGCAGGAGATCGAGGTGAAGGTCTCGGAGATCCAGACGGCGACCGACGGTACCGTCAGTTCGATGTCGGAGATCATCAAGACCATCGGCGGCATCAAGGATGCCTCGGCCGCCATCGCCAGCTCGATCGAGCAGCAGGGCGCGACGACCGACGAGATCGCCCGCAACTGCCAGCAGGCGGCGTCCGGCACCACCCAGGTGACGCAGAACATCTCCGGCGTCGGTCAGGCGGCGGAAATGACCGGCTCGGCCTCGACGCAGCTGATGTCGATGTCGACGGAACTGTCGCAGAAGGCCGCCACTCTCAAGGCCTCCGTCCAGACCTTCATGACGGACCTGAACGCCGCCTGAGCGGAAACCCTCCGCCTTCCCGAGGCATCCTCGGGGAGGCGGGACCGACCTTCGTCATCGGTCATACCATCCATTCGATATCTGCGATCACCGATTGTGGAATCTTCTCCCTCGCCGTATGGTTGGATGGTGCCGGCATGTTCGCCGGTAGCTGATCGAGGGAAATATCGTGTCTTTCATCGAAAGCCTGGGCAGGCATGTCGTCGCGGTGGTCGTTGCGCTGCCGCTGATCGCAACCTATCAGCCGGCCTGGGCGGGTTTTTGCACGCCGCCGTCGGCGCCGTCCTGCCCCGCGACGGGGCGGTTCTACAGCGACTCGGAGATCAGGTCCTGCGAGTCGGACATGCGGTCCTATGAAAGCTCCGTCAGGGCCTACACCGACTGCCTCAAGGATGAGAGCGATACCGCCGTTCGGGAATACGAGCGGGCCGTCGAGCGCTTCAACTGCTATGCCAAAGGCTCGACCATGTGCTGAGTCCAGATGTTTCCGGTGAAAACAGGTTCACCGGAAACCCTCCTTCTCTTTGTTAAGTCGCAATTCCGGGCGGAAAGCCGGTTCCCACTTTCCCTGAAACTGCTTGCCCCAATCCTTGTCGGGATTGCCGAGGATGCTGGCGAGGATCGTCATCAGCCGCGCCTGATCGATGCCGGCGATCAAGCCTCGAACACCGGCGGCTGTCTCGCTGTACGTCCGGGTAGAATTTAACAGGTAGACTTGCAAGTTTACCTGTTGAGTTGTATGTCTCCCGTCATGAGCACCCCTCCCGACATGCCGCTCGATGTGGCGGTGACCGAGTTGACGCTGGCGATCGGCCAGCTGTTGCGGCGTTTGCGCGCCGAGACCAACACCGACGGACTCTCGTGGTCGCAGACCACGGCGCTCGGCCGGTTGATCCGCGGAGGGCCGATGACGACGGCGGATCTGGCGCGGGCCGAGGCGGTGAAGCCGCAATCGATGGGCGCCACGCTGGCCGAGCTGGAACGCGAGGGGCTGGTGGCGCGCCAGCCGCACCCGACCGATGGCCGACAGGTGCTGTTCGCGCCGACGGAGGCCGGCCACGCGGCGCGGCGACAGCGCAGCGCCGCCAAGCAGAAGTGGCTGATGGCCGCGCTGAGTGAACTCTCCGCCGACGAGCAGCGGTTGCTCGTTTCGGCCGTTCCCCTGATCAAGCGGCTGAGCGAAGCCGATTGACCGCCATCCGGACCACCGGAGGACATTTCATGACCGTGACCGCAATCGATCCGAAGACGGCGCTGATCGTCGTCGATCTGCAGAAAGGCATCGTCTCGCTGCCGACCGCCCAGCCGATCGACGGCGTGGTGGGCAATGCCGCTGCGCTGGCGGCGGCCTTCCGCCAGCATCGCCTGCCCGTGGTGCTGGTCAACGTGGCCGGCGCCGCGCCCGGCCGCACCGAGGTGCCGCGCGTCCTGCGCGACTTGCCGCCGGACTGGGCCGTGCTGATCCCCGAGCTCGACCGCCAACCGCAAGACCATCTCGTGACCAAGTATACGCCGGGCGCCTTCACAAACACCGGCCTCGAGGACTTCCTGCGCGTGCTTGGCGTGACGCAGGTGGTGATCGCTGGCGTCGCCACCAGCAACGGTGTCGAGGTGACTGCCCGGCAGGCCTTCGAACTCGGTTTCAACGTGACGCTGGCCACCGATGCCATGACCGACATGCGTCCGGAGGCGCACGCCTATTGCCTCAGAGAGGTTTTCCCACGCATCGGCGAGACCGGAACAACCGAGGCGATCATCGCGTTGATGGAGAAAGGGGACCGGGCATGAGCTGGCTCTACGATCTTTCCTATCTCTTCGGCGGGGCCTTTCTCGCCAATGGCGTGCCGCATTTCGTCGCGGGCGTCATGGGGCGGTCGTTCCAGAGCCCGTTCGCCAAGCCGCCGGGCGAGGGGCTGTCGTCGTCGACCGTCAACGTCGGCTGGGGCTTTCTGAACTTCGTCGTCGCCTATCTGTTGATCGCCCACGTCGGCACCTTCGACATTCGCGCCGTCGACCAGGCGGGCGCGGCCGGCCTCGGCGTGCTGCTGATGGGGCTGCTGTCGGCACGGCTGTTCGGTCGATTCCATGGTGGTGATCTGGCCGGCGCTACGCCGAGCCGTGGCTGAGCCGATGGCCGATCCCGCACAGGAGAAGCTCAGCCCCGAGGTCTTCAAGGTCTCGGCCGTGGCGCTGTTCGGCACCGTGCTGTCGCAGCTCGACGCCACCATCGTCAACGTGTCTCTGACCAGTCTTGCCGCCGATCTTCATACGACGCTCTCGACCATCCAGTGGGTGACCAGCGGCTACCTGCTGGCGCTGACGCTGGTGCTGCCGCTCAATGGCTGGCTGGTCGACCGCATCGGCGCCAGGGCGGTCTATCTCTGGTGTTTCACCGCCTTCACCCTGTCGTCGGCGCTCTGCGGCTTTGCCTGGTCGGCGGGCTCGCTGATCGGCTTTCGCGTGCTGCAGGGGGTGAGCGGCGGCCTTCTGGCGCCGATGGCCCAGATGATGATCGCCCGGGCAGCGGGGCGGCAGATGGCGCGCGTCGTCGGCTACATCGCCGCGCCGGTGCTGCTGGCGCCGGTGCTCGGCCCGATCATCGCCGGTGCCATCCTGCAGCATGCCTCCTGGCGGTGGCTGTTCCTGGTCAACCTGCCGGTGGGGGCCATTGCCATCCTGCTGGCCTTCTTCCTGCTCCCCTCGGACAGCGAGCACACGCGGCCCCGAAAGCTGGATTGGGTTGGCCTGATGCTGCTGTCGCCGGGGCTGACGCTGTTTCTCTACGGCTCGGACAAGATGGGGGAGGCGGTCGGGCGGGTGAGCCTTGCGGCCGGTCTCGCCATGATGGCGGCCTTCCTCTGGACGGCGCGCAAGAAGGGCGGCGACGTGCTGGTCGACTTGCGTCTGTTCAAGGCCAGGGCATTCTCGACCGCCGCCGTCACCCAGTTCCTCGCCAACGGCGGCATGTTCGCCGGGCAGATGCTGATCCCGGCCTTCCTGATCGCCGCCTGCGGCCGCACGCCCGCTGAAATGGGCTGGATGCTGGCGCCGCAGGGCCTGGGCATGATGGTCATCTATCCTTCGATGGGGCGGCTGACCAAGAGCTTCGGCATCCGCCTGACATCGGCGGGCGGCGCGCTGCTGGCCGGTGTGGCGACGCTGGCCTTTGTCTGGCTTGCCATGCAGGGCTTCGCGCTCATCGTGCTGGTGCCGGCGCTGATCCTGCGCGGCATGGGGATGAGCGCGGTGGGCGTGCCGTCGATGACGGCGGCCTATGCCACGGTCGACAAGGTCAGGCTGCCGATGGCGACAACGTCGATCAACATCGTGCAGCGGCTCGGCGGCCCGACCATGACCACGCTGGCCGCCACGTTTCTTGCCTGGCGGCTGGGGTCGGGCACCGGCGGCGCGACCGTCTCGGCGGCCTATGCGGCGGCGTTCCTGCTGCTCGCCGCGCTGCATCTTTGCACCTTCATGATGGCGATGCGCCTGCCGCGCCAGCTCGGCGACGTGCCGTCACCGAGCGGCTGACAGAGAGTGGCGGGTGATCTGGGTTAGCTTGCCGCCGCCAGCGCCTTGCCGGTGCCAACCAACTGGCGGATGCGCGAGGTGGCCGCCGGGGTCAGCTCGGCGGTCCGGAACTCGACGCCGAAGCTGTCCGCCTCGGCCCAGCGCACCGTTGCCGGAACCGGGACGCCGCCATCGCCGGTGATCGTCAGCTGGTCGCCGATCCTGAGGGAGGCCGGCAGGGCGCCGGCGAACCGGCCGCCGGTGGGCGAGATGTCGACGCAGGTCGCCTCGGCGATGCCCTTGGCGGTGTTCAGCCTGACCTTGTGGCCGCCGGGAAAGCGGTCGGCGGCCTGCCGGCGGTCGAGCGGACCGCGGCGAAGCCGGACGAGGAAATCCTGCACGGTGGTCGCCAGGCGATCGCCTTCCGAGGAAAGACTGCCCGAGGCGCGCAGCAGTCCCCGCGCCAGTTCGGATGTTTCCCGCGCCGTGCCGGTGATGCTGGAAATACGGTCGGAGACCTGTCGCGTGCCGTCGAAGGCGCTGTTGACGTTGTGGGCGATCTCGGAGGTCGCCCTGACCTGCGCCTCGATGGAGGCGCGCATGGCCGAGGTGATGGTGTGGATCTCGGCGATGGTGCCGCCGATGCCCTCGATGCTGCTCACCGCCGCCCGGGTGGCGGTCTGCACTTCGTTGATGTTGCCGACGATCTCGCTGGTCGCCGTGGCGGTCTGCGAGGCGAGCGTCTTGACTTCCTGCGCCACGACGGCAAAGCCGCGCCCGGCCTCGCCGGCCCGCGCCGCCTCGATGGTGGCGTTGAGCGCCAGAAGATTGGTCTGGCCGGCGATCTGGTCGATCAGCCCGACCACGGCGCCGATCCGCTCGGCAGCGGCCGACAGACCGGCGACGATGCGGCGCGTTTCCTCTGCGCGGGCGACGGCGCCCTGGGCGATGGAGGCGGAGCGCTCGACCTCCGCGCCGAAGTCGCTGGCCGAAGCGGACAGCCGGCTGGCCGCCTGCGATGCCTTCTCCACGTCGGTCGATGCGGTCTTCGAGGTGGTGGCGGCGTCGCTGGCCCGCTGATCGGTGGAGTTGGCGCCATCGCTGAGGTGGGTGGCCGTCGACCCCATGTCGCGCGACGCCTCGACCAGGCCCTCGACGATCGAGTTGATGGTCGAGCTGAAGTCGTCGGTGGATTGCTCGAACGCCTCGACCCGCTTCTGGATCATGTCGGTGGCGTCGTTGATGGTGCGGGAGGCGCGCAGCAGGGCGCCCTGCATGCCGTTGGGCAATATGCGGCGGTAGTAGCGGTTCTGGCGCACCGCATCCATCGAGGCGCTGGCCTCGCGGACGAAGGCATCGATGTGGTCGGCCATGTCGTTGATGGCCTCGGTGAGCGCGCCGGCATCGCCCCGCTGGTCGAAGACGAGGATGCGGGTTTCGAAATCGCCGTCGGCGAGCGCCTTGGCCACGGCGACCGAACGCCGTACGGCCAGATGCGTCCTGAAGGCAAGCGCCGCCGAGCCCAGGGCACCGAGCGCCGCGAGGGCGAGCAACACGAAGCCGGCGGCGGAAAGACCCAGCCCGACGCACAGCGCTGCCGCCGCCGCCAGCAGAGCCGTGAGGATGCCCGGCGCGACCGCCTCAAAGGGCGAAGATGAGCTCGTCATAGCTGGCCGCCTTTGATTTCACGATGTCGTTCAGCGCGGCATAGGAGGCGACAAGCCCGTCCTTGGCGCTTTTCTCGGAGGCTTCGATGCGCAGCAGGTCCTTGTAGAGAGGGTCGATCACCTCGCGGACGACCCGCCGGTCCGGTACGCGACGGTTGGAATGATAGCCGACCATGTTGCCGGCCGCGTCATAGGACGGCGTCACGTGGGCGAACACCCAGTAGTAGGCGCCGCTCCTGGCCATGTTCTTGACGAAGGCGAAGATCTCGTGCCCCTCCTGGATCTGGTCCCACAGGAGCTTGAAGACGCATCTCGGCATGTCGGGATGGCGGATGATCGAATGCGGCTGGTTCATCAGCTCGGCGCGGCTGAAGCCCGACACCTTGGCGAACACCTGGTTGGCATAGGTGATCTTGCCCTTCAGATCCGTCTTGGAGACGATGATCTCATCGGGCTGGAACGTCACTTCCTCGGATGTCGGCTGAATTCGGTTTTTCATTGGTCTCATTCCGACTCGCAAGACGGCAATCACCCGAGACCTAGCGTACGTTGGTAAACAAGTGTTCTATGCGCGATGTTAACCATATGGTTTCGCGATTAACCTTTATGCTTATATACGCGGTTCTCCCTAATCCGGAGTCCAGGCCGGTTCCGCCGTGCCGGCTCGGCGACAGGGCGCGGTACCACGCAACGACGGCTCAGATCTGCATGCCGCCGGCCACCTCGATTCGCTGGGCGTTGACCCAGCCGAAGTCGTCGGAGAGCAGGCCGGCGATCACCGGCCCGACGTCGTCGGGAACGCCGGCGCGGCCGAGCGCGGTATGCGAGGCAACCATCTTGTTAACCTCCGGATTGTCGCGGACGATGCCGCCGGAGAAGTCAGTGGCGATGGCGTCGGGCGCCACCACGTTGACGGCAATGCGACGCGGCCCGAACTCCTGCGCCATCTGGCCGGTGACGACCCGCGGGCCGGCGAGGTACGCGGCGTCGCCTGAACGGCGGTCTCACGGAGGGGAAGCCTTCTGCTCGGCACGCTGCATGAAACTGATGACCAGCAATGCCAGGGCCTCCTCGAACTCCGGGGTGTCAAGGAGGGGGCTGTCCTCCATCACGGCCTGCCGGAGCACGCCGCGTACGGCGCGGGTCAGCACGAAGGCGTCGGCATCCGAGAGCGGCGCGAGGTTGTCGCCGCGTGCCTTGCGCCAGGCAATGATGATGTAATAGCTGACCGGGCTGAGGTTCTGCGGCAGGCTCTGCGTGGCGAACAGGCGGAGCATGACCGTGAACAGGCTCTTGCGGGCCTGGCGGCCGCTGCGGAACAGCCCGACCAGGAGATGGACGATGCGCCGCGCCGTTTCCTCCGCCGGCTCTTCCGGCCGGCTTTCGATGAGCGAGACGATGCGCTGCTCCATCTCGGCGCGCTGCCGCACGATCAGTTCGACGAGGATCGCCTCCTTGTCCGGGAAATACTGGTAGAGCGTGCCGATGGAAAAGCCGGCCCTGCGAGCGATCGCGTTGGTATTGAGCCGGTCCTCGCCTTCGTCGGTCAAAATCTGAGTAGCGGCGGCCAGGATGCTGTCGACCGTGGATTTGGCACGCGCCTGCTTGGGGCGCTTGCGGACGATTTCCTGCGGATTTGCCTCGTTCATTCAGGCGCCACCTTGGTCCTTTTCAAAAGCGAGTATCAAACCTGAGCAATGCTCAGTATATTCCGGACCGGCCAAAGCCACAAGTTTTGCCGGCGGCGCCTTGCCAACCGGTTCCGTCCCCGGGGCGGTCCCGGCCGGGTTTTCTCGCTCCTTCCTCATCGAGATCGTTTGTCCAATGGTCGCTTCTTTCGATCGTGTCGCTTCGACGAAGCCTTTCGGTTTTCGTGCCCTGCCGCTTGTTCTGGTCTTGCTGGCGGGGCTTGCCGGTTGCGACGACAAGAACGTCTACGCGCCGCCGCCGCCCGAGGAGGTGTCGGTCGCCAGGCCCCTTGTGCAGGATGTCCCGCGCTATATCGAGGTGACCGGTGCCACGGCGGCATATCAGAGCGTCAATCTGGTCGCTCGCGTCCCGGGGACGCTTGTGTCGATCGACTACCAGGACGGCAAGCCGGTGGAAGCGGGGCAGAAGCTGTTCACCATCGACCCGGCGCAATACAAGGCGCAGGTCGATCAGGCGGAAGCTGCCGTCGCCCAGGCAGAGGCCGGGCTCGACAATGCCGAGGCCACCTTTGGACGCCAGACCCAGCTCGACGCCAAGGCGGTCATTTCGCAGTCGCAGGTCGACAGCGCCCGGGCCAGCCGGGATTCGGCCAGAGCGCAGCTCGCTTCGGCGAAGGCGAGCCTGGAAATCGCCCGCCTCAACCTCGGCTATACCGAGATCTCCGCGCCCTTCGACGGTGTCGTCAGCGCCCACCTGGCCGATATTGGCGCCTATGTCGGGCAGGGCGGGCCGACGACGCTGGCCTCCATCGTCCGTTTCAAGCCGATCTATGCCAACTTCACCATCAGCGAGACGGACATGCTTCGGGTGCGCGAGAAGATCCGGGACAAGATCCGATCATCGGGCGGCGAACGGCCGCGCCTTCAGGACATCCTCGTCGAGGCCGGCACCCAGTTGGAAAGCGGTTATCCGCATCAGGGCAGGCTCGACTATATCGCGCCGGGTGTCGATCCCCAGACCGGCACGCTGGCGGTGCGAGCGATCTTCGACAACGACGATATCGCCTTTTTGCCCGGCACCTTCGTGCGGCTGCGCATTCCCTTCGAGACCGTGAAGGCGGCGCTCCTGCTGCCGGACGCTGCCATAGGCACCGACCAGCAGGGACGCTACGTGCTGGTGCTCGGCGAGGATGACGTCGTGCATCAGCGGGCGGTGGAGATCGAGCCGGGACCGCCGGGCTTCCAGGCGATCGTCGGTGGGCTCAAGGCCGACGAGTCGGTGGTGGTCGGCGGGCTCGGCCGGGCCCGGCCGGAAGCCAAGGTCAAGCCGCTCGTCGTGACGCTCGACGTCAAATCTTCCGGCACGAACTGAGGCGCCGCCCATGCTGTCGCGCTTTTTCATCGAACGGCCGGTCTTTGCCAACGTCATCGCCCTGGTGATGATGCTGATCGGCGGCGTCGCCTTCTTCAATCTGCCGGTCGAGCAATATCCGAACGTCGTGCCGCCGACCATTCAGGTTTCCGCCCGCTATCCCGGCGCCAGTGCCGCGACGGTCATGAAGACGGTGGCGCTGCCGATCGAACAGCAGGTCAACGGCGTGCCCGGCATGCTCTACATGCAGTCGTTCAGCGGCAGCGACGGCACCTATTCGCTGACGGTGACCTTCGACATCGGCACCGACCCCGACAAGGCGCAGATCCTGGTGCAGAATCGGGTGGATGCCGCCAACGCCCAACTGCCGGACGCGCTGCAGGCGCAGGGCATATCCGTTCGCAAGCGGTCGACCTCGATCCTCGCCTTCGTGGTGCTCACGTCGCCGGGGAGCAAATACGACAGTCTCTATCTCGCCAATTACGCGACAATCCATCTCAAGGACGAGATCTCCCGCCTGCCGGGCGTCGGCGATGTTGGCGTCTACGGTGCCGGCACCTACGCCATGCGCGTCTGGCTCGACCCGACGCGGCTGCAGGCGCTCGGCTTGACGCCCGCCGATGTGGTGACGGCCATCCGCCAGCAGAACCAGGAGGTATCGGCCGGGCAGATCGGCATGCCGCCGGCCGGCGACGGGCAGGGCTTCCAGTATACGCTGAACATCTCCGGCCAGATGGACGACGCGGCAGAGTTCGAGGACATCGTCGTCAAGGCTTCCTCCGCCAACGGTGGGCGTATCGTCCGGTTGAAGGATGTCGCCCGGGTGGAGCTGGGGTCCAACTCCTACGGTCAGGTGTTCCGGCTGAACGATGCGCCGGCCACGGCGCTGGCCATCAGCCAGTTGCCGGGTGCCAATGCCCTCGACGTCTCCAACATCGTCGAGGCCAAGATGGCGGAGCTGGCCAGGTCGTTTCCCGAAGGGGTCGCCTATTCGATCCCGTTCAACACGACCGCCTTCGTCAACGCCGCCGTGCACGAAGTCTACAAGACGCTGCTGGAGGCCTGCCTTATCGTGCTGGCGGTCATCCTGCTGTTCCTGCAGGACTGGCGGGCGACGCTGGTTCCGGCCACCACAGTGCCGGTCACCATCGTCGGCTCCTTCGCCGCCATGGCCGCGCTGGGCTTTTCCCTCAACATGTCGACTTTGTTCGCGCTGATCCTGGTGATCGGCATCGTGGTCGACGACGCCATCGTCATCGTCGAGGGTGCGGCGCGCCACCTCGAGGAGGGCAAGTCCGGCCCGGCGGCGGCCATTGCGGCGATGGGTGAACTGCTGGGGCCGATCGTCGGCATCACGCTGGTGCTGATCTCGGTTTTTCTGCCGGCCGCCTTCCTGCCCGGACTGACGGGAAAGCTCTACGCCCAGTTCGCCATGGTGATCGCCGCCACGGCGGTGATCAGCGCCATCAACGCGGTGACGCTGAAGCCGACGCAGGCGGCGCTGTGGATGCGGGCACCCAAGCCCGTCGCCGAGCGCAACGTCGTCTTCCGCGGCTTCGAGGCTGGTTTCCGCGGCCTGGAGGCCGGCTACGCCCGCTTGCTGAGGCGATTGCTCCACCGCGCGCTGCTGGTGGCGCTGGCCGGGCTGGTGTTGATCGGTCTTGCCGCCTGGATGCTGGTGCGCGTGCCCACCGGCCTGCTGCCGCTCGAGGATCAGGGCTACATGCTGGTCGCCGTCAAGCTGCCGGAGGGGGCGTCGCTGGCGCGGACCGACCGGTCCCTCGACGCCCTGTCCAAGCGGATCCGCGCGGAGGTGCCGGGCGTCGACAACGTGGTGACGGTGGCCGGCGTGTCGGTGCTGGACGGCAACGCCTCGCTGTCGAGCGCCGGCCTCGCCTATGTGGTTCTGAAACCCTGGGACCAGCGGAGCGCGGCGGAAGGCCTGCTGCCGACCTACAAGGCGCTGAGCGCGGCGGTGAAGACGCTGGACGACGGCTATGGGCTGGTCATCCCGCCGCCGTCGATTCAGGGCGTCGGCAACACCGGCGGCTTTTCGATGATCGTCGAGCTCCGCGATGGCAGTTTCGATTTCGCCAAGCTGGAGCGGACGGCACAGGCGGTGGCCGACAACGCCAACGGCCAGTCCAAGCTCAGCGGCATTCGCATGCCGACCGACTTCGCCAACCCGCAATATGACGTCAAGGTGGACCGGACCAAGGCGGCGACGCTCGGCGTCAACGTCAACGATGTGTTCAATACCATTTCCGGCTATCTCGGATCGGCATTCGCCAACCGCTTCACCCGCTTCGGCCACACCTTCCAGGTCTATGCCCAGGCCGATCAGGCCTATCGCAGCGTCGAGGCCGATGTCGGCGCGCTGAGGGTGCGCAATGCGAGCGGCGCGCTCATTCCCCTGTCGACCATGGTGACGGTCGACCGCACCGTGGGACCGCCGGTGATCAGTCTCTACAACCTCTATCCGGCGGCCACCGTGATGGGGCAAGCCCAGACCGGCCTCAGTTCGGGGCAGGTGATGAGGCTGATGGATCAGGTGGCCGCCAACACGCTTCCGCCGGGCACCGGCATGGACTGGACCGGCATGTCGTACCAGGAAAAGGTGGCGGGCGGGCAGATCTATCTGGTCTTCGCGCTGGCGCTGGCACTCGTCTACTTCGTGCTGGCCGCCCAGTATGAGAGCTGGATCACGCCGCTGTCGGTCATCCTGTCGGTGCCGCTCGCCATGCTGGGAACGGCGGCGGTGCTGTTGGCGCTCGGCGTGCCCAACAGCCTCTATACCCAGATCGGCCTGATCCTTCTGATCGCGCTGGCCGCCAAGAATGCCATCCTGATCGTGGAGTTCGCCCGCGATCTTCGGCGCAAGGAGGGACTGTCGGCTGCCGAGGCGGCGGCGCTGGCCGGGCAGTTGCGCTTCCGGCCGATCATGATGACGTCGATTGCCTTCATCCTCGGCATGTTGCCGCTGGTCCTGGCGAGCGGTGCCGGCGCCAATGCCAGCAAGTCGATCGGCATCGCCGTGGTCAGCGGCATGCTCGTCTCCACCGTGCTGGCGGTGTTCGTGGTGCCGTCCTTCTTCGTCGTGCTGCAATGGGTCGAGGAGCGACTGGGCGCGCGCAAGACCAAGACAGCCGAGTTGAGCTGACACCAATGCCGGCCTAGAGCGTGCACAGTGCCCCGGCTTGCCGAAAGCGCTCCAACTACTTGCTTCCTCGCAATTTCGGACACAAACCCGGCCCCCACTTTTGCCGAAGTCGCTTTAGTGCTTCATCGGTGTTTTCCGCTCGAAAGCATGCACGCTTCACTTGGCGCATCCGTCAAAACTCGGCACCGGGGGGTGCCGCCGCGCCATTCTGACCATCGAGAGTGTCCGCCAAGTCCTGAAAGCGGCATGCCATTCTTGCCGTCAGTGGCATTGCGTTGCCAAAGCAAAGGGTGACGGCAGGGGAAGGCAAGCCGTTGATGCGGCTTGTCGATCCACGTCATCGACGGTGGATTCATTGCCCGCCTCATGGTTAACGGGAAAACTTCGAATGGTTCTTGCAAGATATTCGTAACTCTAGACTCGGGCACTTACGCCACTCAATCACTCGTTAATGGTCGCGACCCGAGAATCTCGTATTGTTACTGAGATGAGTGGCACATGGCTTCGCCGGAAAAGCTTCCGTCCGTGAAGGATGAAGCGGCAGAGCTGGTGTGCCGGAGCAGTCGCCCGTCGAGGCCGTTCGGCTGACGCATGCTCCCGAAAGGACGACGAGACCACAATGTTCGACAGATTGCTCGCTCTCAGTCACGAGAAGACCAGCGACAAGCGCGGGGATCTGTTGATCTGGATCTCCGAGCTGTTCACCGATGGCGCGGAAAACTACACCGACTCGGAAACCAAGCTGTTCGGCGACATCCTGTGCCGGCTGGTCGATCAGGTGTCGGTCGATGTGCGGGCGCAGTTCTCCGAGCAGATGGCGCCGCTCCGCCGCACGCCGCATGCGCTGGCCAAACGCCTTGCCTCCGACGAGGAGATCTCGGTTTCCGGCGTGATGCTGGAGCGGTCGGAGGTGCTGACCGACGACGATCTGCACGAGATCGCCAGCACGCTGAGCCAGGGCCATCTTCTGGCCATCACCCGACGCAAGGACCTCAGCGAAACGGTGACCGAGGTGCTGGCCGACCGTGGCGACCTGGAGGTTCTGGAGGGTGTGACGCGCAACGCCACGGCCCGCTTCTCCGATCCTTGCGTCCGGCGCCTTGCGACGCGCGGCCTCGATCATCCGTCGGTGCTGATGGCCCTGTCGCGGCGGGCCGACATGCCGGCCGGGCGGCTTGCCAAGGCCCTGGCCTCGTTCGATGCCGAGGCACGCGCCAAGCTGCAGAACCTCGTTTCCCTGTCGCCGGACTTCGCGGCCATGCTGGTGCAGGAAGCGGCGGAAATCGCCCGCCAGCGCAAGCACGACCTCGTGCAGGAAATCGCCGTTCTGCTGAGACGCATGGGCCAGGGGCTCACCACGCTCGACGAGGCCATCATGGATTTCGTGACCCAGAACCGGATCGAGGCGGTGGCCGAGCTCCTCACCCAGGTGAGCGGGCTCGAGGAATCCCACATCGGCAACGTGCTCAACCACGAGAACGACTTCGGTCTCGCCGTCGTCTGCCGCAGCCAGAGCATCGGCGACGAGGCTTATCTCAAGCTGTCGCGGCTGCGGGCGCAGCAGCTTGGACGGACGCCGTCGATCGCCGAGGCATGGGCCGGCAACTACGCGGAGATCGATCGCGCTTCGGCCGACCGGGCGCTCTATTTCCACCGCATGCGCATGGCGGTTCTGAAGAACACCAAGAAGTCTTGAGGCTCCGGCCGAGACGCTCCGGCTAAAACCCTGCTCATGGCTGCCAAGCCGGTTCCCGGGTATTTCCGTCAGCCCCGGCAGGTCGCCATCACCACGCCGCGCAGCCAGCGGTGGGCGGGGTCTGCCTCAAAGCGCGGATGCCAGGAGAGCGAGATGGCAATCTCCGGCGTTTCGACCGGCAGATCGAAGGCGACGAGCCCGTCGGCCAGCGCCGCGCCCCCCACGGCATGAAATGACGAGCGGGTGACCTGCGCCACCAGATCGGTACGGCGGGCGATGGCGAGCGCATCGGGAAATCCGGGCACCACCGCGACGATCTGCCGCCGAAGGCCGAGGTCTGCCAGCGCTTCGTCCACCGGTCCCTCGGCCTCGCCCCGGCGCGATACCACCACATGGCGCGAGGCGGCATAGCGTGCCGCCGTCACCTCGGCGGTGATCAGCGGGTGGCCGGCGTGCACCGCGCCGACATAGCGGTCGCGAAACAGCAGCGTGGCGCGGATCTCCGGCGGTGCATCGCCGAGCACACCGACTTCCAGGTCGATCTCGCCATCGCGCAGCGCGGCGGCATCCTTTACCGGTTTCGGGGCAAAGCGCAGCCGGGTGCCCGGTGCCGCCGCGCTGACGGCCGACACCAGCGGCGCGGCGAACACGGCAAGAAAGCCCTCGCTGGCCCGCAAGGTGAAGGTGCGGTCGAGCGTCGGCAGGTCGAGGGCATCACGGCGCGGGCTCAGCACCGCCTTCGCCTCGCGGGCGAGATCGCGCACCCGGCCGGCGAGCTCCCGGGCGCGCGGCGTCGGCACCAGACCGCGCCCGGCCCGCACCAGCAGCGGATCGCCGGTGGCCGTCCGCAGGCGGGCGAGCGTGCGGCTCATGGCCGAGGCGCTGAGGCCGAGGCGGCGGGCGGCGCCGGTGACGCTGCCCTCGGACAAGAGCGCGTCGAGGGCCGGCAGGAGATTGAGGTCGATGTCGTCCATGCCGGCAGCATGATGAGAGATGGCGCATGGCGCAACATATCAGTGCGGGTCATGCGTCTGGCGCCGCATCCGGAGAGGGCGCATATGCGTTGCTGATGAAAGCTGGCGACGGCGCGACCCCGCCGGGGTTGTTCTCACGGAAAGGCACGGCCATGACTCGCTTCCAGGGTGACATCCTTCTGATCGGCGCATCGCGCGGCCTCGGGCTTGCCATGGCCGAGGCGTTCGTGCGGCGCGGCTGGCACGTCACCGGCACGGTACGCGGCAACCGGCGCACGGCGCTGCACGACCTTCAGGACCGGCAAGGCGAGGCCGTGGAGATCGCCGAGCTCGACATCACCCGCATCGAGGACATCACCGCCCTGCATGACAAGCTCGCTGGCCGCCGCTTCGACATGCTGTTCGTCAACGCCGGCACCACCAATGCCAACCCGGAGGAGACCATCGGCGCCATCTCCACCGAAGAGTTCATCCGCGTGCTGGTAACCAATGCCCTGAGCCCGATGCGGGTGGTGGAGCGGCTCGATCATCTGGTCGCGCCCGATGGCCTGATCGGCGTGATGTCGTCGGGGCAGGGCAGCGTTGCCAACAACCTCAAGGGCGGACGCGAGGTCTATCGCGGCAGCAAGGCGGCGCTCAACCAGTACATGCGCAGCTATGCCGCCCGCGAAGCGGCGAGCGGACGCACACTGAGGCTGGTGGCGCCCGGCTGGATCCGCACCGACCTCGGCGGCCCCGACGCGCCGTTCACCATCGAGGAAACGGTACCGAAGATCGTCGAGATGCTGATCGGCGAGAGGGGCAAGCCGGGACTGCGATACCTCGACCGCGACGGCAGGGACGTGCCGTGGTGACAGCGTTGCCCGCTTCTTTCGGCCCCCATCGCTTGGCCGAATGTCGATGCCGACGGGTGGAATACCCAATTGCAGGCCGGGAAACGTGGGGTAAGCTCCGGGCCTTGCCCCGAGGATTCCCATGTCTCAGTCCATTGGTTCGCCTGCCTCCGTCCTGTCCGAAATCCGCATCGGCGAGCCGGCCGAGATCGGTCACAGCGGCATCGTCTCGGCCATCGTCAAGCGTCCGCAGGGCGGGCCTGTTCGCGTCGACTTCACCGGCCTCGTCGGCGACCTGCACGCCGACCACTTCCACGGCGGCCGCGAGAAGGCGGTGCTGCACTATGACAGCGCCCACTATGCCGCCTGGCAGGCGGAGTTTCCCCATGTTGCCGCGGCCTTCCAGCCAGGCAGCTTCGGCGAGAACTTCGTGGCGGCGGGCATGTCCGAGGCGACGGTCTGCGTCGGCGACACCGTGCGGGTCGGCGGGGCGCTGCTGCAGGTCTCGGAAACGCGCCAGCCCTGCTACAAGCTCAATCACCGCTTCGGCGATCTCGGCATCTCGCGCCGCTCGCAGGAGAGCGGCCGCACCGGCTGGTTCTACCGGGTGCTGGAGCCCGGCGATGTGAAGCCGGGCGACGCCATCACCATCGTGGACCGGCCGCTGCCCGACTGGCCGGTCGCCCGGGTGCAGGACTATCTCTACCATCGCACCGACGACTTCGACATGGCGCGGGTGCTGAGCGAGCTGCCGTACCTCTCCCCCGGCTTCCGGGCGCTGTTCGCCAAGCGCGTCGCCAGCGGCACGGTGGAGAGCTGGGAGCGCCGGCTGTCCAACGGCCCGCTGGTCGCCGCACCCCAGGCGTAGGGCCGCGATACCTCCGTTTTACCCTTGCGGCGGCGGGCTGGTGGTGGCATGACTGCCGCCATGACCGCACTTGCCTGCCTCACCCGTCTCGTCTGGTGGCGCTCCTTCTAGGAGCGGCAGTCGTCATGTCTTGTCTGACCTTGCCGCCGTGACGCGGTAAGGCCATTTGAAATCTCCCCATCCGATGATCGCGGCGGCTCCTTTTCTTCGGAGCACCCATGTCTCTCTCATCCCCCAGGAAGCCGGTCATCCTCACCGGCGATCGCACCACCGGCCCGCTTCACCTCGGCCACTACGTCGGCTCGCTGAAAAGCCGGGTGGCGTTGCAGGCGAGCCACGAGCAGTTCCTGCTGCTTGCCGACACCCAGGCACTGACCGACAACGCCGACGATCCGGCCAAGGTGCAGCGCAACGTGCTGGAGGTGGCCTTCGACTATCTCGCCGTCGGCATCGGCCCCGACGTCACCACCATCTGCGTACAATCGGCGTTGCCGGCGTTGGCCGAGCTGACCATGCTCTACATGAACTTCGTCACGGTGGCCCGGCTCGAGCGCAATCCCACCATCAAGACGGAGATCATCCATCGCGGTTTCGAACGCGACGTTCCCGCCGGCTTCCTTTGCTATCCGGTGTCGCAGGCCGCCGACATCACCGGCTTCAAGGCGACGCTGGTGCCGGTGGGCGAGGACCAGGCGCCCCTGATCGAGCAGACCAACGAGATCGTCCGCCGGGTGAACCGGCAGATCGGCCGCGACCTGTTGCCGGAGGCGGTGGCGATGATCCCGAAAGTCGGTCGCCTGCCGGGCATCGACGGCAAGGCCAAGATGAGCAAATCGCTCGGCAACGCCATTCCGCTTTCCGCCTCGGCGGACGACATCCGCGCCGCCGTGCGTCGGATGTACACTGATCCCAACCATCTGCGCGCCGCCGACCCCGGCACGGTGGAAGGCAATGTCGTCTTCACCTATCTCGACGCCTTCTCCGACGATTTTGCCGGCGTCGCCGACCTCAAGGCCCGCTATCGCCGGGGCGGCCTTGGCGACACGGTGGTCAAGCGCCAACTGGAAGACGTGCTGCAAGCCCTGCTCGCTCCCATCCGCGAGCGCCGCGCCCGTTTCGCCGCCGATCCCGGCTTCGTGCTCCAGAAGCTACGGCAGGGCACGGCGAAGGCGCGGGCACGCACCGAAGAGACGCTGGGCGAGGTGCGCGACGCGCTGGGGCTGTTCCGGTTCGAGGAAGCGGCGGCCTAGGAGGCTGGTTGTTTCCCGCAGTTTCGGACGCAGAACCGGTTTCCGCTTCTGCTGAAATTGCCCTAGCCGACCCCCTCACGCCGCCGGGTTGAACTCCGCCTCCGCCTTGGCTTCCGCCGCCACGTTCTGCTCGGCGCTGCCGCTCACCCGGCAGACGTTGCGGCCGGCGGCCTTGGCTTCGTAGAGGGCGTCGTCGGCTTCGCGGATCAGTTCCCTGAGGGGGGTGTCGGCTTCCCGGCAGACGGCGAGGCCGGCGCTGACGGTGGGGTGGGGCATGGTGCCGACGGCGGTGGCCGACGACACCTCGGCGCGCATCCGGTTGGCGATCACCAGCGCCTCGGCTTCGTTGGTGGCCGGCAGGAACAGGATGAACTCCTCACCGCCGTAGCGGGCGAGCACGTCGCCATCCCTCAGATGGGCCGCCAGCGCGTGGGCGGTGGCATGCAGCACATCGTCGCCCGCCGCGTGGCCCCAGGTGTCGTTCAGCTTCTTGAAGCGGTCGGCGTCGAAGATGACGATGGCGTCGCCGGCATCGAGCTTGGCCGGCGCCACGGCGAAGAAGGCCCGGCGGTTTCTGAGGCCGGTCAGCATGTCGGTGTGGGCAAGGCGATCGAACTTCACCACCGCCCGCTCCATGGTGAGGATGATCACCGACAGCGCGATGGCGAACTTCAGCGACAGGATCAGGACGAAGGTCAGGGCGAGCGATGTCCAGAAGATGCCGACCGCGAACTGCACGGTCATCCACAGGCTGACGACGCCGGCGGCGGCGAAGGTCAGCGCCACGATCCGGCGGCCCGGCAGCGGCTCGGACCGGCCGTCGCGGTAGAACACCCAGGCGGTTGCCAGCATGGCGATGACGGAGGCGCCGTTGAACAGGGAGGCGCGCAGCCAGTTGATGACGTGAAAGCCGGTCAGCAGGCCGGCCGCCAGGGTCAGCACGGATGGCAGGACGACGATCCAGCCGGGGCGGACCGGCCGGCGGCGGCTGAGTTCGATCGCGCCGGCCAGGAACAGCGCGTAGCCGAGGATGCCCACGCAGACGTTGATGAGGCTCAGCACGGAATAGTAGGCGCCATCGACCTCGGCATAGCTGGCCATCAGGGCCCCGAAGGCCAGGGCCAGAAAGCCCAGGGCGATCTTTTCGGCGCCGGCCGCGTCGCGCGAGCGATAGCGTGCGTAGCCGAGGGCCACGGCGCCGGCAATATAGGACGCCTGGAGCACGAACAGGATGGTGGGCAGGTCGAGAGGGATCGTCATTAGCCGGTCCGGGTGACGGATTGTCGCGCCTTTTAGCGCTCAAAACGTAAAGGGCGCCTTTACCGCCGCTTCCCTGCGGTTGTGGCCGATCGTCCGTATCGTTTCAGGAGGTGCGTGGCCCGAGTGCTCCCGCCCTCTTTCGCACGATCAGATCGCCGGGATGCAATCGGCATCGATCTCCGCCGTGCGGCTGACGCGGCAGACGTTGCGGCCGGCGGCCTTGGCGTCGTAGAGCGCGGCATCGGCCTCGCGGATCAGCTCCTGCAGCGGAGTTCCGGCCTTGGGGCAGATGGCGAGGCCGGCGCTGACGGTGGTGTGGATCGTCGCGCCGCCGATGACGGTCGACGCCACCTCGGCACGCATCCGGTCGGCGATCTCCAGCGCCTCGGCCTCGCCGGCGGCCGGCAGGAACAGGATGAACTCCTCGCCGCCGTAGCGGGCGAGGATGTCGCCGCTGCGGACATGCGCGGCAAGCGCCCGGGCGGTGGCCTGCAAGACGTCGTCTCCCACCGTGTGGCCCCAGGTGTCGTTCAGCTTCTTGAAGCGGTCGGCGTCGAAGATGACGATGGCGTCGCCGCTGCCGGGGTTGGCGGGCACGGCATCGAAGAAGAAGCGGCGGTTGCTGAGGCCGGTCAGCATGTCGGTATGGGCGAGGCGGTCGAACTTCGCCACCGCCCGTTCCATGGTGAGGATCATCACCGACAGCGCCACCGTGAACATCAGCGTCAGGAGGATGACGAAGGCCAGCACCGGCGACGGCCAGAACCGGCCGAGCGTGAACTCCAGCGCCATGGTCAGACTGACGGCGCCGGCCGCGCTGAAGGTCAGCGCCACCACCCGGCGGGCGGGCAGCGGTTCGCCCCTGCCGTCGCGATGGAACACCCAGGCGGAGGTGAGCATCGCCGTGGCGGCGACGAGGTTGAACACGATGGCGCGCAGCCAGTTGATGCTGGGGAAATCGGTCCACAGGCCGATGGCCACCGTCAGCGCCGGCGGCAGGAGAACGGCCCAGCGAGGGCGGAAGCGCCGGCGACGGCTGAGCTCCACCGCGCCCACCAGCAGCAGCGCGTAGCCGAGCGCGCCGAGCGTGATGTTGATGAGGCTGAGCCTTGCATGCAGCGCCGGATCGACCTCGGCATTGCTGGCGACCATGGCGCCGGCGGCCAGCACCAGAAAGCCGACGGCGATCACCTCGGCGCCGGCCGCGTCGCGCGAACGGTATCGCGCATAGGCCATCGCCACCGCTCCGGCGATGTAGGACGCCTGGAGCACGAACAGAACGGTGGGCAGGTCGAGGGTGTTGGTCATTGCCGGTTGGGAATCCCCATCGGCCACAATCTACCGCTCAACCGTAAAGGGCGGCTTTCACCTTTCCCGCCAGTTTGCTGGCATTTCCGGCTTTTCCGCGGTGGTGCCGGCCCGCCCGGTGGCGGGCCGCCCCCTGGGCCATGGTCACTTGCCGCCGGTCAGCTTGGGATTGAGGGCGTAGGTGGCGACGGCCTCGCCCTCGGCGAGCACGTGGCCCTTGACGGCCGCTTCCAGCTCCGGGCCGTCGAAGGCGCCGGAGAGGCCCAGCGACGGGGTATCGAGCGCGTAGACGCGGACGGTGTAGTGGTGCGGCCGTTCGTCGTTCAGCGGCGGGCAGGGGCCGTCATAGCCGCCATAGGTGCCGGCCATGTCCGGGTTGCCGGCGAGGAAGCCGGTGAACACGTTGGCGCCGCGCCGGCCGTGCGGCGTATCGCCGATCGGCTTGCCGTGCGGTGTCACGGCATCGCCCTCGGCGCCCTTTTCCAGCGTGGTGATCGTGGCGGGAATGTCGGCCAGCACCCAGTGGTGGATGGTGATGCGCGGCGCGGCGTCCTCGATGGTGGCGCCGGGCTTGTTGATGAGGCTCATGTCCTTGGGCACGTCGGGGTCGGTCATGGTCAGCGCGTAGGAGCGGGTGCCCTCGGGGCCGGCCGACCAGCTCACCCTGGGGCTGACATCGGCCGGGCCGCCCTTGGTCGGCGGGCAGAAGGCGGCGTCGTCGGCAAGGCGGCCGTTCGCGTCCAGCCCGCCGATGGTCACCTTGAGGTTGTCGGCGGCATGGGCCAGCGAGGCGGCGGCGATGACGGCGAAGGCGGCGGCGGAGAAGCGATAAGGGGGTTTCACGACAGGGTTCCTTCTCTTCAAGACGGAGGGAAGGATAGGGAGCGGGAGATGATGCCGTGCGCCCGAACCGCTCAGTTATGCGCCCGATCCGCTCGACCGTCCCTCGTCGATCAACCAGCGCAGGAATAGCTTGGCGTGGCGGCTGGAATGGCAGGCGGGCGAAAGGAAAACGTGGAAATCGTCCATCGCCAGCGGCAGCTCGGGGAACAGGGCGACCAGCCGGCCGGCGGCGACGTCGGCGGCCACCAGCGCACCAGGCCCCATGGCGATGCCTGCGCCGTCGAGGGCGGCTTGCAGCGAGTGGTAGAGCGGGTCGAACCGCAACTGCGCCCTGGCCTCGAGGCCGGGAAAGCCGGCCTGTTCCAGCCAGCGCGGCCATAGATGGGCGACGGACTCTGCGTGCAGCAGCGTGTGCGCCGACAGATCCCGCACCCGATGGACCGGCAGCGCCTCCAGCAGCTTCGGGCTGGCCACCGGCAGGCAGCTCTCGGACAGGAAGGGCGTGCTGGTGGCGCCGATCGGACCGCGCCGGATGGCGATGTCGAAGAGCTCATCGAGCTTGTCGACGGGATCGATGGAGGCCGACAGGCGAACCTCGATGTCCGGATGGGCGCCGGTAAACGCCGGCAGACGCGGGATCAGCCACCGCATGGTGAAGGTCTGCGAGGCGCTGATGCGCAGGAGCTTGCGGCCGTTCTCGCCCAGCAGTCTGTCGCCCGCCGCCGCCAGGCCATCGAGAAGCCGGGTCGCTTCGGCGAGAAAGCTCTGCCCCTCGGCCGTGAGGCTGACGCCGCGCCCGTCCTTTACGAGCAGGCGGACGCCGAACCAATCCTCGAGGATCCTGATCTGTCGACTGATGGCGCCATGCGTCACCCCAAGCTCGCTGGCGGCGGCGGTGAGGCTGATGTGGCGGCCGGCACTTTCAAAGGCCTTGACGGCGTTGAGGGGAGGGAGCGACCGGTGCATTTGTGAGTTTTCCTGACAAGTGCGGCAGGGTAACTCAATTGTCGTGGGAGGGGAAGGCGGGCACAACCTACGGAAAGAAAGGAGCTTTCCGATGTTGTCCCTCTCCGCCCGAAGTGCCGAGCCCGTCATCCGGAGCTTGCTGCCGTCCGACTCCATCGCCGACTTGACGGCGCTTCTGCACAAGGCCTACGGGCGGCTGGCGCGGATGGGACTGCGCTACATGGCGACGCACCAGAGCGAGGATGTGACGCGGGAGCGGGTCGCGCAGGGTACATGTCTGGTTGCCGTCGCTGACGGTCGGCTCTGCGGCACCATCCTGTTTCGCAGCCAGACGCAGACGCGCGGATGCCCCTGGTATGATCGGCCGGAGGTGGCCTCGCTCGCGCAGTTCGCCGTCGATCCGGCGCTGCAAGCGCGGGGGATCGGCCTCAGCCTTATCGAGCGCGTGGAAGCGCTGGCGGTGGCGGGTGGAGCGCGGGAAATCGCGCTCGATACCGCCGAACCTGCCGCCCATCTGGTTGGCTGGTATGGCCGCCTCGGCTACCGCTTCGTCGAGCATGCGCAGTGGTCGCACACCAATTATCGCAGCGTGATCCTCAGCAAGGCGCTCGGCGGCGGGGGCGACATCGCGTGCTGAAGCTGGTTCATCTTTCCGATCTGCATCTGGTGCCGCCGGGCAACGAGTTGCACGGGTTGCGGCCCGAGGCGCAACTGCAACGCGCGGTCTCTCATATCGTCCGCGAACACGGGGACGCCGACCTCTGCGTCGTCAGCGGCGATCTGACCCATGACGGGCACCCGCTGGCCTATGCCGAGGTGGCGAGACAGCTCGCCCGGTTGCCGATGCCGGTGCACCTGATGATCGGCAACCACGACGACCGCGCCGCTTTCGCCCAGGCCTTTCCCGATGCGCCACGCATGCCGGATGGCTTCGTCCAGCAGGCGATCGACACATCGGCGGGCAGGATCATCCTGCTCGATACGCATCAGGCTGGCGCTGCCGAGGGACGCCTCTGCTCGGCTCGCCTTGCCTGGCTTGCCGAACGGATCGAGGAAAGCGGGCCGGCGCCGGTCTATCTCTTCGTTCATCATCCGCCGTTCCCGGTGGGCTTGAAGCGCATGGACGACATCCGCCTTGCCGACGCCGAGGCGCTATGGGCCGTGCTCGCCGCGTCGCGGACAAGGCCGCGGCACCTGTTCGTCGGGCATCTGCACCGGGCAATCGCCGGTTCCTGGCGCGGCTTGCCCTTCTCCGGCGTGCGCGGAACCACCCACCAGATCGCGCTGGATTTCAAGACCGCTGGCTTCGCCCCGGTCAGTTTCGAGCCGCCGGGCTATGGCGTGGTGCTGATCGACGAGGACACCGTCGTCGTGCATTTCGCCGATATCCCGGACGAGGGCTGAAGGCGTCAGCCACCCGTTGCCGCCGTCACGATGGCCCGCACCTTTTCCATGCTGTCCGGCGGCAGCCTGCCCTTGGTCACCGCGCCGAAGTTGTCGCGGATCTGCGTGGTGGCGGTGAAGCCGGGGATGGGGATGGCTCGGTCGGATGCGGCGAGAATCCAGGAGAGGGCGCCCTGCGACAGGCTCCTGCCATTTGCCGTCAGCAGGGGTCTGATGTTTTCGAGCAGGCCGAGATAGTCCTCATTGGCGGCGCCTGCCTTGAAATACTTGAGCCAGGGCACCGAGCTGGCGCGCACGTCGGTGCCGGTGAGCTTGGTTCCCTTGCTGTATTTGCCGCTGAGCAGTCCCATGGCGAGCGGCAGTCGCGCCAGCGAAAAGAGGCCGCGCGCCTCGATCAGCGCCAGCATCTCCGGCGCGGTGTCGAACACGTTGAGGTCGTGCTCCACCACCTTGAAGCCGGGGTAGTCGGCAACGGCGGAGACGAGGCGCGGGTAGTCCGAGCTCCAGCCATAACATGTCATCAGCCCCTCGGCGCGCATCGCCTCCAGCGTGTCGAAGACCGGGCGCGCGATGTCCAGTGCCAGCTCGTTGTGGTGCAGGAGCACCACGTCGACCGAAGACCGGCCGAGCCGTGTGAGCGAGCCTTCCACACCCCGACGAATGCCGGCGGGGCTGAGGTCATCCGGCTCCATGACGCGGGTGACGGGGTCGCCGATATAGCCGCACTTGGTGACGATGACGACGTCGTCCTTGCCCTTCAGCGCCTCGCCCAGGATCAGCTCGGCGTTGCCGGCGCCATAGGCAGCGGCCGTGTCGAAGATCCGAGTGCCCAGGTCGTAGGCGAGGCGGATGCCGGCGATGGCGTCGTCGCGCGAGATCGACCCGTAGCTCGACGGCCCGCTCGGCCAGATCATCATCCCGCCGGCCGCCCAGGTGCCGAGCCCGATGCGCGGCACGGTGACGCCGTTCCAGAGGCGGATGGTTTCCACGGGGGTGGATGGGGTGAGCGTGTCTCGCGTGGACGGCATGGCAAATCTCCCTGTTTGCCCCGCCGAGATAAACGCAGGAATGAAGCGATTTAAGCGTGCAGAAATGAAAGACGGGGTGCAGGGATGAAGGATTGGGGAGAGGAGCTCAACTCAACTTAGCCAATATAGACAAACACTACAACATCCGCGTATGCCTTTGTACTGCTTGTTCGTATCCCTAATTCGAGCGTTTTAAATTAGCAATTCTTCACAGAAAAACACGACTAGGTTGCCGTCAACTCCGCGAATTTCGACAGGAATCTTCTGTAGCTCTCCGCGGGATGTAAAAACTCGACTCTAACTTTGGCCGGTGTAATTTCAGCTTTACTCGTCCAAAAATCGGTTCCATTTGGCATTATCTGGATTTGTTCAGCGGCAAGTACTTTCAGATCTGCAGCTTTAACGATAGACTTCGCATTCAGGTTGAGCCCAAATTTGGCAGCGATAGCTTTCTCTATTTCCTCCTCAATTTCTTTGTACCTTGGTAGTAACTGCTTCAGGGGGCCTGTTATGTCACCTATGAATGCTTCTGCGGCATCATGAAAAAGCGCCTCAAGCTGGTACTCTTCGACTGTCTCGCAGACGTGAATAGAGTGCTCGGCGACCGAATAGAAGCTTCTACACTGTCCAGCATATCGACAGATGTTTGATAGCCCCTGTGCAATATCGAATATAGTAAAACTACTACCCCATGGATCCAGAAGATCAAACCAGGATCCACTGGCCAACATAATACTTGGACCTGATTTCATCTTGATTGCGATACTTGGATTCATGGTATCCTCAGACGAGAATCGTGCGAAAAATGCTACCTACGGTGACGGTCTCTCACTCTAAGTCGAGGAGTAAGAATTGAAGCAGATAATAGTCCTTTCGGGGCCGATTGCTGTCGGCAAGACAACCTTCTCAGAATCGTTGACAACGCGCTACCCCGCAGAGAAAGTTTCCACAAGAAAATATATAATGAAAGTCAAAAATGTTCCTGATGATAGAGAAGTTCTTCAAAAAGCTGGGGCTGAACTAGATATTGAAACAGAAGGTCGGTGGCTTGCTGACGCCGTGAGTGATGTTTACTCCTCTACAGAACTTGATTATCTTCTTATCGATTCCGCTCGAACTGAAAAGCAGATTGCTGGATTGAGGGAGCGGTTTGGCGCCGAGGCGGTCCATCATTTTCATCTGACTGCTCCCTATGAAGTGCTAGAAAGGCGTTTCCTTTCCAGGTCTCGGGATGCTCGAGAGTTTGAGACATATGCTGAGGCGTGTGCTGACCACACGGAGTCGTCAGTAAAGGCCCTCAAAGATATCGCAGACGTCGTGGTTGAGACCGAGAAGTCGGATGCTAAGTCTTGTGTCACCTATGCAACTACAGGGCGTTTTCCGGAGGGGCGGGCCTACACAGGTTACGTTGACGTGTTTGTTGGAGGTCAGTGGGGTAGCGAAGGTAAAGGCAATATTTGTTCGTTGCTTGCTGGTGAGTACGACATATTGGTTCGTGTTGGCGGTCCAAATGCTGGTCACAAAGTTGCTGATCCAGTTTATACCTACCAACAGCTTCCCTCAGGAACCGGATCGAATGTGCGTGCGAAAGTTTTCATTGCAGCCGGATCTACGATTTGCCTTGAACAAATTCTCAAAGAACTTGTTGATCATCCCCATTTGAGAAGCGGTCAATTCGTAATTGACCCGCAGGCAATGATAATTGATGACGAAGACGCTAGAATTGAGGAGAAACTCTTGGGGGGGATTTCCTCGACATTGAAAGGGGTTGGGGCTGCTACAGCAAGGAAGGTGCTGGGTCGTGGCGCGCCCGTGGGGTGGGGTCCTAAGGTAAGGCTCGCGAGAGATGTCGGAGTCCTGAAGCCATACCTGGGATGCGTCCGGTCGCTGATCGAAGTAGCGCTCGCATCCGGCCAAGCAGTTATGTTGGAAGGTACCCAAGGTGCCGAACTGAGTATTCATCACGGTACCTATCCAAACGTAACCTCTCGAGAAACGTCTGTCGCGGGCTGTCTCTCTGACGCAGGGATCCCGCACAATCAGGTTCGTAAAGTGGTGCTTGTTGTGCGTACCTACCCCATCCGTGTCGGAGGGCCTTCTGGCCCAATGGGGCAAGAGCTGACTTTGGATATGATAGCGGAGCGTTCCGGTATTCCGCTAGAAGAAATACAAAGGACTGAGAAGGGCAGTGTTTCTGGGAAAACGCGCAGAATAGCCGAACTAGATTGGGAAAAAATACGCATGTCAGCTTACCAGAATGGCGCCACAGATATTGCTCTTACTTTTGTTGATTATCTCGGGAAGGACAATCAATCAGCAAAAAGTTTCGGCGATCTGACCAACAATGCCCGGTGCTTTATTGATGACTTGGAACGTGTCTGCAACTTGCCTGTGTCTTTGATCTCTAAAAGTTTCGGACGAGATGGGCTGATCGATAGGAGACGCTGGAAGTGACCGAAGAAGAGCTAATCAGATTTTACCCGCGTCTGTACCACATGGCGCACGACGGAGCATGGCCTGCCATACAGCAGCATGGGCTGTTGAGCGCGACAGCTTTGCTCGATCTATATCAGGTTGAAGGTCCTGCACGATACGCCCTGGAGTCTCAACACCGACCCGAGTCTGTGCCGCTCGTGGCGAATGGGTTACCAGGGGCCGTAATCCGCGATCAAAAGCCGATGCGAGATAATCTATTGGGCAAATGCTTGCTCGACGGCCTGACGCCCAAGGACTGGTACGAGACACTAAATTCGCGCAGCTTTTTCTGGCTGTCTCCAGGAAGGATCTGGCGTCTTTTGAGAGCTAAAGCATATCGCGAAGTTGCTCAAACGGTTTTGACAATTGACACCGCTGGGCTCGTGGCAGCGCATCGAGATCGGATTTGGCTAAGCCCAATTAACAGCGGTTCGACACTTTTCAATCCTCGTCCACGGGGGAGGGAAACCTTTCTGAGGATTGCCGATTTTCCGTATCATGAGCGGAAATCGAGGCCAAAGGAGGATAATGTCGTGGAACTCGTTGTGGAGTACTCTGTGCCTGACGTGGCCCAGCATGTCTTAGCCGTGCACCGAGTGCGTGGCGATATGGTTATTGGCGAGGTTTGGCGAAGCGAGCGTGCTACCGAACAGGACCTAGAGGGTCCTTAAGAAGAAGAGCCTAGCTTGACTCGCCAAGCGGCTATCGCATTGGATGCGTGGGATGGAAAGCGGCTTCATCCCTCCTCGAGGGCTATATCCCATGTTCAGCGCAGGCCGCAAACCCTGGGAGGTTAGGCTTATACAGTGCTTCAATGGGTTGTTCTACAGGGCACGGTTTGATCGAGACTCCCCCCCCAAATCGTGGGGACCGCAGAGAAACACCGCTTTATCGACCGCGCACTTTTGGATATGAGCGACCACCCATGTGAGAGAAGTAGGGACCAGCAATGGCGCTGCATAAAGACGAAGTTTTGAACTCGCTGGCGGCCACAGCTAATGTAGCGCAGTTTGTCAGTTTTAGGCCGAACAAAAACGGAACGCTAGCGCAAAGCTATAGTCGAGTCTCCGGTTTTGATGCCAATCATCATTTTGCAACCGCTCGGGAGGCGGTTTCTGCGTTGTTGGCTAACAGCTCTGACAACATGGTCAATATTCGAAGTTATGAGCCTAATAGTCCAAGAAGCAAAGAGTTCGTGTACGGGCTAAAGGATGCAGATGAGGTATTAGAGACCCTAAACCGGTTGTTTTCTCCGGATATGCACTTCATCGTGAATGAAACAATAGACATACATGACGGAGGAGTTTCTGGTGTTGTTCAGGGTCAGGTAATCGAGTTTTCTCCCGATGATACACCGCGTTGTGTTGAGAAGCCAGGTGTTGCGTCTTTGCCCATGCCTGTTGCTACGCAGATCTTGAAAACTATTTACGGGTTCTCTCCAGAGTTGAACTTTCCTGATCAGGCGCGAGCTGAGTTTAGCATCCATCCAAAGCCTAGGGGATACAACAAGAAACATACGATTTTGTGGGAGTACGAGACCACAGATGCAAGCTTCTTGCCCGCCGCTTTCAGTTGGCCGAACAATTTTAGCCGATACATTGGTGATAAAGCTTACGGGTTGATAGTGGCTCACGCCCTGGGAATGCCGGTGCCCAGGACGACCGTAATCGGAAGACAAGTTGCTCCCTTCTCATTTGGTCAAGATACGGGAACTTTTGAGGTGTGGACACGAACCTGCCCAGCCGAGCCACAGCCAGGTTTATATACTACTGTAAAAGGATGGCGGGACCCGTTTAGACTGTTGGCAGATGAAGATCCTGAAGACCTAAATATACGTTCTGTTCTCTGCCAAGCTGCTGTGCGGGCCAAGTTTTCTGGCGCTGCGTTGGCTGGTCCTAAGGGAAAGACCATTGTTGAGGGACGCCGAGGAGAAGGCGACAAGTTCATGCTTGGTTTGGAGACTCCCGAAACCTTGCCATCCTTTGTGAGGAATGCTGTTCAAGCGACGTATGCGACTCTTTCCAGTCGTTTGGGGCCTGTGAGATTTGAATGGGTTCACGATGGAAATATTGTTTGGGTTGTACAGCTTCACTGCGGGGCGACTTCGACAGATGCTGAGGTCATTGTTCCGGGCGAAGCTTCTGAGTGGGTTGAGTTCCACGTGGTTGACGGTCTTGAGAAGCTGCGGGAACTGTTGCGCCAAGTTCCTGAGGGGGCAGGTGTCGTAGTCGTCGGCAATGTTGGGCTTACGAGCCATGTGGCCGATCTCTTGCGAAAATCCAAGCATCCGGCGAGGTTACGGGCGTCAGATATGTGATGTAACTGCGCCCTCACCCCCAGGCACCCACCCCCTCGAACACCGGCTTGCCAAAGTAATACCCCTGGAAGAGGTGCGCTTCCATCCCCCTCAGCGTGTCGAATTCCGCCTCCGTCTCCACGCCCTCGCAGAGGGCCGTCACGCCGAGGTCGTCCAGCATGGCGAGGATGTTCCGGACGATGGTGCGGCGCGCCGGGTCGGCGTCGATGCCGCGGATGAGGTCCATGTCGAGCTTGACGATGTCGGGCTGGAACTCGGCCAGCAGCTTCAGGCCGGCATAGCCGGCGCCGAAATCGTCGATGGCCGTCTTGAAGCCGATCGCCTTGTAGGTCTTCAGGATTTTCAGCACGTGGTCGATGTCGAGCCGCTCGTTCTCGGTGAACTCGAAGATGATGTCCTCGAGCGGGAAGCCCACCCGTTCGGCGGTTTCCAGCGTCTTGCGGATGCAGGCGCGTGGCTCGTAGACGGCGTTGGGCAGGAAGTTGATGGACAGCCGGGTGCCGCCGCCGGCCGGGAACAGGCGGGCCGCCAGCTCGATGGCCTTGACGCGGCACTGCTGGTCGAACCAGTAGCGGTTGTCGGCATCCACCTTGGAGAGAACGCTGCCGGCGCCTTCGCCCTTGATGCCGCGCACCAGCGCCTCGTGGCCGAAGATGCTGGCGGCGCGGGTGTCGACGATGGGCTGGAACGCCATGGAGAAGGGCACGGGGAACCCGTTCTCAAGCTGGCAAGCCTGGCAGCCGTTGTGCATGGCAGTACCTTTCGGGCGGATTGGCCGCCGGTCCGACGGTGAGCCGGCACCGGTTACGGTGACGTAAAGCACACCGCTCGGGATGTGGCGCTTGAGGCGAAAGTCTGCATTTTCTTCGGCTCGCCCTGAACCGTTCGGGGCGCTCGTGCGTATTTCGGTCAGCCTCCAGCGATGAGGAGAACGACCATGCGCATTGGCTTTTCCATCGGCGCGCTCGTCGCCGTCTCGCTTCTTGCCGCGCCTCTTCTTGCCACGCCGGGCCTCGCCGCGTCGGATGCCTCGCCCTTCGGTCTCTGGGCGCGCGGCGACGGCAAGGCGAAGGTACGCGTCCAGCCCTGCGGGGCGCAGATCTGCGCCGTCAACACCTGGGTGCGCGAGGGCACGCGCGGCGAGAAGGCCGGCGACAAGCTGGTGATGCAGGTGAAACCCGACGACCCGGGCCGCTGGTCGGGCACCGCCTTCGACCCGCAGCGCGACCGCACCTATCGCCTGACCATGACGGTGAGCGATCGCTCGATGATGGTGCGCGGCTGCGTGCTGGCCGGCATCGTCTGCAAGAACATGGACTGGACCCGCCTCGCCGGGGAATGAGGTCCCGGCGAGGCGGGCCGGCCGCCGGCCGGGGAGCTGGGAGGCCGACGGCGCGAGGGTTTTTCCGCCGGTCAGCCGGCGCGCAAGTTGGTGACGAAGTTGCAGACTTCCTTCTGAAGGGTGGCCGACTGGCCGTTCAGCCGCTCCGAAAGCGTCATCAACTGGGTGGAGGCGGCGCCGGTCATCTCGGCCGCCGTGCTGACGCCTGAAATGTTGTTGGTGACGTCGGTGGTGCCGGTGGCGGCGAGCTGGGTGTTGCGGGCGATTTCGCTGGTCGCCGCGCCCTGTTCCTCGACCGCGCTGGCGATCGCCGACGACGAGTTCTGGATGCTGGTCACCGTCCTGACGATGCGGGAAATGGCGTCCACCGTGGTGCGGGTGGCGGCGTGGATCTCGGTGATCTTGCGGCCGATCTGGTCGGTGGCCTTGGGGGTCTGGTCGGCCAGTTGCTTCACTTCGGCGGCGACGACGGCGAAGCCCTTGCCGGCATCACCCGCCCGCGCCGCCTCGATGGTGGCGTTGAGGGCGAGGAGATTTGTCTGGGCGGCGATGTTGCTGATCAGCGTCACCACCTCGCCGATCTGCTGGGCGGCGTTCGACAGCGTCTGCACGTTCTGCGAACTGGTCTCCGCCTCGGTCGCCGCGTCGCGGGCGATCGACGACGACTGGCTCACCTGCTTGGAGATCTCCTGGATGGAGGTCGAGAGTTCCTCGGTGCCGGCGGCCACCGTCTGCACGTTGCCGGCCGCCTCCTCGGCGGCGCCGGCCACCGCCTGCGCCTGGCGGGCAGTTTCCTCGGCGGTGGCGGAGAGGTTCTTGGCGGCGTCGGCCACCTCGCCGGACGACTTGGCAAAGGCTTCGGCCAGGGCGCCCATCTTGGTTTCGAACTGATCGGCGATCTCGCGGCGGGCGCGGTTCATGTCGTCGCGACTTTTCACTTCGCTTTCGATGGCCTGCTGGCGCAGGCGCTCGGTCTCGGCGAGGCTGTCGCGGAAGCTCGACAGCGCGTCGGCGATCATGCCCACCTCGTCCCTGCGCTTGAGGTAGGGAACCTCGGTGGCGAGCTGGCCGCCGGCGATCGCCTTCATGCTGGTGGTGATGGTCTTGATCGGCGTCGATATGGTGCCGTTGAGGACGAGGATGCCGAGGCCGGCGAAGGCGACCATCAGCACGCCGCCGGCGATGATCGACCAGGAGATCGAGCTGAAGGCGTTGTCGCGCGCCTTGGCGCGGTCGCCCAGCAGGCCTTCCTCGGCGCCCTTCAGGTCCTTGACGATGACGCGGATGCCGTCCATCGATTTCTTGCCGGCGCCGTCGCGCTCGAGGTTGCGGGCTATCTCGCGGGTGGCGTCGTTGCCCATCAGGCCAATGCCCTTTTCGGCGACGTCGGAGCGCCAGGCATCGGCGGCGGCGCCGATCTGGTCGAGGCGGCCCTGCTGCGTCGGGTTGTCGGCGGTCAGCGTCCTCAGCTGGGTGAAGGCGGCCTGGAAGTTGGCGTAGCCGGACTTGTAGGGGCCGAGATTGTCCGGGTTGCCAGTGATGAGGAAGCCGCGAAAGCCGGTTTCCTGGTCCACCATGGCGGCCTGCATGGCATCGGCCTGCTGCAGCACCTTGTAGGTGTGGTCCGTCCAGCCGTCGGCCTGCTCGAGCACCTGCTTGTTGAAAAATACATAGAAGTTGAGCGCGACCGAGATCAGGATCAGCGCCCCGAACGCTGTCAGCAATTTATATGCGATCGACATGTTGCTCAGCATTTTCAACTTCGTCCTTCTTGGGTTCCGACGAAAGATTGACTTCAAAAGGCATGGACAGGCGTTCGCGGAAGTGGCTCCGCGTCGCGCAGGTCCAGGTGGATCGGTGTCTCAGATTGCGTTCGTTTCCCGGTCGTCGACCGCGCCAAAACGGGCGGTCGGCGGCGCGGGGCGCCCTGCGTGCAGCTGACAAAGGGGCGCTTCACACCAGTCTGTGTGTCGAAGCGGAAAGCTTACTGTTCGGGGCCGAATTTGCCGTCGGTATGGTTAACAGTGTATTAAAGAGATGATTTATGAATGCATGGCGACAAGTATTCGCGATGTATTCGATAAAATTATTGATGTTAATATTTATCTATGGACGACTGTGAAGGCGCGCAGATCTATTTGAGAAACAACGAGAAAATTCTCGGGGCCGGTTGTTCACGAGAATAATGCGTATACGAGAAAGGAAAGCTGTCTGCAACTTTTACGGATGGCAACGAGGGCGCGAAGTAAATTTGCATCGGCCCGTTTTGCGAGCGGCGAACGAGCGCGAACGCCAGCGCGCCGGGCGTCTTCCGCGGACCGGAAACCTCGAATCAGGGTTGCTCCGCAGGTCCGTTCACAACGCGTGGGCGATCCGTCATGCGCTCACGTGCCGCGCAGCTCGGCGTTCTCATGCAGGAAGCGGCCGTTCTCGGCGCGGCCGATCAGGCCGACGATGGCATCGGCCACCTTCTCGGCGCGGATCGCCGCGTAGCGACGGAGCGGGCCGGCCATCAGCGGCGCGATCACGGCGAAGATGGACTGGCCGATCGCCTCCAGCGGACGCCGTTCGGCGCGGTGGCCGACCAGCAGGCCGGGCCGGATCAGGTCCACTCGCGGAAACCCCAGGTGGACGACCGCCTGTTCGATGGCGCCCTTGGTCTTCAGGTAGAAGCCGGGGCCGCCGGCGCCAACCGAGGTGACCAGGATGAACTGCCGCGCGCCGAGCGCCCGCGCCCCCTGGGCGACGGCCAGCACGTAGTCATGATCGACGCGGAACATGGCAGGTTCGGAACCGGCGGTGCGGATGGTGGTGCCGAGGCAGGAGATGGCGACATCGAGGCCATCGGGGGCGAGCGGGCTCAGAAGGGCGGCCGGCGTGGCGCAGAGCTGCTCGAAATCCACCGGATGGCCGGGTGCCCGCGAGCCGTTCCGGACGAGGCTGATGAGGTTGACGTCGCGGCGGGTGTCGAGGCGCGTGCGCACCAGGCCGCCGATCAATCCGGAACTGCCGGCAAGAAGAACGCGTTGGGTCATCGGCTGCTCCTGATACAGGCCACCGCAGGCACGGTGGCGTCTCTGGCAAACTTCCGTCGCTGAAGCCTTTCGCCCGGACAGGTCCGGATCGCCGCTTCAGGCGCTTGTTTTGGGCGCTTGCTTGAACGTCGGATTCTGCCGAAACTGGTTACCTCTCCTGGGTCCGATGGGTGGGTGCCCCGTCCGCCATGGTGGGCGGGGGCGTGTTGCCGGCGTGCCGGCGCGGTGCGATCGCGTCAGGGACGCAACAAAACCTTGCCGGTCTTGCCTGGAGCTTGCGAGGCGATGACCGCCTCCTTGATCCGGTCGAGCCCGAACACCGCCTCGACCGGCAGCTTCAGCTCGCCGCCGGCCACCAGGCGGACCAGTTCGCCGAACAGCGCTGCGCGCTTGTCGGCCGGCATGTCGGCGCTGACCTTGGCGCCCCAGAAGCCCTTGACCACCGCCTGCTTGAAGATGGTGTCGCCCGAGGAGATGCGCATCGGCTCGCCGCCCATGCTGCCGAAGGAAACCAGAAGGCCGTTGTCACCGAGCAGGTTCATCAGGTCGCCGCTGGCGCCGCCGCCGATGGAATCGACCGCCGCGCGGATCGGCGCGCCGCCGGTCATGTGGCGGACGCGGTCCTTCCAGCCGTTCGAGGCGGTGGAGACCACGTTGGCGATGCCGAGGGCGGTGAGTTCGGCGACGCCTTCGTCGCGGCGGACGAGGTTGATCACATGAATGCCGCGCGCCTTGGCCAGCATGGCCAGCGTCTTGCCGACCGCGCCGTTGGCGGTGTTCTGGATCACCCAGTCGCCCTTTTGAACGCCGATGAAATCGAGGAGGGTGATGGCGCTGAACGGCATGGCGATCAGTTGGGCGGCGGCCTCGTCGGGGATGGCGTCGGGCACCGGCACGAAGCCCTTGGCGGGGGCGAGGAAATATTCCGCCCAGGTCTCGTGCACCGCGGCCACGGCGATCCGCTGGCCGAGGGTGACGCCGGTGACGTCGGGGCCCAGCGCATCGACGATGCCGACCGCCTCGCTGCCACCGATGGCCGGCAGCTCGGGCTTGTAGCCATACTGGCCGCGCACCGTCCAGAGATCGTGGTTGTGGATGGGCGACAGCAGCGTCCGGACGCGGATCTGGCCGGCGCCGGGGGTGGGCATCGCGCTATCGCCGGCAACAAGAACCTCGGCCGGCTCGCCGAATGTGTGGTGGATAGCGCAACGCATGATCGGGCTTTCTCAATAGGCTCGGCGCACCGGTTCGGTGCGGCACGGCCACGGATTTCAGGATTGCCCCTGCCACTCCGGCAGCGGGAAGACCCGATCATACACCCAATTAAATAGAAATGCGTATGCCATGTAAAATAAGGCAAACGAGATATCCATCATCAGCGCCTGCCACAGCGACATGCCGAGATAGGCGGCGATGAACGGCAGCAGCACGCAGAGCAGGCCGACCTCGAACAGCACGGCGTGGAAGACGCGCAGCACGGCGCCCTTGGCGGTGGTTCCGGCGACCGATCGCATGACGATGTCGAACAGGTAGTTGTAGACGAGGTTCCAGAGGGTGGCGAGCATGGCGATGATGGCGCTGAGCACGCCGATGTCCAGCATCGGCTGGTCGAACAGCAGGGCGCCGAGCGGCGTCACCAGCGCAAGGCCGATCACCTCGAAGCTGACGACGTGGCGGATACGGTCGGGAAGGCTGCGCATGGGGACCTCCAAAAGCCCGGGTCGTCCCGAGTGATTGACCCTGTGACGGGGGAGGTCGTCCTCGCTTTACGGGCTGGATAAGGGGGATAGGCGCGGATTGCAACGGCTCGGAGGGGAGGGGCCGATGGAAGTGGGGTGCATGGGGGGAGGGAGAGGCCGGGGGCTACGTGGCGGTGGATAGTCCGAGGCGGGGTGGGTAGGTCAGGTTCGCGCCTAATCTTGGTCGTTTGAGGCCGTTTAAATCGCTACCGGAAACAGTCGTTCGTTCAGGTATTGGGTGATAACTGGATCGCATTTCGGACGGCTTGGCAGAAAGCCAGCATCAAATACGTCTCGGATGCCAGTCGGCGACGCAGAGATCGTAGAAGCTCGAGCTGCACTCCCTCACCGGAGAGCGTCCGGTTGCAGATGTTCGCTCGGTCGCGGCCAGAAAGTCTCTTATTGGGCTCAGCTTCGAAACCGGCGCGGCGTAGTGAGTCGCTAATCGCGTCACGGAGGGTGGCGGCTCGCACCCCCATCCAGACCGCTTCCCCCCCTTTGTTCTGCCGCCCATGGACCGCGACCGCGGTCTTGCAT
Source organism: Pleomorphomonas sp. (assembly GCA_029976075.1). Classification (GTDB taxonomy): domain Bacteria; phylum Pseudomonadota; class Alphaproteobacteria; order Rhizobiales; family Pleomorphomonadaceae; genus Pleomorphomonas. The sequence continues at coordinate 87,368 of JARKNW010000082.1, forward strand.
TTGCCGACAAGGTCAATCGCCTCAGGTTCGTCGAAGTGGTGGGAGGTTATGTGGAAGTCGCCGTGGGGGCCGTCCCTCATCGCCTCGAAGGCATAGAATGAGAGATCCGTTCCCGCAATCGCCTGGGCGATCTCCGATGTACCTGGTTCGATCCATCCGCCGTGCGGCGCAAGGATCACAAACGGGGCTCCACGGTCCACAATGCGAATACGATAATCGATCCCCAACTTCTCATTGGCAGCGAGATCGGCGAAAGTGCGGTAGCGGTCGGTCATTGGGTTATTGCACTGCGATGGATAATGGCATCGACCCGCCCCGAACAGCAAGGCCACTTTTGTTGCACAACACCGGGCAGTAATGCGCCCCAAATGGTCATTCGCATTCGAATAGCGAAATTCCGAAAGCTGCCGGTGATCCGCGTGAACCCACGATCCGTGCATGCTCGCGGCGGTTATAATCTGTTGTAGCACTGGCATTTTGGTGCGGCACAGGCTTTACTTCTTGAACATTGATTCCAAGGGGGGCGACCTTTGCGCATATCTAATGTCAAGCTGGCAAATTTCCGACGATTTGCAGACTTGGAGATACGTAATATTCCTGCTAGTGCGAAGCTTGTTGTACTCGCCGGCCCGAATGGGTCCGGGAAATCATCGTTGTTCGATGCATTTCTTCTAAAATACCGCTATGAATCTCAGTACGGTTCGGATGGTAGCTCGAGCTACTACAATCGGCCAGGTCAACCAAACGTTGATCATGGGAGCAGGATTCTGGTTCAGGCGCATGGCGGATTGCCTCTCTCTCGAGGATCCGTCTATGTCCGCAGCGCCTATCGACATGACCCTCAATTCTCGACGAGTACGCTCTCCCGTCAGGGTCCGATTCTCGACAACCTGGCTTTGCAAAAGCTCATCGACACCGACGCCACAGTGGCGACTAACTATGGTCGACTTGCCTCCCAGGCAATGCAAGATGTCTTTATCAACGAGGATGCTACGACTACGATAGGCGCATATCGAGACAAAGTAATTGGAGAAATCCGAGAGCCGATGCAGCGATTGTTTCCAGACCTGACATTCGTTGGGGTTGGCAATCCGCTGGATCAGGGCACGTTCCATTTTGACAAAGGCACTATCAAGAACTTCGAGTACCTCAACCTCTCTGGTGGCGAGAAGGCTTCCTTCGATCTCATCCTCGATTTCGTGGTCAAGCGCCGAAGCTATCTCGATGCCATTTACTGCATCGACGAACCAGAGACGCATCTCAATACGAGGATCCAAGGTGCCCTTCTTCAAGAACTCCTCGAGTTGCTTCCGGGAGACTCGCAACTTTGGATTGCATCACATTCCATCGGGATGATGCGCAAGGCACGCGAGTTGTACGACGCCGATCCTTCCTCTGTCGTGTTTCTAGACTTCAGTGGTCATGATTTTGACCTTGCCACCGCCATTGAGCCCACCAAGCCGACTCGCGCATTCTGGGCCAACGTCCTTCACGTAGCTCTCGACGATCTCGCTAGTCTGGTGGCGCCGCGCGAGGTGGTGATATGCGAAGGCAATCCGGTGACCCCAGTTCGGGGGAAGAACGTCGAATACGACGCCCGAGTCTATTCCACCATCTTCGCTGACGAGATGCCCGACGTCACATTCGTTTCGGCGGGTAGCGCAAATCAAGTGTCTGGCGATTTTCTTGCGTTGGCAACCACTCTGCCCAAAGTGGCGAGTGGCATGTCGGTGAGGCGCCTGATCGACCTAGACGACCATGCACCTGCCGATGTCATTGATTATAAGCAACAAGGGATAACGGTTCTTGGCCGCAGGCATATTGAAGCCTACTTGTTCGACGACGAAGTTCTCAAGGCACTATGCGATTCAGTGGGCAAGTCTGCTGATGCACCAGCCGTCCTTTCGGCAAAGAACCAGGCCGTCGCCAATAGCGTAGCTCGAGGCAATCCTCCAGACGACATCAAGTCGGCAGCTGGGAATATTTACACAGAGACCAAGCGCATCCTTGGTCTTACTCAGGCAGGCAATGACCGTCACGCTTTTGCCCGAAACACCCTCGCGCCGCTTATCAAGCCAGGTACGACTATGTACGCCGCGCTCAAGCAGGACATATTTGGATCCTGAGGACACTTGGCTGTTTTCTATTGGTCTCAGCTAGAAGCAGTCCGTCCGCTTCCGGCCCCTTCCCGGCCTTTAGCAGCCATCTCTCACCGCTCGGTCGCTGATTTCGGGAACGGAGCGTAGGCATACCTCCAGGGAACCGGATCGCTCCGGGTGATCGAAGTCTCGAAAGGGCGAGATGCCGGAAGCACAACGCTTCGGCGGGCAGATCGGCATGGGACGTATCGAGGCACCTGGAGGGTGGCCCGCAGCTCACCCCCTGATCCTCACCCCCGTCTCCGCGTCGAACAGTTGCGTTGCTGCGGTGGGCAGGTCGAAGCGGAGGTTCGCCTTGTCCTTGAGGCCCCAGCGCTGCCGGAGTTCGGCGGCCAGCACGACGCCCGACGCGCATTCGGCGTGCACGAAGGTGGAGGCGCCGAGCTGTTCCACGGTCTTGACCGATGCGGTGAGCGCGCCGTCGTCGGTGATCTCGATGTTCTCCGGCCGGCAGCCGAGCACCACGCGGCGGCCGGGGGCGAGACCTTCGACCGGCGAGAGCAGATCGGCCGAATAGCCGTCGGGGCGCAGCCATCCGTCGGCCTGCACCTCGGCGGGGAGGAAGTTCGTGCGCGGCGAACCCAGGAAGCCGGCGACGAACAGGTTGTCGGGGTCGTCGTAGAGGTGAAGCGGCGCGCCGACCTGCTCGACGCGGCCGGCCCGCAGCACGACGATCCGGTCGGCCAGCGTCATCGCCTCCACCTGGTCGTGGGTGACGTAGATCATCGTCGCCCCGAGGCGGGCGTGCAGGGCCGAGAGCTCGGCGCGCATCTGCACGCGCAGTTCGGCGTCGAGGTTGGAAAGCGGCTCGTCGAACAGGAACACCTGGGGATCGCGGACGATGGCGCGGCCGATGGCGACGCGCTGGCGCTGGCCGCCGGAAAGCTGGGCCGGCTTGCGGTCGAGCAGTTCGGTGAGTTGCAGGAGGGCGGCGGCCTTTTGAAGGCGCGCGGCGGCTTCCGCCTTGGGCACCCGGTTCACCCGCATGCCGAAGCCCATGTTCTGGCGCACCGTCATGTGCGGGAACAGCGCGTAGGACTGGAACACCATGGCGACGCCGCGCCTGGCCGGATCGACGCGGGTGACGTCGCGCCCGCCGATGACGATCTGACCGGCCGTGACGCTTTCGAGGCCGGCGATGAGGCGCAACAGCGTCGACTTGCCGCAGCCGGACGGGCCGACGAAGACGACGAGCTCGCCGTCGGCGATCTCGAGATCGACGCCGGCGATGATCTCGGTGGGGCCGAAAGACTTGCGGAGGCCGTTTAGGTTGAGACCGCTCATGGCGTCATCCCTTGATGCCAGAGCCGGCGAGGCCCTGCACGTAATAGCGTTGCAGCGGAATGAGCAGCAGCATGGGGATCAGCGCGGTGATCACCGCCGCCCCGAACAGCTGGTTCCACGCCGTGGTGTATTGGTCCTGGAAGGCGGCCATGCCCACCTGGATCACCTTGAACTGCTGGGCCGGCATGGCGAGGAGCGGCCACAGGAAGGCTTCCCACTGGAAGATGAACAGCATCAGCCCGGCCGAGATGCAGGTGGGCAGAGACAGCGGCACGTAGACCGACCAGAGGATGCGCAGCCAGCCGGCGCCTTCGAGGCGGGCCGCCTCGTAGTAGTCTTTCGGCACCTGCTGGAAGAACTGGTAGAACAGGAAAACCGCAAGGCCGTTGGCGACCGACGGCACCACCAGGGCCGCCACGTGGTCGATCCAGCCGAGCTGGCTCACCACCGAGTAGAGCGGCATGGCGATGGCCTCGAAGGGCAGCATGAAGCTGACCACGACGACGCCGAGGACGGCGGATTTGCCGGGAAACTCGAACAGCGCGAAGGCATAGCCGGCGAGCGCGTTGACGATAAGGCCGAGCGCCGTCGTCAGCCCGGCGACCAAGAGCGTGTTGGCGATGATGGTGCCGAAGCCGCGCTGGAAGATCGCCACGTAGGCGTCGAGCGTGAACGGTTCCGGCAACAGCGCCCTGGGCGTGAAGGGGAAGAGATCGCGGAAGATCGCCTCGTTGGGCCGGAACGACGACAGGATCGCCCACCAGAGCGGCAGCACGAACACGAAGGCCACCACGGCGATGGCGAGGTAGATCAGGCCCTTGCGGAGGATGGGCGGCATCACTTCGCCTCCCTGGGCGCGGCGGACAGCAGGCGGAACTGGATGGCGACGATGATGAGCAGCAGGACGACGAGGCAGACGACGATGGCCATGGCGCGGCCCATGTCGCCGAACACGAAGCCGGACTTGTAGGCCTCGTACATCAACACGTTGGTCGAGCCGCGCGGGCCGCCGCCGGTCAGCATGAACACCGGCGCGAACAACAGGAAATTGATGGTGATGTCGGCCACCAGCACAAACAGCAGCGTCGGCCTCAGGAGCGGCAGGGTGATCAGCCAGAGGCGCTGCCAGGCCGAGGCGCCTTCGAGCCGCGCCGCCTCGTTGATCTCGGGCGGGATGTTCTGAAGGCCGCCGACCAGGAAGATCATCCAGTAGCTGATGCCCTTCCAGGTGGCGATGGCGATGATCGAATAGAGTGCGAAGTCGGGGCTGGTCAGGAAGCGGTAGGGGCCGAGGCCGACGATGCCGAGGGCGCCGTTGAGAAAGCCTTCCGGCAAGAGCACGATGCGCCAGATGATGACGGCGACCGGCAGGGAAATGCCGATGGGGATCAGGAACAACAGGCGGAAAAACGCCATGCCCGGCAGCTTCTGGACGAACATCAGGGCGAGCGCCAGGGCGAGCGCCACCTGCAGGGGATTGATGATCAGGTTGAACCAGAGGGTGACGCGCAGCGACTTCCAGAAGCCGGCGTCGGTCATCAGCATCAGGTAGTTGTCGAAACCGGCGAACACCCGCTCGCCGCCGATGGTGGTGTAGAGGCTTTCGTAGAGGGCGAGCCCGATCGGATAAGCGCGGAAGATCGCCAGCCCCAGCAAGGCCGGCGCGAGCGTCAGGACCAGGGGAGGGATGGGCGAGCGGTTCATGCTCTGGCTCTTTACTGGCGCGACCGCGCCTCTCGGCGCGGCCGGTCCCGGCGAGGGATTACTTGCGGTTCAGACGCGCGGCGGCCTGGTCGTAGGCGTCGACCGCCGTACCCAGAGCTTCGTCCACCGGAACGCCGTTGGCAATGTCGGTGAAGGCGGTGCGGAAGGCATCCTGCAACTGGCTGAAGGCGACGGTCACCGGGCGCGGGGCGGCGGTGTTGCGCGATTCCCAGGCCGACAGGCGCATGATGTTGGCCGGGAAGGCGTCGAAGGCGGCGTCGGCGTTGATCTGGTCGAGCAGCCGGTTGGTGGTGGGCAGCTGGTTGAGCGTCTTGAACCAGACGTCGGTGCCTTCGTCGGTCAGCGTGGCATATTTGGCGAAATCGATGGCGGCCGCCGTGTCGGGGCTCGCCTTGGTGACCGAGAGATACCAACTGCCGGTGGGCGTGGCGGCCTTGCCGTCGGCAAACTTCGGGTGCGGGGCGATGCCGAAGTTGATGGAGGATTTCGCCACCGCCGGCACGTTCCAGGTGCCACCGACGAACATGGCGAGCTGGCCGTTGGTGAACATCTGCGCCGCCTCGCCGAAGCCGAGGGAGCGCGGGCTGACGTTGGCCTTGTTGAAGAGGTCGGACCACCAGGTGGCGGCCTTGGTCCAGGCGTCGCCGTCGAGGAAGCCTTGCGCCGTCCTGGCGTCGGCCGAGATCAGCTCCGAGCCCAGCGAGGCGCCGAGCGGCTGCAACTGGTAGAGCTCGGCGAACTGCTCGAAGGCAAAGCCCCAAGGCTTCTTCTTGCCGCCTTCGTCGCCGGACACCGCCTTGGCCGCCTCGGCGACCTGCTCGAACGTCCAGCGGTCGTCGGTGGCGAGCGTGGCGATGGCATCGGGCTTGGCGACACTGTCGCGGGTCAGCCCCTTGGGCGGCGTCACGCCGGCCGCCTTCAGGAGGTCGGCGTTGTAGTAGAGCACCTGCGCCGACGAGTTCATCGGCAGCGAGTAGAGCTTGCCGTCATAGGTGCCGGTGGCGACCGAGGGCGCCACGAGCTTGGCCTTGGCCTCGTCGGCGATGGCGGCGTCGAACGGCAGGATGTAGCCATTCGCGGCATAGGAGGCGACGACCGGCGCATCGGTGTAGATCAGGTCGACGGCGGCGTCCTTCGACTTGAGGCGCATCTCCGACACCTGGAAGAACTGGTTCCAGGGCAGGCTCTGGATCTCGACCTTCACATCCGCATGCTCGCGCATGTACTGGGCGGCCACCGCCTCCATCGCTCCCTTGTCGAGGCCCTCGATCATCAGGACGGTCAGCGTGGTTTCGGCATGGGCGGTGGTGGACAGCAGTCCAATCGCCAGCGCAGTGGTCAACATCGGCAACCGGGTCATCTACGTCTCCTCGGGCAGGAATTGTCGTGCGGTTCTAGCGGTCCAACAGCTTGCTTTGCTTGCTTCTTATCGTCTATCGGCGATGCGCCTCGCGGCCTCGACCAGCGCGTCGGTGACCAGCCTCGCAAGGCGCGGCCGGTCGAGTTCGAGGGCGACGTCGATGCGCGGCAGGTGATCGGGCGCCCAGGTGCGGCGGTCGGCGTCGGTGGCGCCATAGCCGGGGCCGGGCGCGGTTTCCACCGTCACCGACAGGCTCTCGGTTTGAAACAGCGTCGGGTCGATCAGCCAGGCGATCGGGCAGGTGTCGTGCAGCGCCGGTCCCGGCACCCGGCCGGCGGCGATGTCGCCGGAGCGCTCGCTGTAGAACTGGATGATGTCGGCAACGGGATTGGGAGCGGGAACGGCGGCGCGCAGGCGCTTGAGATCGTCGGTGTCGATGAAGGCGCGGTTGGTGACGTCGAGGCCGAACATGGTGGTCTTGATGCCCGAGTTGAGCACGATGGCCGCCGCTTCCGGGTCGGCCCAGATGTTGAACTCGGCGCGGGCGGTGACGTTGCCGCCGACGATGCCGCCGCCCATGAACACCAGCTCGCGCACCTTGGAGGCGATGTCCGGGTCGAGCGCCAGGGCGAGGGCGACATTGGTCATCGGGCCGACGACGGCCAGCGTGATCTCGCCCGGCGCGGCATTGACGCGGGCGGCGATTTCCAGCGCAGCATGGCCCGGCGCGAGGGGGCGGCGCGGCGGCGGCAGTGTGGCACCGGCCGAGTCGAGGCCGGTGACGCCGTGGAAGGCGGCGGGGAAGTCGTAGCGGTGAAGAAGCGGCGCCACCGCGCCGGCATAGACCGGAATGGACGTGCCGAGCGCATCGGCAATGGCCAGCGCGTTGGCGGCGGTGCGGGGAAGCGGCGCGTTGCCGCAGACGGCGGTGATCGCCTCGATCTCGAAGACGCCCGACGTCACCGCCAGCGCGATGGCCGCGAAATCGTCGTGGCCGGGGTCGCAGTCGATGATGAGGCGGCGGCGGGTCATTGTCGGGGCTACTCCTGTGACACCTGACAATGCGGCCTTTTGGCCGGCGGCAAAATCGACGCTTTGTCCTTTCGATTGAGTTTGGCTCAAGTGTCGGCGCCAAGGTGGCGCGGGAGCGCGTCGTGCCGGTCCACCTCCGATTGCGCTCGGGAAGGCGCGATGCTATTCAAGCCTCGTGCTTGAGGAGAAAGGAGGGGTCACATGCATGCGTTTCACATCCGGTCACACCGGACATATGGTCCCGTCTCTGCCCTGCGAATGCGTTTGCAGGGCTGACCAGAGGCCTTCTCACTCCATCATTTCCTGGTCTGCCCTTTCTTGAGCCGTAGCGGCGAGCCTTCGCTCGCGCCGGCTCGTCTGCCGCGCATCGGCCATCGCATTGCCTGCGATGCCTGCTGCCGGCTTGAAGACCAGAGACATGACATGAGCCTCATCAACCTGCGCAATCTCGGCGTGACCTTTACCGCCCCCCTGTTTTCCGGCCTCAACCTCACCGTCAACGCCGGCGACCGCATCGGCATCGTCGCCGCCAACGGCCGCGGCAAATCCACCCTGATGAACTGCATCATCGGCGCCTCGGACCCGACAACCGGCGAGATCACCCGCGCCCGCGGCCTGACCATCGGCATGGTGGAGCAGGTTGTGCGGCCGGCGCTGATGGCGGCACCCTTCCGCGATGCGGTGCTCGATGCGCTGCCGGCCGACCAGATCCACAGCGAAAGCTGGCGCGCCGACGTGGTCCTCGACGGGCTGGAGGTGCCGGAGGCGCTGCGCGAACGGCCGCTCGAGGCGTTGAGCGGCGGCTGGCAGCGGCTGGCGCTGATCGCCCGCGCCTGGGTGGGCGAGCCGGACGTGCTGCTGCTCGACGAGCCGACCAACCACCTCGACCTCGCCAAGATCGCGCTCCTGGAGAGCTGGCTGAACGCCTTGCCGCGCGACATGCCGGTGCTGCTGGCGAGCCACGACCGCGCCTTCCTCGACGCGGTGTGCAATCGCACGCTGTTTCTGCGGCCGCAGAATTCGCAGGTGTTCGCCTTGCCCTACAGCCGGGCCCGGCTGGCGCTCGACGAGGTGGATGCGGCCGATGCCCGACGCTACGACCGGGACATCAAGACCGCCGACCAGTTGCGCCGGCAGGCGGCCAAGCTGAAGAACATCGGCATTAACTCCGGCAGCGACCTTCTGGTGGTCAAGACCAAGCAGCTGAAGGAGCGGGCCGAGAAGCTGGAGGACGCGGCCAAGCCCGCCCACCTCGAACGGTCGGCCGGCGCCATCCGGCTCGGCAACAGTGGCACCCACGCCAAGGCGTTGGTGAGCCTGGACGACGCGGCGGTGGCCACTCCGGACGGCACGTTGCTGTTCAAAACCGGCAAGAAGTTCATCTGCCAGGGCGACCGCATCGTGCTGCTCGGCCGCAACGGCACGGGCAAGACCCGGCTTGTCATGATGCTGCGCCGGGCGATCGCCGATCCCACCGTTAAGGTGGACGGCATCAAGGCCACGCCCTCGCTGGTGCTGGGCTATGGCGATCAGGCGCTCGCCGATCTCGACGACCGGCAGAGCCCGCACGACACCATCACCCATCGCTTCGATGTCGGCGACCAGCGCGCCCGCAGCCTTTTGGCCGGCGCCGGCATGACCATCGAGATGCAGGGCCGGCCGGTGGCCGAGCTGTCCGGCGGCCAGAAGGCGCGGCTCGGGCTGCTGGTGCTGCGGCTCAGGGAGCCGAACTTCTACCTCCTGGACGAGCCGACCAACCATCTCGACATCGACGGGCAGGAAGCGCTTGAAGGCGAACTTCTGGCCCACGGGGCAAGCTGCCTCTTGGTGTCGCACGACCGCAGCTTCGTGCGCGCCACCGGCAACCGCTTCTGGCTGATCGACGGCCGGAAGCTGATCGAGACGGACAGCCCGGAGCCGTTCTTCGAGGCTGCCCGCGACTGACGAGTCCCGCCCCGGCGAGGCGCCGACCGCGCCGGGGCTTGTCCGCAGGTGAGGGAGGCGGATCATCGGATGGGGCTATGAAAGGAAAAAGGGCAGGGAAGAGGTGCCTTGGCAGTCGCGTAGCGGAGCCGACCGATGCGTCCGGGGCGACGTCGCCCTCAGGGGCTTATCCACTGTATTACTTGTTAATTTTCCCTATTGCGACTATAGGAGATCCCCTGATTGGTGGGCAGAGGGATAAATGGAATCACGGAGCCAATGGTTGCTAGGCGTGTCGGCCCTGGCCTTGGGGATTGGCTTGGCCGCTTCGAACGTGGCCCATGCCGATCCGTCTTGCAATGATGCCACGATCACGGGGGCGGCCAGCTCGGTGACATGGACCTCGGGCGATTGCTCGATCACCAATACCGGCTCGGTCACTTTATTGTCCGCCTCGGGGTCGTCAATCGGCACCTTGACCAACCAGGGACAGATTTCGGGCGCGTCCCTCGTCCTTAACAACACGGGCACGATCGGTGCGATCAGCAACGCTGCCGGGGCAAGCATCGTCAGTACCGCCAATACGGCGATCGTCAATAGCGGCACGATCGGTACGCTCAGCAATCAGGGGACCATCAGCGGCGCTGCCAGCGGCGCAGTTTTCAATTACGGCACCATCGGCTCCCTTCGTAATACCGGAACCATCAGCGGAAGCCGCGCTGTTCACAATCATGGCACGATCACGACCCTGACCAACGAGGCCGGCGGGCTTCTGACGGCTACGGCAACTGCCATCCGCAATGATGTCGGGAGCATTGGCACGCTGGTCAATCGCGGCACCATCTCGGGCGCGACCGCTGTCGAAAATGCCGTTTCGATCGGCACCATCGACAACAGCGGCATGATCACGGGCACGACCGCCATCCTGAATGCCGGAGCCATCGGCACCATCGACAACAGCGGAACGATTTCCGGATCTGCCCTTGCCATCAGCACCTCGACCGACCTTGGTGCCATCACCAACAGCGGCGTGATTGCTGGCGATATCCTCAAAACCAGCACGTCCGACCTGACCATCAATGGAGGGACCTCCAGCTATGGCACACTGACCGGGTACGCGAACGGATCGGTGGGGACGATCACCAATACGACGTCCAATCTGAGTTTCGGCACGGGGCTGCTGCTGCTCAACGACAACATCAATGTCGGTTCGAACCACACGGTCAGCAACACCGGAGCCAGGCTCAAGCTGTCCAACGCGATCTCGATCAGCGGCAACTACAGCCAGACCGGCGGCGGGCTGGTGATCGTTGCCAGCACCTCGTCGGACTACGCGTATCTGACGGTCGGCGGATCGGCCACGGTGACGAACACGGCGATCACCATCTCCGGCAGTGGCCTGACCGCAGGGGAGACCTTCACCATCGTCCGGCCAGGGACCAGCGGCACCTATAGCAACGACCTCGCCAGTGTCAGCGGTACGGCGGGACTGGGTGCTCTGGTTTCGACCAGCGGCAATGACCTCGTGGTCACCCTGTATTCGAGCAGCTATTACACGGTGGGGCAAAACGCGGGCAGCAACGCCGCGGGCATGGGCGCGGCGCTGGACGCGTTGGTCGCCTCGGCCTCCGTCTCGTCCGACATGCAGTCGATCCTGTCCTCCATCGGCAGCCTGCCATCGACAGGAGGGCAGGCCCTGGCGATCAAGGAATTGGGCCTGGCGCAGATGCCGCCCGCGGCCCTGATGGGCTTTGCCGCCGCCAACCTGACTTCCGGCGTCGTGGCGCAGCACCAGCAGACGGCCATGGCCTACAATCCCGCCATCGGCAAGGCCGCCGGTTCGGACGGGCAACGGAATGTCCTGTGGGGGCAGATGATGGGCGGTGGCGCCACGCGTGACGGCACCGCCGACGCCGACGGCTATCGGACGAAGCAGTTCGGCTTCGCCTCCGGCGTCGACCACATGATCGACGACAACCTGATGGGCGGGATGGCCTTGAGCTGGGTGAGAGGCTTCGCCGACGCCTCCGGCGGCTCCGATACCTCGTCGATCTTCGACAGCTATCAGCTTACCGCCTACGGCACGTGGCGGCTCGATCGTCTGTTCGTCGACGGTCAGGCCGGGGTCGGGCTCAACCACTTCCATCAGAAGCGCGACATCGATTTCCTGAACCGCACCGCCACCGCCGACTTCGATGGCGAGCAATACCTGTTCCGCGCCCAAACCGGATATGACATTCCGCTGACGGGCGGCGTTCTGGTGACGCCCCTGGGCGGGCTTACCTTCGTGCGGGGCGTGACCGACGGCTATACCGAAAGCGGCGCCGGCGCGGCCAACCTGACCGTGGATCGCAATACGAGCGACAGCCTAGCCCACAATCTGGGCGGCCAGCTCTCGAGTGCGGCGAATACCGAATGGGGCCGCCTCACATATGCTCTCCGGATGGAGTGGGTCCACGACTACCGGCAGGCAGCGATCACCAACAGTGGCTCGATCGACGGCGCCGCCTTTACCACCACGACGCCCCGCCTCAAGTCCGACGGTGCGCAGATCGGCCTCGCCTTCACGCTCGATACCTCGGACGATCTCTCCATCCGCGCCGAGTACAACGGCGAGTTCCGCGAGAACTACCAAAGCCACTCCGGGCTGGTTAAGCTGATGCGGGGATTCTAGTGATTCCGGCATCTGCTCCGAGGTCCGTATCCGGCGGAGGCAGGTGTCGGTGCTGAACCACTAGAGCAATTCCAGGAAAAGTGGAGACCGGTTTTCCGCCCGGAATTGCTACTTAACAAAGAGATAGAGGGTATCCGGTGAACCTGTTTTCACCGGAAATCCTCTAGAGCAATTCCAGGAAAAGTGGAGACCGGTTTTCCGCCCGGAATTGCGATAAAACAAGTAGTTAGGGCGTTTTTTGGCGGGCTGGGGTTTGCCGGATGCGCTCTGGGGAGCCAATGCCGTGGAGGCCCGTTTGTCATCGCAGACGCCGTTGATGGGGGCGCTCGTCTGCGCCCTGATGTTTCTTCCCCTGGCCGCGCCGTCCGCGACGGCAGCCGAAAACCCGCTCTGGGGCCGGCAGTGCGCGAAAGAGGCCGATGGCAAGAAAGACACCTGCGCGGTACAGCAGTTCGTCATCGCCCAGCCCGGCGACCGGCAACTGCTGCTCGCGCAAATTGGCTATAACGGCCCCCAGGCAAAGCCGCGCCTGCTCCTGGTGGCGCCGTTGGGCGTCCTTCTGACGAAGGCGGTTTCTTTCAGCATCGATGAGAGAAAGCCCCTTACCGTTCCCTTCGAAACCTGCAACTCCAACGGCTGCCTGTCGATCATCGATATGGACGAGTCCGCGCTCGACCAGTTTCGCAAAGGTAATGTGCTGATAGTCCGCTACTATCGCATGGGAGAGGAAAAGCCCCTGGACCTTCCGGTCAAGCTGGAAGGGTTGAGCGCAGCCCTGAAGGCGATCGCACCCTAGGGCATTTCCGGCGAACGCCGGTTCTCCTGCTCTACCTCTTTGTTTTCTCGCAAGTTCAGGCGCAAAACCGGTGTCCGCTTTTGCTGAAATCGCTCTAGAAGGGAAGTCGCCGTCATGAAGTTCCGCAAGGAGAGGGACAAGCAACCCCCTTCCTCGCCGCAGGGCATGACGATCGATCAGGCGATCGCCGCCGCCTATGCCCACTGGGGCGCCGGTCAGGCGTTGCAGGCCGAACAGCTTTGCCAGCAGGTGCTGGCTCTGTGGCCGGAGCATCCCGACGCCTTGCATATCCTGGGGCTCTTGGCCCATGGGGTCGGCAACCTCGACGGCGCTCTCGATTATATGCGCCGGGCCTGCGCGGCCCCTCGCGCGCCCGCCCTGTTTCACAGCAACTTCGCGGAAATGCTCCGCCAACGCGGCCAACTGGTCGAAGCGGAAAAGGAGGGGCGACGGGCCGTCGCCCTGGACGGCAACTCCATGGCGGCATGGGGAAACCTGGGGATCATCCTGCAGGAGGCCGGCAAGCTGGAGGAAAGCCTGCACTGCCTGACCCGGGTCTGCCAGGCGACCCCCGACAGCCCGGAGGCCCACAATAACCTGGGCAATACGTTCAAGCGCCTCGGCCGGTTGAACGAGGCGAAGGGGGAATACGAAGCGGCCATCCGCCTCTATCCCTCCTACTCCGAGGCGCACAGCAATCTGGCCTACCTGCTCACCGATCTCGGACTTTATGAGGAAGCGATGGCGGCGGCGCGCCAAGCCATCGAAATCAGCCCTCGCAACGCCGACGCCTATCTCAATGCCGCGTCGATCGCGCAGAAGAGGCAGCGGACGGGCGAGGCACTCCGCTGGATCAACAATATTCTATCCTTCGCGCCCGAGCATCCCGGCGCATTGCTGGCCATCGCCACCATCGAGCGACAGGCCGAGAACTTTCCGGCGGCCGAGCAGGCGGCACGACGGGCGGTCGCGGCGATGCCGCAAAGCGGCGAGGCGCACGAGGCGCTGGGACAGGTTCTGCAAGCGACATACCGATGCGACGAGGCTCGCGCCGAGTACGAACGAGCGGCGAAACTGCCGATGCCCAAGCCGGAAAGCCCGGTCGAGAAAAAGGCGATCCTGCTTCTGGAACTGGGGCGACGCAAGGAGGCGATGGAAGCCTTCGACGAAGCCCTGGGGATCAATCCCCGCTCGGCCTCCGTGTGGTTCAACCGCTGCGAGGCGAAGAAGTTCGCCAAGGACGACCCCGACATAGCGACGATGGAGACGCTGCTGACCGACGCCGAACGCCAGGGTATCGGCTACGACGAGCGCATCGCGCTGTCCTTCGCTCTCGGCAAGGCCTGCCTGGATGCCGGTGAGGACGACCGTGCCTTCGCCCATCTTCACGAAGGCAACCGGCTGAAGCGCGCAACGTTCTCCTATGACGCAGCGGCCGTGGACGGATGGCTGGACAAGATCGCCCGGACCATCTCGCCGGAACAGCTTTCCCGTCTGGCCGGGCATGGCGATCCGTCGGAGCAGCCGGTGTTCATCGTCGGCATGCCGCGCTCCGGCACCACCCTGATCGAGCAGATCCTGGCCGCGCATCCTCATGTGCACGGAGCGGGGGAACTGCGCCTGGTGCAGAGCATGGTGGACCAGATTTCCGGCCCCGATCACGTGCCCCTGGGCTATCCGCAACTGATCGAGGCGACCGCGCCGCAGGATCTTCCCCGGCTGGCCCGCTACTATCTCGACCGTGTCTCGGTGCTGGCCCCCGGCAAGGCGCGGATCGTCGACAAGATGCCCGTCAACTTCCTCTTTGCCGGTCTGATTCACGCCCTGTTTCCAAAGGCCCGCATCATTCATTGCCGCCGCGATCCGGTGGATACCTGCCTGTCCTGCTATACGAAGAACTTTTCCGGCGAGCAGAAGTTCACCTACGACCTGGCCGAGCTGGGTCGGTTCTATCGGGGATACGAACGACTGACCGCCTATTGGGCATCGGTACTGCCGGCCGACCGCTGGACCGAAGTGAACTATGAGGCGGTGGTGGACGATCTCGAGGGCGAGGCCCGGCGTCTGGTCGAATTCTGCGGCCTCGAGTGGGACGAAGCCTGCCTGTCGTTCCACAAGCTGGAGCGTCCGGTCCGTACCGCCAGCGTCACCCAGGTGCGTCAGCAGATCTACAAGAGCAGCGTCGGGCGCTGGAAGAAACACGCCCGTCACCTCGCCCCCCTGCTTTCGGCCCTGGGGGTGGACGCAACGACATGAGCACAGCCTTGACCCAGGCGGAAGCCGAACTCCAGGCCCGCCAGGCGCTGGATGCCGGCGACCCGGAAAAGGCGGAGGCCCTGGCCCGCGCCTTGGTGGCGGGCGGTGTGGGGACGTTGCAGGCATGGTCGATTCTCGCCAAGGCGTTAGGTCGCCAAGAACGGCCGGCCGAGGCGAAAACGGTCCTGGAAATGCTGGTCGACCAGGTGCCGGGCAACATGGAGCTGCGCTTCGACCTGGCGGTGACGCTGTTGCAGTTGGGCGAGTTCGAAAGGGGGTGGCGGGAATATCGCCATCGCTACACCATGGCCCATACCGCGGCGTTGGGGCGCAAGGTGCAGAAGCCGCGCTGGGACGGCCGCCCCATGGCCGGCAAGACCCTGCTGATCCATGACGAACAGGGCTTCGGAGACACTTTCCAGTTCATCCGCTTCCTGCCCTGGGCCAAGGAAAAGAGCGGTGCCCGCCTGGTGCTGCAGATCACGCCGAAGCAGGAAAGCTTCGCCCGCCGCATGGGCGGCATCGACGAGATCGTGCTGCGCGACCAGGTGCCTCCGCCCTTCGACATGTATTGCGAGATGATGACCCTGCCCATGGTGCTGGGGTTGAAGCTTTCCGACCTGCCCGGAACCATCCCCTACCTGACGGCGCACGAGGGACGCGTACGGAAATGGCGGCGCAAGTTGCAGACGCTGCCGCGGCCGATCGTCGCCCTGGTGTGGGCGGGGCGCCCCGAACACGCCAATGACGCCCAACGGTCCTTGTCCCTGAGCTCCCTGGCGCCGCTGGCCGGGGTGGAGGGCTGTTCCTTCATCTCGGTCCAGAAGGGCCCCAAGGCCGCCGAGGCCAAGTCGCCGCCGCCGGGGCTGAACCTGATCGATCTCGACGAGGAAAACGCCGATTTCGACGATACCGCCGCCATCCTGTCAGTTGCCGATCTCCTCGTATCGATAGATTCCTCTCCCATTCACTTGGCTGGCGCCCTGGGACGACCGGCGTGGGGCCTGCTGTCTTTCAATCCAGACTGGCGCTGGCTGCTCGACCGCGAGGACAGCCCCTGGTATCCAACCGTCCGCTTGTTTCGCCAGACCAGTCCAGGGGACTGGCCGGGAACGATTTCCCGCATGGCTGAAGCATTGCGGCGTTTCCGGGATGGCGCCTGAAGCGTTCGGGGGCGCCCTGCCTTCCGCATAGGCTCTACGCCAGCCTCCCCGCCTGGGCGAGAAGCGCCACGACGCGTTCGGCGGCCTCGTCGGGATCGACGGCTGCGGTGGGTATCACCAGGTCGGGATTTTCGGGCGGTTCATAGGGCGAGTCGATCCCGGTGAAATTCGGGAGCTTCCCGGCGCGCGCCTTGCGATAGAGCCCCTTGGGGTCGCGCCCCTCGCATACATCGAGCGGTGCGTCGACGAACACCTCGAAGAACTCGCTCTCTCCCAACAGTTCGCGGGCCATCTGACGCTCGCTGCGAAACGGCGAGATGAACGACACCAGCACGATCAGCCCGGCGTCGGCGAACAGCCGCGCAACCTCCGCGACACGCCGGATGTTCTCCACCCGGTCGGCGGCGGTGAACCCGAGATCGCGATTGAGCCCGTGGCGGACGTTGTCGCCATCGAGCACATAGGTGTGCCGCCCCATGGCGTGCAGCCGCTGCTCGACGCGATCGGCGATCGTCGACTTGCCCGCGCCCGAGAGGCCGGTGAACCAGATGACGCAGGATTGCTGGCCTTTCAGCGAGGCGCGTGCCGCGCGATCGATGGTCATCGGCTGCCAGGCGATATTGGTGGCGCGACGCAGCGCGAAGCGGATCATTCCCGCGCCGACGGTGGCGTTGGTTGCGCGGTCGATCAGGATGAAGCCGCCGGTGTCGCGGTTCCGATCATAGGCATCGAACACCATCGGCCGGTCGAGGCTGAGATTGCACAGGCCGATCTCGTTGAGTTCGAGGGTCTTCGCCGCCTCGTGCGCCATGGTCCCGATATCGATGCGATAACGAAGCGCGGAGATCGTCGCCACCGCTTCCGCCGTGCCGATGCGGATGAGATACTGGCGGCCGGGAAGCATCGCCTCCTGGTGCATCCAGATCACCTGTGCGGCGAGCTGATCGGCAACCGTTGGCGATTTCCCGGCGTCGGCGATGACATCGCCACGCACGACATCGATCTCGTCGGCGAGGGTGAGGGTGACCGCGTCGCCGGCGACCGCCTCCTGCACATCGCCGTCATAGGTGACGATGCGGTCCACCGTCGAGCGCCGGCCGGACGGGAACACCGTGACCGCGTCGCCAACCCGGATGGCGCCGCCACGCACCGTTCCGGCATAGCCGCGAAAGTCGGAATGGGGCCGGCTGACCCATTGCACGGGAAAACGGAACTCCGCCGCCGCGATCGACCGGGGAATCTCCATGGTATCAAGGTAATCGACCAGCGTTGGTCCGGCGAACCACGGCATCGCCGCGCTCTTCCGGGTCACGTTGTCGCCGGTCAGCGCCGAAAGGGGGATCGCCGTCACCCCGGAAATGCCGATGTCCGCGGCAAATGCCTCGAAGGCGCTGGTGATGTCGCCGAACCGCGCTTCGCTCCAACTGACCAGATCCATCTTGTTCACCGCGAGGACGACATGGCGGATCCCCATCACCGCGACGATGAAGGCGTGGCGCCGCGTCTGCGTCACGATCCCCTTGCGCGCATCGACGAGAATGACGGCAAGGTCGGCCGTCGAAGCGCCTGTCGCCATGTTGCGGGTGTATTGCTCGTGGCCGGGGGTATCGGCGATGATGATGCGGCGGTGCGGGGTGGTGAAGAAGCGGTAGGCAACGTCGATGGTTATGCCCTGTTCCCGCTCTGCCTGCAGGCCGTCGACCAGCAATGCCAGATCGGGCGCGGCGCCGGTGGTTCCGCAATGGCGGCTATCGGCGACGAGAGCGGACATCTGATCATCGGGGATTTGCCGGGTCTCGTAAAGCAGCCGTCCGATCAGCGTGCTCTTGCCGTCGTCGACGCTGCCGCAGGTCAGGAAGCGCAGCAAGCCGTGAGGCCGTCGGCCCTGCATCGAAGTCTCGGGCGGTTCCCCCGGCATCAGAAGTAGCCCTCCTGCTTCTTTCTCTCCATCGACGCCGCCTGGTCGTGGTCGATCGCCCGCCCCTGGCGCTCCGAGGTTCGCACGGCGAAGAGTTCGGCGATGATCTCCGGCACGGTCGCCGCCGTGGACTCCATCGCGCCGGTGAGCGGATAACATCCGAGGGTGCGAAACCGCACCAGCCGCATTTCCGGAACTTCGCCTTCGGCTAGCGGCAGGCGGTCGTCATCGGCCATGATCAACATGCCGTCACGTTTCACCACCGGGCGACGCGCCGCGAAATAGAGCGGCACCACCGGAATGTCCTCCTGCAGGATGTATTGCCAGACGTCGAGCTCCGTCCAGTTCGACAGGGGAAAGACGCGCATGCTTTCGCCCTTCGCCACCCGGCCGTTGTAGAGCGACCAAAGTTCCGGCCGCTGGTTGCGCGGGTCCCAGCGCTGCGACGCGCTGCGGAAGGAGAAGACCCGCTCCTTGGCGCGCGACCGCTCCTCGTCGCGTCTCGCACCGCCGATCGCGGCGTCGAAGCGGTGGAGGCCGAGCGCCTGCCTGAGCGCCTGGGTCTTCATGATGTCGGTATAGACAGACGAGCCGTGGCTGAACGGCGTCACCCCCGCCGCGACGCCGTCGCCATTGGTGTGGACGATCAGGTCGAGGCCGAGTTCCGCCATCCGTCGGTCGCGGAAGGCAATCATTTCACGGAACTTCCACGTCGTGTCGACGTGCAGGAACGCAAATGGCGGCTTGCCCGGATAGAACGCCTTCATCGCCAGGTGCAGCATCACCGAGCTGTCCTTGCCGATCGAATACAGCATCACCGGATTGTCGAACTGCGCCACCACCTCGCGCAGAATGTAGATGCTCTCCGCTTCAAGCTGCTGGAGGTGCCTTGCCTGCAGCCGGGATTTGCAGAGAGTCAAAGGGATGCCTCACAAAATGCACGGACTCGAACCGGCGCCGCCCCGCGTCCGGATAAATTTTCCGAAGGCATTCAAGCACGTGAGGCAGGCGATGTGAAGATTCGTTCGCGACTGCTTTCTGGCGCGGGTTGCGCGCCCCTGAACCTCGCCGGCCAGTCATTCCCTACAAGGCCCAGCCGGCACTCAGCGCCCGCGCCCCACCGCCAGGGCCACGACGGCCACGCCGGCCGCCACCACCAGGGCGTCTTCGATCAGGCCGCTTGGCGTCTGCCCGATGTCCTTCATCGCCCGCTTGCGGCCGGCGAGGGTGGCATAGGCCAGCGGAACCGCCGTCCCCACCGCGAGGGCGGCCCCGGCCTTCTCCTGGCCGCGCGGGGCGAGCGCCGCGCCGGCGATGCCGGCGCTCATCACCCGCGCCAGCAGTCCCAGGAAGACGGTGCGGTCGGGGGCCGACTTCATCTTGTCGCCCAGGAGTTCGGCCGCGCCCATCGCAAGGGCGCCGAACTTGAACAGCGGATGATCCAGCAGATAGAGGGGACCGGGCATGTTCCGGCCGGCCAGGCGCGCCGTGGCGATCGTCGCCATGGGGGTCATGGAGCGGGCGCTCGCGACGGCGCCGATGAGAGCTGAGGGGAGCAGGGAGAAATGGGTCATGCCGACTTAACCCGAAAGTCGGTCGGCGGTTCAATCGACACCGATAAAAAGGACGCCGGTTCGGCCGGGTGTCGACACCCCTCGACGAAGGCTCGCCTTGACCGGAGTTTCCGCGACGGCCTCACCCCTGTCCGGCGAAGAATGCCGCGATGGTGTCGGCCGCGGTGTCGAGATGCCGGCGCAAGATCGTGATGGCGGCTTTGGTGTCGCCGCGTCTGGCCGCCTCCAGCATGCCCCGATGATCGTCCTGCGACAGGTGGGACCGCCCCTTGGCCGCGAGCTGGAAGCGCAAGTAGCGGTCGAAGGAGGCGAGGTGGCTTTCCGTCAAGGCAATCAGCTTCGGACGGCCCGCCGCGCCATAAAGCGTCATGTGGAAGCGGCGGTTCAGCTCACCCATGCGGCCGGGGTCCTGTTCGGCATCCATCTCGGCGATGAGGTCGTCGGCGCGTGCAAAATCGGCCTCGGACAAATGGGGGATCGACCGCTCGAGAACGGCCGGCTCCAGCGCCAACCGGATGGCGTAGATGTCGGCGGCGTCGCCGGCGGAGATCTCCGTCACCACCGCCCCCTTGTGCGGAACGAAGTCCAGCAGCGCCTGCGCTTCCAACTGCCGGAGGGCTTCCCGGACCGGCATCCGGCTGACCCCGAAGGAGGCGGCGAGGTCCTCCTGCCGCAAGGGCGTGCCGCCGGCAAGCCGGCCGGTGAGGATGGCCGTGCGTAGGGTTGCTTCCACGAATTCCGTGGCGGTGCGGTGTCGGCCGCCGGCTTCGGCGATCAGCGCCGACAGGTCGGGCTTGGGCATTGTCCGATATCCAATTGTACATTGGATCCAATTGTGCCACGTTGGACCAACCTTGTCATCTCGTCAAAGTCTCGAAGCGAAAGGTGCCATGCCCTTGAGCGCGCAGCCCCTTTATCAGACGCGTTCCGATCTTCTCGCCCTGGAAGCCAGCGTCATCGACAGCCGCCCCGGCATGGTGCTGCTCGATCAGACCATCGCCTTTCCCGGCGGCGGCGGCCAGTTGCCCGACCGGGCTTGCCTCCACTGGGACAACGGAGAAGCGGCGATCACGGCCGTCACGCCGGATACGAGCGGGTGGTGGCATTCGCTCGAGAGTGAAGCGGAGGTCGCAGGCCCCGTCCGCGTCTCGGTCGATGCCGGGTTTCGCGGGTTGATGAGCGAGCTGCATACCCTCGCGCACATTGCCAACAGCATCGTCTTCCAGTCCTTCGACGGCGCGCTGCTGACAGGAGCGCAGCTCTCCGCCGACGGGACGTTCCGGCTGGATTTCGATCTTCCCCTGTCGGACGTCGAACGGCTTCGTGGGCTGGCCGGCCCGATCAACGAGGTGATCCGGGCGGATCTGCCGATCAGGGCCTTCCTGATGCCCTGGGACGACGCGAACGCTGTGCCCGGCCTCTTCCGCAGCCGGGCCGTGTCGCCACCCCGGCAGGCCGATGGCAACGTGCGCATCGTGGAGATCGGCGACATCGACCGGCAGGGATGCGGCGGCACCCATCTGAAATCGACCGGGGAAGCCAGGCCGGTGCGGATTCTCAAGGTGGACAACAAGGGCCGGCAGAACCGACGCATCCGGGTCGGGTTCGACGCCTGACGCGTGCGACCGGCGGCCTCCGTCAAAGCCTCTGCGCAGAGGTGCGAGCGACTACCTGATCTTTGCCGCCCCAGCCGTCGACCAGCCGGGCGCTGAGGGCCTCCTTGCCCGCCGCCGGCAGGAAGGCGTGGCGGACGGCTTCGAGGTTGTGGGCGAGGAACTCGCCGGTCTGCCAGCCGAAGCACTTGGCGAGGCGGCGATACTCCAGCGACAGGCTGAGCGGCGCCACCGTGCGGGCGTCGGTGTTGATGGATAGCGACAGGCCGCGCCGCGACAGGCGGTCGATCGGGTGGTCGCCATAGGCGCCGAACACGCCGACCTGGATGTTGGACGAGGGGCAGATCTCGAGGTGCAGGTTGCGCGCCTTGATCTCCGCCAGCATGTCCTCGCTCTCGATCGCCCTGACGCCATGGCCGATGCGGGCGGGGGCGAGCAGCTCGATCACCTCGCGCAGGCTGTCCGGCCCGGCCGCCTCGCCGGCATGGGCGGTGACCGGCAGGCCGAGTTCGTGGGCACGGTCGAACACCGCTCGGTTGGTCGCCGCCGGATGGCCGGCCTCGTCGCCGGCGAGATCGACGCCCACCACGCCCCGGTCGCGCCAGCGGTGGGCCAGCTCGATCACCGGCAGGTTCCGGTCGGGCGGATAATCGCGGAGGGCGCAGAGGAGCAGCCCGGCGCCGATGCCGGTGGCCGCCCGGCCGGCCATCAGGCCCTCGGTGACCGCCGCCATCACCGCGTCGAGCCCGAGGCCGCCGTTGCGGTGGGTGTGCGGCGCGAAGCGGATTTCGGCGTAGATGACGCCGTCGGCCGCCAGCGCGCGGATGAGCTCTTCGGTGGCGATGCGCAGGGCCGGCGCGGTCTGCAGCACGGCGCAGGACGGACCGATGGCGTTGAGATAGTCGAGCAGGCTGTCGCAGCGTTCCGGCGCGGTGTAGATGCGCCGGAAATCCGCCTCGTTGATCGGCTCGCCCAGCCTGTGGAGGGCGTTTTTCATCAGCGAGCAGTCGAGATGGACGTGCAGCTCGATCTTGGGCTTGCGGGTAAAGTCGGGCGTGCCGGTCACATCCACGAGCATGGTCAGTCTCCCTCGTCGGGCAACTGTCGCCGCAGGCGTTGCGGCCGGCAACCGAGTTTTCGGCTGTTCAGTTGAGGGGCGCTCAACCCTGACCGAAGGCCGCCGCCTCTGCGGCGGCGAACTCGGCCTGGAACCAGCGCAGCGTCGACATGTGCAGCGCCGAGGTCTGGTCGGTGCGCCAGAGCAGCGCCCAGTTGCCGTCGCGCTTGTAGAGGCCGAGCGGCGCCACCAGTTCCCCGGCGGCGATGGCGTCCCAGACGGCGGGGCCGGGCGCCAGCACGGCGCCGCGGCCGGCCTCGGCCGCCTTGATGGCGAACAGCAACCGGTCGAAGCGCAGCATGGGGGAGTCCGGCAGCGCCACCCCGCTCTCCATCGACCAGTTGCTCCACATGGCGGTGGGCCAGACGGTGGTGAGCCGCTGGACATTGAGGATCGCCTCGGCCGGCCCGCCCTCCGGCAGCAGCGCCGGAGTGGCCACCGGGCCGAAGGTTTCCGGGCCGACCACATGCCGGATCATGCCGGGGATGGCCGCCTCTCCGCCGACCACCACGTGGATGTCGATGGAGCGGTCGGTGGCGACCGGGTCCTTGTTCCAGGCCACCACGTCGATTTCCGTTCCCTTGAGGCGGGCGAGCAGCCTCGGCAGGCGGGGCAGGAACCAGCGGACCAGGAAGGTGGCTGGCGCGGCGATCACCAGCCGGTCGCGCTGGCCGGAGCGTTCGGCCGTCTCCACCGACCGCACGATGCTCTCGAAGGCGGCGGCCAGCGACAGCGCCAGCCGCTCGGCCGCCTCGGTGAGGATCAGCTTGCGATGGCCGCGAATGAACAGCTCGGTCTTCAGCGCCGCTTCCAGCGCCCGGATCTGCTTGGACACCGCCCCGTCGGTCACCCCCAGCTCCATGGCGGCGAGCCGCACGCTGCCAAGCCGCGCCACGGCTTCGAACACGCGCAGGGCCGAGAGATGATCGAGAGGGTCGAGCATGGTGGGGCGTGGTTGTTTCAGACGACCGCCACCTTAGGGCATCGGCCGAAAGGATTGGAAGGTCTCCCTGGGGCGAGGCGGGATTCTTTTGGAGACCGGCGACCGTGGCCCCAATCCTTGCCTCACCCCACCTCCACTACTTCCCCCGCCAGAATCCGATCCACGATCGTTGCCAGCTTCTCGTCGATGATGTGGAGGTATTCCGTCCAGTCGCTGAACTTGGTCACCTCGGCCTTGCCGTCGGAGATGCCGCGCAGGCCGATCAGGGGAAGGCCGAACTTCTGCGCGGCGCGCCAGAGGGCGTAGGTCTCCATGTCGACCATGTCGGCGTCGACAAGGTCGTAGGCGGCGCCGGAGACGACGTTGCCGCCGGTGGACAGGCTGGCTTCCGGCACGCCGGGAACGCGCAGCGGCAGCGGGATGACGGCCGGCAGGTCGAGGAGCGGCGTGGTGCCCTTGGCAAAGCCGAGGGGCGAGGCGTCGATGTCGCGATAGGCGATGGACGTCGCCTGGTAGACGCCGCAGTGATCGAGCCGGCGCGAACCGGCCGAGCCGAGGCTGACCACCAGCTTGGGCAGTTCGCCGCGATGGGCGCGGGCCGAGAGCTCGGCGGTGAGGTTGACCGCCGCCTCCACCGGGCCGACGCCGATCATCACCGGCTTGATGCGCGCCTTGAGCGCCGGGCCGTATTCCTGCTCGGCGGCCATGGCAAACAGTATCGACCCGCTCATCGGTGCCCCTTTCGAATCCCTGATGGTGCCGACCGATTGCTAGCTGAAATTGCTGGGCGCCGCGAGGTGCCGGTTGCCGAGACGACGGCATCAGGGCCTCGGAAGCGCCATCCGTCAGCGTATGAGCATGGCGCGATGAAGGGCTAAAGCTTCAGCTTCATGCCCTCGTGGCTCGCCTCGAAGCCCAGCCGGGCATAGAAGGTGTGGGCGCGGGCGCGGCTCTTGTCGGTGGTGAGCTGCACGAAGCCGCAACCGCGCACGCGGCAGACGCCGATGGCCCATTCGAGCAGCGTGCGGCCGATGCCGGCGCCGCGGCGGCCGCTGGCGACGCGGACGCTCTCGATCTGGCCGCGCCACTGGCCCTTGCGACTGAGGCCGGGAATGAAGGTGATCTGCAGGCATCCGACCACCGCGCTGCCATCATCGGCCACGACGAGCAACTGGTTGGGGTCGCGGGTGATCGCCTCGAAGGCGGTGACATAGCCTTCGTTCAGCGGAACGGCGGTGTCCTCGCGTTCCCTGCCCAGCGGGTCGTCGGCAAGCAGGCCGACAATGGCCGGGAGGTCGTCGCCCGTCGCCTGTCTGATCTCGACCATCAGAGCCTCCATTGTCCGAACCGCTATCTTGCCTGCAAGTGCCAGCTTTAGCTATCCGTCGATGTGAACAGCGGCAAGGCAGGTTTCGATGGTCGACGCGTTCCCACCGATCTCCGCTCAGCGGGACCCGGAAGGCCTCGCGCTGGTCGTCGAGGTCAGCCTGCCGCAGATTTCCAGCTGGCTGCTGCATCAGTTCGAGGATTTTCCGGAACACCTCCTGCGGCACATTCGCGACCCGGATCTGCTGCGGGACATGCTGTCGCCGCTCTATGACGAAAAGCGCGACGGCGACAGCCTGTGGCTCTGCCGGAGCCATCGGGCGGGGGCGGCGCACGGTCACGAGGGCGTGGCGCTGGTGCGGGACGGCAAGCCGGTGATCTATCTCCGCATGACCCAGCATTGAGAAGGGGGAGCGCCACACGGCTTTCCGTCGGGACTCTCCCGCCTTGCTCTCTCGGGCAATTGCGATGACAACTGGTTCGTCAGAGCTATCGATCTGAAATGCCGGGACTAAACATCCAGCCGGGTGGGGCGCGGGGGGAAACGCGGTGAAACGACGGCTTGCCATTCTGCTGTGCCTGATCGTCACGGCCTGTTCCAGCCTTGCCGACCGCCAGGCGCTGGCGCCGCGATTGACGCGAACGTCGGGATGGAGCTTCGAGACGCTGACCGGCGGTTCCTTCGCCATGGCCGCCGCCGTCGCCCCGCTCAGGGCATCGCCGACGCTGGTGGTCTATCTCGAGGGCGATGGCTTTGCCTATGTCACCCGATCGCGGCCGGCGAGCGATCCCACGCCGCTCGATCCCACGGCCCTGCGCCTGGCGCTGGCCCATCCGGATCAGGGCGTCAACCTCGCCTGGCTCGGCCGGCCCTGCCAGTATGTCATGTCGCCTGAGTGCCGCGCGGCCTACTGGACCGACCGCCGCTATGCGCCCGAGATCGTCGACGGCATTTCCGCCGCCATCGACCAGCTGAAGGCACGGAGCCATGCCACGCGGCTCGTCCTGGTCGGCTACTCCGGCGGTGGGGCGATCGCCGCGCTGCTCGCGGCCCGGCGGGGCGATGTGGCGCGCCTCGTCACCGTCGCCGGCGATCTCGACCTCGGATACTGGACGGCGCGGCAGAAGCTGACGCCGCTCAGCGGCTCGCTCGATCCCGCCGATTTTGCCCCGGCGCTGGCCGGTGTGCCGCAGGTTCATTTCGCCGGTGGCAAGGACGAGGTTGTCGGCACGGACGTGGCGCGTGCCTATCTGGCGCGGCTGCCGGCCAGCGCGCCGGCCCGGCTGATCGAAGTCCCCGCGTTCAGCCATTCCTGCTGCTGGGTACGCGACTGGCCTCAGCTGTTTGCCCAAGCAGATCAGTAAATTATCCGATAATTGTTTCTACAACAACGGCTTTCCGAAACGATCCGATTCAGCTATTACTCATGTTAATTATTACAAGGGGCGATGGCGGAGAGGCTTGAACCGTCGTCTCGAAAATGGGTGGAGCCGAGTCGGCATCGAGATCGTGAATGGGGCGGATGGGCACCGTCACCTTTCGATGATCGCGCTCCAGCCTGCGAGGAAGCGCAGTTGGGAAACGTCGTGAGTTACAATCGGCAGCTGTTGAGTTCCACCCTGATCGCCCGGCCTGTTTTCGCGGCTCTTCTTCTGCCGGTCGTCGGCGCCCTGACGAGCCAGGCCGCTCTCGCGGCCTGCTCGGGCAATAATCCGGCAGGGACGACCCTTACATCGTCGCAGGACCTGACGGGCTGCTCGGCGGCCGACATATACACAAACGATGGCGAGATCCGTGTGTCGTTGTCAGGCTACGCGGTGCGGTTGGACAGCGGCACCTTGGCGGCGATCGTAAATAACGGAACGATTTCCAACACGAACTCTTTCGGCCTTTACATAGGCACGAATGCCAGCAGCAGTACTGACGTCGGTTCTATCGTCAACGCTGGCACGATCACCGCCACTAACGGCATTTACGTGGGACCGGCGGCTGGCAGCAGTGCAACGAACGTCGGAACGCTGACCAACTCCGGTTCCATCGTGGGGAGCTCTTACGGCATCGGGGTCGATAACCGTGGCCATATCGATACCATTTCCAATACGGGGGCGATCACTTCAGCAAGCGGTCAGGGCGTCATAGTTTCTGGCTCGGTGGGAACGCTCAACAATTCCGGAACCATTTCAACCACAGGCAACGCTATCGTCGTCTATTCGGCCTCCGCGATCGGTACGCTGAACAACTCGGGACTCATATCCGGGACCATCACCGCCGCCGGCAATCTCCTGATCAACGGCGCCTCGTCGGGCATGGGTACGCTGACCGGTTCCGGCGGCACCGTCGGAACGATCACGATCACCGGTGGCAACCTGACGTTCGGCACCGGCAACCTGCTGCTGAACGACAATGTCAAAGTCGCTTCGCACACGTTGGCCAATACGGGCGCCAACCTCTACGTCGGCACTCCCGTGACGATCACCGGCGCCTACACGCAGTCGGCGGGGGCGTCGCTCAACGTCAACGTCGCCAGCGGCGCGGTGGCCACCGGCAACATCGCGAGTGACAGCGGCTATGGCCGCCTGGTGGTGTCGGGGGCGGCGACCATCGCCTCGGGGTCGTCGGTCAACCTCAAGAGCCAGAGCTACGCCTTTGCCAGCGGCCAGCGGTTCGTGGTCATCCGGGCCAATGCCACGGGGACCGACTACAACGAAACGACGCTGAACTACTCGGCCGACAGCTTTGCCGGCATACTCTCCGGCGCGGCGGTCACGTCGGGCAGCACCAAGGATCTGGTGGTGTCGCTCAGCGGCGCCAGCACTTCGCCGGGCGCCACCATTCCCAATGCGATCTCGTCGCTCGGCGGCCTGCAGAGCTACAGCGGTCACTCGGACCTGCAACTGCTCGACCTCTACAATGCCTCTCGGGCCATCGGCAGCACGGCGGAGGCCAACAGGGCCGGCGAGCAGCTGTCGCCCAGCGCCAGCACCTCGGCGGCCGGGGCGGCGGCGACCACCACCACCTTCGACATGCTCAGCATCGTCGGCAGCCACATCGCCTCGCTG
>JARKNW010000083.1 GCA_029976075.1 Pleomorphomonas sp.
CACCGGGTCGATCGGCTCGATGGTCGGACCGGAGGTGACGAGCACGTGCCGGCCGGCCAGCGGCTTCGGCTGTTCCCGCATGGCGACGAAAGCCTCGACCCCGGCAACGATGTCCATAGGCTCGGACAGGCGACCGACGCCCGCTTCGTTGCGCTCGGCCATTCGCCCCTCGGCTGGACCGATGAAGCGAACGCCGTCGGCTGCCAGTTGCGCGGCGTTGCGCTGGGTTGCCGGGTGCGCCCACATGCGCTGGTTCATGGCCGGGCAGACGATGATCGGCGCGGCGGCGGCCAGCAGGCTGGCCGTGGCAAGCTCGTCGGCAATGCCGTTGGCCATGCGCGCCATCAGTTTGGCGGTGGCGGGCGCCACCAGGATCAGGTCGGTATCGCGGGAAAGCACGATATGGCCGATGTCCTGCTCCTCGGTGGGATCGAACAGATCGCTGAACACCTTCTCGCCGGAGAGCGCTCCCACCGTCATCGGCGTCACGAACTCTTTGCCCGATCGGGTCAGGATCACCCGTACCTCGGCGCCGCGCTCCTTGAGGCGCCGGATCACCTCAAGCACCTTGTAGGCTGCGATGCCACCACCGATGACGATCAGAATGCGCTTGCCCGCCAGCATCTCAGGCTCCCTCTAGGACGATCGGAAGGGAACCTAGACCATCGAGCCGCGAAGCGTAAGCGACAAAAGCGGAAGGAAGCGTCCGGTCCGGAACGGTAGCAATGGCTTAGCCGGCGGCGAACTTCTCGTCGAAGGAGTAGCCGGACCCGCGTACCGTACGGATCGGATCGCGGGCGCGGCCGCGATTGATCGACTTTCTGAGGCGACCGACATGGACGTCGACGGTACGTTCGTCGACATAGACGTCGTGTCCCCAGACGCCGTTGAGCAACTGCTCGCGCGAAAATACCCGGCCGGGCGACTGCATCAGAAACTCGAGCAGCCGGAACTCAGTCGGGCCGAGGTGGATTTCGCGTGCCGAGCGCCGGACGCGCCGCGTTTCGCGGTCGAGCTCGATGTCGCCGGCTGTCAGAAGGCTGGATACCGCTTCCGGCTTGGCGCGCCGCAGCATGGCCTTGACGCGGGCGATCAGCTCGGGGACCGAGAACGGCTTCACGACATAGTCGTCGGCACCGGTCGCAAGCCCGCGCACCCGCTCCGATTCCTCGCCGCGCGCCGTCAGCATGATGACCGGCAGCCGCTCGGTTTCCGGTCGCGCCCTCAGGCGACGGCACAGCTCGATGCCCGAGAGACCCGGCAGCATCCAGTCGAGCAGAAGCAGGTCGGGAGTGATCTCCTTGAGGCGAATGTCGGCCTCGTCGCCGCGGAAAGCCTGCTCTACCTCGAAGCCCTCGGCCTCGAGATTGTAGCGCAGCATCAGCGACACTGCCTCCTCGTCCTCGACGATCATCACCTTGGCCATGGTCGTCTTCAACTCCCGAGCTTGTTAGGAACCGGCAATGGTACTGGCAATCGAAGCGTCGGCCTTGGGCCGCTCCTCATCGTAGGACCGGCCCGTCACGACATAATGCACCGATTCCGCGATGTTGGTGGCGTGATCGCCGATGCGCTCGATGTTCTTGGCACAGAAAAGAAGATGGATGCAGAAGGTGAGATTGCGCGGATCTTCCATCATGTAGGTGAGGAGCTCGCGGAACAGCGACGTATAGAGCGCGTCGATCTCGTCATCGCGCAGGCGGACGGCATTGGCGGCCTGGTCGTCCTGGCTGGCATAGGCATCGAGTACTTTCTTGAGCTGCTGCAGAGCGATCTCGCAGAGGTGCTCGACGCCGGTGATTAGCTGCTTGTGCGGGAAAACACCATTGATGGCGACAACCCGCTTGGCAATGTTCTTGGCGAGATCTCCGACGCGCTCGATGTCATTGGCGATGCGCATGGCACCGACAATTTCCCGAAGATCGTTGGCCATCGGCTGGCGGCGGGCGATCACCAGGATCGACTTGTCTTCGATTTCGCGTTGAAGCCGGTCGAGTTCCTTGTCGCCGGCGATCACGCGCTGGGCGAGGTCAACGTCGAGGCGTGTCAGCGCTTCGACCGCGTCGCCGACGGCGCGTTCGGCGAGGCCGCCGATTTCCGTGACCATGCGGGCGATCGCCTTGAGATCGTCGTCATAAGCGGAAACTGTATGTTCCATGGAGGTCTCCTGCCGTTCGGTTCAGCCAAAGCGGCCAGTGATATAGTCCTGCGTCCGCTGCTCCAGCGGATTGGTGAAGACGTGGTCGGTGGGGCCTTCCTCGATCAGGTGTCCGAGATGGAAAAAGGCGGTGCGCTGTGACACGCGTGCGGCCTGCTGCATCGAGTGCGTCACGATGACGATCGTGAAGTTGGCGCGAAGCTCGTCGATCAGCTCTTCCACCTTGGCCGTTGCGATCGGGTCGAGTGCCGAGCAAGGCTCGTCCATCAGGATCACCTCGGGCGACACCGC
Source organism: Pleomorphomonas sp. (assembly GCA_029976075.1). Lineage (GTDB taxonomy): Bacteria > Pseudomonadota > Alphaproteobacteria > Rhizobiales > Pleomorphomonadaceae > Pleomorphomonas. The sequence continues at coordinate 2,450 of JARKNW010000083.1, forward strand.
GATGGCTCGGGCGATGCAAAGACGCTGCTGTTGACCGCCGGAAAGACCAATACCCGGCTCGTTCAAGCGGTCCTTCACCTCGTTGAAGAGCGAAGCCTTTTGCAGCGAAGTGACGACGATCTCCTCAAGGTCGGCCTTGGAACGGGCCAGACCGTGGATTCGCGGTCCATAGGCGACGTTGTCGAAGATCGACTTGGGGAAGGGATTGGGCTTTTGGAACACCATGCCGACGCGCGCCCTGAGCTCGACAACGTCGAGATCCGGATCGTAGATGTTCTGGTCGTCGAGGGTGATCGTTCCCTCGACGCGGGCGCCGGCGATCGTATCGTTCATGCGATTGATGCAGCGCAGGAAAGTCGATTTGCCACAGCCCGACGGACCGATGAAGGCAGTGACTGCCTTCTCGGGAATGTCAATGGAAACCCCATGCAAGGCTTCCTTCTGACCATATGTCACTTTGACCGCCGCCGTATGGATCTTGATCGGCCGGCTGGCCGCGTCGGGAGTGCGAACGGTTTCGAAAGGCGTCGCGGCCTGGACTGCGGACATGGCGAAACTCCGAGAAAACGAGTTACCAGCGGCGCTCGAAGGCGCGGCGGAGAATGATGGCAAGGCTGTTCATGGCGAGCAGGAAGACGAGCAACACGATGATCGCCGCCGAGGTGCGTTCAGTGAACGCGCGTTCTGGTTCGGTCGCCCACATGTAGATTTGGGTAGGCAGTGCGGTGGCTGGATCGAAAGGCGTCGTCGGATACTCGACGATAAAAGCCTTCATGCCGATCATCAGAAGGGGAGCGGTTTCACCGAGTGCGTGAGCCAACCCGATGATCGTGCCCGTAAGCACGCCCGGCATGGCGAGCGGCAACACATGGTGAAACACCGTCTGCATTTTCGAAGCACCGATGCCAAGGCCGGCTTCGCGGATTGACGGCGGCACTGCCTTGAGGGCCGCGCGGGTCGTGATGATGATGGTCGGCAGCGTCGTCAGCGTCAGGACCAGACCACCGACAAGGCTCGCCGAGCGCGGCAGGTGGGCGAAGTTGATGAACACCGCGAGACCTAGAAGACCGTAGACGATCGATGGGACGGCAGCCAGGTTGTTGATGTTGACCTCGATCAGGTCGGTCCAGCGATTCTTGGGGGCAAATTCTTCAAGATAGACCGATCCTGCAACGCCGAGCGGCAGAGACAGCACCAGCACCACCAGCATCATGTAAAGCGAACCGACAAGTGCCACGCCGACGCCGGCCATCTCGGGCCGGGTGGAGGCACCGTTAGTGAAAAGGCCGGTGTTGAAAGCGAGACGCAGGGCTCCGTCCTTTTCGAGCTTGTCGATAAGGGCGATGTGCTTGTCCTTGATGAGACGTTGGCTCTCGGGAATATCGGCCCGGATCGCACCCTTTACGAAGGCATCGACGTCGCCGGTAGCATAGAAACTGATGCTTCTCTTCGTGCCGATCAACGACGGATCGCTGGCAAGCATGGACCTCAGCATCGGCGCCGACCCCTTGGAAAGAAGGTCGAGGGCGTCATAGAGGCCGTCTTCATCGTTCGGATCTATCTCGAGGGTTCTCTGCAGCGAGGCAGCAATCAGATCGTCGAACCTGAAGGCATCACCCGACTGGATGGCGGCTTGCGAGCGATCACCATCCGGCGCGATGATTTTGGGATCGAAATCGACCATCATCGTGATGCGCGTCTGCTGAAAGGCCGTGTAGCCCTTGCCGACGATCGAGCCGAACAGCACGAGAAGGAAGCAGATGGCGATGCTGACCGCCACGAGACCGTAAGTGCGAAAACGTCGTTCAGCGGCATAACGGCGGCGCAGACCGATATCGATCTTGCTGATGGTCCGGACTTCCGGACCGCCGAGCCGCGAAGCGGGAAGGCGGGAGGCGGCTTCGGTCATTCGTACTGCTCCCGATACTTGCGGACGATGGTCAGCGCCAGCACGTTGAGGCCGAGCGTGATGACGAACAGCGTGATGCCCAGTGCGAAGGCCACCAGCGTTTGCGGGCTGGTGAACTCCAGGTCACCGGTCAACTGATTGACGATCTTCACCGTGATGGTGGTCATCTCTTCGAAGGGATTGAGCGATGCCCGGGCTGCGACGCCCGCGGCGAGAACGACGATCATCGTTTCGCCGATGGCGCGTGATACGGCGAGCAGAACCGCGCCAACGACACCAGGCAGGGCCGCCGGCATGATGACCTGTCGCATGGTTTCCGAGCGGGTGGCGCCCAATGCCAGAGATCCGTCGCGAAGCGAGCGGGGCACCGCGGTGATGATGTCGTCGGACAGCGAGGAGACGTAGGGGATGATCATGATGCCCATCACCAAGCCGGCAGTGATCACATTGTTGCCGGACGTACCGAGGCCGAGCGGTACGGCGATGAAATCACGGACGAGCGGTCCCACCGTGGTCAGCGCGAAGAAGCCGTAGACGATGGTCGGGATACCGGCCAGGATTTCAATGAGCGGCTTGGCGACCGAACGCACTTTCGAGGTGGCGTATTCCGACATGTAGACGGCGGAGAACAGGCCGATGGGTACAGCGACCAGCATGGCGAAGAAGGAGATGTAGATCGTGCCCCAGAAAAGCGGCAGGAAGCCGAACTGGCCGCTTTCCGTCGAGCCGGCCGCCGCGAAGCGCGGATCCCATACGGTGCCGAAGTAGAAGTTGATCGGCGATACCATCGAGAAGAACTGTAGAGCCTGGAACAACAGGCTGAGAACGATCCCTATGGTGGTCAGGATGGCTACGGAAGACGCGGCGATCAGGATCGCAAGAATGGTGTTCTCGACGAGGTTGCGAGCCCTGAGGCGCGGCTTGACCCTGATGAAGGCGAAAATGAGCCCGAAGGCAAGAGCGGCGACGACGGCAATATCGACGGCTGTATCGATACCGTCGGCGACGAGGTTCATCGCGGCGGCAGCAATCAGCTGATAAGGTTTGACGTCCTCTCCGAGTGGGAGCCCGTGGCGAGCGAACACGGAGCGCGCCGTCACGACGCCGATCCGGATGTTCTCGAGTTCCTCGGGGTTGGCGAGCTTCAGGCCGGCTGCGACCTGTTCCACCCCGGAGATCTCAAGCGACATCTGCAAGGGATTGGCCAGTACTTGCTCGGGCAGGTTGGCTCGTACGGTATGCTCGACCAGCAGGGGTTTGGCGATCGAAAGCGCGACGAGAATGACCAGTGCCGGCATCGCCGTCCAGATAAGGACGTAAGCCCCATAATAGCCGGGACGGGCAGCGAGTGCGCCGCGCCCTTTTCCCGACAGGACAACCGATTTCCAGTGTCCCAAAACGAAGCCGAAAAAGGAAAGACCCGCGATTAGTGCGAGCAGCCAGAGCGGACCCATGCGGCCTCCCGATATTTCGTCCGCCCATCATGGCGGCTCAACAAGGAAGGGCCTCCCAACAGAGGCCCTTCCCATTCGCGATCAATCGATCAGAGGGTCTTTCCCGCCTGGAAATCGGCGAGGACCTTCTGGCGCTCGGTCTTCGGAGCCGGAACGAGGCCCTTGGCGACGGTCGGCGAACGCGGGCCGATCATCTGGTCGGCCAGGAAGAACTCCACGTATTCCTTGAGACCCGGAACGACGCCGAGGTGAGCCTTCTTCACGTAGAAGAACAGCGGACGCGATACCGGATACTCGCTCTTGGCGATGGTCTCCACCGACGGCGCAATGCCGCTCATCGTGGCGACCTTCAGCTTGTCCTTGTTGTTCTGGTAGAAGTCGAGGCCGAACACACCGATGCCGGTCTTGTTCGAGTCGATGCGAGCGAGGGTCTCGTTGTACTCGCCGTCGATGTCGACCGCCTTGCCGTCCTTGCGTACCTTGACGCAGGCCTTCTCGGCGTCGGCCTTGGCCAGTCCGGAGGCGATGAAGGCATCGTAGGCCTTGGTGGCCTTGCAGCCGGCGAGGAGCACGTTCAACTCGAAGACTTCGCGCGTGCCGTGCTTTTCGCCCGGGATGTAAGCGGCGATTTCCCAGTCGGGGAAGCCGGCCTTGACGTCCGACCACTTGGCATTGGAGTTGTCGACCAACTGGCCGTCCTTGAGGACCTTGGCGCCGATGGCATTGAACCAGTCAGCAGGCACAAAGGCGAAGTCGGGTCCCTTGATGTCGGACGCAAAGACAATGCCATCGTAACCGATGCGGATTTCCTGCACTTCGGTGACGCCGGCTGCCTTGCACGCATCAAGCTCCTCGGCCTTGATCGGGCGGGAAGCATCGGCGATGTCGATCGTATTGTCGCCCACGCCCTTGCAGAATTCCTTGAGGCCGGCACCGGTGCCGCCGCCTTCGACGATCGGCGCCTTGAAGTTGTGATTGGCTTCGGCGAAAGCCTCGGCGACGATGGTCGCATAAGGCAGAACGGTGGAAGAGCCGGCGATGTGGATCTGCTCGGCAGCATAGGCGGCCGTGCCGGTGGCGGAGAGGCCGAGCACGATGGCGCTGGCAGCGGTGGAGAATTTCACGGGAGCACTCCTAACGGTTTAGGATCGTGACGGTCGGAGATCTTGAAGCCCGTTGGCTGCCTCGTACCCATCACGTCGCGGACCCTAACGACCTGACGCTACCCTTCTATGACGGATCGGCTACAGTATTGTGACAATATAAAATACTGAAATAACTTAAGAATCAAGCTTCGCGACGTTCAGAGGTAGCGAACTTCCCGTCATTTGTCAAATCCGCATCGGATGAACTGGGGTGGCGTGGCAGCCAGACGTTGACAGTCGTGCCGACGCCCACTTCCGACCGGATGACAAGGCGACCCTGGTGACGGTTGACGATATGCTTGACGATGGCAAGACCGAGGCCCGTGCCGCGCTGTTCGCGGCTGCGCGCCGCGTCGACCCGGTAAAAGCGTTCGGTCAGGCGCGGCAAGTGTTCCGCTGCAATGCCCGGGCCGTCGTCGGTGACGCTGGCCCGGAAGCCGGCCCGGCCGTCGTCGCCGGATTCTTCTGTAAGATCCAATGTGATGCGGCCGCCGTCACGGCCATATTTCACGGCGTTCTCGACGAGATTTGCAAAGACCTGTGTCAGCTCGTCCCGATCGCCTGCGATGACTGCGTCCGACAGGTCCGCTCCCATGGCGACGGTCGCTTGTCGCGTTGCCGCCACGGGTGCCAGCATATCGACGACCGCAGGCAGCACCTCGGCGAGATCGACCGAACCGGTCGGACGGACATGCGCTTTCATCTCAAGCCGGGACAGGGACATCAGGTCGTCGATCAACCGCCCCATACGCCGGGCCTGCTCAAGCATGATGGTCAGGAAGCGTTCCCGATTGACTTCGTCGCGGCGTGCGGGACCGAGCAGGGTTTCGATGAAACCCGTCAGTGACGCGAGCGGTGTCCTGAGCTCGTGGCTGGCATTGGCAATGAAATCGGTGCGCATGCGGTCGAGTCGAACGGCTTCGCTTTCATCGCGAAAGCGCAACAGCACGAAGTCCGGCCGTCGCCGCGGTTCGGGACGGGGCAAACGCAACGGCGAACAACGTGCCACGAAGTGTCGCTCGCTGGTACCGCGCTCGACGAAGCGCACCGGCAGTAGGTTTTCGCCGTTCCCTGCCCGCTGGACCGCATCAAGGACTTCCGGAACGCGCAATCTGAAGGCCAGCGGATCGCCCATGCGCGCCGGGCCGAACTCAGCCGCTGCAGCGGCGTTCTGATAACGCAATGTACCATCGGCATCGGTCAGAAAGGCCGGCTCTTCCATACCGTCCAACAACAGCTTCATGCCGGTATCCGGCCAGCGTCTGGCCTGCGAGCGTTCGGCCGCCTTCGGCGCTGCCGCCTTGCCGCCGGTGGGAAGAACGAACAGGGCCGCTGCGATCGTGGCAAGGAAGCTTGCAAGGGCAACCGGCAGGGGAAGATCGGCGATGAACAGCATCACCACCCAGAACACGGCCGCAGCAACCACTACGATCTGCAGGCGCCCCTCGGCGATGGCTTCGCCAAGCCGCCCCTGGGGTTCCCGCCCCATTTCGTTGTTGTCCGGCCTGTCCGGCAGAGGATTCATGATATTCATCTGTCCTTAAGCGAAAACGCGGATTCTGTCACATTGATAAACGTCTTTTGTGACGCTTGTAGCGCGGTTCGCCGTGCCCGCCCCGCCTGCCGGCGCGCGGATTCTGGGGGAAAGCCGATGGGAAAGAAAGACAAATCGACGAACGACATGACCCGCCGTTTCGTATCGAGCGTCGAGCTGATCGCCGCCCGAGAAGGCGCCGCCGTACTGGCGACCCAGGCGCCCGACGCACCGCCGATCACGCTCGGCAAGGTCACCTTCGATCTCGATAATCCGTACCTTCCCGAAGAGATCGAGATGGAAGCCCTCGGTTCCGGTGGCTACCCCTACAAGGAGAGTCTCAAGGAGAAGGCCTATCTCGAAGAACTGCGGGTGCTGCAGATCGAGCTGGTCAAACTGCAAAAATGGGCTAACGACACTGGCCAGCGCATCGTCCTGCTGCTTGAAGGGCGCGATGCGGCCGGCAAGGGCGGTACGATCGCGACCTTCCTTGAATACATGAATCCCCGTTCGGCCCGCCATGTGGCCCTGACCAAGCCGTCCGACGTCGAGCGAGGCCAATGGTATTTCCAGCGCTATGTCAAAGAGCTGCCAACCCGCGGCGAAATCGTGTTCTTCGACCGCTCATGGTACAACCGGGCCGTCGTCGAGCCGGTAATGGGCTTCTGCACGCCTGAGGAAGCCAAGCTTTTTCTTGAGGAAGTGCCGAACTTCGAGAACATGCTGATCCACGATGGCATTGTTCTCATCAAGATATGGCTCGACATCGGCCGTGAAATGCAGCTCAAGCGGTTCCACGACCGCCGCCATGATCCCTTGCGCATCTGGAAGTTGTCGCCGGTCGATCTCAAGGCCCTTGGCATGTGGGATGAGTACACCGTCGCCCGCGACCGCATGCTGAAAGCCAGCCATTCCGATGTCAGCCCCTGGGTCGTCGTTCGTTCCAACGACAAGAAACGGGCTCGGCTCAATGCCATCCGCTATCTGTTGTCGAAGATCGACTACGACCGCAAGAACTTGGCGGCCATTGGCGAGATCGACGACAAGATCCTCGGCAAAGGCCCGAAGTTCCTGAAGGTCAAGGACGAAAAGAAGAAGGACTGATCGGCTTCTGGCGCACTGGCGTCACGATCCCTCGCGCTGCAAATGCAGCCGAGAGATTGACGGCGTCTTGTTCGCCCGCCGCATCAAGCCAGCCTCAGATACCAATGGATGTCACGATCACAGACTTCGGCGAAGAAGCGGTCGCATTCGGCTTCCTTGATCGTGAGGTAAATGTCGGTGAATCGCGCGCCGAGCCGTCGCTTCAGGAAGTCGGAGGCGCGCGCCCGCCGCAGGGCGTCGGGCCAGAAGCGCGGCAATGATGGGGCAACTTGGGTGTAGCCATTGCCGACGATCGGGTCCGAAGGCTCTCGTTTTGCCTCGATGCCCTCGATCATGCCGGCGATGACGGTGGCGAGCGCGATGTAGGGGTTGGCGTCCGCACCGGCTACACGCTGTTCGAGATGGCGGGCTGCTGGCGGACCGCCGGTTACGCGGATCGGTACCGAGCGGTTATCGATGGACCAGGCGGGGCCGAGGGGCGCGTAGGAGTTGGGCTTGAATCGCCTGTAGCTGTTGGCGTTGGGAGCGAAAATCGCCATGCTCTCGGCCATGGTCGCTTCCAGGCCGGCGACGGCATGACGAAGCAGGGCGTTGCCTTCCGGTTCGTTGCCCGCAAACAGATTGTTGCCCGCCTCATCGCAGAGGCTCACGTGGAAGTGCGCGCCAGAGCCGGCGAACTCAGCGTAAGGCTTGGCCATGAAAGTGGCGATGAAACCTTGGCTTTCGGCAACGCTCTTCACCAAGCGTTTCCAGAGAATGGCATCGTCGGCGGCCCGCAGTGCGTCGTCTCGGTGTTCCAGGACGATCTCGAACTGACCGGGCGAGTACTCCGAGATCAGGGTGCGAGCCGGCAACCCTGCGGCGTCGGCAGCGGCATACACCGCTTCCAGGAAGCCCGAGAAGTCCGACAGATCCTGAACGAGGTAGGCCTGAAGATCCGCTTGACTGAAACCGTTGGGAGCCGTGGGCGGAACCAGCCGGCCTTCTGCCGCCGCGCGACCATCCAGGAGATAGAACTCCAGCTCGACGGCGGCGACGGGTCTGAAGCCCATGGCCTGAGCCTCGTCGACTACGCGGCCAAGCGCATGGCGCGGATCACTGGCTGATCCGGATCCGTCGCCCTCGAACGAGGTCAGGAGAAATTGGGCGGTCGGTGTCTGTCTCCATGGCGAACGGACAAGCGTGCCTGCAACCGGTCGGCACATGCGGTCGGCGTCGCCCATTTCCCACAAGAGGCCGGTTTCCTCGACGTCGGCGCCTTTGATATCCAGCGACAGCACGGAGCAGGGCAGCGGCCTTCCTATGCGGTAAGCGCCGAGAAGTTCTGAACGGCGCAGCATTTTGCCCCGCTGTACGCCCGAGCAATCGGTCAGAAAGCACTCGAACTGGACGACATCAGGATTGGTGGCGAGGAAAGCTTCGGCCTCCGCGACTTCGGCGATCTTGACGGCGGACATGATACTGGTCCCGGACTTTATGCGCCTGCCACAACCCGCAGGCGGCCAAAAGAAATCATTGCTTTCATGGCATTTCTCGCCAGCCATTGTCCAGCGCGCCAAGGCTTGACTTGGCGCCGGCATAAGGAGTCGTCTAGAAGAAGGCCATCCTCTTTGTCTCAGGTCGCCATGCGTTTCCGCTTCGTCCTCATCTTCCCCATGCTTTTCCTCGCGGCTTGCGCCGGATCACGCCCCGACGGTGGCGCTCTCGAAGTGACGACAGCGCCGGCCCCGGGAGCTACCGAACATGAGTTGTTGGTGGCGGCGACGCGAGAGCGGGTGAAGACCGGCCCGGCAATGTTCAACGGAGAACGATCGAGCGACCTTGATTTCGCGGACCTTTCGATCTCGGTTCCGCCTGGTCATAAGTCCGGCGAAATCGAGTGGCCCTCCCCCCTGCCAGGCGATCCGAACAAACAGTTCGTGGCCCGCTCGCTCGCCTATGTCGATGGTGCCGAGGACTTCAAACGGCGCCTGACAGCCAGGGTTGCTGCCTTGCCCAAGGGACGACGCTCCGTGGCGGTGATCGTTCACGGCTTCAATACGGACTTCGATGCGGCGGTCTTTCGCGCGACGCAGATCCTCCACGATACCAAGTTCGACGGTGTGCCCGTGCTGTTTACGTGGGCATCGCGCGGCTCGCCACTGGAGTACGTCTATGATCGTGACAGCGCCACCATTGCACGCGATGGCCTCGAGGATCTGTTGCGCATCGCCTCGGAAAGTGGCGTCGACGATCTTTTCGTGTTTGCCCACTCAATGGGAAACTGGGCAACCATAGAGGCACTGCGTCAGGCGAAGATCGCTGGTCACGGCGATTTCAACGGCAAGCTCCGCACGGTGATATTGGCGGCCCCCGATATCGACGTCGATGTCTTCAAATCGGAAATGCGCGTGATCGGCCGACCGAAATATCCCTTCGTGCTGTTTTCTTCTTCCGACGACCAGGCGCTCTGGCTGTCCGGCCTCATCGCCGGCGAAAAGCCGCGTCTCGGCGCCTATACCGAGGATGTCAAAGAGATCGCCGACCTCGGCGTCGTCGTGATCGACCTTTCGGCCACGAAGGCAAACGATTCGCTGGCCCACAATAAGTTCGCCGTCGTCTTGCCGGACTTCGTGAATCGGATTGGGGATCGCTTGAGGCAAGGCGACCATTTGACCTCCGGCCGCGGAAATATCTCCGATACGGCCAAGGGGCTAACCGCATCGTTCGGTAGTCTTGTCGGCAGCACCGCGGGTGCGGCGGTGACCCTTCCCGCTTATCTGCTGACACTACCGGCTCGGGCTGTGACGCACTGATACTCGTATCTAGATCAGCGCTGGCCGATGAGATCGATCAGTCGGTCCAGGGTTTGTTCATCGAGGCTGCGGATACGCTCGCCCAGACGATTGGCGAGTTCGGTGGCTTTCGGCGAGAGACCCTCGGTGTCGATGACGATGCGAGGATGGGAAAGATCGGCCAGTCGCTCAAGTTCCTCGGCTTCGTCCCATATGATGTTGAGATGGCCGATGATCCGCTGCAGAAGATCGAAAGTCGGACGGCCGCGCCGACCATGCTCAAGCGCCGACAAATAGGCCGGCGAGACACCGATTGCCGCGGCCATCGACTTGAGGGTCATGCCTCGCGCTTCGCGGATTTCCCGTAAGCGGGCGCCGAACGGAGTCATGCTATTTCCTCTTGCGGATGCGTACGTAGAGTGCACCGCCACCGCCATGAACCGGCCCGGCATCCTCGTAACCGAGCACGACTCGTCTGAACTCCGGCAGGCTCAGCCAAAGCGGCACGACGCGCTTCAACACGCCACGTTCATGATCGTGCAGGCCCTGGAAATCACCTCCCGGTCTGCCCTTGCCGGTGATGATCAAGACCACTTTCCAGCCCATGCTCTGCGCATAGGAAAGAAACCCCGAAAGACGAGCATGAGCTTCATCCTGCCGGTACCCATGCAGGTCGAGCCGTCCGTCGATGGCCGTGCGGCCGCGATTGACGGCCTGGCGCTCACGTTTACCGAAGGGATGCAGCTTTGGCAGGGCTGGCTTGGCGGTGGGAGGTGGCGGTGCGGCGGGCGGCAGATGGACAAGGGTGCGCTGTGTTTCCGGTTCGGCGGCCGCGATGACGGGAGGAGGCGCAGTGACTTTTTCGGGGCGAAGCGGCGTCACGGTCTTTCTCACCGCCCGCCAGAGTTCTTCCTCCTCGGGGGCGAGCGGCCGACCTTTGCGGCGGGACATCGGTCAGTCCTCCCGCGGAACAAGCAAGGTGAAATGAGCTGGATCGCGAACCCGCGCGGCCAGTTCGAAGGCGGCTTCTCCCGAGCCGAAGAAAATATCACCGCGCGCCGCCCCAATGATGGCCGAGCCGGTATCCTGGGCAACCATCAGTCGATGGAAAGGCCCGGCCGGGAGATCGGCCTCCACGAAGACCGGTGCATGGAAGGTGATGAGCGAGCGATCGACAGCCAGTGAACGGCCCGGTGTCAGAGGTACGCCCGCCGCGGCCACAGGGCCAAGCGCAGGGTCTTCCACCGAGGCTTCGCGGAAGAAAATATAGGAGCGATTGCGGGCGAGCGCAGTTCGTCGTTCCTGTGGGGCGAGGTTCTCGAGCCAGGTACGGAGCGCGTCGGCGGTGGCTTCCGCAGGACTGCTCACGACTCCGCGCTCGATCATCAGGCGGGCTATGGAAAAATAGGGATGGCCGCTTTTGCCCGCGAAAGTGACTCGCATGAGACGTCCGTCAGGCAGCTTGAGTCGTGCCGCGCCCTGAACGTGAATGAAGAAGGCTTCGACAAGACTGCCTACGTAGGCGATCGGCTGCGCGCGCCCGTCGAGGGCACCAGCCATGACCGCCCCTCTTTCGGGACATGCGGAGAGACGACCAAGTTCATCCTCGATTGCCCAGGTCAGCGCCGGGTCGAGGTTGCGCCGATCATCGTCGCTGCCGATCTCTCGCAACCCGTTGGGCGGCGCAAGAAGTGGAACCGGAAAGCCGAGCGAGGGGTGGAGTCTTGCCTCCACTTCCGGTTCGAAGAACCCGGTGACGAAACCCTCACCTGAAACGGGCTCGACGCGGAATGGTTGAAAATGTGCCTCGAAGAAAGCCCGAGCCGCAACGGCATCGAGATTCTCGTCCATGGCAGCCGCCAGTTGGCCCTTTCTTGCCAGCGCCGCACCGTCCGGTCCCAGGGCCTTGGATGTCGGAGCTTTATCTGCAAGACGGACCGCCGAACGCCGAAATGCGGCGAAGGCGGCGGCATGATCGTCGTCTGTCCATCCGGTAAGGTTGGTAAAAGCGGTCGCCACCAGGCGGGCGGCAGGAAGCGCGTCGGCCAAGATGTGGTCAGCCTCCGGCATCCGTGGCGACCAGCTTCCAGTTCGGATCCGAGGATCTGATCTCGCGGGCAAACGTCCAGATGTCGGTCACCTCGGCCACTTTCTGAGGATCGCCCTCGACCACGGAACCATCGCGGCTGCGTGTCACCGAAATCAGTTGCGAGGAGAAACGCACCGTCACCTGCGCCACGCCCCCCTCAATTCCCGCGTCGGCCACGTCTGCCTTGTCGATGCCGACGAAGGTGAAGTCGATTTTCTCACCACGACCCTCGCGCTCGGCTATCACGCCGGAAAAACCGTCAAATACCTCGCGTGACAACAGCGGCTTCAGGGTTGCTCGGTCGCCGGCGGCAAAGGCGGAAACGATCATTTCATAGGCGGCGCGAGCGCCCCCCATGAAACCGTCGAGGTCGAAGTTGCGATCGGCGGAGGCGACGGCCTTGAGGCCTGTATTGGCACTGCCCGCGGGAACCGCTTCGTCGATTCTGGCGAAGACCGCCTCGCGCGGATCGGCTCGGCCTTCACGTGGCAGCGTCACCACGTTGTCGCCCGCCGGTGGCGGCTCGATCTCCGCCTTTCGCCCGGCGAACGGATCGAAAGGTGGCTTTTCGTTGCCGGTACGCGTGCCCAGGACGCTCCTCAGGCGCCAGAAAATCACGACGGCGATCACGAGGAAGATGAGGCTGGTGAGATCGAGGAAGGCGTTCATCCGAGCATCGGTTCCCTCAGTTGGCGCCGGCGGGGCGCAGCATCGCATTCTATATCGTCTGCCTATGTAGGCGACGGCGGCGGTTAGGGAAAGACGGACATGCGGTGAATCTAGGGCGATTTCGCTGACGCGATCAACGCTTGTCCCCGTTACTATTGCGACCATATGGGTGTGACGCCTCTCTTGTGCCCGCCTGACCGACCGGCGCATCATGCCAAAACACACCGACCAAACCGGAACCGACATGCGCCTGACGCCTTATCTTCCTCTTGTTCTCATCGCCTGGCCGATTGCCGAGATCGCGACGCTCGTCTGGGTAGGCGGCCATCTCGGCGTCATCAATACGGTTGGCCTGGTGCTGCTCGCCGCCTTCGGTGGTCTGGCGCTGTTCCGTTATGTCGGCTTTGGCCTCGTGCGTCGGGTCCAGGCCGAACTCTCCGCCGGCCGCATGCCGACTGGCGCGCTACTTGAGGGGTTTGTGGTCCTCGTTGCCGGTGTTTTGCTGATCCTTCCGGGCTTTCTGTCGGACGTTCTGGCCTTTCTGCTACTGTTCGCTCCGATACGGCGGTTGATCATCGCAGCGATCGCCGCGCGTCTCACCGTATCGGCAATGCCGTCGTCGGGCCGGCGCGCACCGGAAGATGGCATCGTCGACCTTGATGAGGACGAGTGGGAAAGGCGCGGCAGTGCTGAATCGCCCTGGTCGGACAGCCCGTCAATTCCACCGCCCGGCCGCGATGGCGATCGGTCTTGATCTCGTCCATCAAGCCTGATAGCGCTCGGACCCGCGGAAAAATCGGCACACGGTTCCGTTTCGCCGGTTCCACCAAAACAATAGGGTCACCCTTGCGGGCGGTGTCGCCCCGGCTGGCCGGAGGAGTTCGAGAATGAGTTCGGTTCAGCCCGAAAATGGTGCAGCTGAAGCCCAGCCGTCGATGAGCGTCGTCGCCCAGTATATCAAGGATCTGTCCTTCGAGAATCCGAAGGCGCCGGAGAGCTTGCGGGCCCGTGAAGCCGCGCCGCAGATTTCGGTTGGCGTCAACGTCAACTCGCGTCAGCGCAGCCAGACCGACTACGAGGTTGATCTGCATCTCGAGGCCAAGGCGGCGATCGGTGAGGAAGTGATCTTCAACGTCGAGCTGTCCTATGGCGGCCTTGTCACCGTACAGAATGTACCGGACCAGCATCTGCATCCCTTCGTCAACATCGAAGGTCCCCGCCTGCTGTTCCCGTTTGCGCGCCAGATCATCGCCGACGCCGTCATCCGTGGCGGTTTCCCGCCGCTGCTGATCGACCCGATCGATTTCGTCGCCCTTTACCAGCAGTATCTCGCCCGCCTGCAGCAGATGCAGCAGCAGCAAGGCGCTGCCAACTGAAGCCGACGCTTCAGAAGAACTCTTGCACACGGCGCGTCTCTTGGCGGAGGCGCGCCGTTTGTTGTTGTAAGCAAGCTGCGGCGACCATCAGTCTCGGAGATCGGCAAGGTAGGTATTTTCAGCGCGCGAGCGGGCATAAGCCTCGGGCTCTATCCGCGCGAAGACCAGCGCCTCTCCTCGATCCCTGGAAGCGGCAAGAATGGTGCCGTCAGGCGCGGCAATGCGAGTGAGTCCGGCATAGGCAAAGTCGCCATCGCGGCCGCAGTTGTCGACATAGGCGACGAATACCTGATTTTCGAAGGCACGCACGGCAATCATGTGAGCGGCGATGAAATCGGCCGATGCGCCTATCGGCAGGGCGGTCGGCACCACCACTGCGTCCACGCCAGCCTTGGCCAGACGACGAACATTTTCCGGGAATTCCACATCGTAACAGATCAGAAGTCCGAGGGTCAGACCACCCTGGCGGACGACGACTGCCGAAGGTGAGGCGGCGCGGAACCAATGCCTCTCGTAGGGACCATAGAGATGGCTCTTGCGATAGACTGCCCGGCTGTCGCCGCCGACCCAAAGAGCGCTGTTGTAGACCGCGTCACCGTCGCGCTCGGCAAAGCCGGCGACAATGCCCAGGGAGTGTCGGCCAGCAACTGCCGCGACCCTGTCAGCGAGCGGCCCATCGGCGGGCTCCGCCAGAAGCGGCAGATCGGGACCAGCCCCGTAACCGACGAGGCAGAGTTCAGGCGTTACCAGGATTCCGGCGCCATTCGCCGCCGCTTCGGCGGCAGCGCGGTCCAAACGATCGAGATTGGCGGCAACGTCTGATGGACTTGACTGCATCTGCAGGGCGGCGAGAAGCATCGAGAGCTCCATAAAAATAGATTGTCCAAGGCATACAAGTCGCGCCAGCCTCACTCAAGCGGCGGTTATCGCTGCGATAAATGCCCGCTTTATAGGCGACCTTCGGAGGCTGCCGGACTGGATCGGTCGAGGTTTTGGCTTAAAACAGTAGCAACGCGCCGGTAAGGGCCGACGCCATCCGGGAGGTTTTCTGAAATGGGTCCGCAGGTCGATCCCGTTCCGTCCGACATTGACGTGCCGAACGAAGCCGACGTCGTCATCATCGGCGGGGGAATCATAGGCACCAGCTCGGCGCTTTATCTGGCTGAACGGGGCCTCAAGGTTGTTTTGCTTGAAAAAGGCCACGTCGCCGGCGAGCAATCGAGCCGCAACTGGGGTTGGGTCCGGCAGGCTGACCGCGATCCGCGCGAGTTCGACCTTATCCGCGAGGCGATGCGCCTGTGGCGAGAGATGGGCGCCCATGGCGTCGGTGACACCGGATTTCGCGAGACCGGCATATTCTTCGCTGCTCGCAAGGCAAGGGAAGTCGATGGCTACCGCGCTTGGGTGAAGGCAGCCGCCGAGCACGGCATCGGCGCGGAAGTGATCGAGGGCGATGCGGTTCGGGCCGTCATGAAGGACGACCTCTCGCCGCCGCCGGCCGGCCTCTGGTGCCCGAGCGATGGTCGCGCAGAGCCGCAAAAAGCGGCTCCGGCCATCGCGCTTGCCGCTCGCGCCAAAGGG
This sequence comes from Pleomorphomonas sp., assembly GCA_029976075.1. GTDB lineage: Bacteria > Pseudomonadota > Alphaproteobacteria > Rhizobiales > Pleomorphomonadaceae > Pleomorphomonas. Next base: position 18,085 of record JARKNW010000083.1, read on the forward strand.
GCCGTCATTCTGAATGACTGCGCGGCACGTGGCGTCGAATCGGCCTGTGGAGAGATTGTCTCGGTGGTCACCGAGCGAGGCGTCATCAAGACGAAACGCGTGGTTCTCGCCGCCGGCGCCTGGTCGCGTCGTTTCCTGAAGGATCTCGGCATCACCTTGCCGCAACTCAAGATGCGCTCGACCGTATCCCGGACCAACCCGGTGTCGGGCGGCCCGGACGCTGGCATCTGGGATGACGTCATCGGCATTCGCAAGCGCGCCGATGGCGGCCTCACGGTGGCAAATGGCGTTGCCAATGTCGCCGACCTCACCCCGGATCATGTTCGCTTTACCCTGGATTTCATGCCGGCGCTGATGGCCGATTGGCAGCACGTATCGCTGTCCTTCGGTTCGCGGTTCTTCCGCGAAATCGACGACTGGCCGACAAGGCCGCTCGACAAGATGTCGCCCTATGAGAAGACGCGCGTGCTCGATCCGAAGCCCGACGTTCGCTTCCTGCGGCGCACCATGACCGAGCTGAAGAAGCGCTTCCCGTCCTTCAAGGACACGCGCATCGTTCAGGCCTGGGCGGGCTTCATCGACGTAACGCCAGATGTCGTTCCCGTGATCTCGGAAGTGGATGGTTTTTCCGGGCTCATTGTTGCCACCGGCTTCTCCGGTCATGGCTTCGGTATCGGTCCGGGGGCTGGCTGGTTGGTTGCCGATCTGGTTACGGGAAAGACGCCCTTTGTCGACCCGCGGCATTTCCGCCTGTCGCGTTTTTCCGATGGATCGAAGCCGAAACCGGCTTCGCGTCTCTAGTCAGGCAAAGTCAGGCGGCGAGGTCGGCGACCACGGCGTCCAATACGAAGGCACCGGCCGGCGTGGTGCGGATGCGGCCATCCGGCAGCACCTCCACCATGCCGTGAGCGACGAGATCGGAAATCCGCGCCGGGTCGAAACGCCGGCCGGACAAACGCTCGTAACGCGATGCGTCGATGCCTTCGACGAGGCGCAGGCCCATCAGCAGCATTTCATCGCCGGCCGTCTCGCCGAAGATTTCCTCGGTCTCGATCACGCCATTGCCGATCTCGGCCACACGCCGCATCCAGGCTTCCGGATTGCGTTCGGCGATCGTGGCAAGGCGGCCGCAGTCGTCTCCGTTGACAATGCGCCCGTGGGCACCGGGGCCAAGACCGATATATTCGCCATAGCGCCAATAGAGGAGGTTGTGACGGCTCTCTCCGCCGGGCGCGGCGTGATTGGAAATCTCGTAGGCAGGCAAACCCGATGCGCCGGCAATAGCTTGCGTCAGCTCGTAGAGGTCGGCCGCAGCGTCGGCATCCGGAACGACAAGCTTGCCGGCGGCATAGAGCTTCTCGAAGGCGGTGTCCGGCTCGATTGTCAGCTGATAGAGCGACAGATGATCGGCGGCAAAGCCGATGGCCCTCCTGAGTTCGGCTTCCCAGGCTTCCAGGCTCTGGTCCGGTCGGGCATAGATGAGGTCGAAAGAGAGGCGCGGAAATGTTTCGCGCGCCAGTTCAAGCGCGCGGAGCGCTTCATCGGCATTATGTAGCCGTCCGAGAAACTTGAGATCGGCGTCGTTCAGTGCCTGAACGCCGAGCGACAGACGATTGACGCCGGCTGCCCGGTAGCCACGAAAGCGATCGGCTTCCACCGACGAGGGATTGGCTTCCAGAGTGATTTCGGCAGTGCCGGATATCTGCCAGTGATGCCCGATCAGTTCCAGAAGACGGCCAACGCTCTCGGGCTTCATCAGTGATGGCGTGCCGCCACCGAGAAACACCGAGGTCACCGTCCGGCCTGGAGTCAGGCGGGCATGGGCGGCAATCTCCCGCTCCATGGCTGAAAGGTACCCAGCCTCGTCGATGCCCTTCGGCCGGACGTGGCTGTTGAAGTCGCAATAGGGACACTTGCGGGCGCAAAACGGCCAGTGGATGTACACGCCGAAACCGATGTCCGGCGTCCCCTCAGCCGTTGCTTCCACGCCCGAAAGAAGATCCCGTTCGCTCATCAACTCACCCATGCGGACCGAAGCCGATCGGGAATGCACCCTCGACAAGCAGCTTCAAGGATCGGGAACGGTGCGACAGCGGACCCGGAGGCGCCCAGATCGAGCCATGCTTTTCCGCTTCGGTCATTTCGCCGAAGGTCTTGTTCTCTCCGTCTGGCATGAAGACGGGGTCGTAACCGTGGCCAAAATCACCCGAGCGCGGTGGCCAGACCAACGTACCGTCCCGTTTGCCTAGATATTCCTGGGTATGCCCATCCGGCCAGGCAAGGCAAAGGAGCGATACGAAGGTTGCCCGCCGCTTGTCCGGCGTCGTGGCGCCGGCCTTGTAGAGCTCTTCCTCGACAAGGCGCATGGCCATCGACCAGTCTCGATTGGGCCCCGCCCAATCGGCGGTGTAGACCCCGGGGCGACCGTCGAGTGCCTCGACGCAAAGGCCGGAATCGTCGGCGAGCGCCACCTCGCCGGCTGCGCGCGCGGCGGCCAGCGCCTTGATGCGAGCATTGTCGACGAAGGTCTTCCCGTCTTCGACAGGCACGGGCAAACCAAGGTCACCAGCCGAGACGAGCTCGATGGAAAGGCCGCCCAGCAGGAAATAGAACTCCCGGAGCTTGCCGTTGTTGTGAGTGGCAACAATCAGGCGCTTGCCGTCGATGCGGCGCTGTTCGGTCATGTCCGGCCCTTTCAGGATGCGATTGCCGCCTTCTGCAACTCGATCAGCTTGGCGATGCCGCCCTTGGCAAGGTTGAGCAGCTGCTGCAATTCGGCTTCCGAGAAGGGCGCGCCTTCGGCGGTGCCCTGGATCTCGACGAGGCCGCCGGAGCCGGTGATCACGAAGTTGGCGTCGGTCTCGGCCGACGAATCCTCGACATAGTCGAGATCGAGCACCGGTACGCCGTCCGAGATGCCGCAGGAGATGGCGGCAACGTGGTCGCGCAGAACCTTGGCGTTGGCGGGGACAAGATTGCGCCGGCGCATCCATTCGATGGCGTCGTAGAGCGCCACGAAAGCGCCGGTGATCGAAGCCGTACGGGTGCCGCCATCGGCTTGGATGACGTCGCAGTCGATGACGATCTGCCGCTCGCCGAGGGCGATCAGGTCGACGACGGCCCGCAGCGAGCGACCGATCAGTCGCTGGATTTCCTGGGTGCGGCCCGATTGCTTGCCGGCCGCCGCCTCGCGCTTCATCCGCTCGCCGGTAGCGCGCGGCAGCATGCCATACTCGGCGGTTACCCAGCCCTTGCCGCCGCCCCTCAGCCACGGTGGTACCTTCTCGTCCACCGAGGCGGTGACGAGCACGTGGGTGTCGCCGAATTTCACGAGGCAGGAGCCTTCGGCGTGACGCGACACGCCACGCTCAAGGCTGACGGGACGCAACTCGTCGGGGGCACGACGGGACGGACGCATGGTTTCTCCAAAAGACTAGATGCGGAGCGAGAAGCTCGGCAAGGGTGGCGCCCTTGTAGCCCTGTCAGGGAAGCCCCGTAAAGGGCGGCGATCGATGAACGGGCGGAAAGCGGCGCTTCATTCCGATCGAGGGGCGTGTATAAGGAGCCGACAACCCTTTCCGCCGGACAATCTGCCTTGGCCAAGCCGCCCTTTCCCGCAAAGCCCGCCCATCATGCTGGCCGCCCTTCCCCCCGCAAGCCCGAAAGACCGGCGGATGCGGCGAAGGAAGCGTCCCGGCCAGAGGCACGCGGCCCTGCCCGCCCATCCGGCGCGTCCGCGCTCAAGCGTCCCATGCCAGCCATTCTCGGCCCTCGTGCCATCAGCGAGGAAGTTGGATCCTTGCTGGTTACCGAAGGATGGCAGGATTACCGCCTGCTCGACATGGGAGAGGGCGAAAAGCTGGAGCGCTACGGTGCGCTGACGGTCATTCGCCCGGAGCCGCAGGCCATGGGGCCGCGCCGCCTCTCGCCATCGGTATGGGCCGCCGCCGGCGCCGCCTTCACCGGCGATGTCGAGGAGGATGGACCCGGGCGGTGGCGAACGGAGCCGGGCATCGGCAACTCCTGGGAAATGCGGGTGATGGACCTGCCGGTCGTCTGCCAGCTGACCTCCTTTCGCCATGTCGGAATCTTCGCCGAACAGATCGCTCACTGGACCTGGATGGCCGAGCATCTCAAGGCCCATCGCGGATCGGAGCGACCGAAGCTTCTCAATCTCTTCGGCTATACGGGGATCGCCTCGTTGATTGCCGCTCAGGCAGGCGCCGAGGTGACGCACGTCGATGCGTCCAAGAAGTCCGTGGCCTGGGGGCGTGAAAACCAGGCGCTTGCCGGCCTCGACGCGGCGCCCATCCGCTGGATCGTCGACGATGCGGTCAAGTTTGCCGAACGCGAAGTCCGGCGTGGCAAGCGCTATGATGGCATCCTGCTCGACCCACCGCGTTTCGGCCGAGGTCCGGACGGCGAGGTTTGGTCGCTGGAGGCCGACCTCCCCCATCTTCTCGACCTGACGCGCCAGATTCTTGCGCCCGGACCGTCATTTGCCGTTCTGACAGCCTACGCGATCCGGGCGTCTTTCCTGTCCATACACGAGATCACCGCCGATCTTCTGGGTCACCGCGCCGGCAGCATTTCGTCTGGCGAACTGGCCGTGCGCGAAACCGGCGATCCGTCGCGACCGGGCCGGCTGCTGGCCACCTCGATGTTTTCACGTTTTCTCGGAGTTTGATAAATGGCCGATAGGGAAAGGGCGCCCGGCGCCGTTCGGCAGATCACTTCGCTCACCAATCCGCTCGTCAAGGATATCCGCGCGCTCGCCATGAAGAAGGCGCGCGAGGAGACGGGCCGCTTCATTGGCGAGGGCCTGAAGCTCGTCACCGATGCGCTGGAAGAGAACTGGCCGATCGCCGCCATTGCCTATGCACCGGCGGTGCGTGATCAGCCTCATGTCGCCAAGGCTGCCGCAGCCGTCAGGGCGCGCGGCGGCGATGTGCTGGAAATGTCCGAGGCCGTGCTCGCCAAGATCACCCATCGCGACAATCCGCAGATGGTGGTCGGTGTGTTCGGCCAGAGGCTGAAGCCGCTTGCCGAGGTCAAGGTGGGTGAGGGCGAGGTTTGGGTGGCGCTTGAACAGGTGCGTGATCCCGGCAACCTCGGCACCATCATTCGCACCGTCGATTCAGTGGGCGCCAAGGGGGTAATCTTGGTCGGCGAAACCTGCGATCCCTTCTCCTTCGAGACGGTGCGCGCCACCATGGGGTCGCTGTTCCATGTGCCACTGGCAAAGGCTGGCAGAGATGCTTTCCTCGTCTGGGCCAAGGGGGCGGGTGTTCGTTTGGTTGGGACCCATCTCAAGGCGACCCACGACTACCGCAAGGTGGAAAGCCGCGCGCCGACAGTGCTGGTGATGGGCAACGAGCAGGCCGGCATGACCGAGGAAATGACCGCTGCCTGCGACGTCCGAGTCAAAATCCCGATGGCAGGTCAAGCGGACAGCCTCAATCTGGCGGTGGCGACCGGCGTCATGCTCTATGAACTGCGGCGCGGCCAGCTAAGCTAGCTCCTTGTAATAATAGAGCGTGCCGGTGTAGCCGCCATGCGGCTTCAGCGCGTAGTTGGGAATCTCGCCGGCGAGGCGGAAACCGCAGCGCTCGTAAAGCGGTCCGGCGCCACCATCGCTTGCCGTGTCGAGCACGATCAGCGTCCGCCCCTTGGCGCGGGCAACCTGCTCGGCCGCGCGGATCAGCGCGGTGGCGATACCCTGGCCTCGGTGGCTCGGCCGCGTCATCATCTTGGCGAACTCGGCACGATGCGGCTGGTTGGGCGGACAGTCGAGCAGCAGGGTTAGCGTGCCGACCAATGTCTCTCCTTCGAATGCGCCAAGCACGACGCGCGAGCCTCCGTCGGCCGCGGCGAGCGATCCACGCCAGAATGTGCGGGCATCGTCCAATGCGAACGGGTGCATGAAACTGACCGAGCCGCCGCCGGCCACGGTCTCGACTATCAGCGCGGCGAGGGCATCAACGGTAGCGGCATTCGAGCCAAGCGGATGAATGGTGATGTCCAGCATGTCAGCTCCTTGCAAGTGCCACCACGTAGCGGGCTGGCGCGTCGCTTTCGTTTGAAATGGTCACGTCGGCCGGTGGTCCGAAGCCGAGACAATCGCCTGCGGCGAGTAGATGACGACCGTCTGGATCGATGACGACGAGTTCGCCGGCGAGCAGCCAGACCACCTGCCGGATGAAGGCATAGGAGGCTGCCGGCAATACGGCGCTTTTCCCGGGCGGCATGGTGACCTCCACGATCTCCAGCGGGTGGTCGGGTCGAATGAAGACCTGACGTCTCAGATAGCCGGTATCGGGGTCGCGCCATGTTGCTTGGTCGGAAACCCGGATCAAACGGTCGGCTCCCGCCTCGGCCCTGACCAGAAGGCTCGCCAGCGTCAGGTCGAAGGCGGCGGCAAGACGCACAAGAATGCCAGCGGTTGGCGATGCATCGCCGCGTTCGATCTTGGAAATGGTGGCCTTGCCCACGCCTGAGCGCGCCGCAAGGTCTGCCAGCGACCAGCCTCGCCCTTCCCGCTCGAGGCGGATGCGGGCGGCAAGCCGTGCACTGGTTTCGTCTTCAAAAGTAGCCATTCATCTCTTTTAAGAGACGAAAGCATGAAACTCAACAAAAAACGGCCGCCCGAGGGCGACCGTCCTAACATCGATTCCGATGTCGTTCAGGCCTCGATGTCAACTCCACCGGTTTCCTTGCCAAGGGCGAGCGAAACAAAGGTAAGTCCGGCCATCACGGTCAGATAGACGCCGACCCAGAACGGGCTTCCGCCGCCATAGGTCCAGAGCGCCACGGCAATGAAGGGCGCAACGGCCGCGCCGAGGATCGACGAGACATTGTAGGAAATGCCGGAGCCGGTGTAGCGGACATTGGCCGGGAAAAGTTCGGGCAACAGGGCGCCCATCGGGCCGAAGGTCATGCCCATCAGAGTGAAGCCGATGACCAGGAAGGCCATGACACCGAAGGAGCCGAAAGACAGGATCGGCACCCAGAGAAGGCCGAACAGCATGATGGCCGCTGTGACCCACAGCAGCGTCCGCCGACGACCCCAGCGATCGGCCCAAGGACCGGATACCATGGTGAAGATGCCGAAGAAGACGACGCCGACGATCATCATCATGACGAAGGTCCTGTAGTCATAACCGAGGCCCGGCACGGGTGCCGTGGTGGCCGCACGACCGTAGCTAAGCGAGAACGTGGTCATCAGATAGAACAGCACATAGGTCGCCAGCATGTAGAAGGTGCCGAGGATCAGTTCGCGCCAGTGATGACGCACGGCGTCGGCCATCGGCAGCTTGCGCACCTTGCCCGACTTCACCGTCTTCTCGAAGGCGGCGCTTTCCACCAGGCTGAAACGTACCCAGAGCCCCACGATCACCATCACCGACGAGAACAGAAAAGGAATGCGCCAGCCCCAATCGAGAAAGGCGAGCGATGGCCGCGTCGGATCGTCCGAGGGCAATGCCGCCGAGATGATCAGAAACAGGCCGTTGGCAATGATGAAACCAATCGGCGCGCCGAGTTGTGGGAAGGTACCGTAAAAGGCGCGCTTTCCCGCCGGTGCGTTTTCAGTGGCAACCAGTGCCGCTCCGCTCCATTCGCCGCCGATGGCAAAGCCCTGGGTGAGGCGCATCAGCACAAGAAGAAGGGGAGCGAACCAGCCAACCGAGGCATAGGTTGGCAAACAGCCGATAAGAAAGGTGGCGATGCCCATTGTGAGCAGAGCCGCCACGAGCGTCACCTTGCGTCCACGCTTGTCCCCGAGATGCCCAAAGAACACGGCCCCGAGTGGGCGAGCGACCATGGCGGCCCCGAAGATGGCGAAGGAAGAAAGAAGCGCTGTAGTGTCATTGCCGGCCGGAAAGAACAAGTGCGGGAACACCAGCACGGCAGCCGTGGCATAGACGTAGAAGTCGTAGAACTCGATGGTGGTGCCGACAAGGCTGGCGAGGATGACGCGGGCACGGGAGTTGCCGGCGCGGGCAGCGCCGGACGAACCGGCGAGGGTGGTACTGGTCATGGCATTCCGTTCGTCTGGGCATCCGCTTCAACATCGAGCGCCTCGGTGCGGCGAATGCAAATCGCGACCTTGGAGCAAAAGCTCCTCTTGGTCTCTAGTGTTTCCTTTTCGTTCGCAGCGGCTTCCGAGCTGCCCCTTTCGCCCGTGACACCACCGTAAGCACGGCTTATTAGACGAAGGTCATAGTCATGTTAAGGGTGGGGGCGGCAGTTTCTGAAATTTTGTTGCGCATGGCTGCCATGCCGAGACCGAACAGTTCTTCAAGGCGCTCGCTTTTGAAAGAAAAAGAATAAGCGACCATCTGGGTCGGCCATGTCGGCCATGATCTTTTCCAGAACAAAGAGCCTCTGTTTGTTCTTGTCTCGTTCTTGACTTGAGGGATAGCATTCGCTTAGGTTGCAATGAGCCAAGGGGACGAACAATGGTCGCACATGTCAGGACCGTCTGCTTTCAGGGTGTCGAAGCGACCCCGGTCGACGTTCAGGTCCACATGGGCCCCGGCAAGGTGTTGTTCAACATCGTCGGTCTCGGCGACAAGGCGGTGACCGAAAGCCGCGAACGTGTGCGTGCCGCACTCGCAGCTTCCGGTCTTGCGCTTCCGGCCAAGCGCATTACCGTCAATCTGGCGCCTGCGGATCTTCCAAAGGAAGGCAGTCACTACGATTTGCCCATCGCACTCGCCATCATGGCCGCCATGGGCGCTCTGCCGTCCGACGCGCTCGCCGATTATGTCGTGCTCGGCGAGCTTTCGCTCGACGGGACCATCGCGCCTGTCGCCGGCGTGCTGCCGGCGGCGATTGCCGCCAACTCTGAAGGCTTGGGGCTGATGTGTCCGCGAGCCTCCGGTCCGGAAGCGGCGTGGGCCGATGCCGAAATGCCGATTCTCGCGCCTATCAGCCTGATCGCGGTCGTCAACCATTTCAAAGGTACCCAGGTTCTGTCGCGACCGGAGCCGAGAGTGGCCGATGCCATGGCCACGCTTCCCGATCTCGCCGACGTCAAGGGCCAGGAGACGGCTCGCCGCGCCCTGGAGGTGGCGGCGGCCGGCAGTCATAATCTCTTGATGATTGGTCCGCCGGGTTCCGGAAAGTCGATGCTGGCGAGTCGTCTGCCTTCCATTCTTCCGGCTTTGACGCCACAGGAGATGCTCGAAATCTCCATGATTGCCTCGATTGCCGGCACGCTCGCCGACGGCCGGCTATCGGATCGGCGTCCGTTCCGAGCACCTCATCACTCGGCATCGATGGCGGCATTGGTAGGCGGTGGCGTGCGGGCAAAGCCCGGCGAAATCTCGCTCGCTCATCGTGGTGTGCTGTTTCTCGACGAACTCCCGGAGTTCAACCCGGCTGTGCTCGATAGTCTGCGCCAGCCTTTGGAAACCGGCGATGTCGTGATCGCCCGTGCCAACAACCGGGTTACCTATCCGGCCCGCTTTCAGCTTATCGCAGCCATGAATCCTTGCCGTTGCGGCCTCGCCGGAACGCCCGGTCACACCTGCCGGCGCGGGCCGGCCTGTGCCGCCGAATATCAGGAGCGCATCTCCGGCCCACTGCTCGATCGCTTCGATCTGACGGTGGAGGTCCCGGCCGTGTCGGCATCCGACCTGATCGGTGCCCGTCGAGGTGGCGAGCCGTCCTCAGCCGTTGCTACCCGCGTTGCCGCAGCAAGAGCTATTCAATCGGAGCGCTACACCTCGCTTGGTCTCGATGCGTCCGTCACCAACGCTTCTGCTCCAGCCGCGGTGATCGATGGCGTGGCAGAGCCTGACAACGCCGGCTTGGCGTTGCTGAAGCAGGCTGCAGAGCGACTGTCGCTATCGGCACGCGGTTATCATCGCGTATTGAAAGTTGCCCGCACGCTGGCCGACCTTGAGGGTTCCGAGAACGTCGGCCGTCTGCATATCGGCGAGGCGCTCGCCTATCGCACCGGCACCGATCGCCGGGCGCGGGCGGCATGAGCGGCAAGCGACACGCGGACGAAACGTGCTCATCTTCTACGCATAGTTGTGGGTTATCCTTGTGTGATATGGCAGAATTAGCCATTTTCGGCCGTTCATCAACCGATTGGCAACCTTGACGGCCTAGCCTTCATCTGCCCTGCCGAGAGCGGCAGGGTCGGCGTATTCCCCCCGCAGGAGCGTCGTTCGACCGCGTCGCACCTTCGGGACGGATATGGCCGGCCAACAGCACGATTCGCCCGACGACACCTCGTCGCCACGCCCAACTGCTGGAAGATTGCGTCTGCCACATGTGCGCTGGCGCCGAGCAGTGCCACTTATCGCCGCTGGTTTTGCCCTTTTGGCTGCAGCGGTGACTGTCTTCTTCTCGCTCCTGGCCTCCCCGACGCTGCTTGTCGTCATCGCGGCCATGATTCTGGGCGGCGTATTGTTCGAAGCCGGTCGCCGCTCGGCTCGTCGCGACCTCGGCCGTCTTTATGACGCTGCCACTGGATCGGTCGATGAAGGCGATGCCATCGGCGACCTCGTCATTCGTCGCGATGCCTCCGGTCGAATTACGTCCACCAGCACGGCGACGACTGCGTTGCTTGGCCAGCCACCAGGCGCCTTTATCGGCCTCGATTTTTCCACGTTTGCTGCCGACTTGGCCGCCGGAGATTTGTTCGCTGCTTCCGATATTGTCGCGCACGACGCTCGACGGCCGCGCGCGGATCCCTGGCAACAGCTGCGCCGTCGCTTGACAGCACTGGCCGCTCTGTCCGGCCATCTTGCCTCCAGTTCGAGCCAAAACCGGTTGGCAGGCGATATCCGGATAGAGACAGTCGACGGCGCCCGCTGGTTTTCCTTTTCAGAAATGCCGATTGTTGAGGACGGCAGGGTCACAGGGACTCGTACCCTTGGGCGCGATATTACCGAGCGCAAGGCGATCGAAGCGGCACTCGAGAAGACTCGCGACGAAGCCGAGGCGGCAAGCGCTGCCAAGAGCCGATTTCTTGCCGTCGTCAGCCACGAAATTCGTACGCCGCTCAATGGCATCCTCGGCATGACGGCGCTCATGCAGAAGACGTCATTATCGGCCGAGCAGCGGACCTACGCTCGCGCCATCGAGACATCGGGAGAAGCGCTGCTTACCCTGATTGAAGATCTCCTGGATTTCTCGAAAATCGAGGCCGGTCGTCTGACCTTGCAGCCCGAACCGACGTCGCTGGTTGCCATCGTCGAGGACCTGGTCGAGCTGATGGCGCCGCGCGCCGAGATGAAAGGTATCGAGCTCGCCGCCTACATAGATCCGCGACTTGATCGCCCTATCCTGGCCGATCCAATTCGCGTCCGGCAGGTGCTTTTCAATCTTGCAGGCAATGGCATCAAGTTCACGGCCGAAGGCGGTGTCGCCATCGAACTGCAGATGATGGCCGAAAAGGAGGGGGGCGTTGAGGTATCCTTCCTGGTTCGCGATACGGGAATTGGAATTGCCGAGGCCGATCAGCAGCGCATTTTCGGTGAGTTCGAACAGGCCGATCCCGGTCCGGCTCGTGCCCACGGTGGCACCGGTCTCGGCCTTGCCATCGCCCGGGAACTGACGCGGTTGATGGGGGACGATATACGCCTCGTGTCGGCACCCGGCGAAGGGGCCAGCTTTAGCTTCACGCTGCGCTTCCCGCTCGCCGGGGTAAGCGACGAAGCAAGCGTCGAGTCGTCCGCCCCGCTTGCTTCTGCCGAGACCGATAGGGGAGTCGAAAGCCTGTCCTCAGGCGATGCAGTGGGCGCAAGGGCGGCACTCGCCCTTCTCGCGGCGAGCTTTGCGGCAAAGGATGATGCGCCGGCGCCCGCAGCTGCCCCGACCGCGAACCGGCAGTTCGCCGGCCGCAGAGTTCTGGTGGTATCGCACGCCCTTATCGAAGGCCCGTTCTTGATCCGGCGACTGTTCGATGCGGGCGCCGACGTTACACTGGCGACGCAGAAGGACATCGAACAGGAGGTGGTCGGCTCCTGGAGTCCGGATGTGGTTCTCATTGATGCCGCGGCTGGAGATCCGCTGGCCGTCATTGAGCGCATTCGCGCTTTCTCCACGACCCCGGTTGGCGTGCTGATCACCGCATCCGAGCGGCCGATGCTACCGGAGCTGCAGGCCGCTGGATATGGTGCCTACCTGGTCAAGCCGGTCAGGGCGCGCACGCTTTCAGCCGTTGTGGAAACGCTGCTCGGTCACGGTCAGTTCGCGGCCGCTGCGGAACCGATGATCTCCGCTGAGCCGCCTCCACCGGCTCAGCGGCTGTCCGTTCTGTTGTGCGACGATAACGAGATCAATCTTCTGCTCGGTCGCGCGTTGGTGGAGCGAGCCGGTCATGCCGTCACGCTGGGAACAGATGGCCAGAAGGCATTGACCGCCACTGCTGCAATGCTGTCCTCCGGTGGCAGTTTCGATGTGGTCCTGATGGATCTGCATATGCCCGAGATGGACGGCATAGAAGCCGCGCGGCGCATGCGGGCGATGATTGCCGACCGCGGCGGCCGCCAGCCGGTCATTGCTGCCTTGACCGCTGATGCCCTGCCGGAAACAAAAGCGCGCTGCGAGGATGGTCTGTTCGATGCGTGGCTATCAAAGCCATTGAGACCGGCTGATCTCGAGACGCTGCTGGAGGCAAGTGCCAGCGGAGAGGTCGCCCACGCGTCTTGATGGATCGCCCATCAGACAAGACGAAAGAAGGCGGGACCGCGCATGGGTCCCGCCTTCTTTCGTCGTATAAACGCTAGCCGTTTCTGCCAAATTACCCGCGGCGGCGGCGCAACTGGTCGAAGTAAACGATCAGGATGATCAGCAGACCGGTGATGATGCGCTGCCAGAATGAGTTGACGTTCAGAAGGTTGGCGCCGTTGTTGATCGTGGCCAGAATGAAGGCGCCGATCAACGGGCCGTGTACCGAGCCGATGGCTCCGAACAGTGAGGTGCCGCCGATCACCGATGACGCGATCGCCTGCAGTTCCCAGCCGTCAGCCTGCATGGCATTGCCGACGCCGATACGAGCAGCGAGCAGAATGCCAACGAAGGCCGCGCAAGTCGAAGACAGCGTATACGCAAGATAGACCGTCAGCTTGACGTTGACGCCGGAAAGGCGCGCTGCCTCCATGTTGGAGCCGACCGCGAAGATGTAGCGGCCATAGCGGCTGTGGTGGAGGAAGATGTAGGCGGGTATGCCGATCAGGATCACCATCCAGAACAGGTTCGGTAACCGCAGAAAATCGTTACGCGAGAACTCGGTGAAGGTGTCGTTGACGATGTTGATCGTAGCACCGTTGGTGATCAGGAGGCCGATGCCACGCAGGGAAGTCAGTGTTGCCAAGGTGATGATGAAGGGTGGCAAGCCCATCTGCACGATGCCGAAACCATGGAACATGCCGATGGCTACGCCGACGGCCAGCGTGACGATGACCGTCGTCAGGATGGAAAAGTCGTGCGTCAGGAGCCAGGCAGCGATGACCGTGCAGAAACCGACCACTGCGCCGACGGAGAGGTCGATGCCGGTGGTGATGATGACGAAGGTCTCGCCAACCGCCAGAATGGCGATCATCGAACCCTGACGCATCAGGTTCATGATGTTGGTTTCGGTCATAAAGCTCTTGGTCGTCAGGCTGAGGACGATGCACATGGCGAGCAGCAGTCCGACCAGTGTCAGGCCGAACAGCCAGTTGGCGCTGCTTTTGCGGGCGACCGCCGCCGTCTTGGTATCCGTGGACATGAATTTCTCCCCGTGAACGCTCCCCGTTCACACACCGATCGCTTCGGACAGAATTTCTTCGTGGCTCGCCGTATGGTAGGCGTGCCGGGCGACGTCCTCCCCACGACGGAAGACATGCAGCTCGTCGGCGAGCTCGTAGACTTCGGGCAGATAGGACGAGATAAGGATGATGCCGGCTCCCTCGGCGAGCAGGCGGGCGAGCAGACGGTAGATTTCTGCCTTGGTGCCGACATCGACGCCGACGGTCGGCTCATCGAAGATGAACAGCCGGGCGCCATGATTGAGCCACTTGCCGATGACGATCTTCTGCTGATTGCCGCCGGACAGTGACGACACCAGAGCTCCACGGCCCGACGTCTTCACCTGAAGATCGGCGATCTGCCGATCCGCTCTCTGGCGATCGGCTGAGAACGGCACCAGACCGGCCATGGTGATGTGAGGGAAAATCGGCAGATTGAGATTGAAGCCGACGGGCAGATTGATGCACAGGCCCTGGTCACGTCGGCTTTCCGGCGCGAGTGCTATGCCGAGGTCCATCGCCTGGCGCTCGGAGTGGATATCCACCTCTTTGCCTTGCCAGATGATGCTGCCACCGGTCTTGCGATGGCGGCCGAACAGCGACATCACGAACTCCGAACGACCGGCGCCGATCAGCCCATAGAGGCCGACGATCTGCCCGGCGCGAACGCTGAGGGAAACGTCATGGAAGCCTGGACCACTGAGGTTCTTGGTCTCGATCAGCACGTCGCCGGCCGGGAAGAACTCCTTATGGTAGATCTGTTCCAGCGATCGGTTGATCATCAGCGAGATCAGCTCGGCCTCGTTGGTCTCCGAGGTCACGCGGGTGCCGACCAGACTGCCATCACGCAGGATCGACACACGATCGGAAAGCTCGAATACCTCTTCAAGTCGATGACTGATGTAGACGATGGTGACGCCACGCTCCTTGAGGCGGCGGATCAGCGCAAACAGTTGAGCCGCTTCGGTCCGGGTGAGGTAGGCGGTCGGCTCGTCGAAGATCAGGAATCGGGTGCCGCGGATGGCGGCGCGGGCGGTGGCGATCAACTGCTGCTGGCCAATGGTGAGATCACCAAGCAAGACATGGGCGGGGAGCTGGAAGCCGAGGTCGTCGAGGATCGCCTGCGCTTTCCGGGCCATTTCTCCCTTGCGGAGCAGGCCGAACCCGACATCTTCATCGCCGAGAAACATGTTTGCGGCAACCGTCAGATGACGGCACAGCACGACTTCCTGGTGGACGGCATTAATGCCGAATCCGATCGCTTCATGCGGCGTCGCAAGTCCTACAGACCGACCTTCCCAGAACACTTCGCCAGAGGTGCGGGTGATGACGCCCGTCAGAAGTTTGATCAGTGTTGACTTGCCGGCACCGTTTTCACCGACGATTGCGTGAATTTCACCCCGGGCAAAAGTGAGATCGGCAGGTTTCAGCGCATGAGTGGCGCCGTAGCGTTTTTCGAGTCCGCGTAGCTCGAGGATAGGTACGCTTGCGGCGGCGATGGCGGCCTCGGCCGTCTGCCCGTGGGGATTGGTTTCGACCATGATCGACCCGCGTCAGTTGGAAATGCAAGACGTGCAGCGGGCAGGAATCCCGGCCGCAGATCCCGGCATCAGCCGGCAACAACGACACGGGCCGTGGCCCGGCTCGGCATGAAGAAGGTACCGGGCACCAAGGCACCCGGCCCAGGTTTCCGGACATCCGAGCGGCCTCAGACGAGCCGCCCGGATGCTGGGAGCCTTGCTTATTTCACTTTCGGGTTCAGCAGTTCCTGGGCGCGCGGCTCATTCATGTTGGCCGTGGTGACCAGATTGGCGCCAGTGTCGACGAAGGCCTCGACCTTTTCCTTCTTGGCAGCGGCGAGGGCCGTCTTGATGCCGTCGTAACCCATGCGATACGGGTCCTGCACGACGAGGGCGTCGATCACGCCGCTCTTCAGGAAGCCAACGAGCTTGTCGTCATTGTCGAAGCCGATCAACTGCACCTTGTCGCCAACCTTGTTCTCGGCGATGGCCTGACCTGCGCCTTGCGCGGCAATCAGGTTGGAAGCGAAGACGCCCTTGAGGTTGGGATTGGCGGTCAGGAGGTCGGTCATGATGTTGAGGGCGGTGGTCGCCTGGCCGTCACCGACCTTGTCAGCCACCAGCTTGAGACCGGGATACTTGGCCGCCAGTTCTTCCTTGAAGCCCTTTGCGCGCTGCTCGAGCGAGCCGGCGCCCGGCAGGTTGGTGATCAGCGCAACGTCACCCTCGGCCTTGCCGCCATTGACGGCAGCGATGGCGGCGGCGAGACCGTCAGCGGCGATACGGCCGCCTTGCACGTTGTCGGTGGTCAAGAACGACGTGAACGACTTGGAGTCGGCTGCCGAGTCAATGCCGATAACCGGAACGGACTTGGCGGCTTCATCGATCGGCTTGCCGAGTGCCTTGAATTCGGTCGGCGCCACGACGAGAGCGTTGGCTCCCGAGGAAACTGCATTTTCGATGATCGAGATCTGGCCATTGATGTCGGCTTCGGACTGGGCGCCGAGCTCGGGAACATTCACGCCAAGATCCTTGCCGGCTTTGCGAGCGCCGGCAAGAACGATCTGCCAATAGAAAGAGGTGGTGTCCTTGACGATAATCGGAATCGTAAGGGTTTCGGCCTGCGCGGCTACCGGGGCGACAGCGGACAGCGCGACGGCGCCAGCCAGTGCGACAAGCGTACGACGTGTAATGCCAACAGCTTTCATGATGCGATCCTCCCGAGATCAACGCCGCTCTCGATAAAGACCGATCCATGCTCCTCAGCCATCGGACTTTATCGATAAAAAACAGCGACGAAAGACAATTATCCGAAACTCCTTACCGGTGCAAGGCCCGCGACCACGAGGCCACCGACCCTTTGGTCGACACCGTTTGGATTCTCCCATTCACCGATAGACCAAGCTGGACGATGGTTTCTTATCGCATTCCATGTAAAAATGAAACGAACTTGTTTCACTGTCCAGACCATCTTCCGTATTTTCCAATTCTCAGAACATTTCATATCGTTTCAATATAAACCAATCGCCGTTAAATCAACGTGTTAGAACGACATATCGACTTTTGGCCAATGGTACATATAGAACGTTTATTCTCCTGATGGTGTAGTAAGATGAAATAATTTCAAGAAAGCGTCCGGTGCACCGCCTGCGAAATCTCGAGTATAGCTCTTGAAGGACTGCAATATCGTAGCTGAGCGCCTTTAGAGCATAGGGAACATCCCGCGCCCCCTTCTCATTGAAGACAAGTCTTTCCTGTGGCCGGCGGCAAAAGATCAATATCGCTTTATGTTCTTTGTCGATAAAGTGCAGCAGCGGAAGCCACGGGCGGGTTCGACGTTTCAAAGGTGCGCTGCGAAAATTCTCCAAGCTTCTGCTTGGGCGGCGATCAGACCGCTAGAGGTTGGCTGGCCGTTGGGGTTGCGGCCAGGCGTCGGTCCCCAATCAGGGAACGTCGCTGGAAACGAGGGTGAATATGCCGAAGCAGAATACGGTCTTCAAAGATGCCTACAACAGGTGTCTGCGGCTCTTGGTGGTGGGCGAAAGTTTGCCCTCGGAGCCGGAGCTGTGCAATCTGCTCAACGTTTCGCGCACGACGGTCCGTTCCATTCTTTCTCAAATGGTTGAGGCAGGCCTTATCGAGTGGAACAAGCGCTCCAAGGCCGTGCAGCGCGCCCCGGGCAAGGCCGATTTCTTTCCCGAACATGAAACAAGCTCGCTATCGGAGGTCATCGAGCGCACTTTCATGAAGCGCATCCTGATAGGGGGTGCGGAGCCGGGCATGCAGATCAACGAACTGGAGCTTGCCCGCGAGATCGGCGTCGGTACCACCTCGGTGCGTGAATTCCTGATCCGCTTCAGCCGTTTCGGCCTCATCGAGAAGCGACCGAACAGTCATTGGATTCTGAAGGGATTCACCCGGCAGTTCGCCGAAGAGCTGATCGACGTGCGGGAGATGTTCGAGCTGAAGTCGGCTTCCGCCTTCCTCGATCTGCCGGCGGACAATCCCGCCTGGATCGAGCTTGAAGCATTGCGCCGTGCCCATGTCGAGGTCCTCGCCGATATCGACAGCCGTTATCTCGAATTTTCCGAGCTGGACGATCGTCTCCACCGGCTGATCCAGCAAGCCTCGGGCAACCGCTTCATCGTCGACTTCTACGACATCATCGCCATCGTGTTTCACTATCACTATCAGTGGAACAAGGCGAACGCCCGAGAGCGAAACGGCAAGGCGATCCTCGAGCATCTCGACTATATTGAGGCGCTCAAGACGCGCCGGCCGGAAGCCGTGGAGGCTGCCTGCCGGCTCCATCTCTCGTCGGCGCGCCTGTCATTGATGCAGTCGCTGTCATCGGCCGCGTCCGAGGCGACCAGCACCGCTCAATAGGCGGAAATTCTCTGGCGCTGTTCACCCAGCCCTTCGACGGACAAGCGCAGAACATCGCCCGCCTTGAGGAACTCCGGCGGTTTGCGACCCATCCCGACGCCGGGCGGGGTACCGGTGGTGATGACATCGCCTGGGTCCAGCTGGACAAAACGCGAGACATAGGACACCAGCGTTCGGACACCAAACACCATGGTCGCCGTGTTGCCGCGCTGCCTGGGAGCGTCGTTGAGGTCGAGCTCCATCGCCAGTTTTTGAACATCGGCGATTTCGTCAGGTGTAACCAGCCAGGGACCGAGCGGGCCGAACGTTGGGGCGCTCTTGCCTTTTAGCCACTGCCCTGTGCCTTCCATCTGGAACGCGCGTTCGGACACGTCGTTGCACAGCACGAAGCCGGCGATGTGTTTGAAGGAATCGGCTTCTTCCACTTGCCAGGCTGTCTCGCCGATGACGATCGCGAGCTCCACTTCCCAGTCGAGCTTCGTAGCGCCGGGCGGTATCAGAATATCGTCGTTCGGGCCGACAATGCAGTTCGGCGCCTTGCTGAACAGCAGCGGCTCGCGAGGCACCGTGCCACCTGTTTCGGCTGCATGGTCGGCGTAGTTCATCCCGACGGCGATGAAGTTGCGTGTTCCAGCTACCGGAGCGCCAAGGCGCGTACCTTCCGGCACCAGCGGCAGGCTCTCGGGATTGATGGCGGCGATGGCGGCGAGCGAGGCTTTTGAAAGCGATTTGCCGGAGAGATCGGCTACGTGAGCCGAAAGATCGCGGTAGTGACCCGCGGCATCAACGAGACCTGGCTTTTCGGCACCGACAGCGCCGTGGCGGATAAGCTTCATGAGGACTATCCCGAAAAACAAGCAATGTTTGCTTCTAGCGCAGGACAACGGCGCCGGGAAGGCAGCTAACGACTGCTCCTCCCGCGATATTGTGCGATCTTGCAACCTTCGTCGGACTCCTGAGCCAGTCTTTTTCCTTTACTGTTCCCTCAATGAATGACGGTTGCCCCTTGTTCGCCCGAGGCTTTCGATGAGCGTTCCGACGCGCCTGATCGACACGCATCTTCATCTTATCTATCGCGACAGCCTGGCCTACGCCTGGCTTGGCGACGAGCCGAAGCTCGCTGCCCGCGACTGGACCTATGAGCTCTATGCGGCGGAGGCACACCCGCTCGGTGTAACCGATTGCTTGCATATGGAAGTTGATGTGATCGAGGCCGATGTCTCTCGCGAGACCGAGTTCGTTCGCGCTCTCGCGAGAGACCCTGCCCGACACATTCGTGCCGCCATTGCCAACGCCAGGCCGGAGGATGAGGGTTTCGCCGCGCAGGTCGATCGCGCTCTCGCCGATCCCTTTGTTCGTGGCTTTCGCCGCATCCTTCACGTCGTGCCGGATGATCTATCGAAGACACGAACCTTCCGCGAGAACATCGGCCGCCTAGCCGGTACGGGTCTGACCTTCGACGTCTGCGTGCGTTGGGATCAGCTCGGTATCGCCGCCGAACTCGTCGATGCCTGTCCGGATGTCGACTTTGTACTTGATCATTGCGGTGGAGGCTCGGCGTCACGAACCGATCTTTTCGCGCCCTGGAAAGTCGCTCTGCTCGAGCTCGCCCGCCGCCCGAACGTCGTTGCAAAGGTGTCCGGTGTCATGGGGACGGTGCGCGATGGCTGGACCCTGAGCGACCTCAAGCCGGTCGTGGAAACGACCATCCAGGCTTTCGGCTGGGATCGCGTGGTCTGGGGAAGCGATTGGCCGTGGTCGGCGCAACGCGCTTCTCTTTCGGATTGGATCAAAGCGACGCATCACCTTGTCGAAGGGGCGAGCGAAGCCGAGCGGGAGAAGTTGTTCCACCGCAATGCCAGTCGCGTTTACGGCATCGCTTGATCTGACTGGACGAAATGTCGCGGTTTTCGGCAGAAGGGGAGGTTCGCCATGGATGACGATGCACTTTTCCTCGGCTTCGATCTCACTGCCGTTGAACCGGAGGATGGCGGTCCCGATCCTGATCTGATCATCAAGGGTAATCCAAGGAGCCGGACATGGCTTGTCGAAGAGCGGGACGCTGAAAAGCTATATGCCGGCGTCTGGGAATCGACGCCCGGCGCCTGGCGTGTCGTCTACGACGAGTGGGAGTTCTGCTCCATTCTCTCCGGCGTCTCCATCGTGCACGAGACAGGCAAGGAGACGCCCCGCGTGCTGAGGACTGGTGACAGCTTCATCTTGCGGCCAGGATTCTCGGGTATCTGGGAAGTGGTTGAGACGACGCGCAAGCTCTTCGTGGTCCGCATGCCCTGAGGTCGGCCCAATAGGTGAGGGAGGGCGAAGCTTGTTGGTAATGTGAGGTGCCAACAGTAGCCTCAAGATCGTCGGATCCGAGCTGGCTGGCTGCTTCGCGGGCAAAAAATTACGGGCGGCAACATGAAGTCGCCGCCCGCAACCATGAATTCAAGCGATGTGATCAGTCGAGAAGGCTGATCTCAACCGCCTCACGCCCCTTCGGGGTTTCGACGATCTTCATGGCGACGCGCTGTCCATCGGTCAGCGGACCCATACCGGCCGACTGCAGAACGGAGATATGGACGAACACGTCCTTACCGCCGTCCTCGCCGGCTACGAAGCCGAAGCCCTTCTCCGGGTTGAACCACTTGACGGTGCCGTCGAGCGGCGTCGCCGAAGAGGTGTCAACCGACCGACGCGGAGGACGCGGTGCACCGAAGCCACCACGATCACCACCGAACCCACCGCGATCGCCACCAAAGCCGCCACCGCTGGGACGCGGACCACGGTCGCCGAAGCCACCGGGACGCGGACCGCGCGGTGCCTGCGGCGTCGCGGTCGTTTCGTCGACCTCGAGCACCTTGACGACCTGCTTGCCCTTGGCGCCCTGGGCCACCTGAACCTTCAGTGTAGCACCCGGCGGTACGCTGTCGCGGCCAACCGCCTGCAACTGACCGATATGCAGGAAGGCGTCGCCCGAACCGTCAGTGAGCGCGGTAAAGCCGAACCCCTTCTCCGGGTTGAACCAGGATACCGTCGCCTCTACCACCGGGCCAGCCGGCGGGGCGCTGTCATACGGCGAAGGGCCGCCGAAACTGCGCGCCGGCCGCTCCGGACGAATGTCGAACGACGGCATCATGTCGTCATCAAATCCGCCACGCCGCCGCGGCGGGCGGAA
>JARKNW010000093.1 GCA_029976075.1 Pleomorphomonas sp.
GTGGCGTAGCTGCGCTTCTCGTTAGGAATCAATATCCCCGGGGCCTTAATGATCCTGAAGGGAGCTGTCCCCGCCCGAACCCGTGGGTTTGGGCACACGGCGCCCACCTACGTTGTAGGTTTCCCGGGATCACACTTCCGACGGTCGTTCGCGGGCGCCACACCCTTCCCACCGCCGGCCAAGCGGGTGGCGACCTTTGCAATTGCACGCTTCTGCGCGACATGCGGTCACCGTTTGCCGCGCTCTTCTGGAGGCATGCCATTTCCATCGATGCCACGTCCGACCCTCCTCGCGCCCTCGTCGCCGCCGAGAAGGCTCGCGTCCGCAAACTGGCGCTTGGTCGTCGCGACGGCCTTGGCACGATCGAGCGGGCGGACGGATCGGCGGCCATCGCCGCTGCGATCCTGGCGCTTGAACTCCCGCCCCGTTGCGTGGCTTCCGCCTTTCTGCCGATCCAGAGCGAGGTCGATCTCGCTGAGGCCATTGCCGAGCTCGACGCGCGCGGTCATCCGGTAGGCCTGCCGATCATGGTCGAAGGTGGTCTGGTATTCCGCCGCTTCCGCCCGGGCGACGCGCTGGTGCCGCTCGGCTTCGGCACGCGCGGTCCCGGTCCGGATGCTCCGGAGGTGGTGCCGGATGTGCTCCTGATGCCGCTCTCGGCCTTCGACAGGCAGGGGGGGCGCATCGGCTATGGGCGTGGCTTTTATGATCGGGCCGTGGCCGGTTTGCGTGCCGCTGGCCGTTTTCCCCGCTTGATCGGCATTGCCTTCTCGGTGCAGGAAGTGGCGGCGGTGCCCATGGAGCCCCATGATGCGCCACTCGACATGATCGTCACCGAGCGGGACGTGTTCCGCTTCGCTCGTTGATGCGGGGAGAACGCCGGACAATGCGATTGCTGTTCGTGGGAGACGTGGTCGGCCGCTCGGGTCGCAATGCCATTTCCGATATTCTGCCGGGCCTGATCGCCGACTATGCCCTCGACCTCGTGGTGGTCAACGGCGAGAACGCCGCCGGCGGTTTCGGCATCACCGAGGAAATCTGCCAGGACTTTCTCGATGCCGGCGCCGACGTCGTGACCACCGGAAACCACGCCTGGGATCAGCGCGAGGCACTGGTGTTCATCGAGCGGCAACCCCAGCTCCTGCGTCCGGCCAACTATCCGGCGGGAACGCCGGGCCGCGGCGCCACGGTAGCCATCGCCAGGAACGGTGCCCGCGTGCTGGTGGTCAACGTCATGGGCCGCGTCTACATGGACGCACTGGACGATCCGTTCGCCGCCGCCGATCGCGAACTCAACGCTTGCCCGCTCGGCAGCATGGTCGATGCCGTGGTGGTGGACATGCACGCCGAGGCGACGAGCGAGAAGCAGGCGATGGGCCATTATCTCGATGGCCGGGCGTCGCTGGTCGTCGGCACCCACACCCATGTGCCGACCGCCGACTACCAGATCTTCGATGGCGGTACCGCCTATCTGTCGGATGCCGGCATGACGGGCGATTACGACAGCGTGCTCGGCATGGAAAAGGACGAGCCGGTCAATCGTTTCCTGCGCAAGATTCCGACGTCCCGTTTCCAGCCGGCGCTCGGCGACCCGACGCTGTGCGGCGTGGCCGTCGAGGTGAGCGATTCCACCGGCTTGGCCGAGGCGATCGAGCCCGTCCGGATCGGTGGCCGGCTTGCCGAAGCGTTGCCGACTTTTTGGTAGCCGCCCCGGCTGGATTTAAGGCCAACAAACGCCTATAAGGCGCCCCATTCGTGGATTTGTGCCGTGATGGTTGGTCGCGGAGGCGTGTGCATGCGCCCCGCGCCCTTTCGCGGTTCCCTCAGGAGGCACTATGGCCGGTCATTCACAGTTCAAGAATATCATGCACCGCAAGGGCGCACAGGACGCCAAGCGGTCGAAGATCTTCGCCAAGCTCGCTCGCGAAGTCACGGTGGCGGCCAAGATCGGTGGCATGGACCCGGGAATGAACGCCCGTCTGCGTCTTGCCATCCTCAACGCCCGCGCCGAGAACATGCCCAAGGACAACATCGACAGGGCGATCAAGAAGGCGGCCGGCGCCGACACGGAGAACTTCGACGAGGTTCGTTACGAGGGGTATGGCCCCGGTGGTACCGCCGTCATCGTCGAGGCGCTCACCGACAACCGCAACCGCACCGCTTCGGTGGTTCGTTCGGTGTTCACCAAGGCCGGTGGCGCGCTGGGCGAAACCGGCTCGGTCGGCTTCATGTTCGATCGCCTCGGCGAGATCAGCTATCCGCTGACGGCCGGTTCCAATGACGCCGTGCTGGAAGCTGCCATCGAGGCCGGCGCCGACGACGTCGAGTCCGATGAGGACGGCCACTTCATCTACTGCGCCTTCGAATCGATGGGCGAAGTGACCAAGGCGCTCGAAGCCTCGCTGGGCTCGGCCGCGTCGATCAAGTCGGTCTGGAAGCCGAAGACCACGTCGCCCCTCGACGAGGAAAAGGCGATCAGCCTGATGAAGATGGTCGATCTTCTCGAGGACGACGACGATGTGCAGAACGTCTACACCAATATGGAAGTCTCCGACGAGGTCGCGGCAAAGCTCGCCGGCTGAGACGGAATCCACGTTCCGGTCCATTGACGTCCGTCGCTGCCTCGGGGTGGCGGCGGACGTTTCGTTTGAATGGCCGCGCGGATGTTCTGCTATGCTTGTCGGGGAGGTGCGTGATGAGCAAGGATGGACATTCCGGTGGCTGCCAGTGCGGGCGGGTGCGCTTTCATGTCAACGGTCCGCTCGGGCGGGCTAGCATCTGCCATTGCCGCATGTGCCAGAAGGCGTTCGGTTCGTTCTTCGGACCGCTGGTGTCGGCTCCCAACGAGAGTTTTGCCTGGACGCGTGGCGAACCCGCCTGGTTCCATAGCTCGAACAAGGTAAGGCGCGGGTTCTGCAACCATTGCGGGACGCCGCTCGCCTATGACTGGGGCGGCCCGGCGCTGGAGCTGGCCATTGGCGCATTCGACGATCCCGAAATGGTGCCGCCGACCATCCAGGTCGGCCTCGATCATCGGATGAGCTGGTTCTCCCACCTTGCCGATTTGCCGACGCGACCGGCGGCCGAACAGGTCAAGGTCGATCGCTTCCAGGCCGAGATCGTTTCGTTTCAGCATCCCGACAAGGATACCTGAGGTCGCCTGGTCTTCATAACTTTCTGATTTCATGGAGGGGTTCCGTCTTCACGGAAATGTTCACGCCCCGCCTCTAGGCAGGAGGCACGGCGGCCTCTAGAAATGCGTGCATATACCCCTAGTTCGGATCTCTTATCTCCGCTGTCCAGCATTTTCGCCAGGAGCTTGCTTCATGCCAACCCTTTTCGATCCTGTCCGTCTCGGTGCCCTCGAGCTCAACAACCGCATCGTCATGGCGCCGTTGACGCGGGCCCGTGCCACCGATGACCGCATTCCCACCGAGGTGATGCGCACCTATTACGGGCAGCGGGCATCGGCCGGCCTCATTCTGACCGAGGCGACCATCGTCATGCCCAAGGGTGCCGGTTACGCCCGGACGCCCGGCATCTACTCCGACGCGCAGGTCGAGGCCTGGAAGCCGATTACCGAGGCCGTGCATCAGCGGGGCGGCAAGATCGTCATGCAACTCTGGCACGTCGGCCGCATTTCCGATCCGTCGCTGCTCGATGGCGACCTGCCGGTGGCACCGAGCGCCATCCAGCCGGCCGGCCACGTCAGCCTGTTGCGGCCGATGCGTCCCTATCCGACGCCGCGCGCCCTCGATATCGGCGAAATCCCCGGCATCGTCGAGGCCTTCCGCAAGGGCGCCGAGAATGCCCGCAAGGCTGGTTTCGATGGCGTCGAAATTCACGGTGCCAACGGTTATCTGCTCGACCAGTTCCTGCAGGACGGGACCAACCAGCGAACCGACGCCTACGGCGGACCGGTCGAAAATCGCGCCCGGCTGATGCTGGAGGCGGTGGACGCGGCGGTCAGCGTCTGGGGTGCCAGTCGCGTCGGCCTGCACCTCGCGCCGCGTGGCGACAGTCACGACATGGGTGACAGCGACCCGAAGGCCACCTTCGGCTATGTGGCTCGCGAAGCGGGCAAGCGCGGCCTTGCCTTCATCTTCACCCGCGAGCATTTCGGTGAGGATCGCCTGACGCCTTATCTCAAGGAACAGTTCGGCGGCGCGTTCATTGCCAACGAAGGCTTCACCTTCGATCAGGCCACGGCGGAAGTGGCGGCTGGCCGGGCCGACGCCGTTGCCTGGGGCAAGGAGTTCATCGCCAACCCGGATCTCGTCGAGCGTTTCCGTACCGGTGCGACGCGTAACCCGCTGGTACCCGAGACGATCTATGCCGAAGGCGCCCTCGGCTATACCGACTATCAGGCGCTCGAGACCGTCACGGCCTGAAAGCCCGACCAGAAACTCTGCTGGGGTGGCATCTGGCTTGGCATTCTGCGTTTCCGGTGCTCACGGACATCGGCGTCCGTTCCGCTCCGGTTCTCGGATGTGTCGCCATCTGCCGCGCCCCGGCGAGTTTCAAGTCAGGCTCGAAGCAATCACAACATGGAGCGCCCCGCGATGAAACCGTCGCGGGGCGCTTTGTCTTTTCGATGAAGACAGTCAGCCGTCTTCCGCTGCCGGCCGATATTCGAGGATGTCGCCCGGCTGGCAGTCGAGCACCTCGCAAATCTTGGCCAACGTCTCGAAGCGTACACCCCGCACCTTGCCCGATTTCAGGAGCGAGAGATTGGCTTCTGTGATGCCGATGGCGGCGGCGAGCTCCTTGGAACGCATCTTGCGTTGCGCCAGAACGACATCGAGATTGACGAGAATGGCCATCGCTCAGACGAAACTCCGGTTTTCCTCGGCGAGACCAAGTGCCTCCTGCATCACCAGCGACAAGACCAGGAACAGGAAGCCGATCATAAGGCTGGCCAATCCCTGGGAATCGATGCCGATGGACAGGATGCGATGTCCCGGGGGATTGGCCGAGGTCATGAACAGCGTCACCACCGTCTTGCAGACGACGGATGCGGCACAGCTCGAGAATGCCAACCAGCCGACCCGGCCAAGCCGGCGCGGCACGACCGGATCAAACACCCGGTTGCCGGCGAAGAGCCGGAAGAGCCTGCCGAGTTCGACCAGCATGGCGATGAGCAACACGATCGGCGCCATGGAGACAACACCGGCCATACCCAGAGCCAGCGGGGAAGGAGGCACGAGGATGCCTTCCACCGATTTGGCGAGCCATGTGAAAAGGGTGCCATCGCCCAGCCACACGAAGGCGGTGGCAATGACGATGAGTATCGCCGAGGCAAAGCTTGCCCATGAGGCAAAGCCAGAGAGGCGGATCAGTCGGAGGTGGCGCGGGGCGTCGCTCGGGATGTTTTCTGTTTCGGGAAGCGAGGTCATGATGTCCATACCTTTTCAGAGGTGAAATTATCTTAATTCGATAATTTAATCCCGTCAAACAGAAATTCTGCGCAGGATGGGGCGTCTGATTGCGGGCTCGACCAGTCGAGCGCCGACATGCGATCGCGGCGCACGTCGAGCGAATGGACTACCGAGAGGCTGATCTCCGATCATGCCGGCCCTACCCGCCGGGTGGATGCCCACATCAGGCCGAGCAACCCGGCGATGACGCCCGCGAGTGCCGTGAGCTGATAGGTCTCAGCCGCCGTTCCAAGAAACGCCATGGACAGCAGAAGCGTCACGGCCGGTGCGGGGACCGTCACCGAGCTTGCGACGGAAACGTCGATGTGGCGTACGGCGTGGAACCACAGGATCAGTTCCACATAGTAGGCAAGCCCCATGGCAAGCGCGAAAGCCTCCGTCATTGGATCAGTGGTGGCGGCAATCACCGCTGCCGGACCGTCGACGGCGAGGGCCAGCGGCGTCAGCAGCACGGCGACGATGACGAGACGCGATGTCGTCACCTCGTTCGGCGTCGCCGCCGTCCTGAGCAGCGTCTCCCTCAAAATGACGTGCGCTACCGCCCATAGAAGCGGGACGGCGAGGGCTACGGCGAACCAGGGCGACAGGCCGGTCATCTGCCAGCGACCGCCTGTGGCAAGGTGGAACAGGGCGCCGACGATCAGCAGCGTGAACAGGAGTTCCGCTCGGCTCTTGCGGCGGCCGAACAGGGCGGCTTCGAGGCTTGCCGCCAGGAGCGGATAGATTTGCAGGGCGATAGCAGCGTTGACGGCGCCAACCTTCTCGAAGCCCAGCACATAGGCCCATGCCGCAAGCGCGAACAATGCGCCGGTGAAGAGGGCGGTACCCAGAATCTTGCGCCGCTCGCCTCGCGGCAGGCCCGACCGGAAGAGACCGCCCTTGCCGCCTCGCGCCTCGACGAGGGTAAGCGGCAGCGAGAAGACAAGCTGCCAGACCGAATAGAGCAGGGCGAAGGTGAGGGCGCTCGCCCCGGTCGGCCGGCCGCCGACGATCACGGGCATGGCACCGAGCAGCACAAGACAGCAAAGGGCGAGCGCCACGCCGACGCGCGGCGTGCCGATGAAGGTCGTCATGGGCGGGTATCCCGAGAAGGAATTGCTATGAATGCATTGGTAGGATTGCTTTCACATCGATGCAATTTCTATATTGCCACCATGGCAATCTGGCGCCCCAACCTCGACCTCAACAGCTCCAACCGCGCATCGGCGATCGCCGACGCGATTGCCACCGACATCGCCTCGGGGCGACTGGCGGTCGGCGACCGGTTGCCACCCCAGCGCATCCTTGCCTGGACGCTGGGCTTGTCGCCGAACACCGTGATGCGCGCTTACGACGAGGCTCGTCGTCGGGGTCTCGTGGCCGGCGAGGTTGGGCGCGGCACCTATGTCCGGGCCCAAGTGCCAGCGCTGCCGCGCGGAGGACTGACGCCGCTCAGCCGCTCCCCGGACGGCCCCGTGGATTTCTCCCGCAATCTGCCCTTCACCGGCGCCGCGGCCGAGGAACTGGCCGCGACGCTGGCCCAGCTCGGCAAGGAGCCCGGTCTCGCCGATTTTCTGGATCGCGGCGAAGAACGGGTGCGGGCACCGCAGCTTGCCGCAGCGGCCGCCTTTCTCGGACGCCTTGGTCTCGATATTTCGCCGCCTAGCATTACGCTCGCCAATGGCGGGCAGCAGGGCGTCTTCGCTGCGCTGATGGCACTTTCTCGCCCCGGCGATGCGCTGGTGGTCGAAGCGCTCACCTATCAGCCGATCATGGCCATGGCACTTCATTTCGGACTGCGTCTCGTGCCGGCCGCCATGGATGGCGAGGGCGTGTTGCCGGATGCTTTCGAGGCCGCCGTTCGGCGCAGCGGAGCCCGTCTCGCCTATCTCATGCCGACGCTGCATACGCCAACCACCGCCACGCTTGGGCTTGAGCGGCGGCGGCAGATCGCCGCCATCGCCGAACGACGGGATGTGACGGTCATCGAGGATGACGTTTTCGGCTTTCTGCCGAGACAAAGGCCTGTGCCGATCGCCGCGTTGGCACCCTCCCGGACGGTCTTCGTGACATCCGTCTCGAAGTCGATGGCGCCCGGCCTTCGGGTCGGTTATGTCGCCGCGCCCAGTCATCTCCTTCCAGCCATCGAGACTGCGGTCGCCGTCTCGTCGTGGATGCCGCCACCGCTGATGGCCGAGATCGCCCGCCGCTGGATCGTCGACGGAACCGGAGCCCGGCTCAACGCGGCGCAACAGGCGCATGCCGCACGACGGCAGCTTCTGGCGCGGCGGCTCCTCGGCAACCGTCCTTATCTGGCCGATCCCGACGGGCTGCATCTCTGGCTGCCGCTGCCGCCCGAATGGCAGATGGGCTCCTTCGCGGCTGCGGCGTCGGAGGCCGGCGTGCGGGTCAATGCCGGCGACCTCTTCGCGGTCGGTGCCGACAAGCCGTCGGCCGTTCGGCTCTGTCTCAGCTATGAGATGGACGACCGTCGGGTCGAGGACGGCCTTGCGATCATCGCCGACCTTCTGGCAGGCGGTGGACGCATGGTGACGTGAGGGATTGCGAGCCGTGATAGCGCCTGTACAAACCGGGAACATCCGGCTAGCGTGCGGGCATGACTACTGTGACGCGAATCATCGGCATCGATCCGGGCCTCAGGCACACCGGCTGGGGCGTCGTCGACAGCCTCGGCAATTCGGTGCGCTTTGTCGCGTCGGGGTCGATCAACTCCAACGGCGATCTCGACCTCGCCTCGCGCCTCGTCCAGATCCATGACGGGCTAGACGCGGTGCTGCATGAGTACCAGCCGGACGAGGCGGCCATCGAGCAGACCTTCGTCAACAAGGACGCTGGCGCGACGCTGAAGCTCGGCCAGGCGCGCGGTGTCGCGCTGCTGGTGCCTGCCCGGCGCGGCCTGCCGGTTGCCGAGTACGCGCCCAACGCTGTGAAGAAGGCGATCGTCGGCGCCGGGCATGCCGAAAAGGGGCAGATCCGCGTCATGGTCAAGGTATTGATGCCCAAGGCAACATTTGAAAGCGACGACGCGGCGGACGCTCTTGCCATCGCGCTGACGCATGCCCATCATCGCGGTTCGGCGGTGGGCAGATTGGCGAAGCTGGCGACCGGTTGACGGGCGGGGGAAGAGCATGATCGGCAAGCTCAAGGGCGTGGTGGACAGCTTCGGCGACGACTGGATGATCCTCGACGTGCATGGCGTCGGCTATCAGGTCTATTGTTCGTCGCGCACGTTGCAACGGCTGCCCAAGGCCGGCGAGGCAGCGACGCTCTCCATCGAGACCATGGTCCGCGAGGACCTGATCCGCCTCTATGGCTTTTCCAACGACATCGAGCGCGAGTGGTTCCGCCTGCTGCTGACGGTGCAGGGCGTCGGCGCCAAGGTGGCTCTTGGCGTTCTCTCGGTGCTCGACCCGGGGCAGCTCGCCACGGCCATCGCCATGCGCGATCTCACCGCCATTGCCCGCGCGCCGGGTGTCGGCAAGCGCGTCGCCGAGCGCATCGCCACCGAGCTCAAGGACAAGGCGCCGGCCTTTGCCGATGCCGACCCGTCGGTGATCCGCGTGGCCGCCGACGTTGCCGAGGCGCGCGTTTCCGGTCCGGTGGCCGAAGCGGTGTCGGCGCTGGTCAACCTCGGCTATGCGCAGTTGCAGGCGGCGGCGGCGGTGCAGGCCGCCGCGAAGACGATCGGCAGCGAGGCGACCACCACCCAGTTGATCCGCCAGGGCCTCAAGGAGCTGGCACGCTGACGCGGCACGATTGTAGCGTCGGCCTTCAGACTCACTCATTCGGGAGGCCGCCATGGCCGATGACATCATCACAGCAGGAAAAGTCGCGGTGATCACCGGCGCGGCGCGCGGCATTGGCAGGGCGGCGGCGCTCCGGCTGGCCCAACGTGGCATGAAGCTCGTTCTCGCCGATGTGCTCGGCAGCGAGCTTGCCGCAACGGCGTCAGCTGCCAAGGCCGCCGGCAGCCCGGAAACCATCGCCGTGCCGACCGATGTCGGCGACAGGGCGGCGGTCGAGGCGCTTGCCGCCGCGACGTTCGAGCGCTTCGGCGGCGTCGACGTGCTGATGAACAATGCCGCCATTGGCGAAGGCGGTGGCGTCCTCGAGAACTTCGATAACTGGCGCAAGCTGATCGACATCAATCTCTGGGGCGTCATCAATGGCGTCCAGAGCTTCGTGCCCAGGATGCTTGAGAACGGCAACGCCGGTTATGTCATCAACACGGGATCCAAGCAGGGTATCACCACGCCACCCGGCAATGCCGCCTACAACACATCCAAGGCGGCGGTGAAGGTGGTGACCGAGCAACTGGCGCATGAGCTGCGCAGCCGCGGCAGTCGGCTTTCCGCCCATCTCCTGATTCCCGGCTGGACCTTCACCGGCATGACCGCCGCCGATCCCTCGGCCGAAAAGCCGGCCGGCGCCTGGCACGCCGTGGAAGTGGTGGACTTCATGCTGGCGGCGCTCGGGAAGGGAGAGTTCTACATCCTCTGCCCCGACAACGAGACGCCCCGTCACCTCGACGAGAAGCGCATGGCCTGGGCGATGGGCGACGTCATTGAAAACCGCCCGGCCTTGTCGCGCTGGCATCCAGATTACAAGGACGCCTTCGCCCGCTACATCGAGGACTGACTGCCGCGCCTCACGGAGATACCGCTCTCTTGCCACGCACCGGCGCCCATGGTCGACCATGGGTGTCGATGAGTCGCGATGAATCCTCAAGACTCTCGATGAACCTCCATGGACTCCGATGAGTCCCCGGACGTTCCCAGATGCGATGGCAAGCGGTCAGTTGGTGACCTTCTGCTCGGTGGTCGCCAGGACCTCGACATCGGCATCTTCGCCGGAAACGACGCTGACGATGCGCTGGAACTGCCCATCCTCGTGATTGGCGATGACGGTATAGTCGCCCTCGGCGAGAACGAAGGACGGAAACGCGCCGACGCCCGAGGTGACGAGATCGCCGGCCTGCGTCAGGATCGACCAGCGAGTGTTGGCGATGGCTTCGCCGCCTTCGTTGCTCACCAGCTTCAAGGTGATCTTGGCGGCCTTCTCGGTCAGCGTGATGTCCGAGAGCTTGCCGGCCTTGACCTCGATATCGGCGGTGGTGCGGGCGTTGGCGTCGCCGTAGTTGGCCGTGACGTTGTAGGTCTTGGCCGGCAGGCGGATGATGGTGCCGGGCGTTACGTCGAGGGCCACCGCCTTGGGCTCGCCATGCGAATCGAGTTCCTGAGAGAAGATGTCGAAGCTGAGATCGTCATTGTCGATAGGCGGCTTGTCCTTGCCGGTCACGGCCGACAGACGGACGCCGCCGGCGTTGAGGACTACGGAATCGGCCTTGAGGCTCGTGCCAACCACCACGTGATCGGTGGTGCCGGCGTAACCGAACCCGCAATAGACGAAGTAACCGCCCGGCTTCAGCACG
The DNA here is from genome assembly GCA_029976075.1 of Pleomorphomonas sp. Classification (GTDB taxonomy): domain Bacteria; phylum Pseudomonadota; class Alphaproteobacteria; order Rhizobiales; family Pleomorphomonadaceae; genus Pleomorphomonas. The sequence continues at coordinate 10,870 of JARKNW010000093.1, forward strand.
AAATCGGCCGAACCGCCATGGCGCTCGGCGACCAGCTCGCGACTGCCGTCCGGCCCCTGCGCCTCGGCAAATATGCGCCAGACGACGCCGGCACCGATCGGCGGTCCGTCCGGGGTGAGCCTTGCGGTCAGCGACAGCGTCGCTGTCTCGCGCGGCGCGACGGTACTGAGCGGTTTTGTCTCGACGGGGGCGGCCGTGCTCGGGGCATAAGGCGTCGCCGCCTCGGGAAGCGCAGCCGGCGGGCTGGCGCCCGGGGGCAGGAGCTGCAGCGGCCCTGATCCGGGGCGCATCATTCCGGGGACTGGGCCTGAACTGGGGCCAGAACCTGGACCTCCGGGCCCGCCACCGGACGGTCCACCCGGGGGTGGGCCGTTCTGGGCAAACGAAGGCGACGCGGCCATCAAGGCGACGACCACGAAAATCCATCCGTTGCGGGTGGTCTTCCACCGCGCCATGCCTTCTCGTCTCCCGTCCGCCATGGTGCTCATGGTGGCAAGTCTTCGCCGATCATCGTGGTGATTTCAAGTCTCGTGGCCGGGATATGGACAGCGCGACCGCGCCTGTCGAACGTGCCGGAACCTGATTGGAGATGCTCCCGATTGTCGCATCGCCTTTGCGGTCTGGCTCCATGCAGGAGGCACAGGCTTTCGCTGGAATTGCTACGGCGCACGATTGACGATATGCCGGGGCTACTTGCAGACCCTTGCGGAGCCTTGCCTCATGAACGCCACGCTCGACCTGTTGCTCACCCGCCGTTCCGTGCCGGCCGCCATGCTTGCCGCCCCCGGCCCGAACGCCGAGGAGCTGCAGACGCTGCTCACCATCGCCTCACGCGTTCCCGATCACGGAAAACTGGCTCCTTGGCGCTTCATCGTTTTCGAGGGCGAGGCACGGGTGGAAGCCGGCAGACGCATCGCCAGGATCGCCGAGGAGCACCAGCCGGACATGTCGCTCGCCCGGCTCGAGGAAGAACGGCAGCGCTTTTCCAAGGCGCCGCTGGTGATAGCCGTCGTCGGCCGGGCCTCCGAGCATCCCAAGATCCCGGTGATCGAGCAGGTCTACTCGGCCGGAGCTGTCTGTCTCAATCTGGAGATTGCCGCCCATGCCATGGGCTATGCCGCCTGCTGGCTGACCGACTGGATCGCCTATGATGTCGAGGCGAAGGCCGCACTAGGATTGACCGAGGGCGAAACCATCGTCGGGTTCATCCATATCGGCACGCCGACCATCAAGCCGACGGATCGTCCACGGCCGGCGCTCGAGGATATCGTCAGTCGCTTCGGCGATTGAGGCCGGGAACCCATCGGACCGAGCGTCGTTTGGATAGACAACAAAAGAGCGCCGCGGCGGAACCACGGCGCTCTCTTCAACTCGGTTGGTGCGATCAGCCCACTCGGCCGGCGGCAGCCAGCATCGAGCGACGCGGCGCTGCCGGAATGGCCGCGGCCGGAACGTAAAGACCGCGCCGATCCGGTGCCGGCTTGAAGGCGTCGGTCAGGCCGACCACCGTTTCGGCGGCGCCTAGCACCAGGTACCCGTCAGTCGCCATGATCTTCGAGATACGGCCGAGGATGTCGACCTTCGTCGCCTGATCGAAGTAGATCAGCACGTTGCGGCAGAAGACGATATCGAACTGACCGAAGGATGCGAAGCTGTCGAGAAGGTTGAATTTCCTCCACTGCACCATGGACCGGAGCTCCGGCGCGATGGTCCAGCTTTCGCCCTGCTGGGTGAAATACTTGAGGAGCAACTGGATCGGCAGGCCACGCTGCACCTCGAACTGGGTGTAGGTGCCGGCCTTCGCGCGATCGAGCACTTCGTTGGAAATGTCGGTGCCGAGGATCTCTATCCTCCAGCCAAGGAGTTGCCGCTCCATTTCCTTGAGGCACATGGCCAGCGTGTAGGGTTCCTGGCCGGTGGAAGCGGCGGCGCACCAGATGCGGATCTTCTTCTGCGAAGCGCGCGCTTTCAGCATCTCCGGCATCATCATCTGCGTGAAGTGCTCGAAGGGCGTCTTGTCGCGGTAGAAGAAGCTCTCGCTGGTGGTCATCGCCTCGACGACGGCTTCGGCGAGGACGGTCTCGCGCGGCTCCTTGAGCTTGGCGACCAGGGCAGCGATCGACTGCAGGCCGGCCTTGCGAGCTACCGGCAGAAGACGGCTTTCGATCAGATACTGCTTTTCGTTCGACAGAACGAGGCCGGAACGGCTCTTCAGGAACTGGCGCAGGTAGTCGTATTCCGCCGGGTTCATGGACGGCCTCCGAGCAGGATCTTGGACACCTTCCGGCCTATTTCGTTGAGCGGGAGAACGTCCGAACACATTCCGGTATGGGCGGCGGCGCCGGGCATGCCCCAGACCACCGATGTTTCTTCATCCTGCGCGATGGCGCTGCCGCCGATCTCGCCGATCTTGCGCACGCCTTCGGCGCCATCGGAACCCATGCCGGTCAGAACGACGGCGAGCGTCGCCGTTCCGTAGATTTCAGCCACCGACTTGAACAGCGGGTCGACGGCCGGCTTGCAGAAGTTGACCGGCGGCGCGTCGGAGAGCTTGACCACGACGTCATTGCCGTTCTTGACAAGCAGCATGTGCTTGCCGCCGGGCGCCACGTAGATGTGGCCGGGTTGGATGACCTCGCCGTCACGACCCTCGCTGGCCGGACGACCGGCTGCCTTGGTGATGTGCTCGGCGAGAATGGCTGTGAACGTCGGCGGCATGTGCTGGGTCAGCACCACCGGAACCATGCCGATGGCCGAACCGATTTCGCCGAACAGCGTGTTGAGCGCCTGCGGGCCTCCGGTCGACGACCCGATGGTCAGGATGCGTGGCCGCACGGAAGAATAGGAGCGGATGGTAAAGCTCGCCGGACGCGAGGCGCGAAGTGCGCTCGGGGCAGGCGGTGCTCCGGCCGGGGCACCCGGCTGGGGGCGCGGCGTCGGACGGCCGGCTGGCGCCTGACCGGGCATGCCACGCTTTCTGGCGCGCAGACCGAGGTTGGTCACCTTCTCGATCAGCTCGCGGCGGAACTCGGCCGACGTTGTGACGCCGGAGTTCGACTCGGGCTTCGGCACGTAATCGGCAGCACCGAGCGACAGTGCCTTCAGCGAGATCTCGGCATTGCGGCGGGTCAGCGTCGAAGCGACGACAACGACCAGATTTCTCTTTTTCTCAATCAGCAGCGGCAGGGCGGTGAGGCTGTCCATGTCCGGCATCTCGATGTCGAGGATGACGACATCGGGGTTTGACCTCAGCACGTCATCCACCGCGAGGCGGCCGTTGCGGTGGCTGGCAACCACGGCAAGGCCGGGCTCCTCGTCGAGCCAGCGGCCGACCAAGCCTCGAATGACAACGGAATCATCGACGACCATCACGCGGATGGGATCGGTGACGGTTCCGGAAGATGAAGGCGCGTGCGCGATGGCCGACATTGAATCGGTCTCCAATTTCGCATCGATCTTTAAAACCGTCAGAGCAGCCCGACTTCCTGGAACTTGGCTTCGACAATTTCCCGATCAAAGGGCTTCATGATGTACTCGTTGGCGCCAGCGCGGATGGCGCGGGCGATGTGGCCGACATCGTTCTCGGTGGTGCAGAACACCACCTTCGGCGTGTCGCCACCATCCAGCTTGCGAAGCTGGGCGAGGAACTCCAGGCCATCCATCACCGGCATGTTCCAGTCGAGCAGAATGGCATCCGGCATCGTCTCCTGGCACTTTTCAAGGGCCTGCTGACCGTCCTCGGCCTCGAGAATAGTGAAGGACAGATCCTCGAGGATGCGCCGGGCCACCTTGCGGATGACGCTCGAGTCGTCGACCACGAGACAGGTCTTCATGTTTCACTCCTGCGGCGGTGACGCCGGCTTTCTTGAGTCGTCACGTCAGGCGGCCAAGTCACCCTGCATGCGGCCGAGCACGCGCTCGACATCCAGGATGACCATCAGCTGTCCGGAGAGGCGATGGACGCCTCCGGAAATTTCAGCCCAGCGGGGGTCGAGGTTGGCAGGGTTGGCTTCGCGGCCGGCGGCGTCGAGGTTGAGGACCTCGCCGACCTCGTCGATGACGAGGCCGTAGGATTCCCCACGATACTCGATGCCGACGGCCATGATGCCGTGGTTGCCCTCGCGCTGGGGCAGGCCGAGGCGGCGGCGCATGTTGATCGCCGTCACGATACGGCCGCGCAGGTTGAGTACGCCGGCCACTTCCGGAGCCGACAGCGGGACGCGCGTCATGCTCTCGGGAACGAAGACGTCATGCACCTTGTGGATCGGCAGACCGAACAGCTGTCCGCCGATGAACACGGTCACGTACTGGATCTGGCCGGAGTGGCTGTCGTTGGCGGCGGCGCCCGGGGTATGGCTGGTGGCGGTCATGCTGCAATCCCATAATCAGCGCTGGTGATTTCCTTCAGGGCGGCGATCAGGCCCGGACGGTCGAACTTGGCGACATATTCGTCGAAGCCCGACTGGCGTCCGCGCTCGATCGAAGCCGGCGTGCAGAGAGCCGACAGCGCGATGATCGGCGTATGCCGGAAGCGTGCGTCGCGACGCAGCATTTCGGCGAACTCGAAACCGTTGACCACCGGCATCTCGATGTCGGAGACGATGACATCGAAGGCGGCGCCTTCGCCCAGGAGGCGCATGGCCTCGGTGGCCGAGGAGCAGACCGTCACGTCGAAGCCTGCGGCCTTCATCACCGGCCCCAGCATGTTGCGGAAGAAGGCGCTGTCGTCGATGAACAGCAACTTCCGCGTCAGCGCGGCCGACGAGATTTCCTTGCGCTTGAACCAATCCTCGAAGGCGAGCGGCAGATAGTGGCCGATATCGAGAATTTCGGTGGCCTTGCCCTTGATCACCGCCGAGCCGAGCACGCCCGGAACGTCGGAGCCGACCTGGATGTTGAGCGACTCCTCGACGATGTCGACGATCTCGTCGACGACCAGGCCCATCGACCGGCCGGCGTCCGAGAACACCAGCATCGGCTGGGTGCCTTCCTCGCGGCGACGGACATCGTAGTTCGGATAGACCAGCGGCATCAGCGAGCCGCGGTACTGGACAAGGTCGCGGCCGTTGGAATGCTCGATCTTCTCGATCTCGAACTCCTCGAGGCGGGTGACCAGCGACAGCGGCACCGCCTTCGGCTCGGGCGAGCCGGCGCGGAACAGCAGCATGGAGATCTTGGCGTCGTTGTCGACACCGCGGGCGGCATCGGCGTCGGCGTGGTTGTCGAGCGCGTCGGTGGCGACGGCCGTGCCGATGGCGCTGGCAACGCCGTTGGGATCGACGATCATGATCACCGAGCCGTCACCGAGGATGGTGTTGCCCGAGAACATGGTGATGTGGCGCAGCATCTTCGACATCGGCTTGACGACGATTTCTTCCGTGTGGAAGACGCCATCGACCACCAGACCGAAGGTGACGTTGCCGACCTGCATGACGACGATGAAGCCTTCATCCTCGCTCTTCTCGGTCGAGGCTTCGACCTTGAGGAGGCCGGCAAGCGGCACCAGCGGCAGCAACTTGTTGCGCAGGCGGAGGACCGGGGTGTCCTTGATGCGTTCGATGCGGTGCTCGGAGTTGTTCTGCACGCGCACCAGTTCGACGACGCTGAGCTGCGGGATGGCGAAGCGGTCGCCACAGCTCTCGACGATCAGCGTCGAGACGATGGCCAGCGTCAGCGGGATCTTGATGGTGAAGGTGGTGCCCTTGCCCTGCACCGACTTCAGGTCGACGGTACCGCCGATGGTCTCGATGTTGGTGCGGACGACATCCATGCCGACGCCGCGGCCGGACACCGAGGTGACCTTGGCAGCCGTCGAGAAGCCGGGGGCGAAGATGTGCTTGAAGATCTGCCCTTCGGTCATCTTCTCGAGCTCGGCCTCGCTGGCCAGGCCATTTTCGACGATCTTCTGCTTGATGCGATCGAGGTTGAGGCCGCGACCATCGTCGGCGATCTCGATGATGATGTGGCCGCCCTCGTGATAGGCAGCGAGGCGGATGGTGCCCTTCTCGGTCTTGCCGGCCTTGCGGCGATCATCGGGGCGCTCGAGGCCATGGTCGGCCGAATTGCGGACCATGTGGGTGAGCGGATCCTTGATGAGTTCCAGCACCTGGCGGTCGAGTTCGGTATCGGCGCCGACCATCTCGAGTTCGATCTGCTTGCCGAGTTCCTGGGCAAGATCGCGGACGATGCGCGGCAGCTTCTGCCAGGCGTTGCCGATCGGCTGCATACGCGTCTTCATGACGCCTTCCTGCAGCTCGGCGGTGACGTTGCTGAGGCGCTGCAGCGGCACCTTGAACTCGCTGTCCTCGTGACGGCGGACGATTTCCAGCAGCTGATTGCGGGTCAGCACCAGCTCGGAGACCATGGTCATGAGGTGTTCGAGCGTCTCGACGTTGACGCGGATCGACTGGCTCGAGACGGAACCCTTCTCGCTCTTGGCCTCGGCCTCGGCTTCGCCCTCTTCGGCGGACATCTTGTTCTTTCCCGGCTTCTCGTCGGGGTTCGCCTGCTTCATGCGCGCTTCGATCTCGGCGGCGACGCGGGCAAAATCGATGCCGGCCGGAGCTGGCGGGGCGGCCGGAGCTGCCTCTTCGACCGGCGGCTCTTCGGTGGGGATTTCCACTTCGACGGCGGTTTCGCGGAACGCGCGCTCGAGTTCGTCGAGCGACACCTCGCCGGGCCGGAGTTCGCGCTCCAGAACCTGGGCGACCAACGTGCCGGCGGTTTCCTTCTTTTCCTTCTTGGGCGGTTCCTTGCGGGGGACGGCCTCGGCCATCGACATGGCCTCGAGCAGCGAGATCAGGTCGCGGTCTTCGCCCTTGGGCTCTTCGCCTTCGTTGGCTTCGAGCTCGGCCAGAATGCCCTTGATGCGGTCGATGGTCTGCAGGACGAGGCTCACGGCCTCCTCTGTGACGGCTGCGCCTTCACGGAACTTGCCCATCAGCGTTTCGGCAGCATGCGCCAGCGCCTCGAGGCGCGGCAGGCCGAGGAACCCGCAGGTTCCCTTGATCGTATGGACGAGGCGGAAAATGTTATCGAGTATGCGGGCGTTGTTCGGCTCTTGCTCGAACTTCACCAATTCCACGTCTACCGTATCGAGCGACTCGTTTGTCTCGGTGAGGAATTCACGCAAAAGGTCGTCCATACTTCACCCCCTGGGAAGGCCGAACCGGAAGCGCCGCATCCTGAAATGGCGCCCGCTCTACCAGCCGCTTTGTGGGGAAGTGTCCCGTCAAACTGTTAATATTGATTGAAGTCCCGGCTTCAAACGTGCGTTTGCAGCCAACATGTCGATACGCATCGACAGTTGCCACAGTGAACGATCCTCACGGAACGTCCAGACTATCAGTAATTGTGGAGGCGGTTAACTTTTTATTCAGTCCGTTCGCCCTGAAGGGCGGTGTCGGCGGGTTTCGCCTCGAAGATCACGGTGTCGCCGTCCTTGGTGATTTCGATGGCCAGCCCGGCCGCTCGGGCAAGTGCGCCGGCGTAATAGGGCTGAATGGCGTGGGCGTCGACGTGGTCGCCGAGGTCGCCGGCCAGCAGCTCGACCACGCGGGGCGGGATGCGCGAGGCGGCGCCGGTCGCCTCGATGCGCTGCGTCGGGAAGGGCAGGTCACCGTCGACGCGCACCACCACCTTGCCGCCGCGGGGAATCGCCTGCAGCGAGATCAGCAGCACGTTGAGAAGCAGCTTCACCTGGTTCTTGGGCAACAGGCGGCGGGCCGCCTGCCAGTCGATGTCGGCCTTTTCGCTTTCCATGTAGCGCTTGGCCACCGTCTCGGCATCGCCGAGGTCGACTTCGGCGCCGACCGAGCCGGCAGCGCCAAAGGCGAGACGGGCAAACTGCAGCTTGGACGATGCGGTACGGGCGCTCTTGCGAATGAGGTCGAAGGCGAAAGCCTTCATCTCCTCATTGTTTTCCTCGTCGAGGACCTCAAGCCCGTTGGTGATGGCACCGACCGGCGAGATGATGTCATGGCAGACGCGCGAGCAGAGCAAGGCGGCAAAATCCAGGGCTTCCAGCTTGGCCAGATCGGACATGGACGGTTCCACAGGGTTGGGGCCGGATATGGGGCAGAGCCCACCGACGAATCGGGACGATTGTTCGGGTCATGGATAACGCCCGCGGTCACGGCTCACAAGCGCAGGAAGCCGCCGAACACAGCAAAGGTGGATGACATATTGGTAAGGACGGCAAACCGATGGCCGGCAGAGCCTTGCAGGCGCGCTTTCTGATCGCGCCTGGTCGCCGGCGGCTGCCCCTGCTTCAGTAGGCGAGCAGTTTCAGCACGTCCGGCCATTTGGCGGCGGCAGCGGCGATCATCGTGTCGGGATCGACGAGAAAAGCCCGTCGCTCATCCTCCGAGCCGAACAGATAAAGGCGGTTGCGGTGAATGGCGAACAGGGTCGGGTTGCCGGGCTGGGCGACGCCGCGGATTATTGCCGCCGGTGCATAGCCGCCGAAGCCCGGGATGTAGACCGAAGGCGAGGCGCGGAAGGCGGCAGCGTTGCCTTCCGTGGCAAAATGCCAGTAGGTATCGCCATAGACTTCTTCGTAGTCGGCCACGCCCTGGATGGCGGCACCGCTGACGAAATAGGCCACCGGGTCGTAGCCGCCAATCGACAGGCCGGTATAGGGATCGAATACTATCCTTTCGTCTAGCGCGTTTACCGGCTGGCAAGGGATGAGGAAAAACAGCGACAGAACAATGGCGCGGGCGATGAAACTCACCCTATCTTGCCGTCTTGATGTCTGATTCGTCTGTATGATCATGATGTCACCGGCCGATCCCACCGTTCATCTTGCCCGGGTGGGGTGTCGGCGAGGTTAATGTTCTGATGGTCTCGTCACCCTGCCGCTCCGGCGGACGGTGCGCGGGGCATGGAGGGATTGCCGATGTCGCGTCTGTCGGTGTTGAAAGCGCTGCCGTTCCTCCTGCTGGCCTTCATGGCCGTGGCGGTCATGCCCGCCGCCGCCGCCCAGCAGAGACAGCAGCAGCAGACCTATTCGTCGTCGGAGCTGGTGGATACCGGCCACAAATTTTTCGGCGAGATGTCGGGCGGTCTCGCCTCGGCAATCGAGCGGGCCGCGGCGAACTATGGCCAGCCCAACGGCTACATTCTCGGTCAGGAGGGCTCGGGCGCGTTCGTCGGCGGTCTGCGCTATGGCGAGGGAACGCTCTACACGCGCAATGCCGGCACGGCGCGGGTTTACTGGCAGGGACCGACCTTCGGTCTCGATGTCGGCGGAGACGGCGCCCGCACCATGATCCTCGTCTACAACCTGCCCTCGATACAGTCGATCTACCAGCGCTATGGCGGCGTCAACGGCTCGGCCTATCTGGTCGGCGGTTTCGGCATCACCGCTCTTCGCCAGGGCGACATCACCCTGGTGCCGGTGCGCACGGGTGTCGGCGCCCGTCTTGGCGTCAACGTCGGCTATCTGAAGTTTACGCCGCAGGCGACCTGGAACCCATTCTGACCGCTTTCGCGGCGGCCAAGCCAGCCTTCGCACCTTTTTTCGTCGTCGGGCGGACTGGAATGCCGGTCCGCCCTTGACCGTTTCCTTGTCGATGCGCGACAAATATCAAGTAGTGCGCAGACGCATTCACTCGATCCGGCTTCGGATTGACCGCGGGATGGCATGACGTGATCGAAACCGTGCTGATCTTTCTGGCGGGGGTGCTGACGGCAGGGCTCTTTGCGCTGCTGTTGATGCCGGCGATCAACTCGCGTGCCGTGCGCCTCTACCGACGCCGGCTGGACCAGCATCTGCCCCGCTCCGTGGCCGAGATGGCGGCCGCCAAGGATGCGATCCGGGCCGAGATGGCCGCCCGCATGGCGCGTGTCGAGGTGGAACTCGACACGGCACGGCAGGCAGTGGCGACGGCCGAGCTGCGGAGTACGGAGGATCGCCATCTGGCTCGGGCGCTCGAGGCGGAAAAGGCCGCCTTCGAGGCGACGATCGCCGATTACGAAAGGCGCCTCGAGGAGGCCCAGTCGATCGCCCGTTATGCGCACGAGGCGGTGGCCCGCGTCGACGCCGAGCGGCGCGACCTGCAGCGCAAGATCAGCATCCGGGCAACGGAGGCCGAGGAGAGTCGCGACGAGGCGGAGTCGCTGGCGGCCGACATGAAGATGGCGTTGGTCGAGGCGGAAGCGCGCATCGCCGTCTTGTCGGAAACAATCTCCGAACTCACCCATACGCCGCCACTGGTTCATCCGCCGGGGATGACTTTTCCCCAGCCCCCTGCGCCAGCGGCCCCCGTCATTCACGTCGACTTCGGAGCGAAGACCGAGCGGCAGCCGGACAGGCCGGCTGCCAAGGTCGAGGAGGTGGACGACGATGCCCGGATCGACGATCTCGCCAATCGTCTGAAGCTGCTACGCGCCCGCAACGCGGTCGCCCGCCAGCGCATCGAATCGGCGCTCGCCAAGGGTAGCGAACCGCCGGGCGATGCACCGCAAAGCGGCATCTGACGTCGTTCAGCCGGTGCGATGTCGCGTCGGACGGAGGCGCGAGAACAGGCCGCCAACCGGTCCCAGGGACACAGAGACAGCGTAGACGATGCCGGCGGCGACGATGATCGCCGGGCCGGATGGCAGGTTGGCGGCGAATGACGCGGTCAGGCCGGCGATCGATGACAACGCGGCAAAGACCATGGCAAGAAGCGTCATGATACCGAGCGACCGCGTCCAGAAGCGGGCGCTGGCAGCCGGCAGCATCATCAGGCCAACCGACAGAAGCGTGCCGAGCGCCTGGAAACCGGCAATGAGGTTCAGCACCATCACCAGCATGAAGGCGACATGGATGATCGCGCCGCGCCCGCCTGCCGCCTTGAGAAAGCCGGGGTCGACACACTCGAGGACCAGCGGCCGCCAGAGCGTGGCGAAGGCGACGACGGTAATCGAGGCGACGATGCCGATGAAGGTGAGGGCGGTGTCGTCTATGGCCAGCACCGAACCGAACAGCAGGTGCATGACGTCGACCGCCGAACCGCGTGCCGAAATCAGGATGACGCCGAGCGCCAGCGATACAAGGTAGAGCGTGGCGAGCGACGCGTCTTCCCTGAGCGGCGTCAGGCGTGTCACGACGCTGGCCGTCAGCGCGATGGCGAGGCCGGCCACAAGGCCTCCGGCCGTCATGGCCCAGAGATTGAGACCGGCGAGAAGATAGCCGGCGGCAACGCCCGGCAGAATGGCGTGGGCCATGGCGTCGCCGGTGAGCGACAGGCGGCGCAGCATCAGAAAGACGCCGACCGGCGCGGCGGCTACCGACAACACAAGGCAGCCGGCCAAAGCCCGGCGCATGAAGGCAAATTCCGAAAAGACGGACAGAAGATCGGCGATCGTCATTGGGCGGGCTCGGCCTCGCAGAAGGGGGCAGTGTCGTCCCATGCCTCGATGTGATGGCGGGCGGCGGCAAGATGCTCGCTGGTCAGCACGCCCTCTGTGTTGCCCTCGGCAATCAGGCGGCGGGCGATCAACAGCGCGCGTGGAAACCGTCGGCGCACCAGGTCGAAGTCGTGCAGGACCGCCACCACCGTCCGCCCTTCCGAGTTCCAGCGGGCGATGACGTTCATCAGTTCGCCGATGGTCCGATCGTCGACGGCCGTGAATGGCTCGTCGAGCAGGATCAGCGGTGCGTCCTGCAAGCTAAGCCGGGCAAACAGCACCCTTTGCAACTGGCCGCCGGACAGCGTGTCGAGCGGCCGCTGTTCGAAGCCGATCAGGCCGACGGCGGCAAGGGCGTGGGCGACATCCTCGTCGTCCTGTCGGCGGAAGCCGCCGAAGGCGCCGCGACGTCGCCAAAGGCCCATCGCCACGAAATCGAAGACCGGCAGCGGGAAGCTGCGATCGATCTCCGACATCTGCGGCAGATAGGCGATCTCGGTCCTGTGGCAGCCGCTGACCTCGATGGTGCCCTCGATCGGCCGGATGTGGCCGATCGCCGCTTTTAGCAGGGTCGACTTGCCGGCGCCGTTGGGGCCGACCACGGCGGTCATGCTGCCGGCCGGAAAGTGAGCCGAGACATGATGCAGCGCCGGATGTCGATCATAGCCGATGGTGGCGTTCCGGAAGTCGAGCGCCGCCCCGCCGACGGGCCATGTTCCCTGTCCAAAGGCCATCACGCGAGCACCCAGCCGATCAGGCCCCATATGCCGGCGACGAGGCCGGCTGCTCCGGCGAGTCGGGCTCCGAGGCCGAGGCGAAGCATCGATGGCCGGATGACAACGATGGCATGGCGGATGGTGTCGGCGGGCGTTGACGACAGGGGGTGAGGGAGATGTTGCAGCATTTGACCCCTGGCTGAAGGGCTGATCGACGGGCAACTGTTATATTATAACGTAACAAGGGTCAACCAACTTCCCCGATTGTCATCGTGGGCATTTGGAATTTGTCGAAACTATAGGCGATCAAATCTTCTTTACCTGCCAAGAACAGCACCACAATTCCATGTATGTAAATGTTACTATCTTACCGTCCAAGAAACAATTTTCATATATGAAACGGCCCTTGGTAACTTCCGAAAAGACTGTGACCGTCGAATGAGCTATTCGAGACATGTGCGAGATGCATACTTGAAATCTCGGTCGTTGTTGTTTAGTAGGATAAAACCCCATACGATTCCCTCAAGGTCGCAGCAAAGTGGTCACCAGCACCCTCCTTTCCTCCGTTCGTCAAAATGCCGGGGAGGCAGCCATGGCGGCCGAACCAGATCTCATGAAAACGTTCCTGCTGGCCTACGAGTCGGTGGTGGAGACGTTGCGGCCAAGCATGAAGGTCGCCAGCCTGACCGAGCCGCAATGGCGGGTGTTGCATGAGCTGCAAATGCGGTCGCCGATGATCGCCTCCGAGCTTGCCGCCAACACGTTCGTTCGGGCGTCGAGCCTGTCGCGCATTCTGCGCGACCTCGAGGCGCGCGACCTGATCAGTCGCGCCCAGCAGTTCGAGGACCTTCGGAAGACGCTGGTGTCGCTCACCGACTACGGTCGCAAGACCATTGCGCCGATCGAGGCGGATTATGCCGATCTGGTCCGGCGCATCGCTGGCGCCGTTGGCAGCGAGAAGGTGAACGCCTGTGCTGTTGCCTGCGCTGGCATCGTGGAACAAATTGGCGCGCAACCTGGCGACGACTGAAACCAATTTCATTCCCTCCATGGACGCAGGGCTGAGGGTGTCTTCTGCCGGTTCTGGCTTTCTTGCCTGAGGCGGGTCGCTGCAGCGATCCGCCTCAGGCTTTTTTTACCTTGTCGAATGGTGCCGTCAGGGCAACACCGCAGTCCAGCGGTCCCCCCTTGTCAGTCTCGCTGGCTCAATATATGTACAGACGAACATATTAAGGGTCGGACACAGCCATGGACAAGCCGGCGATTCCGCGCGGGCGGCGCACCAAGGACATGCCAAGTGGGCGTGAGGCCTTGCTGGCGGCGGCCGTCCGTCTTTTCGCCGCGCAAGGCTACGAAGGTACCGACCTCCGCAGTGTAGCCTCCGCTGCCGGGGTCGGCGCGAACCTCATTCGCGTTCATTTCGGTGGCAAGGCCGAGCTATGGACGGCGAGCGCCGAACGAGTTCTTTCGAGTGCCGCGCCGATCATCGATACCGTCACGCAGATCTCCGCCGATTCCGCGCTGAAGACTGAGGAACGTCTCGCCATCATCATCCAGAAGACGGCAGACTTCTACAAGGACAACCCGGCCGTCCGCGACTTCGTCTTCAGGTGCATAGCCGACGGCGGCGAACGCGCGGACTTTGTTGCCAAGAATCTGCTGGCACCGGCGTATGCCGCGGGAAAGGCAACTTTCGAACAGGCCATGGCAGCCGGCATCATCCGCAGCCGCCATCCGGCGCTGTTCTTCGTGATCCTGACGAACGCGCTCAGCCAACCCCATGGTTTCCCGGACATTCTGTCGAAGATAGCCCCGGAGATACCAAAAGAAGACGCCTATCTATTCTTGTCCATGTCTGTGACGGAGCTGTTTTTGCACGGCATCTAGAATTTTAAGCTTCGGTGTAGGTGGCTCTTCGCGCGGTCAGGCTTCGTGGTCTTTCCGTGAGTGGTGGTGTTTTGGCTTTTTGCGGGGTGTGGCCCGCAACACGAGAGGTAGTGCGATGCGTGGTTGGTCTCTGGCGACAAACGTGGCGATCGTGGCGTTTGCCTGCCTGTTGGTGGGATGCGAGGAAAAGGCGCCGCCGACCGCGGAAGCTCGCCCAGTGCGGACGGTAGTGGTCGGCCAGAGACCGGCCGGCGAGCCGGTGGTGCTGACCGGGCAGGTACGGGCTCGCACTGAAATCAATCTCGCCTTTCGCTTGAGCGGACACATGATCGACCGGACGGTCCGCGTCGGCGATCAGGTTACGCCCGGGCAGGTGATCGCCCATCTCGATGACCAGATCCAGAAGAACACCGTGCTGCAGACCGAGGCGCTGCTGTCGGCCGCCCGGGCGCAACTCGTGGAGGCGCGCAACACCTTCGCCCGCCAGAACGGTCTCTTGAGCAAGGGCTTTGCCAGCAACGCCCAGTTCGACCAGGCGCAGCAGGCGCTGGATTCTGCCGAGGCGCAGGTGAAGAGTGCCGAGGCGCAGGTGAAGAGCGCCGAGGAGCAGTTGAGCTACACGATCCTGACAGCCGATACCGCCGGCACCGTCATTACCACCGGCGCCGAGGCGGGCGAGGTGGTGGCGGCCGGCCAGCCGGTGGTGCAGATCGCCAGCGACGGCGGCCGCGATGCGGTGTTCGCCGTGTCCGGCCAGATCATCCGCGCCCTGCCGGAAAAGCCCGCTTTCACCGTCGCCCTGACCGAGGACACGGCGATCGGCACCAGCGGCCATATCCGCGAAATCGCGCCGCAGGCCGACCCCGTCACCCGCACCTATACGGTGAAGGTGGCGCTCGACAATCCACCTGAGGCGATGCAGCTCGGCTCGACGGTGTCGGGCACCACGTTGCTCGATGCCCCCGCGGGCATGGAGGTGCCGTCGTCGGCCATCGTCTGGGGCGATGGTGCATCGAAGGCTGTCTGGGTGGTGGATACCCAGGCGCTCACCGTGTCGCTGCGCAACGTCGAGGTCGCCCGCTACGAGCCGTCGAGCGTCATCCTCTCCGGCGGTTTGCAGCCGGGCGAGACGATCGTCACGGCCGGCGTCCAGTCGCTGCATCCGGGCCAGGCGGTCCGCCTTCTGGGCGGCGCATCATGAAGCAGAATTTCAACCTCTCCACCTGGGCGATCGGCAACCGGTCGCTGATCCTCTATTTCATGCTGGTGATCTCGCTGGCCGGCGCCTGGTGCTACACCGGCCTCGGGCGCGGCGAGGACCCTGCCTTCACCATCAAGACCATGGTGGTACAGGCCCAATGGCCGGGCGCGACCATCGAGGAGACGCTGAAGCAGGTCACCGAGCGCATCGAGCGCAAGCTGCAGGAAACGCCGCATCTCGATTACATCAAGAGCTACACTCAGGCCGGCGTGACCACGATTTTCGTGTCGCTGGAAGGCAAGACGCCGAAGGCCGACGTGCCGGAGATCTGGTATCAGGTTCGCAAGAAGATCGGCGACATCAAGGATACGTTGCCGCAGGGTACCTATGGCCCCTGGTTCAACGACGAGTTCGGCGACACCTATGGTATCGTCTACGGCTTCACCTCTGACGGCTTTACGACCCGCGAGCTGCGCGACTATGTCGAGGATATCCGCTCCCGTCTGCTGCAGATTCCCGACGTATCGAAGATCGACATGCTCGGCGTGCAGGACGAGCGGATCTACATCGAGTTTTCCACCGACCAGATCGCCGGGCTCGGTCTCGACAAGAACGCGTTGATCGCCGCCCTTCAGGCCCAGAATGCCATCGCTCCGGCCGGCGTGGTGGAGACTTCGGACGAGAAGATCCTGGTGCGCACCTCCGGCGGCTTCAAGTCGGAAAAGGATATCCTCGCCGTCAACTTCGCCGCAAATGGCCGGCTGATCCGCCTCGGCGACATTGCCAAGGTGACGCGCGGCCCATCCGATCCGCCAGAACCGCTCTTCCGCGTCAACGGCAAGGAGGCGATCGGCCTTGCCATCTCCATGCGCGACGGTGGCGACGTGCTGATCCTCGGCAAGAACATCCGCGCGGCGATGACGAGCATCATGGCCGACTTGCCGGTCGGCGTCGAAACCCACGAGGTGGCCGATCAGGCCGCCACGGTCGAACATGCGGTGGGCGACTTCACCGAGGCGCTCTGGGAAGCCATCGCCATCGTGCTGATCGTCAGCATCGTCAGCCTGGGTTTCAGGGCCGGCTCCATCGTTGCGCTGTCGATCCCCCTGGTGCTGGCCATCGTCTTCGTGGCCATGCAGCTCCTGGGCATCGACCTGCAGCGCATCTCGCTCGGCGCGCTGATCATCGCTCTCGGCCTTCTGGTCGACGATGCGATGATCACCATCGAGAGCATGATCACCCGGCTGGAACGCGGCGAGAGCAAGGAAGCGGCCGCTTCCTTCGCCTACCAGTCGACGGCTTATCCGCGTCTTGCCGGTACGCTGGTGACCATCGCCGGCTTCGTGCCGATCGGCTTTGCCAAGAGCATGGCCGGCGAATACACGTTCTCGATCTTTGCCGTCGTCGGCATCGCCTTGATTTCATCCTGGCTCGTGGCGGCTCTGTTCTCGCCGCTGCTCGGCGTGTGGATCCTGAAGAAGCCGAAGGGTGCCCATCACGAGGTCGGCAACGGGCCCATCCTCAAGGCGTTTCGCACCGTCGTCTCGGCGGTGATGCGCTGGCGATGGGCGACGATCGTGCTCACGCTGCTGCTGTTCGGGGTGGCCGTCTATGGCATGCGCTTCGTGCCGCAGCAGTTCTTCCCACCGTCCGACCGGCCGGAGCTCTTGGTCGACCTGAAGCTGCCGCAGAATGCCTCGATCGAGGCCTCGCGCGACATCTCCGCCAAGATCGACAAGATGCTGTCGGATGACGCCGACGTCGATCACTGGAGCACCTACGTCGGGCGAGGCGCCGTGCGCTTCTACCTGCCGATGGATCTGCAACTGCCGAACGATTTCTTTGCCCAGGCGGTGGTGGTCACCAAGGGACTGGCCGAGCGCGACCGCGTCAAGGCGAAGCTCGAGCATGCGCTGACGGAGGATTTCCCCAACGTCATCGGCCGCGTCTATCCGCTAGAACTTGGCCCGCCGGTCGGCTGGCCGGTTCAGTATCGCGTCAGCGGGCCATCGGAAGACAAGGTGCGGGAGATCGCCTTCGACGTCGCCAAGACCCTCAGCCGCGATGGGCGGGTTCAGAAGATCAACTACGACTGGATGGAGCCGGTCAGGACGATCAAGATTCGTGTCGACCAGGATCAAGCCAGGCTGCTCGGGCTCAGCTCGCTGCAAGTTTCGCAGGCGATCAACGCCATCGTCTCGGGCGGTACCGTCACCCAGGTGCGCGATGACATTTACCTGGTCGACGTGGTGATCCGGGCGAAAGCGGACGAGCGTATGTCGCTGTCGACCATCCGGACCATGCAATTGCCGGTGATGGGTGGAAAATCGGTGCCGCTCAGCCAGATTGCCGAGGTGGACTATGGCCTCGAAAGTCCGCTGATGTGGCGGCGCGATCGCCGTCCGACCCTGACGATCGCCGCCGACGCCGCCCCTGGCGCCATGCCGGCTTCCATCGTCGAAAGCATGAAGGCTCCGATTCACGAGCTCGCCGCGAGCCTTCCCTATGGCTATCGCATCGACGTCGGCGGCGCCGTCGAAGAAAGCAACAAGTCGCAGGCTTCGGTGATGGCCGTGGTGCCGGTGATGCTGCTGCTGATGGTTACCATCCTGATGGTGCAGATCCGCTCGTTCAATGGCGTGTTCATGGTGCTGAGCGTTGCACCGCTCGGGGTGATCGGCGTGGTTCTGGCGCTGTTCATGGCGCAGAAGCCCTTGGGCTTCGTGGCCCTCTTGGGCGTCTTGGCCCTCATCGGCATGATCGCACGCAACTCGGTGATCCTGATCGACCAGATCGAGCAGGAGAAGCGGGCAGGGCTCGATCCCTGGAACGCCGTCATCGAGGCGGCGGCCATCCGCTTCAGGCCCATCCTGCTCACCGCATCGGCGGCGACGCTGGGGATGATCCCGATCGCGCCGACCATCTTCTGGGGGCCGATGGCCTTTGCCATCGTCGGTGGCCTTGCCGTCGCAACGGTGCTGACGCTCCTGTTCCTGCCGGCTCTCTACGTCGCCTGGCACAGGATCCATCCGATGCCGAAGAGCGAGGACGCGCCAAAGCCAACCGAGGTCGGGCGACCATAGGAGTCCATCGGACAATGGGGAGGGGTGTCACGTGAACAAGGGTGCCGATAGCAGCTAATGCCTTGAACTGCCGACAAGAGCCGGCGGGGCGCCTGTCCCGCCGCCGACCTCGCTTGTGGGGGACGAAAGCGATGTCCAGTGAGCGTTCGATCCGCGAGTGTCATTCCAAGCATGCGCCGATTTTCGGACGTGTCTTGCGGCCGGTCGCTTATCTTCTCGGTGTCATACTGGCCGAGCGGGACCGCACTCAGCAACGCTTTCGCAGTTTCGGCTGCTGGAGGCGTGTGCTCGCCCTTGGCGTCATGCTCGCTGGGTTGGCCGGTATTCCGGTGGTGTCGCTCGTCATCTATGGCGTCAATGGCAGCTACTTTCCCGGCATGGCATCAATCTTTGGCGGCTTCCTGCAAGCGCTGCTGATCATCCGCATCGCCAGTCCCGACGTCTATCCCGACTGGATAGGCATGGGTGTCATCGATATCCTGATCGGGGTCGTCCTACTGTTCGATCCCGGTCTTTCAACCTGTTGGTCGCTTGTCGGCTTTGGTCTGTGCCTTGCCGCGTCGGCGCTCGTCCGCATTTGGATCGGCCTGACGTTTCGGGAAGCCGGTGCCTTCACCTTCATCGGATCCAGCGGCCTGGTCGGCCTGTTTCTGCTGGCCTGGTTCCTGGTCGTCTTGTTGTCCTCCGACGATGTCAGACTCGACGTGCCAATCGCCACCGATCTCGTGCTGCGCGCCGATCTGCTCCTGCGAGGCGCAGCATTGATCGGTTTCGGCCTGTCGCTCAGAAATCGGGAGCCGTGACCCGACCCAGCGCCCCTCGTTTGGAGCGTCAGGTCTGCGAGGGCTGCGGCGGCGCGGTGACCAGTACCTTGTCGATGCGACGCCCATCCATGTCGACGATTTCGAACCGCCAGCCTCGCCAGTCGACGATGTCGCCGGTGGCCGGGATGGCCTTGGTGACCGACAGCACGAAGCCGGCAAGCGTCTCGTAGTCGCGGTCGGGATCGTCGAGGCCCTGACAGTTGATCTTCTCGGCCACCAGGTCGACGCCGAGGTCGGCATCGATCAGCCAGCTGCCATCGGCGCGCGTGACGATCTCGCTCGCTTCCTCGCTGTCTTCGCCGCCGAGATTGCCGACGATGGCCGTCAGGATATCGGCGGCTGTGACCATGCCCTCGACCGAGCCGTACTCGTCGATCACCATCACCATCTGCAACGGCGAGCGGCGGAGCGTGTCGAGCACGTCGAGGGCGGAGGCCGTATCGGGCACCATGTCGACCTGCCGGATGCGACTCCTGAGGTCGAGCGGCTCGCCCTTGAGGTGCTGGTCCAGAAGATCCTTGGCCTGGATGACGCCCTGCACCATGTCGATCGAACCGGTGAACACCGGATAGCGCGAGTGGGACGAGTTGGCGATCGCCTCGATGATGCGCTGGTGGTCCCACTCGAGATCGATGCCCGTGATATCGGGGCGGGGGATCATCACGGCGCGGATGGACCTATCGCCAAAGCGCATGACGCCGGCCATCAGTTCCTTTTCTTCCGGCTCGAGGATGCCGGAGCTGGTGCCCTCGGCGATCACGGCCTTGATCTCTTCCTCGGTGACGGCGCTCTGGCCGGTCGATTTCAGGCCAAGGGCGCTGATGATCAGACGGCTGGAGCGTTCGAGAACGAAGGCCACGGGCGTGGCGATGAAGGCGACCCCAAGCATGGGCCTTGCCATGACGGCAGCCACCGCTTCCGGCTTGGCGAGCGCGATTTGCTTGGGCACCAGCTCGCCGATGACCAGCGAGAAATAGGTGATCAGGCCGACCACCAGCGCGATGGACAGTACCGAGGCGAAGGAGGCGGGGACGCCCCAGGCGAGCAACAGGTCGGCAAGCGGCTCCGACAGCGTCGCGCCGGAATAGGCGCCGGCCAGGATGCCGACCAGCGTGATGCCGATCTGCACGGAGGACAGGAAGCGGCCCGGGTTGGAGGCGAGCTTCAGCACCGTCGCCGCGCCCTTCGACCCCCTGGCGGCCATGGCTTCGAGGCGCGGACGGCGGGAAGAAACCACCGCCAGCTCGGACATCGCAAAAAGACCGTTCAATATAAGGAGGATGAAGATAACGCCGATTTCAAAGAGGTAGCCCATGGGGTGCGGGGGTGACCCGGCTGCTCCGTCGCAAGTTGCACGTCGGGGGAAAATACAGGCTGTTCGGCTTTCTCGCTAGGGGCGTCCGAAAAGTTGCCCTTTCTCGAAAGCGCTCCGAACCGCGCGTCGTGTCTATCGGCGTCGCATCGCCTTCGCTCCACCGGCCGGCGAGTGCGCGGTTCCCTCCGCATCGACGAGCAGATGGGTGAAGCCGGCGATGGCCGGCTTTCCGGCCGGCGACAGGCTGCCGGCGCCGGTGAGGTAGACCGGCAGGCGAAGGGCCGCGCCCGCGAGCGCCACGAGGCCGGCGGCGACGG